>DGVB01000007.1 GCA_002395805.1 Bacteroidales bacterium UBA4295 | reverse complement strand
GCAAACAGAGCCCGGAGTATGGCCGGGGGTGTGGAGGATTGAAAGTTGAGAGTTGAAAGTTGAAAGTTGAGAGTTGAAAGTTGAAAGTTGAGAGTTGAAAGTTGAAAGTTGAGAGTTTAGTGGTTCTATAGGGAAGGGCTGGGGTGTAGCACGGATGCCGAATAGGTCATATTGGGACTGCATATCTTTTGCCATCGGGATATCGGCCTCGTGCATCAAGACAGGCGTATGCCATTGCTCCGTAGCCCATGCAGCGCCCCATAGATGGTCAAGATGGCCGTGGGTAGCCACTATTATTAATGATGGAATGACGGAATGCTTCGCTCCGCTCAATGACGAGTTGATATAGTTATACAACACTTGCTGCTCATATTGGTTAGAGCAAGCGGGGTCGATAAGGATTATTCCTGCATCGGTGGATACTACATAGGTATTCGTTCCGAAAGGGCCGAATTCAAAGCATTTTATCTCCAGCATTCCTGACAGATTTGAGGTTGTTCTTGTATAGCGGCACGACGGAAAGCGATGGATTTTTCGTTCGTAAACAGTTTCTGCAGCGGAGTGTCCATAATATTACCGTAAGTATAAGCATGATTTTTATCATAGCAGCATGGTAATACTTCTCCGGTAGCAGAGATCACTACCCCACTCCATACACGCAGACATCCGTGGCGCAAGGATTTGCGATAAAAGAGGCCGTCTTGGCCTTGGATATAGCGGCTATAACGAGAGTCGGAGGGCATGAGCGGATGACCATCCCTATAGTTGTACAACTGAGCCGTTTTGAACATCAGTCTGTCTGCTCCGAGCGCTTTGTATTGCTTTCTGAATTCCTGCCACTCATGTTCATTCGTGCGAAGCCGCAGCACTTGGAGCTCAATAGTCAGACTGCTTCGCTGACAGAATACAGACCGCTTTGCTGACGGAGTAGAGATTGATTTAGCCTGGCGCAGCCACCGGAGAGCTTTTTTCACTTTTTCCACACTACCGCCTATCCGGTACGCTCCATAGCTCTCCTGTGTCAGGCCGTCCATAGAGACAATGATACGATTCAGACCGGAGCGAACGAGATCTTCCGCCCATTGAGGAGTGAGCGCTTGCGCATTTGTGGATACAATCGTATAGAGACCTGCTTCCCGAGCGGAGCGAATCATCTGCGGCAGGGTCTTATTCAGCAGAGGTTCGCCCTGAAAATAGAATTGGACGGTATGCGCATAGGGTTTAATCTGATCCAACACATGATACCAGACATCGAGAGACATAAATGGAGAAGCCCCCGCCCCCAACACCTCCCCGGAAGGAATGGAGTTAGATATGCCTACCGGGCACTCAGGGCAATGGAGTTGGCATAGTGAAGAGGGTTCGACAGAGACGAATGTAGGCATATGCGTAATACGCACCAAGCCGAAGAGGCTCAGTGCGTAATTACCATAACATCGCAGGGCATTAATGCATCGCGATTTTATTAACCCTGCGCTCATGACGTCCGCCTTCAAAATCGGTTTGGAAGAAGGTGCGCACTATATCCAGTGCTTTGGGCGCGGAGATGAAGTTTGCCGGCAGGCCGAGTACGTTCGCGTTATTATGCGCACGCGCCAACTCCGCCAGTTTGGTTTCCCAGCAGAGCGCAGCACGGATGCCTTGATGTTTATTAGCCGTCATGGTAATGCCATTGCCGGTAGAGCAGATGACGATACCAAACTCATATTCGCCCTTTTCTACGGCCTCAGCCAAGGGATGCGCGAAATCAGGGTAGTCACAACTTTCGGCAGAGAAGCAACCGAAATCCTTCACTTTTGCCCCATTGTCCTCAAGGAACAATTGTACTTGCTGTTTAAGTTCAAATCCCGCATGGTCCGAAGCCAGCGCGATAGTCATTTCAGAAAAACTTTTCATAATATCAGAGTTTTTAAATACCTATTTAGAAGATAGCGGCAAGATTTCCGAACATCAGTTTGCAGGAAATAGCCAATACGATTATTCCGAAGAACTTACGGATAATATACAGTGCCGTTGTGCCGAGGTATTTGGTAAGCCAGTTGGTACCGATCAGCACCAGATACAGCACGGTCATACAGAGGAGCAGGGAAATACACAGACTCGCGATACTGTACTCCGCCGTGATAGCCAGCAGCGCTGTGAAAGCGCCCGGTCCGGCATACATCGGGAACGCCAGAGGTACTATCGAACTGCCGCTACCGATCTCGCCCTCCAGTTTGTCATTCTGGAAAATCGTGATATCCAAAATCATTTCCAGCGCCATCAGGAAGATCACAAAACCACCGGCTATCGCGAAATACTCGATCTGCACACCGAAGAGTTTCAGAATCCATTCGCCCAGAAAAAGGAAGGACAACAGAATAATCAGACTGGCGATACACACCTTGTCCGCATGGATCTTAATCCCCTTCTTCTCCATCGCTATGGTGATAGGGATATTGCCGAACGGATCAATGATTGCAATCAGAAAAACAAACGAGGACAAGACCTGCCAGATATCTATTGTACCGAAAAAATTCCTTAATGCTTCCATATAAATTTGACAAATTAGGTTGCAAAATTACTAAAAAATTTGCATATGTGCAAAAAAAATTGTACTTTTGCAGCGATTTTCAAGAAAAACGAGTAAATACTATAAACCGAATTGTATGATTAACAGTCAAGACATTAAGAACGGCGTATGCATTCGCATGGACGGCCGTCTGTATTTTGTAATTGAGTTTTTGCACGTAAAGCCTGGAAAAGGCAATACCATCATGCGTGTAAAATTTAAAGATGTAGTAGATGGTCGCGTGCTGGAGCGCCGCTTTAATATCGGAGAGAAGCTGGAGGATGTACGTGTAGAGCGCCGTCCGTACCAGTTCCTGTACAAAGAGGGCGATGACTATATCTTCATGAATAACGAGACCTTCGAGCAAGTGCCTATCGCTCATGATTTGATTACGGGTGTAGATTTTCTGAAAGAGGGTTTCACTGTAGATGTAGTATCGGACGCTACGACCGAGACCATTCTGTTTGCGGAGCTGCCGACCAAGGTAGAGTTAGCCGTTACCTACACGGAGCCAGGTCTAAAGGGCGACACCGCTACGAACACGCTGAAACCGGCTACTCTGGAGACCGGAGCAGAGATTCGCGTACCGCTATTTATCAACGAGGGTGAGATCGTTCGCGTTGATACCCGTGACGGTTCGTACTGCGAGCGCGTTCGCTAAGCAAGACACAAGAGGAGACGAAAAATACCGGCTACAAACGAGCCGGTATTTTTTTATTTAATTTTCTTCAGGAACCGGCAGATATAATCCTGCCAATTAGGCCAGGTATGTCCACCTGCGCTCTCATAATAGGTATATTCAAGATGATTCTCTTCCAGCCATCGGCGATATATCTGGAGCTGGTCATAGAGAAAATCTTCCCTGCCCATTCCTATCCAATAGAGGGGTTCATCGGCCATGAGAGCACGTACTTCTTCCTGCCAATTGGAATACACTTCCCCTTCTTCCGGCGAAACGATAAGGGCTGAGAACAGGCCTATATATCCGAAGCGTCCATGCAGATAATGGGAGATATGCATGGTATGGAAGCCCCCCATAGACAAGCCTGCTATAGCACGATGGTTCGGTTCCCGGCTAACGTTATAATGGTCTTCTACCGCCGTCATAAACTCCTCAAAACGTCTAATCCAGTAGCCGGACATCTCGTATCCCCGCTCTTGATCGTAAGTCAGTTTGCGCCAATGCGCGCTTCCTTCGGACGTATCAAAGGGTTCTCCGGAAGGAGTGATATCGGGCGCAGCCATCAGCGCCTTGCGCTCCGGGAGAGGGATACTGCCTAAGAAATTATCCGGCATCACGACCACCATCTCTACGATTTCCCCTCTCTGCAGTAGCGAATCCATCTTCTGGAGCAACAGTCCCTGCTTGGTCCAGTCATCCTCCGAACCGAACATCCCATGCTGGAGATAGAGGACGGGGAACACTTCGGAGTACTGCTTCACCCGCTCGGCATAGCGGTAGGGCAGATACACACAACAGGGTACATCCAGGATAGTATCCCTAACGACGGTACCTACTTGCACCTCATTTCTCTTGGGGCTGCAGCCGGCCAACAGGATCGCGGCCAGCGCGAATAAATAGAGTTTTCTCATATGACGGTATTCTATAATTTCTTGCGGTACAAAGGTACTGCTTTTTTTGCATGTATGCAAAAGTTTATGCGTTTTTTTATTCCAAAACTTGCATAATTGGCAAAAAAGCAGTACCTTTGCATGCAAAATCGGCAAAAAATCAAATTAAAGAAATGAAAAAACTTATTTTTACGCTAGCAGCGTTAGCAGTTATGACAACAGCTTGCACCACCAAACAACAGACCACGGGTATTGACCTGGCGAATTTAGACACCACGGCGGTACCTCAGAATGATTTCTATCAGTTCGCCTGCGGCGGATGGATGGCCAATAACCCATTGACGCCGGAGTACAGCCGTTTCGGTTCGTTTGACAAATTAGGGCTGAATAATCTCGAGCAGGTCAACGGGCTGATACAAGAAATCGCGGAAAAGAGAAAGGGACAAAGTACAAAGAACCGAGGATCTATCGAGCAGAAGATCGGCGACCTGTACAATATGGCGATGGATACCGCGCGTCGCGACCAGGAAGGTATAGCACCGGTAGAGAAGACATTGGCCGAGATCAACGCCATCAGCAGCCGGGAGGAATTAAGCCGCGTGCTGGGAGCCGCTATGGATTTCCAGCTTTGGGCTATGTACGTAGATGCAGATGCTATGAATAGTTCGATGAATATTTTGAACGAATACCAAGCCGGTTTTTCGCTGGGCGAGAAAGAATACTATCTTGATGAGGACGAGCATACACGCTCCATTCGCGAAGCATATGTCCAATACGTAGAGAAGATGTTCGGTCTTTTCGGATTTGAAAACGCAGCAGAGAAAGCGCAGACGATTCTTCGTATGGAGACGCGGCTGGCGAAAGCGGCCTATAGCAATGTAGAGCTTCGCGATCCGCAACGGAACTACAACAAGATGAGTGTAGCCCAATTACAAGAACTGGTGCCGCAAGTAGAATGGAAGGCTTATTTCGAGGCGCTGGGTGTAACATTAGACAGTCTCTCTATCGGTCAGATACCTCATCTGCAGGAAGCAGGCAAGATGTTAGCAGACGAGCCGTTAGAGGATTTGAAGACTCTCTTTGCATGGCAGGTGATAGAAGGTGCCGCTTCCTATCTGACCACAGAGATCTATATGACTTCGTTTGATTTCTACGGCAAAGTACTCTCGGGTCGCGAGGAGCCGAGTCCTCTATGGAAACGCGCCGTAGGTATTGTCAACGGAACGCTGGGAGAGGCCGTAGGACAGATGTATGTCAAGAAATATTTCCCGGAAGAGAATAAGGAACGCATGCTCGCGCTCGTGCGCAACCTACAGAAAGCCTTAGGTATCCGCATTGAGAACCTGGCATGGATGAGCGATGAGACCAAAGCCAAAGCTATCGAGAAGTTGAACGCCATCACCATCAAAATCGGTTATCCGGACGAATGGCGCGACTACAGCAAACTGGATATCAACGCCGAAGACACCTACTATGCGAACTTAGAGCGCGCTGCAAAATTCGAGCAGGAATACAGCCTCAGTTTCCTGGGCAAGCCGGTGGACAAGAAGAAATGGTATATGACCCCTCAGACCGTGAATGCTTATTATAATCCATCGAGCAACGAGATCTGTTTCCCGGCCGGCATACTGCAGTATCCATTCTTTGACATGGCGGCAGACGACGCCTTCAACTACGGCGCTATCGGTGTAGTAATCGGCCATGAGATGACGCATGGATTTGATGACCAAGGATGTCAGTTTGACAAGGACGGCAATATGATCAACTGGTGGACAGCAGAAGACAAAGCTGCTTTTGATGCCCGCACGAAAGTAATGGAAGAAGCGTTCAACAAGATAGAAGTAGCTCCGGGCGTACATGCCAACGGTGCGTTTACGCTGGGCGAGAATATTGCGGACCACGGAGGATTACAGGTGGCTTACCTGGCCTTCACGCTCAACGAAGCATCGAAAGCCGAGAAAGAGCGTCTGCAGACCCGCGACGGATTCACTCCTGCGCAACGATTCTTCCTGGCATACGCTAACGTATGGGCAGGCAATATCCGTCCGGAAGAGATCCTGAACCGCACGAAGAGCGATCCTCACTCGTTAGGCCGCTGGCGTGTAAACGGTGCGCTACCTCAGATCAACGCATGGTACGAGGCATGGGATGTGACGGAAGAGAGTCCGATGTACATCAAGCCGGAGGAGAGAGTAAGTATCTGGTAGGATGTCAGTTATCAGATATCAGAAAAAAAAGAAAAATGGAGACCGTTTGGCCTCCATTTTTTTGGAATTATTGTTTATTCTTCTCTATCGCTTCTGCAATGGAGTTGGCGATGAATGCCATCTCCTCAGCCGGGAGGGATAGTTTGGGATTCGTGAAAAGCATATCCTTCTCCGAGTTCATCGGTACGAGATGCACATGCACATGATTGACTTCCATACCCAGGACAGCCACACCGACCCGCTTGCAGCCCGTAGCGGCTTTGATGCCTCGCGCCACTTTCGCCGCAAAAGTCATCAGGCTCTGCAGCTGCTCGTCAGAGAGGTCAAAAATATAATCCGCCTCCGGCTCCGCCAATTTAGGGATAACCAGGGTATGACCTTTTACCAAGGGGTTGATATCCAGAAACGCATAGTTTTTGTCATCCTCGGCCACTTTGTAACTCGGGATTTCGCCTTTGATAATTTTCGTAAAGATAGTCATTGTTTTAGGGGTTAGAGGGTTAGGGGTTAGAGGGAGATTTCGAGGATCTCGAATTCGATAATCCCCACCGGTACCTGGATTTGCGCTACTTCTCCTACTTTTTTCCCCAGCAGACCTTTCGCTATCGGGGTAGAGATAGATATTTTGCCCTCAGCAATGTTGGCTTCGCCTTCAGTCACGAGTTGGAAGGTTTTCTCCATCCCCGTATTTTTCTGACGGACGCGCACTTTGGTAAAGAGCTTCACCTCGTCGGTATTGAGCGAAGAAGTATCGAGCACGCGCGCTTCCATGAGACGCGATTTAAGAATCGCGATCTTCGTCTCGAGTGCACCTTGCGCTTCTTTCGCTGCGTCATACTCCGCATTTTCACTCAAATCACCCTTCTCACGCGCTTCTGCAATAGCGGCAATGATACGCGGGCGCTCCACCGTCTCCAAGAACTGGAGTTCCTCTTTCAGTTTCTTAAGACCTTCTTCGGTCATGTACGTTACTGCCATAATATATCGTATTAATATTTTCGATTTAAAATCTCGCCGGCAATGATAGCCTTACGAATTTCCTCCATATCCGTCAAATCGGGTATATTGGTATTTTTAGTATCCTCCGCCATATAAAAAATAAGGCGTACGCCTTCTTTTTGTTTAAAAGTAATAGGAAACTTCACAGCCTCCTATTACCATTAAACCTAAACCTTAACTATGAAAATTTTGTTTTCGATGCAAAAGTACTGCTTTTATTTGAAATAGCCAAATTTTTTAGCAAAAAAATGCTTAAATTGTTTGTTTTTTAACGATTTCGCCTCGTAAAGTAGCGGCAGAAGCCTCCAATATGCGAATGAAGACCAAGTCCCCCACTTTTTCGTCCGTTCGCGGAAAGACGACTGTTTTGTACTGTTCCGTACGGCCGTACATATCGCTATGGCTTCGTTTGGAGAAACCTTCCACCAGGACCTCTACCACTTTGCCAACCTCGCGTCGGTTCGATTCCAGCGAGAGTTGGTTCTGCAATGCGATGATCTCATTGAGGCGTCGTACTTTCTCTTCCTCGGGGATATTATCCGGCAGATGTTTGGAAGCATAGGTGCCCGGTCTCTCGGAGTATTTGAACATAAAAGCCGAATCAAATCCCACTTCGCGCATGAGGCTGAGGGTCTGTGCATGATCTTCGAGCGTCTCATCATGGAAGCCACAGAAGATATCCGTACTGATAGCGGCCGTAGGCAGAATGCGCCGGATAGCAGCGATGCGATCCAGATACCATTCACGCGTATATTTGCGGTTCATGAGTTTGAGGATATGATTCGAGCCGGACTGCACCGCCAGATGGATAAACTTACATAGATTATGATGCCGGCTGATTGCTTCAAGCGTCTTATCCGACATATCTTTAGGATGGCTGGTCGTGAAGCGGATGCGCATATCCGGCACTGCATCTGCCACTATCTCCAGCAGGTCGGCGAAATCCACCTCACGGACCGTTTCACTGACAGAATACAGACCGTCCTTCGGACTGACAGAATACAGATATTTATAGGAATTGACGTTCTGACCGAGGAGGGTGACTTCCTTGTATCCTTTTGAATGCAGATCGCGAACCTCATTGAGGATGGATTCTACATCTCGGCTGCGTTCGCGTCCGCGGGTATAGGGAACGACACAATAGGAGCAGAAATTATTGCATCCGCGCATGATGGATACGAATCCGCTGATAGAGCGTCCTATACGCGCCGGGATGATTTGGCGATAGGTCTCTGTTGTACTAAGGGTTACGTTAATAGCTTTATGCCCCTGCTCGCACTGGGCCAGGAGATTCGGGATATCCAGGTATGCATCCGGTCCGGCTACAAAATCCACTCCGTATGCATCCAGCAGTTCCTGCCCCATGCGCTCGGCCATACAGCCAATGACACCAATACATTTACGATTGGACGATTTACCATTTACGATTTTAGCTGAAAGCGCTTTCAGTTCGCGAAGACGTGCACCGACCTTCTGCTCAGCATTGTCACGGATCGAACAGGTATTAAGCAGAATCACATCCGCATCTTCCCAACGATCTGTCATTTCAGCATCGGTAGTCTGCAAAATTGCGGCTACTACTTCGCTATCCGCGACATTCATTTGGCAACCATATGTCTCAATATAGAATTTTTTTTGCATAAAAATTTGCGTATTCCAAATATTTGTTGTACCTTTGCACCCGCTTTTGAAAAAATAAAGCAAGCGGGGAGTGGCGCA
Source organism: Bacteroidales bacterium UBA4295 (assembly GCA_002395805.1). Classification (GTDB taxonomy): domain Bacteria; phylum Bacteroidota; class Bacteroidia; order Bacteroidales; family Paludibacteraceae; genus Colicola. The sequence goes on along the minus strand of DGVB01000007.1, from coordinate 26,059 downwards.
GCCCGGTAGCGCAACGGTCTGGGGGACCGGAGGTCGCGTGTTCGAATCACGTCTCCCCGACAAAAAGGATGGCTCAATGCCGTCCTTTTTGGGTTAGACGGATTCGACCTACGCGTGTTCTTATCTCGCTCCGCTCGAACGATTATTGCCAGAGGCAATTTTCGAATCACGTCTCCCCGACAAAAAGGATGGCTCAATGCCGTCCTTTTTGGTTAGACGGGATTACTTTATAAGCGGCAGGTTCACCTCCGTCACAGGGCGAATCGTAACGCCTGTCAGTTTCGATTGCATATCGGCATTCTTCTGCAGGAGATCTATCCACCACTCTGCTTCATCCATATCGGCAAATCCGCTGATACGGAGTGCACATCCCTCTCCGAAGACCGGCATTTTCTGCAGGTCGAAATCGCGTATGAGGAACTGCGAGAAATTGAACAATGCCACTTCATAGAGCAGTTCATTCAGTGCCGGTTCATCGGCTTTAGGCAGGATCAGGAGCACAACAGACGGCAGATTGCGGTCATCGCTCCACTGCTGTTGTTCAGCGTCCGTCTCTTCCTGGTTTTCGTTTTCTGTTTGGTCACGCAGTTCAGCCAGCGAGCCTGTAGCTCCGCCTTTCTGGCTCTCCATACCTTGTCCCATCATCGCCAGCATATCTTTCGCCATAGCTCCCATTTCGGACTCGGCATATCGCGCCACCAAGTCTTGCAGTTGAATAACGAAAGCCTCTTGTCCTTCCGTACGGGCTACAGCAACTGCATTGAGGAAGAGGAAGCGCGGCAGGAGAGCGCTTTGCGCAAAGGCGGTGTCGGCATATTGCTTGTTCGCTTTGACCGTAGCGAACTCGCCTTTGGTATAGGCGCGGTAGGTATTGGCATAGAGCGAATCCTGCTCCGCGAGCATGCGTTGCATCCGCGCTATATACGCTTCATCATGCCGCAAAGCCTGCATGCGTTGATCTTCGTATATCGGGTTCAAAGCCGGATGACCGGGGAATCGCCGCTCGAGTTCCTGCAGCGTCTCTTCGGCCTGAGGTTGATCTTCCAGACGGTCGCGATAGATAAAATAGAGCGCCACCATCGCTTCTCGCCAGAGGCTATCGCTGATGGCATAGTCCTGCTCGGTACGCGGGATTTGCTGGAGATAATAGTCCGGATCATGGGGATCGGTAGATTGCGGCGCAGGTTTGGGTGCCAACGAATCGGTCTCCATAGAGGGGATTCCGAGGGAGTCGGTCTCCATTTCTGCCGTAGATTCGCTCAGGTTCTCATCCGGGACGATGACTTGTTTATTCTGTCTTCTCCAGTTATCCTCAAGGGGTCGGTTTCCCCATTTACGGCGCCATTCCTGCCGTCCCTGTTTGATAAGCTGGGGGTTATAGAAATACCATTCGCCTTTCTGCGCACCGCCTCCGCCCAGCATATTGGCAGTATTGACGCTACGGGGCATATCGTCTCCATGCGCCAGTTCGCGCGCTTCCTGAGCCTGTTTGATAGAATCCTGTTTTTCAGCTTCTATGAGGTCTGCAATAATCTTATCCACAACGGCACGTTGCTCTTCCTCCGTCATATGTCCGAGTCGCTGAAGCGAATCCTGGAGTTGGGCCTGGGTATAAGAGAGGATCAGTTCATCCAGCACCTCGGAGCGTTTTTGCACGCGTGCATATTCCGGGTTCTCGGCTGTAAGGATAGTGACCGCTTCGCGATAACAGGGTTGCGCCTCCACGTACGCATGCCGCTCAAAATAAATATCGCCTGCGCGCACAAGGACGGCAGCTTTGGCGGAACCGGCCTGGGTAGATTCCGCGATGGCTTTCTCGTACATCTCCAGCGCTTGCGCGGTATCCTTGCTTTGCAGATAGATATTACCCATAGCGCCGTAGATCTGGTCCAGGCGGTCTTTGAATTTAGACTGTTTGGTCATGGTACGGAGGGACCGGATGGAGGATTTTCCTCCCAGCTCCGCCATACGGATACGGGCATTGAACTCCATCTCGTTAGGCGGAGCCATGCGTACTACGGATTTATAGGACTGGATTGCTTCGTCGCGTTTGGAGTCCATCTCATAGAGTTGGCCTAAGACATAGGCAAAGCGGGGGCGATAGATTTTCCGTTTCTCATGCGGTATAGCCAGTTTGACGAAGGGTATGGCTTCGCGGTAATGCTCGCCTTTAAGCAGTACGTCCGCCTTGACGGCGGCATAGAGTTTGGCATGCTTGCGGCTGAGGGCGTCTATCTGAACGCGGTTCAGCATATCCTCCGCCTCGTATTGCCATCCCATCTCGGCGTATGCCCGCGCAATCCAAAGCTGGCATTGCGCAATCATATCCGGGTCGTTCTGGTAATGATTGATGATATAATTGAAGGTACTGACGGCACCGAGGAAATCGCCTTTATGGAACTCTGCCTGGCCGAGTCTCATCCAAGCCAGGTCCATGGCTGCGTTAAATTCCTCAGACTGGAGCCAGAGTTTATATTTCGGATCGTTGGCCTTTTTAGGGTCACGTTTGGGTTTCGATTTGATAGAATGGAGTTTGATACACTTGCGGCATTTCTCAATGGTTCTATCCATATGGGAAGTCGCAGAGGCAGCAGCCTGATGATTAGAGACGGGATAGAGGTTCAGCACGCGGCTGTAATCATCGGTATTGGCATCTCTGATGGCTTTGAGGCCGTCCTCATAAGCCATATTGCCATTATAGAGGATATTATATTTGACTTTGGTCTGGTGGAACGAACGGGTCGCCCATGTGTTTTTCTGGGTAGAGCAAGAGGCGAGAAGCAGAACCAAAAGCCCTGCTATCAGAAAATCTGTTTTTATACTCTTACTCATTGAACTTTATAGGGGTTAAATAGGGGTTAAGTCCTGGTGTTATGCTTATCTCAAGCCTTTGACATGGCTGGGGGCAGCGATGAAATCCTTGAGATAGAAGGGTTCGTAATAGGCAAGGTCCGTAATGGTACGGGATGGTCCCGAGATGGTCGCGAGACAGGAAGCAACGAATCTCGCTTCAGGCACTATATCCGGAATATAATGCCAGTTAGGGGATGTGAGGACGGACTGACATTTGGCGGCACCGTCTCCGAAATAAAAGAAGAAAGCCCCTTCCCGGCCCTCCCCTGAAAGGGAGGGAGTCAGAAGCGACTCTTCGCTCTCCACCACCACTGCGCGGGGGGAGCCGTCTGCGCCGGTAGTATAGACCTCCATGCGGCGGGCATCGATCATAGGAATCAAGACCGCTTCGCTGTTAGAAGTCAGACCGTCCTTCGGACTGTTAGAGCTTAGACTTGTTTTGGCAGCTTCGCAGAGGACGGCGAGGGTAGAAACGGGGATAAGGGGTACATTGAGTCCATAGCACAGTCCCTTAGCCGTAGAAGCGCCTATACGGAGTCCGGTGTAGCTACCGGGTCCTTCGGAGAGGGCGACAGCGTCTATATGGAGATTCTGCTCCCGCGCGAACGAGAGCAGAGTCTCTATATAACGAGGTAGCAACCGTGCGTGGTTGCTACCCTCGAGGCATATACACTGCTTGCACGGCACGCCATCTTTGCAGATGGCGGCCGAACAAACCGATGTACTAGTTTCGATACATAGTATCGTCATTGCTTATAACTTCGATGCTTTATATTTCATCTTCTTCGGGAAATTGAAGTGGTAAGCCACCTTGATTCCCGCGTCGAAGTAACCAAGTTTATCTGCATAGGCATGGGTAGCGGACAATACATCCAGATGTGCCTTATCCGTATCCGTCGGAGCTGTCAGATCGAACAGCCCTTCGGCATTGGGGGTATTCTTGAAGGTATTGTAAACGCTATAGTTTGCATACGCGCCCAATCCAAGCGAGTTGCCGCTCTTCAGAACCCATTCGTAACCAATCTCTGCCGTAAGCATCACATTGATATTGAACTGGATTCCATTCTTGGCTTCCGGTTGCTGGCCGGTGTAAACACCGGTAACCTCTTTGTCCACAACGGTGACGCCTGTCTCCTGGAAGTAAGCCGAGATATGGGTGTCATCGGTGTTAACCGTTTGTTTATACGGGGTATAAACCGGAATCATGAATTTCGGGCCGACATTGAAGAACAATCCGTTTTCGTGGATCAAGGAGAACATCAACGGCACTTCGAGTTGAAGCTGGTGGTCTGTCTCCTTCACATCCTTGGCAAAAACGGTGTAATCAACCGTACCTTTGGTGAAAGCGGTGAGATCGCTGTCTTTCCGCAAGCCACTCTGCTGGTAGCCGATGCCGAGTCCTACGATCAAACCGAGATCGACAGGACGGCCGTCCTTAGCCCAATAATGTGCATATTGCAGATCGAGCACTACGTCACCTCCGCAGGTCCAGTTACCCTGGTCTGCATGATGCATGAGGGCCGAAGCACCTCCGCGGAGACCGATCGTAAAGCGATCATAGTTATGCTTGAATTTCTGCTCGGATTTGATAGAGTCCTGCTTAGCCTGCTCTGCAGCCGCTTTCTCAGCTTCTTCCGCTTCACGAGCGGCTTGCTCAGCTGCGGCTTTTTCAGCTGCCTCGCGTGCAGCCTTCTCTTCGGCAGCCGCTTTAGCGGCAGCCTCACGGTCGGCGTTCTCACGAGCGGCTTTCTCCCAGGCTTCGCGTTCCTCTGCCTGTTCGGCAGCTGCCTGCTTAGCAGCTTCCTCTGCACGTCCGTTAACCGGAATCAAGCATTCCTCGCACATCCATGAATAGATATTCATCAGCAGCACACCGTCCGGGAATTTCTTGGTTCCCAGCTGGCGTACCGTATGCACTTTATCCCAAACCCAGGTGGACGGAGTCTCACCTGTGCAGTATTTCTGACACTCGCGTTTGATCATCACGGAGTCGCCAATCGCCACCTTAAACTCATGTTTCTGAGCAGGTTGTGCCTGCTGTTGCGCCGACAGTGTCGACACAACAGATGCACTAATCAGGGCGGCAGCAATAAGAATTGATTTAACAGTTTTCATTGTCTTCCTCCCTCCTTATTTAACGATGTAACGTAATGTTGACTTCATGTTATCCGAAACGAGTTCTACGAGATAGAAGCCATGGTTGTAACCGGCCTGGATGGTATAGGATTCTGCATCCGATACATTGAAGGTCTGCTGCAGCATACCATCGGCGGTATATACACGAATGACTGTCTCTACCTTCGGATCGAGGTTCACGACGCGGATGTCCTCCCCCGGACGGGCAAGCGACGGCATGAGTGCCGGAGCCGGAGCTGCACCTGCAACGGTGTAAATCTCGGTCGTACCCATAGCGCCACACTTAGCGGCATCGGATGCCGGAATCTCTACCGTAGCATAATACATACCTGCCGGTAACGGATCACCCGTCTCGAGCGTGTAGAAGTAGCCGACAGCAACCTGCGGGTCGGTCGTAGGATCCGGCGTTGCACCTTGCATCTTGAACCACTTCACATATCCTTCGCCGTTGTCGATCGAATCCAATGCTGCCGTCCAACCCGGTATAGAGTTGATCTGGTTACGGTTGATCATGATGATACGATCGCCGTAGTAGCCGCGTACCTCGAGGGTATCGACGTACGGCGTGTTGATCGTCACATTCAGCGTAACCGTCGAGTCACAACCGTAGATGGTCTGCTCGGTATGCTTGTAAGAACCGGTATTCGTGATAAGCGTATCCGCGAATGCCCAGTAGAATGCATTACATACCTCGCCGGCCTCCTCCGTCGTAGCGACAGAGTTATGGATCGTCAGATGGAGCGTAACGACAGAGTCGCAACCGACAGCATTGGTCGTAGTATAGGTATAATCGCCGGAAGCGGTATACGTATTACTATTCCATACATAGCTATCGCATGCCTCAGCCGTCTCCTCCGAAGCCGTAGAATGCTTAACCGTGATCGTCACAGCAACAATCGAGTCGCAGAGGTTAGCCGCACCGCCGACAATGGTATCATATACCAATGCGTCAGCCGTGTACTTAACGCCCTTGAAGATCACAGAATCACAACCGACAACCTCATCCACGCCCTCGGCATGATGCTTGATTGTAATCGTCACAGCAACGATCGAGTCACAACCGTTAGCCGCACCGCCGACGATGGTATCATATACCAATGCGTCAGCCGTGTAGGTAACACCCTTGAAGGTAACGGATTCGCAACCGTCAATAGCATCCACGCCTTCGGCATGATGTTTCACCGTAATCGTCACAGCCACAATCGAGTCGCAGCCGTTAGCCGCACCGCCGACAATGGTATCATATACCACTGCGTCAGCCGTGTAGGTAACACCCTTGAAGATCACGGATTCGCAACCATCAATAGCATCAGTGCCGGTCGCATGCTGATTAACGGTGATGGTTACCATTACAATCGAGTCGCAGCCGTTAGCCGCAAGGCCTACAAGCGTATCATTAACCGTCGTAGAGGCGGTGTATTTAACACCCTTGAAGATCACTGAATCGCAACCGACAACCTCATCTACGCCATGAGCAGGCTCAAGGATCGTCAACTTCAGCTCATAGTACTCATGACAGGTAGAGCCCGGAGTAATCGGACCGTTGTCATAGTAATAAGTGCCGGAATTAACATAATCCTGGTCATCTATAGCCCAATGATACATACCGCAAGCTATCACCGGATTGGTCATGTATACGGTATCATTGGTGCATCCTATCGTCAGCGTCAGGTTGATGATCGAGTCACCCAATACACCAATACGCGGGAGCGTATCTGCGTATGTACCTGCTGCATTATACGTCTTGCATCCGAAGAGATAGATCTCGCCCGGCATAATGGAAGCCGTGTAGCCTACTATCGTATCCATTTGGCCGCCACCTCCGGCAGAAACCGTCAGGTGAACAATGATGATACTATCACCACCGTTAACAGCCTGAACCGAATCCTTCAGCGTTTGCGGACCGGTCTCGGTGAACTTGTACGTCTTGCAGCCGAACAGGTAGGTCTGATCCACCTCGATCTCGGTGTTGTACTCTACGGTGATCTTCTGAACCGGCACCGCGTTGACATTCAGCGTCAGGTTAACGATCGAGTCGCCACCACCTACGCGCTGGAAGGTCTCCGTGTACGGACCTGCCACCGTCAGCTTCTGACAACCGAAGAGGTACGTCTCGCCGTCGTAGATGTTAGCCGTGTAAGCCACAGTTACATCCTGAACCGGCACCGCGTTGACATTCAGCGTCAGGTTAACGATCGAGTCGCCACCACCTACGCGCTGGAAGGTCTCCGTGTACGGACCTGCCACCGTCAGCTTCTGACAACCGAAGAGGTACGTCTCGCCGTCNNTAGATGTTAGCCGTGTAAGCCACAGTTACATCCTGAACCGGCACCGGATTGACATTCAGCGTCAGGTTAACGATCGAGTCGCCACCACCGACACGTTGGAACGTCTCCGTGTACGGACCTGCTACCGTCAGCTTCTGACAACCGAAGAGGTACGTCTCGCCGTCATAGATGTTAGCCGTGTAAGCCACAGTTACATCCTGAACCGGCACCGGGTTGACATTCAGCGTCAGGTTAACGATCGAGTCGCCACCACCTACGCGTTGGAACGTCTCCGTGTACGGACCTGCCACCGTCAGCTTCTGACAACCGAAGAGGTACGTCTCGCCGTCATAGATGTTAGCCGTGTATGCTACAGTAACCGACGTAGGAGCCGGAGCCTGTACTTGCAGCGTCACAGTCACGGTGCTATCGCATCCGCAAGCGAGCTGCTGCAGGGTATTGCTCCATACAGCGCCGTCAGCGGTCAGCTTCTTGCAACCGAACAGGTATTTCTGGCCGGGCTCGATCGTAGCGGTATAGGCAGTCGCTTTCTGTGAACCGAACGTAAGGTTAACGGTCACTGTACTGTCTCCAAGAGTATTGGAGGGCGCGCCATTTGCCGTATAGGTATCGCAGCCGAACAGATACGGTTGGTTGCTGCACACCGTAGTAGAATACTGCGTGTGGACGGCAGCGAACGTAGCTGTACTGAGAAGCGTCAGCAGGGTTAATAATAATATGTTAACTTTCTTACCCAACATTATATATCCTTTCTTTTAAGTAGGATTATTGATGTTGATTTTGCGCTTATTGTTCTTATTTGGGGTCAATAAGAAGAAAACCTATAAACCGAAATAACAATTTATTTTTCAAAGAACAAGCGCAGGGCCCTAATAGCAATTAGGGAACAGCGGTAACTGCGGGTTTAACGTCGATGATGTACTTCTCCGGAACAGTTGCACCAGGAACAGCAACTACTACCTCGTATTTGCCGCTAGCCTGAGTGTTGAGGTCAACGTCAAACGGAGCGTCATCGGTAACAGTAGCAGAAACAGCAGCAGCAGTATTACCGTACGGATAAACATCAACGGTAGCGCCTGCATACATAGTCAGTGTCAAAATGTTGTAGTTGAAGCAAATGCCCTGAACAGCAGGAGCAGAGGGTTCCAACGTACCAAATGCGAGAGCGGCTTGATTCGGTGTAAGCGTGAGAGCCTTGCTCAATCCTTCTGTTAACTCAATCACTTCATCACCGATTTTCAGTTTTAGGGTTTTAGAACCAGATACGTTCGAAACGGTAAGCGTATAGTCAGTAGCTGCACTTGTTTTTACGCCAAGGGCGATGTCTTCCAGACTCTTTGTTGCGAACTGCTGATAATTAGATCCCCCGTAAATAGCATACAAAGCCACTTCACGATTCTCCATATTGATGACAGCATAATAACCATTATTCAGGCCATCAGCCAACTCATCAGATTCAGCAACGATTATGGAACATGACTCATTATTTGCTGAAGTCAATGTAATTGTTGCTTTGCCGGCATATGTAATTGCCATGGCATTTACTGTAGCTGCTAATGCAAGCAGCGAAATAAAAAGCTTTTTCATTATTTGTTAGTTTTAGATATTGTTAATTTTTCTTACAAACTCTCTTAAAATAGTTTGCGTTTAGGAGCACCATTACCAAACGAGTTATTACCTGAACCACTGTATTTAATATTAGAAACAGGGTTCTCGCAAATCAGGTCAGCAGTCACAAGCGCAACAATTTCAAGACTTGGAATGATATAATTCTTTTTCATACAATAAATATCTTAGCCAGCCCCGTGCGGGTGCACGGAACTGACTAATGGTAAATCATTTATTTAACGCGTTTCTCGCCGTTTACTACATATACACCTGCAGGCAGCGTGTTCCAAACGTTCATCTCACCTACGTATTGACCGGTGATGGTGTAAACACCCTTAGCGCTCTTAACAGCCTCGGTATTGTCGATAGCGGTCGGCATGTTAGCGCGACCTACGATCTCGAAGCGGTAGTCGTTGGTGCCATTAGCGGTGAACTCATAGGTAGCACCCTCAACCATTGCAACGCGTGCGCCGGTCTCGTGGTCAATAAGAGTCAACTCCTCGCCTTGTACGTTAGCGAACTCAATCGTGTAGTTACCACCATTAATGGTTTGGAGACCTACAAAGGTATTGTTCAAGTCATTGGTAGCGAAGTGAGCCATTTTCTCATCAGCAGAAACATACATATTGATACCATCGTTCATGTATTTAACTGCCTCGTAGCCATTATCGAAGTCTGCGGTAAACTCTTCGCCTTCAGCAACGATAACATTATCCGTATATTCCTCACCTGAAACAAGGATTTGCACTTTCGTCCAATTGTTGGCAGCGCGATTACGAGCCGGAGCTTTTGCAATCGTCGGGTTGTAAACAGCAGCTTCATAGTCAACGTTAAACGCAGCAGCCGCTAACTCATTACGAATCATGAATGCCTGCATCGGGGCGATGTCTGTATATGTACCTGCGTTCAAATCTGTGCGAGGATCCCACTGCGGCTTGTTTTGTGCGTTCAGTACGTTCAAATAAATAGCTTTCTGTACAGAATTAGGAATGCTGCTCAGTACTTGGTCAATATTCATCGTACCCATTAAACTGTTCGCATAGCCATTCCATGAATGAGCAATAACATTCATTTGCGGGATCTCATTACCTACCAAACGACCTACCATAGTAACAACCGTACCCATTTCCGGGGTGTTGTGCTGCATCTGATAGTACTCAAACGGATTAGCAAATTGATCCAGATTCTCCTCTTTGCCATCAATGTTAATCCAGCTTACATCAGTCCAATCACCTACAGAGAAATCGTATTTTGCGATAGCTGTTTGAACATCAGCTCCTCCATATTTAGTTGTGATAGACTGCAGAGCACCGAATGTCGGGATACCGAAACGCTGCTTTGACCAGTTATCACCACTCTTGGTGAAGGATTTCGAGATGAACTCAACTGTAGCAAGCGGGTGCTTGTTTGCTGTAACAGCCGGATTGAGCAGGAAGTAAGAAGGATTGCCCTCTTCTGTGTGGAGCAGGAGGTTGGAAGCATGGTTAGAAACTACACCTTGTGCGCCGGTAACAATCAGTTTACCACCAGCAGCAACTTCGATAACAGCATCTTCACCCATTACAATCTCCTCAACAGTCAGTTCTTTACCAGCAGGAACGACAATCTTTGCAGTACCAATCATAACGAGGTATTTAGCCTGAGCGTCTGCAGACAGAGTAACAGGGGCTCCATTCTCCATACGAACATAGTCAGTAGCAGATGCGCCAACGATAGTAGTCTTCCACGGATCAGCAGCAGGTTTCTCGTTGATTACATAAACGGTATTTCCCCCTTCATCCGTAACCGGAGTGATAACACCGGTAACGTTGCTGAGGTATTCGGTAATGTCAGAGTTATAAGTACCACCGGTGATAGAACCATTTGCTACAATTTGGTCTTTCAATTCCGGAGTAGTTGTGATTGCCTCACCTGTCGGGCTATTACTCTCAAAAGAACCGCTTTTAATCGTAATACCAGTTACCGCTGTTGTTGTTCCGGTAGTCTTGGCATCTTGAATAGCATAACCACTCTCAGAGGAAACATGAGTGTCACCTTCAATAGCCATTTTGATATCTCCACCATACGAAGCGTTTGCATCGAAGATGATAGCGCTACCTGCGCCAATGAATCCATTGCCATAGGCAATCGGCTCCCAATATTCAGCGCTGGTTGCATGAATTTCTGCGCCATCGATGTTGTACTTACCGGATTTGAGGTAAAGTCCTACACCGCCTGCGAGATAACCTTTAATATTCCACTCTGCATAACCAGGACCATAAACGGCAGCATCAGTGGTATAGTGAGTTTCTGTTCCTGTACCGCCTTTTGCGATATAATATTTAGAAACATAATCTGCTTGTGAGCTCGGCTGTGCTTTGTTTGTGCCATTACCAACGATAGGAGTTAGGGCATTCGATCCAACGATACGAGCAGAAGGATAGATATTGATTAACGGGCATTTGGTCTTATCACCAGTATCTGCAGATTTATCAGCATTCATGAAACTCATGGTACCATTGGTAGCAATACCGTTTCCTTCAGAGGCATAAATTTCACCGTACACATCTACTGTTGTTCCGTAAGTCGGTTTGCCAGTACTTCCATTCGGATTAGGCATAACAGCAATACCATATGTCTTAACATTTAGTACGACACGCTCTCCAAGCTTGAAATAACATGCATCACGGTCAACAGTGGGGTCGGTAGCGGAAACACCATACGTATTGAATGCCTGCCAACCAACGTAATTTTTTGTAGGATCGTCACTGTAGCTATCCGGATTACAATTGGTAGCATCAATAATCGCATTATTTTCTGCGGTATTGATGACACATAATTTGGCATCCTTAATATTTATACGAATACCATCCACTAAATTGAAACCTGCTAAATCAAAGGTGATGTCTTGGTGACTATTGAATTCCAATTTCGATGGCGAACCTGCTAAAGATTCAGCAGCGGTCAATGTAATAACAGCTTCCGCATTCGGCGTGTTAAGAATAGTAGTGAAAGCTTGGTAAAGTGACATGCTGGAAACATCTTGCGCACTGCCATTGAGGGTAAAAGTAAAATTACCCGCCTTTACGTTTGTGCCGATCAGCAGCGCCGCTGCCATCAGCACGAGTGAATAAAGTTTTTTCATAATTTAAATAAATTAAAATTTTTCTCACTTGTCCCATTGGATAAGAAAATTTTCTGTTTTAATGGGACACAAATGATTTAATTTGTTAAACTTTGAAGCCAAAGGGGCTTCGTTAATTGATTAAAGAAATTTTGTTTGTTTTTGTTTGTTTTTGTTTTGTTTTAAAAAATTTAAAGGGTTAATAAATGTTAACTGTTGTTTTTTGTTTATTTTTGATTTTAGAAAAAAACCTATAAAACACTTTTGTAAGCTTTTGAGCTATGCTCTATTGTACTTTATCGTTTAATTCGCCTTGTAAGCAAGCTTCCAGATCGTCTTAACCGCTAAACTACGCACTCTGGCGAGTAAAAGCTTTCAAAAGCAATAAACATATAAAAGTTGTCAGTTATCAGTTATCAGTATTCAGTTGTTAGTTTAGCGGGAGATGATGCGGATCTTTGATGGCTTGATGGCCTCTACTCCCATTAATAGCCTGTAGTCTTTAATGTTATTCGTTACAAGTATGCGGCATTTCTGCTTCTTTGCTATTACATATTGTATGTTATCCTCAATATCTGCTCCAGTTTCTACTAACGCTTCATTAATATCATTATTCGTAAAACCTACTATGGTAAAACGATGCTGCAATTGATGTACGATATCAATAATCTCTTCGTTGGTGCGCTTTTTCTGGAAAAGCGAAACTAATTGAGCTATACTCAAAGCCGATATAAATAATCTTTTCCCATTCAGCGAGGACAAATAATGCAAACAATCCTCATCCACTTGATGTTTCCCGTCCCCACAATAAGCACCTATTACCACATTGGTATCTACAAATATGTGATTCGGGTTATATGGCTTTGTCCGGGCAGTCATGTTCAAAATGTTAAATTAGGAAACATTTGTCTTTCCTGCTCGGATAGCAAGTCAATATTTCCTGCCATCCACATTCCCACCTGTGCATTTACGAGGTCTTTGTATGTCAGACCTGTTTTCTGCAGCAGCAAGGCAAGAACAGCCTTACGCTCTTTCTCTACCGCTTTTTCTTTTGTCGACATATCCTTTTCCCTTTCTTATTTTATTGATAGACAAAAACCTATAAAACACTTTTGTATGCTTTTGAGCTGCGCTCTATTGTACTTTATCGTTTAATTCGCCTTGTAAGCAAGCTTCCAGATCGTCTTAACCGCTAAACTACGCACTCTGGCGAGTAAAAGCTTTCAAAAGCAATAAACATATAAAAGTTGTCAGTTATCAGTTATCAGTATTCAGTATTCAGTTGTTAGTTAGGATTAAGCATTCTGGCCTACCTCGTATAAGTATTCAGGGGCGAAGTCAGTTCCATTATCCCACTCTATTGTATTGTATGCGATATGAAAGCGCTTAAAATATTCCTTGTCGCGTAAGGGTTCAAAAGCCATGCCGACCAGTTTATCGCTAAGATCCACTATTTTATCTACATCGTTGTTAAACCATAAGTGAATCCTATATCCATCTATGTATTGCGCCTTTATGACCTCTAAAAAATCCATACTCAAATTGTTATTTTAACGGAGCTATTCGCTCTACCATATTGCCGACGGAGGCCGTACTTCCGCCTTACAAAAATGCGCTTCTTAACCGCAAGGGTACGATTATTTCGCTTACAAAAAATCCAAAAACATATGCAACTTGTCGTTTATTAATACTTAAAATTCGTGCGCATTTTTACTGATTCTACTTGCGTATGTAACGCTTCATTTCATCATCTAAAATTCCCCAATAGCACCATTTCCCATCCCCTCCTAAGTCCCAAGGACATGTCAGTTCAATTTGACGATATGGTAGAGAATCTTCTCTTTTAGAGGCTACTACCACGTGCTCATACCTACGAAAACGTCGATGACTAAGTTGTTTCCCCTTTTTTCTGGATTTACATAAGGTCCATGTACCGGAAGGAATCCTTTTTCTACTTTTACTCATATGTCTATAATGTTGCGAGCCACACCGCAATGTAGCTCTGTTAAACATTACGAGACAATGAAATTTAGAGTTACTATCTTTGTCGTTTTCTTCATATCTTTGTTCTCCTTTTATTAGTAGAAAAAAACCTATAAAACACTTTTGTATGCTTTTGAGCTGCGCTCTATGTGTACTTTGTTGCTTAAAACTCCTTGTGAGTAAACTCCCAGATAGTTTTTACCATCAAACTCCACACTCTGGGGAGTAAAAGCATGCAAAAGCAATAAACCTATAAAAGTTATCAGTAGTCAGTATTCAGTATTCAGTTATCAGTTGTTAGTTATTTGTCATCTTTGTTTCCGCGAATCAGTTTGTGGCGGATTTTTACCACTGCAAAATCTAACTCAATCTCTGTTTCCGTTCCTGTTGTTTCGAACTGCGAGCCGAGAATATCTCCGATCAACTCCCCACTACGCTGCATAAGCGACTTCTTTGTTTTCTCATCCTCAGTAGTTGCAACCTCTTGCATCGTTCTTGCAACCTCTCTCAACTGAACGAAGGTTTCAATAATCGCGATTGTTGTTTGTGTTGCACGCTTACTCTTCAAAATGGTAGCCAACATATATAATCCGCGCTCTGTGAAAGCGGTAGGCAACACGCGAGTTCCGCCCCAACTTGAGGTCGAAAATTTCGACCGCAAGTCTGCAAATTCTTGATTATCAAGCCTAAACAGGTATCCATCAGGAAACTTATCCGGATTATTCTTGACGGCCTCATTTACACGCTTAGTTTCAACTCCGTACAACGTAGCCACATCGGCATCCAGTAATACCGGGACGCCACGCAAGGTTATGATTCTATCCTTGACTTGCTCATATTTGATAACATCGTTCAACGTTTCTTATTTTTTTATTTGTCGTTATTCTACCAGGACACCGTCGGCGGTGTAGAGGTGAGAGCCGCGGCGGATGTAAAGGGTGCCATCGATCATGACCTTACGAGCATCACCCCAGCCATCCGGGATATTGTCTATTCCTTCATGGATGTCATGTTTGGTATAAGTAGCCGTATAGGTAGCATCCTTCGTAACCGCTACTATCCGCGGAGACCAGCCGGCAAAGGTATAGCTATACTGCTCATCCGACTCCTTAGTCGGCGTCTCGCCTTGATAGGTAGGCGTAGAGCCATAATCAACCGTCTGACGATCCAACTCCGTGCCATCCTCATCGAGGAAGAGAACCGTATATTGGTTCAGAACCGATTCGTATACCGCTGTATAAGTTGCATCTCCCGCTACCTCCGTCAGTTCTGGCAACCAGCCGGCGAAAGTATAGGTATATTGCGCCGTTCTCGCTCTGGTAGGTGTCTCGCCCGTATAGGTAGGCATCTTACCATATGCTATATTCGTTGAGAGAAGCACTCTGCCGTTATAGTCCTTAAAGGTAATTGTATATTGCTTCGGTTCTGCTGTAAAAGTTGCAATATAAGTAGCATCACCGGTAACAGCCGTTACCTCCGGGCTCCAGCCCGCAAAATGATAGTAATAATGCTCCTCACCCGTCTTAGCCGGCGTCATATCGGTGCTCGGCGTTTCACCGTATTTCCATTCTTTGGATTCAATCAGGGTTTCTCCGTCGTCGAAATAGAAGGTGACCGTATATGTATTTATCACGCTATCGAAGACCGCCGTATAGGTAGCATCACCCGTCACAGCCGTAGGCTCCGGGCTCCAGCCACGGAAGGTGAAGGTATATTGCGGAGTGGACTCCTTATCTATATTCGCGTGCGCGGGCGTGAGACCGTAGGCGATGTTGTCCTGAGCGATCGTAGTGCCATCATCACTGAGCCATGTAATGGTATAGCTATTTATGGTGCTATTGAAGGTTGCACTATAGGTTGCTTCGCCGGTAACAGCCGTAAGCTCCGCATCCCAACCCGCAAAGGTATAAGTATATTGCGCATCGCCTTGTTGGGACGGTGTCTCGCCATTATATGCCGGCATAGAGCCATACTCTACTTCCGTGCTTTGGAGGGTCTCTTCGCCGTTCTTGAAAGTAACAAGGTACTTGTTGACGGTGCTGCTGAAGGTTGCACTATAGGTTGCTTCGCCCGTAACAGCCGTGAGTTCAGCATTCCAACCCACAAAAGTATAAGTATATTGCGCATCGCCCTGTTTGGACGGTGTCTCGCCATTGTATACCGGCATAGAGCCATACTCTACCTCCGTGCTCTGGAGGGTCTCTTCACCGTTCTTGAAAGTAACAATGTACTTGTTGACGGTGCTGCTGAAGGTTGCACTATAGGTTGCTTCGCCGGTAACAGCCGTGAGCTCCGTATCCCAACCCGCAAAAGTATAGGTATATTGTGCGTCGCCCTGTTTGGACGGTGTCTCGCCATTGTATGCCGGCATAGAGCCATACTCTACCTCTGTGCTTTGGAGGGTCTCTTCGCCGTTCTTAAAGGTAACAAAGTACTTGTTGACGGTGCTGCTGAAGGTTGCACTATAGGTTGCTTCGCCCGTTACAGCCGTGAGCTCCGTATCCCAACCCGCAAAAGTATAGGTATATTGTGCGTCGCCCTGTTTGGACGGTGTCTCGCCATTGTATACCGGCATAGAGCCATACTCTACCTCCGTGCTCTGGAGGGTCTCTTCGCCGTTCTTGAAAGTAACAAGGTACTTGTTAACGGTGCTGCTGAAGGTTGCACTATAGGTTGCTTCGCCCGTTACAGCCGTAAGCTCCGTATCCCAACCCGCAAAGGTATAAGTATATTGCGCATCGCTCTGTTTTACCGGGGTCTCGCCATGATATATAGGAATGTCGCCTTTGTTTACTTGCTGCGACTCCAACAATGCCCCATCCTCATTTACGAAACGGATAGTAAATACCAATTTCTGGTCGCACGCATAGAAATAGAGGTTGCGAGAATAAGATGTAATCTCGCAATTAGAGCCGGAAGCCACAATCTCTGTACGCAGGCGTCCGCCGTCTGCTTCGGCATCGTAAACGGTTTCGTTGAGGGACGTCATGCACCATTTGCTTTCGGAACGTATCCATTGGAACCGATCCGCTTTGACGGTACGTCCCTTGGCGTCATAGGTATTGGATATCTTCACGTCATAATACCAGCCCGTGGCAGCATCATAGCGCCAGTCGATCTGTTCGGCAATCTTACCGGAGGAGGTATAGGTGTAATCATGCTTGAACATACCTGTCCATTGCCAGTTAGCCGCATCCCATTTATAAGAATAAGATGTGACCTTAATTCCATTCTCGTAGATATCTTCCGTACTTGCAAGACCTTCCCAGTCATTATGGGTGGTGTTCCATTTATAGGTAGATGTCTTTACCAAACGGTTGGTATCGTCATATTCTTTCTCTGTCTTTGTGATTCCACTCCATACTCCTTTGGTTTTATTCCACGTCATATACAGATTGAGTGTTTCCAGTTTCTTATTGCCATCCTTATAGGCATACTGACGTCTCACATTATTGACCCATCCCGTTCCGGCTATGTACGAATATGTATCCGACTGGATGACATTTCCCCATGCGTCATATTCCTTTGTCTCCCGCTTTACACCTGTCCACATATTCGTTTTAGCCGACCACGTCATCGTCACATCTTCCCGAGGATAGTTCTTTCCGGCGATAGTGATATACGTTACCTCTCTTGTGGTAGAGTCCGTAGAGAGCCATTGCGTTCCATCCCATGCAGCAGAGACAGATAAAGTGTTGATTTTTTTCGCATCGTAAGTATTAATCGTTCGCAGGCTATCTTGCCAAGCGCCCTCTTTCCACGAGCGGGTATAGGACTCCGTGAGAAGATCGGACTGGTAGGTATTGGTCAATTGCGAGAGATTAAGCCAGTCCGCGCCATCCCAGACGCTCTTGGTCTGGACGCTGATCTTAGACCCCGTGTATTGGGTTTCGGTTTTCGATTTGCTGGTCCAAACGGCATTGTTGCTATCCCACTGCCAGATGATCTCGCTTGCGACGAGCGAGCCGGAATAAGTCTTGGTAGTTCGAGCATTTCCCACCCAGCCATTATTCCAGATATACGACGCATCATCCGTCAGGTTCTCACCGTCGTACACCTTCGCATACTTGATATTCTCCTGCCACGATTTCGAAGCCGCAACCCATTTATAATTGATATGCTCTACTTCTTTCCCCGCAGTAAAAGATGCAGTATATTTGGAAGCGCCATTCCATTCGCCATTGGTCATTCCCGAATATTTTTCCTCCAATATTTTATTTCCGGCAGGATCAAAGTCATAGACGTTTCTGGTAGTACCATTCCAAACACCGTTAACGCAAGAAGAATAATATTCATACAAAGTCTGAGTGCCCGATGCATTATAGTCATACACATATTTGGTTGAACCCAGCCAGGCACCGTTGACATAACTGCCGTATTGCACGTCAAGAACCAGCAGTCCTGCTCCGTTGTAGGCTTTCTCGCGACGCTGCGCATATACCAATTCGCCGGCGGTATTGCGGGTATAGGTAATATACTCCACCTCACGACCTGCAGCATCATACTCCCAAGTATATTGAGTATTCGCCGACCAAGCGCCGTTTACCCAATCATATACGGTTTGAACCGTTTCTTTATTACCGGTAAACGTGTGCTCTTCTTTGGAGATTCCTCTCCAGTCATTGGTTGTAACATCCCATTCGTAAGAAGCGGTGAAAGTAATATCTCCGGTCGTTTTCTCTTCCGAGCGAGAGGTACCGAAACGGGAACCATCTGGGTTGATGGTCCAAGTCATTGTACGAGTGGTATCTCCATACTCATAAACGGATACACCGGTGAGAACAGAGTCCACGTTGAAGATCTGCACGGAGTCAATCGTGCATGCATTTGCAGCCACAAGGGCGCGCTTGCCCGCGCGTACAGAGTCGCGCGTAAGGGGCGCTACGTACCACTCCGGATCCGGATTAATGATAGTATCTACAGTCTCAGCGGAGACAGAGTCAGAAAGAACTACTTCTTGGGCAAGATCCTGTGCAAAAACAGGGGTAGCAACGGCCATGCAGATAGCGGCCGCAAAGGTCATCAAAATCGTTTCTATGTGTATATGTGCGCGCATGCGTCTTTTGACGTATTATCGAATTTGGGCGCAAATTTACGAAAAATAATTCGAATGGCAAAATAAAATGCAAAAAAACTATCTTTTTTCTCATTTTTTACATATTCAGATGACAAAAAACATATAAAACACTGCATTGGCGATTTGACGGGGTGTTTTAAAAGAGGTAATCAAAAACGCGCGCTTGCTTGGGGATAGTAAATAAAATTAGATAAAACCTGCGACTTAAAATAGTTCACTATTTTGGCCTATGCGGCCTTGAGCGTATTTGCTTCTTATGGCGCGCTTGTGAACAAGCTCCCAGCGCCCCCTAACAAGCAATTCCGCAGCAGCGGAGGCTGCTAACAATACCAAACTATTTTGCGTCACAGCCATAAAAAGAAATAAAATTTTATTTACCGAGCAAGCGCTTACAAAAATACGGGATTACATCCCTCACGAAAATGAGAAAAATAGGGCGCCGGAGGCGCTTAATGGTGAGAATGGTGGAATGGTGCAAATGGTGAAATGGTGGAATGATTAATGGTGACGCTGCGCTTAATGGTGAAATGGTGGAATGGTGAAATGGTGTTATTTAAGGACTTGATCAGGACTTGATAAGGGCTTGAACAGGCCTTGATCAGTACTTACCAAAGTGCTGCTACTCTGGGAATTTTAGATAACCACGCAAGCACTTTGTTGTCCTTGCGAGCCGTTTGCAGATTATATTTTGTCTGCATATACATCAACGCGTCTGCCGGAATATCCAGTGCAGTCTCAAACATCAGTGCCGTATTGGTTGTTAAAGGCCGACGGCCGTTCAGTATTTCGTTTAGCGCAGAATAAGACATGTTTACCTGCTTCGCAAACGTACGCTGCGGAATATTGCGCGCTTCCAATTCATCTTTGAGCACCTCACCCGGATGGGTTGCATATGCTCCATTGCCTAACTTTGCCATAGTTTTTATTGATAGTGGTTCGTTAATTCAATTATGTTACAGATAGTAAGAATGGTTTCACCGACAACCTTCTTACTTTGAAATTCGATACGGTATTGATCCCCGACACGCACCGATTCTAAGCCTTTTTTATCTCCGACTAACGCTTCATAATGAAGCGAGTGGAATCGGTATAAATCCTCAACGCTATCAACGGCTTCTAAAATGTCAATCGTACGGATATAGCGTTTCACAATATCCGGCTGAAAACGGTGCTTCTTATCCGAACTCTTGCCGCTATAGTATAACTCGCTGAGATATTCCTTATCGAATGTAATCTCCATCTATTTTTAAATTTGCTGCAAAGGTACAACTTTTTTTTGACATTCGCAAATTTTGCGAACATATTTTTAATATTTGGAGGAAAAAAACTATAAAACACTGCATTGGCGATTGCTTCGAGCAAAGCTCGATTGATAATCGAAAACCGCGGGGCATGCGGATAGGAAGGAAGGGAGGGAGGAAGGAAGGAAGGGAGGAAGGGAGGAGGGATATAGAAAGAAAGAAAAGAAAAAAAGAAAATAAAAATAAATATTCTTTCTATTCTTTCTTTCTATCAAGCAGTTCCATAGACCAAAATCACATTTTCGGTGCAAAGGTACTGCTTTTTTTCGATAGGCGTAACTTTTGTGGATATATTTTTAATACATACGTTGGATCCAATAATCCAAAAATATATCGTATACAGAATATACACCCTTTTCAAAGGTAACAAAGTCTTTTTCCAGCAAGCCCTTCATGGCAGACTGTACCGTACTTGCGGATTGAAGACTATATCTCTCCACAAAAGCGGAGGAAGTAATGCGCACCTTCATAACCGCTGATTACAAAAGGATTATCCAATGCTTTCATGTTTTTATTATTTTATGATTATTATAAAGTAATAAATTTAAAATTCGGTGCAGAGGTACAACTTTTTTTTGACATGAGCAAATTTTGCGAACATATTTTTTATATTTAGAAGAAAAAAATATATAAAACACTGCATTGGCGATTTGACGGGGTGTTTTAAAAGAGGTAACCAAAAACACGCGCTTGCTTGAGGAAAGTAAATAAAACTATATAAATCCTGCCTGTC
Source organism: Bacteroidales bacterium UBA4295 (assembly GCA_002395805.1). Classification (GTDB taxonomy): domain Bacteria; phylum Bacteroidota; class Bacteroidia; order Bacteroidales; family Paludibacteraceae; genus Colicola. The sequence goes on along the minus strand of DGVB01000007.1, from coordinate 4,977 downwards.
CTTCGGTTGTTGGCGCGTTGGCACGCTATGAGTCCGCATCCGCATAGGCATCCTTAAAAGTAAACTTTACGGCAGCCCCTGCGGCTGCAACCTCACATCCAAAGGATGTAAACAACCAAAGTTCCTGCAGCGATAAACATAAATAAATTTATTTTTTATTCAAGCAAGCGCTTACAAAAATGAGGCGCCGGAGGCGCTTAATGGTGAAATGATTAATGGTGACGCTGCGCTTAATGGTGAAAAATGGTGGAATGGTGGAAATGGTGGAAATGCGGCGGTGGATAATATCCACCTGCAATGGACAAAATAAACATACAAAATCCGGGTTATGTTACGGGAATGACTCGGGAACGGTTCGGAAACGGTTCGGAAACGGTTCGGAAACGGATGCAAATAATCAGCCACCCGATACATTGCTGCAGGGTGGCTGATCATAGAAAGAGAGGGGTTGCCTATTAAGGCGCAACGCGGTTGATATCTCTCGGGAACATAGAACACTCCTTGACGTTGGCAATGCCCAAGAAGCACGCCGTGATACGCTCCAGACCGATAGCAAAACCTCCGTGAGGCGGCATGCCATTCTTGAAGGTATCGAGATAGAAATGGAACGCATCGGGGTTCATACCACGACGGATCATTTTCTCGCGGTATTCCGCTTCCTTATGGATACGCTGGCCACCGGAGGTGATCTCCAGGCCGCGCATGAGGAGGTCGAAGCTCAAGGTGAGCGACGGATCCTCGGGGTCATCCATAGCGTAGAAAGCACGGTGCTCCGACGGGAAATGGGTAACGAAGACGAAATCCGAACCGTATTTCTCGAAAGCATACTTGCAGATAGCCCGTTCTTCCTCGGGAGCAAGGTCATCTTCGCCACGATGGTCCGCTTCGCAGAGATGATTCTCAAAGAGAATCTCGTGTACCTTGGACAGTTTCCATGCCGGCACTTGCTCCGGCAGCACGGGATTAACGGCATTGAGCAGATTCAGCTCATGCGCGCAGTCACGCTCTACAACAGCAATGATATGACGGAGCAGCGCCGCCTCCAGGATCATGACATCCTCCTGACCTTTGATAAAGCCCATCTCCACATCGAGGGAGATATACTCATTGAGATGGCGTGAAGTAGCATGTTTCTCTGCGCGGTATGCCGGCGCGATCTCAAACACGCGCTCATAGACGCCAACGCCGATCTGCTTATAGAACTGCGGGGACTGCGCCAGATAGACCTGTTTGCCGAAATAATCCATCTTAAAGACGTTCGCACCGCCTTCCGCTCCTTCGGATACGATCTTCGGGGTGAAGATCTGGGTAAAGCCGTTGGCAGCGAGGAACTCGCCGAAAGCGCGAGCAATCGTGCTCTGGACCTTCAGAATCGCCATATCGCGGGGGTTGCGAAGAGTAACCTGGCGGTTATCAAACTTATAGCGCAGGAGGGTCTCTTCGTCGCCGAACTTAAGGGCATTCATATCCACCACCTCAGCGGTAGTAGGACGGCTGAGAACGCGCACCTCAGCGACAGCGATCTCAATGGTGTTGTAGAAGGCAGCGGGGTCTTTAATCTTCGCTTCGTTGACGGTACCGGTGATAGTAATCGCCATTTCGCGACAGAGGTCGTTCATGGCGATCTCATTGCCTTGCTCGTCGAAGAACTTCGAGGTCTCGTTGCTCACTACAGCTTGCAACAAACCGCGGGACTTACGGAGAACGATAAATCCGCCCCATTTGGTGACACGGACATTATGGATCATGCCGGAGACAGTAACAGACTCGCCAACTTTGGCGTTGGCGAGATCCGTTACATTCTCATTATGTTTTGTAGCGTCCAAAAACATAAGCTAATTTACGATTTAACGATTTACGATGTACGATTTATTTACGATTTTATTGAATTGTCCTTGGTCTCCTTCGTCCATCCTTCGTACCTCGTACATCCAAACTTCGTACTTATTCTGCCTTTGCTTCGGGAGCTGCGGGAGCGGGCTCAGCAGCAGCCTCTTCTACCGCCTCTTTAACGGCTTTCTTGCCGGCACGGCGGGTAGCTTTCTTAGCAGCCTTCTTGGTCTGGCTGAGCATATTCTCGTTGTAGTCCACGAGCTCGATGATACACATCTCAGCAGCATCGCCCAGACGGAAACCGGTACGGAGGATACGGGTGTAGCCACCGGGACGGTTAGCGATCTTCTCGCCTACATTCTGGAAGAGCTCGGTAACGACCTCTTTCTGTTTGAGGAGGGAGAAAGCCAAACGACGGTTATTCATATTATCCTCTTTGGCACGCGTGAGGATGGGCTCTACGTAGATACGGAGCGCTTTAGCCTTAGCGAGAGTAGTGCTGATACGCTTATGCATAATCAGCGAGCAAGCCATATTGCTGAGCATAGCAGCACGATGGTTGGCCTTGCGGCTAAGGTGGTTGAATTTTTTATTATGTCTCATAATAAATCAATTTACAATTTACAATTTACAATTTACAATTAATCATTCACGTGATAACGTGAGATATCCATGCCAAAGGCGAGGCCGTTACGCTCGAGCAGTTCATCGAGTTCGGTAAGCGATTTCTTACCGAAATTACGGAACTTGAGCAGGTCGGCACGATGATAGCGTACGAGGTCGCCAAGTGTCTCCACCTCAGCTGCTTTGAGGCAGTTGAGTGCACGAACGGAGAGATCCATATCCTGGAGCTTCTGGTTAAGAAGTTGTCGCATACGGAGGATTTCCTCGTCGAGAGCGGAGTTATTCTTCTTGGTCTCCTCCTCGAGAACGATCCGTTCGTCAGAGAAGAGCATGAAATGATAAATCAGGATCTTAGCGGCTTCAGTCAGCGCCTTTTGCGGAGCGATAGAGCCATCAGTAGTAATCTCGAGTGTGAGTTTCTCGTAGTCGGTACGTTGCTCGACACGGAACTGGTCCACCGCGATCATGACGTTGCGGATCGGGGTATAGATGGAGTCGATAGCGAGTGTACCAATGGGGTCATTCGGTTTTCGATTCTCATCACCGGGTTTGTATCCGCGGCCTTTATTAATAGTGATCTCAATCTCGAAATCGGCCGAGTCATCCATCTCCGCGAGTTGGAGTTCCGGATTCAGGACCTCAAAGGACTGGAGCACCGCATTGAACTCGCCGGCGGTAAAGGATTTAGCCTTATGCACATGCAGGCGAACGGTCTCAGTCTCTTCTTCGGCGCCCTCCTTATGGAGGAAGCGTACTTGTTTGAGATTGAGGATAAGGTTAGTGACGTCAGTTATTACTCCGGGGATGGTAGCAAATTCATGATCAATACCACTGATCTTGACAGAGCAGATAGCGTATCCTTCGAGGCTGCCGAGCAGCACGCGGCGGATGGCATTGCCTATCGTAATTCCGTACCCCGGTTCGAGTGGGCGAAACTCAAAGATACCTTTGTTCGCACTCGACTCCAACATGATAACCTTATCAGGTTTGATGAAATTTAATATTGCCATGAATTTAATGATTATTTAGAGTACAACTCAACGATTAATTGCTCCTTGATATTCTCCGGGATCTCTGCGCGAGCAGGGATATTGAGCAGTTTGCCGGCTTTGTCAGCCTCATTCCACTCGAGCCAACCGTATTTAGCATGGTTGAATCCCTGGAGGGAAGCAGCGATGACCTCGAGCGATTTCGATTTCTCACGAACAGCGACAATCTGTCCGGGTTTAACGGAATAGGAGGGGATATTCACTACTTGTCCATCCACTGTGATATGACGGTGTGAAACGAGCTGGCGGGCAGCAGCGCGTGTAGGAGCGATACCGAGACGGTAAACGATATTATCCAGACGGCACTCAAGGAGCTGGATAAGGATTTCACCGGTGATACCTTTGGTACGTGCAGCTTTTGCGAAGAGGAGGCGGAATTGTTTCTCGAGTACACCATAGGTGTATTTCGCTTTCTGCTTCTCAGCGAGCTGTGTACCATACTCAGAGTTTTTCTTACGACGGTTAACGCCGTGTTGTCCGGGTGCGTACGGACGTTTTGCAAGCACCTTGTCCTCGCCGAAGATTGGCTCGCCGAAGCGGCGTGCGATGCGAGATTTTGGGCCAATATATCTTGCCATAAAATAAAATTTTTAAGGGTTAAAAATTTAAGTTGAAAGGTGAAAGTTGAAAGTTGAAAGGATTATTTATGTTATCGTTCCTTCAATTTTCATTTTTCAATTTTCAATTCATTAGACACGACGACGTTTCGGAGGACGGCAACCGTTATGCGGCATCGGGGTAACATCGATAATCTCGGTTACATCAATACCGGCTGCGACGCAGGCGCGGATAGCCGACTCACGTCCTTGTCCGGGACCCTTAACGTATGCTTTGACTTTACGCAAGCCGAGGTCGAAAGCGACCTTGCAGCAGTCAGCTGCTGCCATTTGAGCTGCGTATGGAGTATTCTTTTTGCTGCCACGGAAGCCTTGTTTTCCGGCAGAGGACCAACTGATAACCTGTCCGTCTCCGTTAGCAACCGTAACGATTACATTGTTGAAAGAAGACATGACGTGAAGTTGGCCAACGCCATCGATCTTCACTACGCGCTTCTTAGCTGCAATAGTTTTCTTTGCCATAATACTTGATAGATTTATAAAGTTTAAAGTTGAAAGTTTAAAGTTGAAAGATAATTTCTCCTAAGCTGCCAACTTTAAATTCGGTTTAACATTACTTAGTCGCTTTTTTCTTGTTAGCAACAGTTTTCTTACGTCCCTTGCGCGTGCGGGCGTTGTTCTTGGTGCTCTGTCCACGAACGGGAAGACCGATACGGTGACGTACACCACGGTAACAACCGATATCCATCAAGCGTTTGATGTTCAATTGTGTTTCCGAACGAAGATCACCTTCCACTTTAAATTTAGCACCGATGATCTCACGGACTTTAGCTGCTTGGTCATCCGTCCAATTCTCTACCTTGATGCTTGGGTCAATGCCTGCCTCTGCGAGAATTTTCTTTGCGCTTGAACGA
>DGVB01000039.1 GCA_002395805.1 Bacteroidales bacterium UBA4295 | reverse complement strand
ATCTCTTCTGCCATCTTCTATCTTTTCCCCTCATCCCTGTCGGGCACAACTATTATTGTTTATTTTGTTTCTCGGTCGTAAGGAGTTCTATGTTCACTCTGTGAACTCGCGCCGCGCACTTACTCCTTGACTGTCCACCGGACACTCTGCGGTGCGCTCTTTTCGCTTCACAGTCATCTCCCGCTCTTCGGTCGGTGGCACCTTGTTCCTTTTTTGACATCATGAATCCATAAATAAAAAAGCGACTATTCGCTTTCGGAATAATCGCTTTTAAAAGTTATAACTTAGATTTCTATTCTGTCTCTTTGTCTTGCAGATGTTGCTCGGTGTAATGTTCCCGCGCGATAGCTATGGCGCGTTGAAGTTTCTCTGCCAGAACTTTCCTATCCGGTAATTGTGTGTAATACTGTGCCACCTTAATCGGACTGTCTTCATCAAGCATTAAATACTCAATATGCTCCGTATTACCCTCTGAGCATAGAATCAGACCTATCGGAGACTCCTCGCCTTCGCGCCGTTCGTTTTGATTGAGATAGCGCAAATATAACCGCATTTGTCCTTCGTGTTCCGGTTTGAACTTACCCAACTTCAAGTCTATAGCCACTAATCTGCGCAAACCTCGATGATAGAACAACAAGTCGATGTAATAGTCGGTTGCATCTATCGTAATACGTTTTTGGCGCGCAAGGAAAGCAAAGTCGGTACCCATCTCATTGAGAAACTCTTGCATCTGAGTAATGATTGCACTCTCCAGATCCTTTTCCGAAAACATATCCGGAAGCCCCAAGGCATCCAAGAAGTAACTACTACGGAAAACCAAGTCCGGCACAAGTGTTTGTTTGTCTTCTGTTTCCTCTAGTGCCTGACGAATTACATCTTCCGGACGGCGGCTGATGGCTGTGCGTTCATAGAGCTGCGACTCTCTCTTCTTATCAAGCGTCCGCGTGTCCCAATGCTCATAACAACACATCTGCATATAGAACTTGCGCGCAAGTTCATCGGGGATGTACATTATGGATTTTAAGTGCGTCCAGCTGAATTGTCTCTGCACTGCGGAGACAATGTCGGATTCAGAAAAAGTCTCTGCGGCGCGGAGACAATGTCTCAATGTCTTTTCACTCCAACCCTTGCCGTATCTTTCGCTCAAACGTTGGGACAATTCTTTGACAATTTCTGACATATGCAAATAATCCGGCAACAAAATGCAATAAAATCGCACTTTTCGATTATTCCTTATGGAATCACTATGTCAAGGATCTTATCCCGTATATTATCGTGCGGGAACGATTATATTGCTTCAACCGTTTATAAAAAAGTACTCGTACACAGCCGACAAAAAGAAAAGAGGCAAAACCCAGAAAGCCGGTTTTGTCTCTATATGGCGCAGACACCCTCACATGCATTGCCATAAGCAGCCATGCCGGAAGTAGAAGGGTGATATGCAGTAGCTTTAGCCATGTGCAAAAGTAGTGTCTTAACCGTTGGTACTTTTGTATTATCTAAAAGTGCTGCAAAGATACAACATTTTTCCGATATGCACAAATATATTTTATATTTTTTTTGAAAATATACGTATTGCAAACCGAAGTGTCAATTTTTCTACATCCTGCTACAACTTCGCGCGCAGCAAAAGATGTATGTCCGTTCTGTTCATCGGACGGTCATGCTCTGCCGCCCAATTACGAGAGTAAACTGTTTCTGAGATCCTGAAATAAAGCGCTAACTGCTTGATAATCTGCCATCTGAGACCTAAATATGCCCGGCCTCCCAAACCATACGTGGCAGGAATAGAAAAAGCATACAGCACATCGTGCTCGTATAGATAAATCCGGTTCGCCCATTCGCGCGCATCGAAGCCCTGAATCCTTACATGGAAGCCCAGTCCTTGCCCTTCCTTTAACGGAAGGGAATAAGAGACGTCTTGCGCTATGCTTACACCATATGGCTGATGGCTGATTGCTGATGGCCGACCGCTTAAATTGGCATCTGCCGTAGTCCGCAGACTCCAGCCGCCGGAAGACCAGTCAAACTGCGCACGGGCAGAGTAGGTGGATTCGCCTTTCTGACGAGCACGCAGCCTCAATTTGAAATCATAAATATGAAATTTGAAATTGGCATGCCATTGCGCTTCCGCCATCGCATCGTAACCCAAGGTCTTGTCTTCCGGTAAACCGTATTTGGGACCGGAGAAATAGAATACATCCCCGTAGGCGATGAATCGCCAGTTTTTAACCCTCGTAATGTCTATTCCGACATATCCTCCGTTCTCGTCCCCGATGCGAGATGTCTCCGAAAAAGCATACCCCCGCTCATTGTCAAACCATGGTGAATAATAGCGGTATAATGCCACGAGCGAAATGCCCGGAGTGGGATAGAACCGGCTACCTGCAATGGTTCCGAAACCCCAGTGCTGGTTCTGCGCTGCCGCCACTTCTCCAAACAAGTCAAACCAACCGTGATTATACCGCGCGCTGGCACCTATTACCGCCTGGTTCCTACCCCGGAAATAATGCTGATTGTACGCCGCATCCCTATAGGGATGAATGCTGTCCGTCCATATATTCTCAATAGCCGTCAGCTGGACTTGCAATCGATTGTGCCTTACCGTCAGATTGGCTCCTACCAGGTGATGCCAGGTGCTGTCATTCGCCCGTTTCATGGAGTACAAAGTGCTCACATCCAGCCGCGTCTTTTTGCTCCATTCCCATCGCAGCGTAGCTCCCGCGCCGTGCAATCCTTCTCCGTCCACAGAACCGTAATACCGCAGTCCTTCGCGACTCTGACCTGCCGAAGCAACATACATCGATTTGCCGGTATGAAAAACCGGTGCCAGCACCAGACCCTGACCGAAAGAGGCCTGAAAATTACCCGCCACCAAGGTATGCAGATGGCCGATGTCCCGAAGCTGCAAATAGGCTCCGTATTGCAACTCCTGCGCCATGCCTCCGGCGGGCCTGCGTAACTGCGCGCCGAGCGTCACTCTCCGTTGATAATCAAACCGATAGCGCGTTTGTATATACATCGGATCTGTCCCTTCGAAATCTTCTATATTCCGCGCGTCCACCCGCGTGATAATCTCATGTCCGGCATGCGCGAAAACTTCGCGCGCGTATATATTCTGTTCGCTCGCTCGCGCACCTATGCGCACGAAAGGTAACAGGTCACGAATCTCATAATCCGCCAAACTCTGAATCATCCTCAGTTCATACAGCGTCTCGAACGGATGACGGTCGGCGTACGCCAGAATATCGTCTATCTGCTGGGGCGAAAGAAAATACAACTGTTGCAACTCTTCGTCGGAGGTGTTGTTCAAATTGATCGGAGCCTCATGCAGCGCGTACAGATCCGTTTGCAACTGTTCATAATCCACTTCTCCGATCTCCGTCGCCGCATTGTAGATGTCTAAAACGATGTCGTCCAAGTTGAAAGACGGCCTGTCCCCGGCTCTTCCCTGAAAAGAAGGGAGTAGGAACAAGATAGCCAATATAATTCGAATGCGGCCTTTCACGATGCAAAAATACAATATTTTTTGCATATATTAAAATTTTTTACTACTTTTGCACCAAATATGCCGAAAAAGACGCTCTATCATATTATCGAATGGTCCGTAGCCCTTGCCGCGTGTGCCTTTCTGATATATAAAATTGCAACCTACGGGGATTATCCTGCGATGGGCGAGACACTCCGTGCTATGTCCTGGCCGCAATGGCTGGCAATAGTTCTCTGCATCGCTCTGATGCCGGTTAATATGGCGATTGAAGCCTGGAGGTGGAAAACACTCCTTCCTATGCCTTTCATCGAGGCGCAGCGGCAGGTGTATTACAGCAAGTTAGCCGGACTAATCACTCCCTGGCGGCTCGG
>DGVB01000002.1:1117-22662 GCA_002395805.1 Bacteroidales bacterium UBA4295 | reverse complement strand
ACCAAAGGCAGCCGGAAAGCTGCCTTTGATTGATTGCAGATATATGCATTATATATCAGCCTGCAATTATTTGTTTAATCTTTTCTATTAAGGCTTTTAGTGGTTTTATCAGAGGAACGATTTCTTCTTCGGTAGCATCTATAAAACAATTATAATCACCTCTTTCACGTAATCCTTCCAATTGTGAGAACAAATGCCCTTCCTCAACAGTAAAAATCCCTGTACGGACAAACTCCTTATTGAAGACTATTAGCGCTCCTTTGTGCGTATGCACGTGCATTGAACTATGAATAAGGAGTGCACTTACCGCGTGAAAAACGGCGTAATACATGCGATTAACTAATGTATCCCAGTATTTCTGCTCTACAAGTGTGGGGAACTGTAGCATTATTTTTTCAGCACGTTCTAACTCCAATTCCACCATTATGCGGCGTTCTTCATCGGACAAACTCATACTAAGACAATTTTATCGTGTTCCACATTCTTAACAAAGGGAGTAAAAGCCATTTGTTTCCATTGTTTTTTGGTATATATCTGCGGAATAATCATCTGATTATCTTCCGCGGCCATCAATGTAAATGGATAAGCGTATTTTTCGAAATCCGTGCTTTCCGGCTGATCTTCATCCAAAAGGATGAGCAAATCCCAGTCAGAGTCATCCTGTGCCGTTCCTCTTGCACGTGAGCCATATAGCCACAATGCTGCGTTGCTCGGCAGTACATCCCTACCCAGTTTCGACAAACGCCCTATGAATTGCTGTGAATTACTCATTTCCCTTTCCTTTTACCTTTTCCGCTGCAAATTTACTACAAATTTTTCAAATATCCAAATATTTTGTGTTGTTTCGTAAACTTTTTTCGGATTTTGAATATATTTATATAAATAAATGGATAAATATGATTATTTTTATATTGATTGGATTATTAGTAGTATATACCTGGAATTATTAAATTCCCCCCTATCCCATACATTTTTTATGTTTATCGCTTTTGAAGGGTTGTTTACCGCTTCGCGGTGAGGGTTCGCTCTGGCGAGCTGCGGTAAGTTCACTTACCCGTTGATTGACAGGGCCGGCACTCATGGCGTTCCAAACGCTACAGCCATTCAAAAGGGTTTTATTTGTTTTTTTCTACAAATTACTATCCGCGCCGACCTGCACGAGCCACAAAATCACCAAAGGCAGCCGGAAAGCTGCCTTTGATTGATAGAATACGCCTTGCGCGAAGAGTTAACCGCCAATAGGTGCTCCGCCACCTCCACCTGTTCCTGGATACGGGGTGGGATTAACGGAAACCGTTAGCATTAAGTTGTCTACATGCATCTCCTTGATGCTCATAGCCGGTTGATTATATACTTTCTTTTTCATATTAGTTATTCTCTTTTATGATTGGAGTAAATATTCATATCAAAACTAAGCGCATACATAACTTATATTGCGGCTTTGAATAGAGACTCTTTGTTGAAATAGATGTTACCATCCGCTGTCTGCGCAGAAATAACTGTACCTACAAACGGATTGGCTTCCACTTCAATAACCTTTCCACGTACCCACTCCTTAAGGAGGGTTACTTCAGGCGAAATCAGAACATAATCTCCAATTTTCATAATGCTATCCTTTCTATTTCGGTTGCAAAGGTACGGCAAATTTTTGACATATGCAAATCTTTGCCGTACTTTTTGCCGAATCTTATTATTTTACCAACTGGCCGTTAGCGTTGTACATCTTCTCACCGCGGAGGATGAAGAGCTGGCCGTCAATGAGCATCTTAACCGGAGTCTCGGAAGCATTCAGCTCATCCATGCCGGTAGCGGCATTCTGACCTTGAACACCCATCGAGATATAACGCTTGCCGGGTTTCGGAGCATGATTCGGAACAAAAACGCTCATATCCATCCATGCGCGGTTAGCAAGAATCTGTACACCGGTTTCTTTAGCCGACCATAATGCGTGATCACGGAAGAAATAGATGTTGTCTGCTTCACCTACATTAAAGGTAATGCCGGTGAACGTACCCTTCAGCGCTTTGCTTGCATCATTTTCAGGATCATCTACATGGGTCTCTCCATAGAAGCAGTCAATGCGATCGCCATGAGCCTCGAATATATACGGAACACCCGCTACCAATTCATCAACCTCAGCGAATACCATCTTTCCGTTAGCATCCTTACCGTCTAACTCATAGAAGGTAGCACCTGTAGCAGCACCCGCCGGCACGTTATTCCGCAAGCAGATAGTACCCAGTACGCCATTGCCCAACATCTCTGTACGACTATAGTCCGGAGTCTCCTTAACAGTATAAGTGATCTTCGAGATACGGATGTATTGATTGTCACTAGCACCTTCCATACCTACAATCTCAACCGATCCGGGTTGTACCAATACGTCGTATGTGATGTATGTGCCACTATTCGTCGTTTTTGTGCACTTCTTGTCGTTGATTCGTATAGTACGTTGGTTGTCTCCGTTGCTTGCGAAAATAACACTTACAACACCCTGCTTAGTTACATTGAATTGTACATAACGACCTGCAAGGTGCTTAACGCTGTTCGTTGTACGGCCGATATGTTGACCTTCGAACATCAGGGCTTGCGCATTGAATGTCGCATTATTGTTTACACCCTTCAGGTTAGCAAGCAACAGACGCTCATTTTGTCTGCTCGGGTCGAAATCATCTTTGAGATTTATAGCAGCGTCGGCAACATTTGCCATGTCCCAGGTAGTATTTGCAGAAACAGCCACTTGCGGGAGTTCGGTCCACTCTTCTACTCTTGCGATAGCCTCAACAGCAGAGCCGCAGTCAGAAGAAACAACTACCTTGTAGTATTTATCCATACCTGCAGTAACCTCAACTGTCAGTGAAGCTGCATCAGTCGCTCCGGCTACATCGGTATAAGTACCGTCTATTGTAGCACTTTCTTTCCATGCATAATGGAGGTTCTTACCGGAAGCCACTACAGTCAGAGTAGCCTCTTGACCCGCATCCTTACGTTGATTCTCAGGTGCAGTGGTAATCTCAGTTGCAGCGAAATGAGCGACATTGATAGTATTCGATTTAGCCTTGTTGCTTACATGACCTGCAGCAGCGTTGGTTACCTCTACATAATATTTACCATCAGCCGTCGGAGTGAACGTTGCGCTGTTAGCACCATCAATCACTACAGGGTGCTCTTCATCTGTTGCATCATACCATTGATAAGAGAGCGTTCCTTCACCAGTCTTGGTAGAAGTAGCATCAATCTCTGCATAAGATTCGCCGGAGCACAACTCTTGGTTGCTTAATGTCGGGATAACCGGTCTTGCAAGAGCTTCGGTGTAGCAGATCTTGAAGATATCTACTGTACCAGAGAAGGTAATCCAGTATTTCTTTCCTGCCTCTAACAACATGTTATCAGCAGTGAAGATATATTGCTTCGTTTGACCAGGCATGGTTGTAGAAGCCAAAGATGCAGTAACATCAGTATACGTAGGATCAGTACTAATCGTAATGTCGTCCGTTGTTACTTTAATACCATTGATTGTTCTGCCGGTACTACTTGCTGTTGCATAGAACGTGAGGGACTCAACATCCTTAGCAAACGTCATACCAATACGTGTGTATTCGATTGCGTTTACTGTATTGTCTTCAAAGTCCTTGACATTATTCTTGAACTTTTGACTATCATCAAATTTACCTTTTGTAGTAACTGCATACAAAGTCCACTCACCCGTTTGCTCATATTGATAAGGAGATGCACTCGGAATCGAAGCTAATGTGTTACATCCTTCCGGCTCAAGTTTAACAGAAACGACATTCGATACAACTGCGGCGCCGCAAGCGTTTCCTACCTCGCAGTAGTAATAGCCATTAGCGGTACATGTGAATACATAGTCCGCAGCCTCAGCACCGGAGATTGCTGCAGCACCGTGTTTTTCTGCATCATCGCAACTGTACCATTGGTAACTTGTAGCGTTGGTAGCAACGAGAGACAAGGTAACAGAAGAACCGGAAACGATTTCAGATTTGTTAGTCGGTTGCGTTGTGATAGCCGCAGCCACATTCAGCGTTACTACTGCATTATTCGATGTAACTATTGCATCAGAATAACCCTCTTTTCGGTTAGTAACTTTTACATAATACGTACCTGCACTCTCAACGGTGTATGAAGCTGCGTCCGTACCAACGGCTGCATCAGGCTCTCCGACCTTGAACCATGCATAGTGGAGCGTACCGCCATCAGAAACAGCATTAACTCCAACGGACAATGTAGGCTCATTACCTGCGCAGTATGCAGTACCTGCCGGTTGAGTATTAATAACCGGAGTCTCTGCCGGAGCGGAGAACTTAGCCGTTAACGTAACATCCTCATCACCCATCGTGTAGTCATCACCCGCATTACCGACCTTCACATCGCTGCTATTATACCAACCCTCAAATGCCTTTCCTGTAGGTATATCACTCGGATCCACAGCTGGCAATGAAACAGTTTCACCATTTGCAGCATGAATAGCCGGAATAGAACCACCATCTACAAAGGTAATGTCATGAGTTTGAACAAATACCATCTGATAGAGTTGGACATTTGCGTCATTCCACTGTGCCTCTTCTTTACCCTCTGTATCTATCTTTGCAGTAAGAGTAATCGTTCCTGCCGTAACATAAACTGGATCTTGCAAGGTATGTGAGGCAGATGTATTCGATCCTGCACCGTAGCGAACTCCGTTGACATACATATAACGCGTACGGCGACCGCTACTACTACCTGTATCTGAATATTCCATCGCCAACCTACCGTTTACTGTAGTAGTGAACTGCAAATAGAATGTACGCAACCAATTATCTGAGAACTTCTCTCCCTTACCGGCAAGGTTATCGGTAACAATCTTAGTCGGGTCGTTCTCTACATCGTAGTTTGCTAATACAGTAACCTCGCTATTGCTAATGGTTACATCGCTGGATGCAGCTTTCGAGAAATCCCAAGTGATAGAACCGGTTACATTATTAGGAGTATCCCAACCGCGTGTCGAACTATAGGTCAACGGAATAGTCAACTTAACTGTCTCGCTATAGGAAACGATCAAATTCACATTCGCCTCAGCAACATTCTCCAACGACTTATATGTAATTGTCACCTCCTGATCGGTGATCACGCCTGCGGTCGGAGTAACCTCCGTCGGAGAAACAGTCATACCTGCTACCGGGCTCTCCAGACCAATCGTTACATTGCCAGAAGTGAGGTTCATACCCGAGAACGTAAATGACTTACTATCCGTCGCATTCTTAGTCGAAGTCAACATAAAGCTTGTTGCTGCAGTCTCTAACGAAGGCTCTGTCGGTTTCGCTAAAGTTACAGTATAAGCCTGCGCATTGATAGTCTGACTTGCCGACCAAACAGTCGATGCATCGCTGGCTACAACTTCTATTTCCTCATCAACAACATCATCTGCCCAGCCGCCTTCGTAAGAAATTGTAGTACGTTTAACAAACGTTACTGTCGGAGCAGCAGCATATTCCGTAGAAATAGCTAACGTCTTATCATTCTTAATCGTCGTCAAATCAGAAGCCGAGATAGCCACATCATTAACTTTCACATTCTGCAAACTCTCTACTGTGCCGGTAACCGTCTTCTTTGCCTCCAAAGTAACCAAAGCGTTACGCCACCAGAGGCCACCCTTGTCTTGTGAAACTTCTTTTGCAGTAAAACGAATCTTAAAGTTCGCGGGGTATACTCCAGTAGGAGCATCGAACGTCCGCTTGCTTTCACTGTACTTTGCTATCGCAGTCCAGTTTGCACCATTATCCCAAGAGATTTCAGCACCTTCTGCCTCATCTAATTTTCCATAAACGCAAAGACTCTTGATTGCGAAAAGCGAATTATATGCATCCTTTACTGCGAAAGTCAGCGTCACTTCATCATTATCATGGGCAGGACGTCCCATAGCACTCATTCCTGTCATAGTCTGAGATGAAAAGTCAAGTTCCTTATATGCCGCATTAGCATTCGGATCTACATTAGCTGCTGATTCGCTGATGCACTTGTCATCACCTCCATAGCTTGTGTTTTTCTTCCAAATATATATATCGCTAATCTCGCTATCAAGAACCGTCACGGTAGCCTCTTTGCTGATCGGAGTATAATCCGCATTACCTGCTTGGTTTGCAACAATTACATATTCTCCGGCAACGGTAGCTGAGAACACACCCGCACTTGTGATTTCTGCATTAGCTGTTGCTTCTTTCAATTCATATACGACCGCACCTCCACTATTCGACGAGAACTTAGTCGACATATTCAACGTTCCCGAACCAATAATATAAGTTGCGTTTGCAAACGATGCTGTCGGATTAGTACGAACTTTGAACGACGAACCAGCTGCCGTCCAAGTACTCTTATGATCTGCGTCACAAACCGAACGAACCCATGCATAATATGTCGTACCGCTCGTTAAACCGGTAACGTCTTTCGTCTTATCGGTAGATGTATGAGTTGCCGTAGCGCTACTCTCCGGTTCAGTACTGCTTTCAGAAACATAGAACTCATAATTAAATGCGTCAGCGTCATCAATGATGGTCAAGCTTGCGCCATCAGCAGTAGTCGCACCCACTAATAATGAAGTCGGAGCGGTTACTGCGCCACAAGATGGGGCATCTGTTGCTTGTTCAAGCGCTGCGGTTACTCCACCGTCTTCGCAATAAGTCGTACCATTTCCTTTCGATTGTACTTTGTAGTAATAAGTCGTACTATTGCTCAAACCGGTAAAGGTAACGGTGTTAACGTCACCAAGATTTTTACTATCTACCTCTGATGTACAACCCTCGTTAGAGTATAACGTTGCCACATAACCCTCTGCGTGTTCAGCCTTTGTCCATCCAAACGTCAACGAATTAACTGTCTGTGCCGTACAACTCAATGACGTCGGCGCTGCAACTTCCTCACACGTCGGAAGACGAAGAGAGAAGGCCGCCAGATGATTATCAGCACTAGCAGTACAGCCTGTCACCTCAATTACATTGACTTTACTTGCATCCAATCCAAAACGACGAATTGACCAATCCGTGCTTAATGTCATAGATTGCTCTACCCCGTTGACCTTAACAACAAGGTGTTTGTTATCTGCAGCAGTCGCCTTATTGTCTTTACCCAAGAAACTAATTTGATCATATCCTTGGACTTTAATCATGACAGATTTATCTGTCGTGTTAAGTTTTACAGAATAATAACTTGAAACAGCAGGAAACTCCTCAACAGAAGAAGAAGGACCATAACTCGTTCCTCGAGAAGTTACCGAACCTTTCATCCAAGCGCCTGTAATCTTATTAGCCGCGAAATCAGTTGTGAAGCCTTCTGTAGACAAACAGTTTGCATTAGCCGGAGTCGTTGATTTAGTTCCAGCCCACCAGAAGTTAGTACTGCTAGCACTTGACATTCCGTAAATCTCATATTCTCGAGTTTTTGTTTCTACTACCTGAGTGGCTAAAGTTTGTCCCCATCCTCCAGCATCAGTTGCTTTAGTATAAACACCCGGCTCATGTTTGGTTAAATCAGAACCAAGTTCATTAACCTTCAGCGAGAAATATGGTGATTGCGCTGTTCCAGAAGCATTGGTCGCCACACAGTAGAAATAGTAGTTGTCATCCGATGCTGCTAAAGTACTCGGAGTTGTGTAAGAAGCTGCCGTTGCTCCGTCTATCTCTTCTGCGCCTGTCGTGGATTTAGAAGAATTCTTATACCATTGATAAGTTGGAGCCGGATAACCCGTAGTTGTAATAGTAAACTGCTTCGTTTCGCCTTGCGTAATAGTCTGTAAATCCGGATCACTTGCTGGAGCTGTAATTGATGGAGCAGTTGGATCAGTGGATGCAGAAGAAAGAGTAATCGAATAAAGGAAAGTTTTTCCTACATTAGAAGTCTCATGAGGTACAATATAATAATACCCCGCCGCAAGCATCAAATTATCCGATGATTCTTCCTCTGCAGCAGCTGTTCCCAAAGCAGCAAAAGATACTGAACTCGTATAAGTTGGAGTTGCCGGCAAAGTAACTGCGACAGTCGTTGAGTTTTCTGTTCCCGTTTCGAAACTCTCAAATGTTGTTGCATCGAATGTATATACATCAAATTGAACAGTAACAGCGGTATTGGTGGATTGCTTCTTCACTAATCCCGACATATTCATCGAAGAAGTAATATAGACCACAACACCATTAGTCTGGGTGCTTGTGGTCTTCATTCCAAGCCCATCTGTCCATGAGGAATTATTTCTACGATGCACATAAACACCATTGCCTAACTTATAGAACCTGTCTGAGTTTCCTGGTTTTTTCCCATTTAGTACATAGGTTCCTGCCGCAGCTGGAGTATTTGCCGCCCACACATTGCCGATGGCGAATGTAAATAAAAGAAGTAAAGTAGAGGTCATTACCTTCCATTTTCGGGGTAATCCTAGACAATAGTGCTTACTTCGTGCTTCTGTCAAGCCTCCATAAGCCTCTTGTAGAAAATTGTTTTTCATGACTTTTTTGATTTTTAGTTAAACAAAAAGATTAGATATTTATGTTGATTATTGACTTCATCTATGCTAAAGTGAGATTTCTAACTTATGCCCAATTAGATGATTATTGGCGATATATACGATGCTATATATATCATCCAATTCTTCATAAAAAGCATACCACGTAGTCCGGTTACTTTTGCGGTATTTCACCATCTTAAGCGGCTTGCCATCCACGCAATACCGATTGAAATACTCAGGAGCATCTACGCTCATAAGGTTCGGTAGATTCAACATAAAGAAACTCGCCACGTCACGGATATAGGATACCGCATAATCTTCTTCGCTGAAATAGTTTTTTTCAACGAGCTTCTTCACACTATCCTCAAGCAGGACAGCAACGGATTGTGCAAACCGAACCTGCTTCATCTGAACATTGCCCGAATTTTGGGTTCTAACTCAGCCATCAATTCATCCACAGTCAGATAGCGTTTTTCGGCGCCACCTCCTGTTGCATTCCCACGGATCGGAGCTTCTTTCTTTTGATTAATATTCATACAATATAGATTTTTTAGTTATAAAAAGATTAGTTATTTGATTTGTGTTTTTTTGATTTCAGTTATTTCTGTTCACACTGCCACACCGGTCTGCATAACGTCGTCGTACAACGGTGACGGACAATCGTCAGCCATTAATACCGGTTCTATCAAAAAACTTACACTACGAGTATCTCTCCACAAGCCTCTTGATATCTCTAATTTGCGGTCTCCATACGTCGGCACAATAACAGCTACATCTATATCGCTATCAGCAGTAGCACAACCTTTACTATAAGAACCATACATCATCACCCTCGGCTCCGTTTGGAATCGAGAAGCAATTACCTGCTTGTAACGACGTACAAGATTTAGTGCTTCATTATATTCGAGAGTTTGTCTTTTATCCATTGTTGTAATATTTTTGTATCATCTATCAGGCCTCTCAAACCTTAGGACTTAATGTTCGCGCCAGTGCAGCTTTATCTTCCGGGTAACGAGCTTCGATATTGTAGTTTGTGATTATTTCCAAAAAAGATTTTTGTTCTTCGCTCATCTGCTCATATAATTCGCATCCATCCGCCAGACGCATGTGGTTGTGAGTTTTCGGAGGTATATCATCGCGAACAAAAGACCAATAAGCTTTGAGTGTTTTCTCAATGGTTTGATGACACATAAAAGCCACATACAACCATCGTTTCGTTATATACATTGCTTCAGCCGTTTCGATATCATAATCCGCAATGTCCAACCAATATTGTACTTTCTCTTCCTTGGTCATAATAAATTTTGCTTTACAGGTATATTTTTCACGGGGCAAAGGTACGAAAAATATTTTATATACGCAAGCGCGGGAGGGCGCGCGAACGATTTTTACACAAAATAGTGCATTTTCGTCAATTTTTACACAACGGAAGGATGAGATTATGCCGTTGTGGGGCTATTGTGGAGCCGATGTCGTCCTAAGGTGATCGCGTGATGGTCGCGAGATGATCCCGTGATGGTCGCGTCGGCAACCCAAAACATCCCCACTCCTTTTCGGAGCAGGGATGTTTCTAAAGGCATAAATACCTAATATAACTTAGGATTTCGGCTATTACATATCTCCGTTAAGCGCAGCTTCAGCCGCTTCGCGGGCAGCCTGGATAGCCGCATACTCTTCCTTGTTATGAACCGAGATCTTAGCGAACTCACGCAGACCGGTACCGGCCGGAATGAGGTTACCGCAGATCACATTCTCCTTCATTCCCTCGAGGTAATCCACCTTACCGCGGATAGCAGCCTCGTTGAGGACTTTCGTTGTCTCCTGGAAGGAAGCAGCGGACATGAAGGATTTCGTACCGAGAGCGGCACGGGTGATACCTTGCAGAATCTGTTTCGCCGTAGCGCACTCAGCGTCACGAGCCTGAACGAGTTTCTTATCCCGGCGGCGGAGCGACGAGTTCTCGTCGTGCAGACGACGTGCGGTAACGATCTGACCCTCGCGGAGCACTTCGCTGTCACCGGCATCGGTAACAACCTTGCGGCCCCAGATACGGTCGTTCTCCTCAAGGAAGTCGAGTTTATCCACTATATCTCCCTCCAGGAAGCGGGTGTCACCCGGCTCGAGGATCTCTACCTTACGCATCATCTGGCGAACGATAATCTCGAAGTGCTTATCGTTGATCTCCACACCTTGCAGACGATAAACCTCCTGTGCCTCCTGAACGATATAGTTCTGCACAGCCGTCGGACCCTGGATAGCCAGGATATCCTCCGGCGTGATAGCACCGTCAGACAGCGCTACACCTGCGCGGACATAGTCGCCTTCCTGCACGAGGATCTGTTTGGTCAGCGGGATGAGATAAGCCTTCTGTTCGCCCAGTTTGGAGGTAACGAAGAGCTCGCGGTTACCACGTTTGATCTTACCGAACGAAACCTCACCGTCGATCTCAGCCACTACAGCCGGGTTAGACGGGTTACGGGCCTCGAAGAGCTCGGTGATACGCGGCAGACCGGAGGTGATATCACCGCCGTTATTAGCAGCGCGGGCCATAGAGAAGAGGATCGAACCGGCCTTGACAGCAGCACCGTCGGTGAGCGCCAGGCTGGCCTTCACAGGCAGGTTGTAGGAACGGAGGACATTGCCATCCTTGTCCACGATATGTGCCTGCGGCATCTTGGTCTTATCCTTCGACTCAATGATATAAACCTCCTTCATCTGGGTAGCCTCATCGACTTCCGTCTTACAGGTCACACCCTCGATGACATC
Organism: Bacteroidales bacterium UBA4295; assembly: GCA_002395805.1. GTDB lineage: Bacteria > Bacteroidota > Bacteroidia > Bacteroidales > Paludibacteraceae > Colicola. Next base: position 11,408 of record DGVB01000002.1, on the reverse strand, counting down.
TTCGTAGCGGAGTGTACCCTCCTGCTCGATGATCAACGGCGCCTTATACGGATCCCACTCGCAAACAACGGTATCCTTCGGGTACTTCTCGCCCGGAGTGACAAACAGTTTGGACGCATAGCTGATATCGAAGGTAGCCAGGATAACACCGGTCTTCTCATCCTTGAGGTTCATGGTGTTCTTACGGCTTACCACGATCGTCTCACCGGCGTCGGTAGTGATCGTACGGAGATCTTCGATCTCGACGATACCGTCACGTGTAAGGGTGTATTTATCCTGTGCAGCCGAACCGGCCAAACCACCGGCGTGGAAGGTACGCAGCGTCAGCTGGGTACCCGGCTCACCGATAGCCTGGGCAGCGATAACGCCGACCGCCTCTCCGCGCTGTACCATCTTACGGGAAGCAAGGTTACGTCCGTAGCACTTGGCGCAGACGCCGTGCTTGGATTCGCAGGTCAGAACCGAGCGGATCACAACCTCTTCAATACCTGCCGCCTCGATAGCCTCGCATTGTGCCTCGCGGATCTCTTCGCCCGAAGCAACAATGAGGTTTCCTTCGTCATCGAAGATGTCATGTACGGAAACACGACCGAGGATACGGGTGGTCAGCGAAGCTTTCACGTGACCGTTCTGGTCCTTGATAGCGCGTGCAGCAATACCACGGAGGGTGCCGCAGTCTTCCTCGTTGATGATCACATCATGCGATACATCGACGAGACGACGTGTCAGATAACCGGCATCGGCCGTCTTCAAAGCGGTATCAGCCAGACCCTTACGGGCACCGTGGGTGGAGATGAAGTACTCCAACACCGACATACCTTCCTTGAAGTTCGCGATAACCGGGTTCTCGATATCGGTACGGGTGTCCGTAGAACCGGCCTTCATAGGCTTCGCCATAATACCACGGATACCAGCCAACTGCTTGATCTGGCCTGCGTTACCACGGGCACCGGAATCCATCATCATGAATACGGAGTTGAATCCTTCGTCCGCCTCCGCCATATGCTGCATGACGATCTTGGTCAGCTCTTCGTCGATCTCTTTCCATTTATTAACGGTCTTCTGATAACGCTCGTCATCACCGATGAAACCGTTCATATAGTTGAAGTTGAGTTCATCGACCGTAGCATTACCCTTAGCGACGTACTCTTCACGCTCCTCAGGAATAATAATATCGTTGAGGTTGAAGGACAGACCGCCGCGGAAAGCGCGATAGTAACCGAGGTCCTTGATATCATCGAGGAAGCGAGCCGCACGAGCCACACCGCAGGTCTTGATGACATTGGTGATGATGCTCTTGACAGCGCCCTTCTTCATCAGTACATTCTGGAAACCGATCTCCTCGGGCACGTACTGGTTCACAATAACGCGTCCCGGAGTAGTCGGGATAAGCTGTCCGTTGATGCGGACATTGACCTTCGCATGGATATCCACTCTGCCTTCGTTCAGCGCGATGATAGCCTCTTCCTCGGAATAGAAGGAGAGTCCCTCGCCCTTCACGCCTGCACGCTCCTTAGTAATATAATAGAGACCAAGGATCATATCCTGTGAAGGCACCGTGATCGGGTTTCCGTTCGCAGGGTCAAGGATATTATGCGAGCCGAGCATGAGGAGCTGCGCCTCGAGGATAGCCTCGTTGGACAGCGGCAAATGCACAGCCATCTGGTCACCATCGAAGTCAGCGTTGAATCCGGCACAAGCCAGCGGGTGGAGCTGAATAGCCTTACCCTCGATCATCTTCGGCTGGAAAGCCAAGATACCATGGCGGTGCAGCGTCGGGGCACGGTTCAGCAGAACAGGGTGACCCTCCATTACATGCTCCAGAATCTCATAGATCTCCGGGTCGCGGCGATCGATGATCTTCTTAGCCGACTTAACGGTCTTCACTTTTCCGCGCTCCAGGAGCTTGCGGATGATAAACGGTTTATAGAGTTCAGCCGCCATCTCTTTCGGCAGACCGCACTCGTGCATCTTGAGTTCCGGACCTACGACGATAACCGAACGCGCGGAGTAGTCCACACGTTTACCGAGCAGGTTCTGACGGAAACGTCCTTGTTTACCCTTCAAGCTGTCAGAGAGGGATTTGAGCGGACGGTTCGCCTCCGATTTCATAGCCGTTGTCTTGCGGCTGTTATCGAAGAGGGAGTCCACCGCCTCCTGCAACATACGCTTCTCATTACGCAGGATGACATCCGGCGCTTTGATCTCGATGAGGCGTTTCAGACGGTTATTACGAATGATCACGCGGCGATAGAGATCATTGAGGTCGGAGGTAGCGAAACGGCCACCATCCAGCGGCACGAGCGGACGCAGCTCCGGCGGGGTAACAGGGATAGCCTGCAGAATCATCCATTCGGGACGGTTCTTGCCCTTCGAAGCACGGAAAGCCTCAACGACTTGCAGACGCTTGAGAGCCTCCTGGCGACGCTGTGCAGAGGAAGATTTATCCGCGGTAGCACGGAGTTCGTAAGAGAGTTCGTCGAGATCGATAGCCGCGAGCAGGTCATAGACCGCCTCAGCACCCATCTTGATGATCACCTTATTCGGATCCGTATCCTCGAGGAGTTCGTTATCCTCCGGCATGATAGCCTGGATCTGCATGTACTGATCCTCATCCAGCAACATACGGTCCTCGATAGGCAGACGATTCTTATCCGCCTCGTTCTTCTCGCCGATCTCCTGACCAGCCAGCGCACCGGCACGAACTACGAGATATTTCTCATAATAGATGACGGAGTCCAGTTTCTTGGTCGGAATACCGAGCAGTGCAGCCATCTTGGACGGCAGCGAACGGAGGTACCAGATATGCGCAACGGGCACAACCAGTTTGATATGTCCCATGCGCTCGCGGCGAACCTTTTTCTCCGTTACCTCTACGCCGCAACGCTCGCAGACGATACCTTTATAACGGATACGTTTGTATTTACCGCAATGGCACTCATAGTCCTTGGTAGGACCAAAAATGCGCTCGCAGAACAAACCATCGCGTTCCGGTTTATAGGTACGATAGTTGATAGTTTCCGGTTTGAGCACCTCACCGGAAGAGATCTGCATGATCTCATCGGGCGACGCAAGACCAATAGAGATCTTGGTAAAACCGGTACGTTTATTTTCTTGTTTAAAAGCCATAATTGTCCTCCAATATTATTCCATGTTGATACTGAGTGCCAGACCTTGCAACTCATGCAAGAGCACATTGAGGGATTCGGGAAGTCCCGGTGTCGGGAACGGTTCTCCTTTGACGATAGCCTCGTAGGTACGTGCACGTCCTGTGACATCATCGGATTTGATAGTCAGGATCTCCTGGAGCACATGTGCGGCTCCGTGAGCCTCGAGTGCCCAAACCTCCATCTCACCGAAACGCTGTCCACCGAACTGGGCCTTACCGCCGAGCGGCTGCTGGGTGATCAAGCTGTACGGACCGATCGAACGGGCGTGCATCTTGTCATCAACCATGTGGCCGAGTTTCATGAAGTAGGTAACACCGACCGTAGCCATCTGGTCGAACGGTTCGCCCGTTTCGCCATCGTACAGCTGGGTCTTACCGCCACGGGGCAGACCGGCCTTGTCGGTCCATTCGTCGAGCTGCTCCATCGTACAACCGTCGAAGATCGGGGTGGAGAATTTAACACCCAGTTCGGCACCCGCCCAACCGAGCACAGCCTCGAAGATCTGGCCGATATTCATACGGGAAGGCACACCCATCGGGTTCAGCACGATATCCACCGGAGTACCATCCGCGAGGAACGGCATGTCCTCTACGCGGACGATCTTGGATACGATACCCTTGTTACCGTGACGACCGGCCATCTTATCACCTACGCGGATCTTACGACGCTTAGCGATATATACCTTCGCCATCTGGATAATACCGTTAGGCAGTTCGTCACCGATAGTGAGGTTGAATTTATCACGTTTGAGAGATGCATCCATCTCCTTATATTTCGCGATATAATTCATGATACACTGCGCTACCAGTTCGTTCTTATGCTCGTCGGTGGTCCAACCCTCCAGCAGAACAGAGAAGAAATCGATCTCATTGAGACGCTCCTTCGAGAAATGCTGGCCTTTGGTGATCAGCTCGGTGCCCAGGATATCCTTCACCGAAACGGCTGCTTTGCCATTGAGCAGGGCATAGAGTTTGTCGATCAGTTTGGCACGCAGAGCCTCCGCTTTCTCCTTGAACTCAACGTCCATCTTCTGCATCGTCTCCTTATCATCCATCTTCTGCTTGCGGTCCTTGTTAGCACGCGCATACAGTTTCTTATCGATGATAACACCGTCCAAGGACGGGCTGGCTTTCAGAGAAGCATCCTTCACGTCACCGGCTTTGTCACCGAAGATAGCCTTCAGCAGTTTCTCCTCCGGCGACGGATCGGTCTCACCTTTCGGGGTGATCTTACCGATCAGGATATCACCCGGCTGGATGTACGCACCGATACGAATGATACCGTTCTCGTCAAGGTCTTTCGTAGCCTCCTCCGATACATTCGGGATATCGGCTGTGAACTCCTCCATACCACGCTTCGTGTCGCGTACCTCGAGCAGCTGCTCCACTACGTGAACCGAAGTATACATATCTTCACGCACGATGCGCTCGCTCAGCACGATAGCATCCTCGTAGTTATAACCCTTCCAAGGAATATAAGCCACCTTCAGGTTCTTACCCAGCGCCAGTTCACCGGCCTGAGTAGCATAACCCTCCGTCAGGATCTGACCTTTCTTCACCTTGTCTCCCTTGCGAACAAGCGGATGGAGGTCGATGGTCGTATTCTGGTTCGTTTTCTCGAACTTCGGCATCTTGTATTCCTTCTCGGCCGGATCGAAACTGATCAGTTCGTCCTCCTCGGAGCGGTCATACATGATGCGGATCACATCAGCATCCACGTAGGTCACCGTTCCTTCTCCCTCAGCAACGATCTGGGTACGGCTGTCGGTAACCAACTGCTCCTCAATACCGGTACCTACGATCGGCGCCTCCGAGGTGATCAGCGGCACAGCCTGGCGCATCATGTTCGATCCCATCAAAGCACGGTGGGCATCATCGTGCTCGAGGAACGGGATAAGGGCAGCTGCTACGGAAGCGATCTGGCAAGGAGCCACATCCATCAGGTTAACCTGATCCGGAGCTACTACAGGGAAATCGGCACCCAAACGGGTCTTAACCTTCGTACGGATGAAACTACCGTCCTCGCGGAGCGGCGCATTACCCTGAGCCACCACTTTGTTCTCCTCATCCTCTGCGGAGAGATAGATCACATGATCGTTATCCAGATCCACGACGCTGTCATGTACCTGGCGGTACGGGGTCTCGATGAAACCGAGGTCGTTGATCTTCGCATAGATACACATCGAAGAGATCAGACCGATGTTCGGTCCTTCCGGCGTCTCAATAGGACAGAGACGGCCGTAATGGGTGTAGTGTACGTCTCGCACCTCGAATCCGGCACGGTCACGGCTCAAACCACCGGGGCCAAGGGCCGACATACGGCGCTTGTGGGTGATCTCCGCCAAGGGGTTCTGCTGGTCCATGAACTGGCTCAGCGCATTGGTACCGAAATAGGAGTTGATAATAGACGAGATGGATTTGGCGTTGATCAGATCCGTCGGAGCGAAGACTTCGTTGTCGCGCACGTTCATACGCTCACGTACAGTGCGGGCCATACGAGCCAGACCGATACCGAACTGGTTGTAGAGCTGCTCACCTACCGTGCGGACACGACGGTTCGACAAGTGGTCGATATCATCCACCTCGGCGTTGCTGTTGATGAGACGAACGAGGTACTTGATAATCTCAATCATATCCTCCTTGGTCAGGACACGCGTATCCTCCGGGATAGACATATTGAGCTTACGGTTAATACGATAACGTCCCACTTCACCGAGGTCATAACGCTTCTGCGAGAAGAAGAGATTCTGAATCATCTCGCGTGCCGTAGCATCATCCGCCGGCTCGGCATTACGCAACTGACGATAGATATAGAGGACAGCCTCTTTCTCCGTCTTAGCCGGGTCTTTCTGCAGGGTATTGAAGATGATGGAGAAGTCATTCTCACGCTCCTGATCTTTATGCAGCAGGACCGATTTGGAACCGGACTCCAGGATGATATCAATGATCTCCGGGGTCAGTTCTTCCTCACGCTCCACCACGATCTGGTTACGCTCGATAGACGATACCTCACCGGTATCTTCATCCACGAAATCCTCAATCGTCGGCTTCATCACATATCCGGCCAACTTACGTCCCATGCAAGCCTCCAGCGCCTCACGGTTCACCTTGACCTCTTCCGCCAAATCGAAGCAGTTGAGGATGTCCTTGTCGGACTCAAAACCGATAGCACGAAGCAGGGTTGTAACCGGCAGTTTCTTCTTACGGTCGATGTAAGCGTACATCACCTTGTTGATATCCGTAGCGAACTCAATCCAGGAGCCGCGGAACGGAATGATACGAGCCGAATAGAGCTTGGTACCATTCGAGTGGATCGACGTGCCGAAGAACACACCCGGCGAACGATGCAACTGGCTTACGATAACGCGCTCAGCACCATTGATAACAAAGGTGCCTTTGGGGGTCATGTAAGGAATAGTGCCAAGGTACACATCGGAAACAACGGTATCGAAGTCCTCATGATCCGGATCGTCACAGCTCAAGCGAAGTTTCGCTTTCAAAGGCACGGAATAGGTCAGACCGCGTTTGATACACTCCTCAATCGAGTAGCGGGGACGGTCCACCGAATAATCCAAGAATGCCAACGTGAAGCTGTTGCGGGTATCCTGAATCGGGAAATTCTCCGAGAATACCTTAAAGAGTCCCTCTTTACGTCTCTGCTCCGGCGTCGAATCCATCTGCAGAAAATCCTGGAAGGACTTCAGCTGAATGTCCAGAAAGTCAGGATACGGCATATGCTGTTGCATACGACTGAAATTGACTCTCTGCTGTTTTTTAGTTGTAGCCATTATTTTAGATGGTTGATGATTGTTTAACAGAATTAAACTGTTGGTAATGAATAATTTAAATCTAAATCGTCGGTGATTATATTTATTCTATTTTAATTTTCGCCCTATAATAATTACCAAATTTTTCAGTTTTTTAATCATTCTGTCTTATTGAGCAGAAAAGGTTTAGACTCCCGTTAGCACAGGAATCTAAACCTATTCCACTCGATCAGAGTGGTTGGTCTGCGAAGGTATTACTTCAGCTCTACCTCAGCGCCTACCTCTTCGAGAGCTTTCTTCAAAGCCTCTGCAGTTGCTTTGTCAACACCCTCTTTTACGGTAGAAGGAGCAGCGTCAACGATATCCTTAGCCTCTTTCAGGCCAAGACCGGTTTGCTCTTTAACGGCTTTAACAACCTGGAGTTTGTTAGCACCGGCGCTCTTGAGAACTACGTCGAAAGAGGTCTTCTCCTCAGCAGCCTCAGCAGCAGCGCCGCCGGCAGCAGGAGCAGCAACTGCAACAGCTGCAGCAGCCGGCTCAATTCCGTACTCCTCTTTGAGGATAGTAGCGAGTTCATTTACTTCCTTAACAGTAAGGTTAACTAATGTTTCAGCAATAACTTTAAGATCTGCCATGATCGTATAAAATTTAAAATGTTTTTAATTCGATTAATTTATTGTAATTATTGCGCGCGCTCTTCCAGCGTTTGCAGTACACCATGGATGGTGTTTTGTCCGCTCTGCAGAGCCGAAACGACGTTCTTCGCAGGCGATTGCAGCAATGCAACCAACTCGGCGATGAGTTCGTTCTTCGACTTGATAGTGCAGAGGAAGTCGAGATTCTGCTTGCCTACATAGATTGTTTCTTCTACGTATGCAGCTTTGAGCTGCGGCTTAGCCTCACCCGTCTTGTCACCTTTGGTAAACTCTTTGATGAGTTTCGCAGGTGCATTACCGGTATTGCTCAGCATCAGCGCAGTATTTCCCTTGAGAGCTGCGAAGATCTCTGCGTCGATGCCCTTTTTCTCAAGAGCTTTCTGAAGCAGCGTGTTCTTAGCTACCAAGAGTTTGATTTCCTGCTTGAAGCATGCGCGACGCAACTCACTGGTTTTCGCAGCATCCAGGCCCTCGATATTAACGAGGTAGAAATGTGCGTACTCAGCCAATTGTGCGCTCAGGGCTTCAATGACGAGATTTTTATCTTCCTTTTTCATACTTGTCTGTAAATTTTAAGAGATTAAAGCGATTTGGTATCGATCTTAATACCCTGACTCATAGTGCTGGAAAGATAAACGCTCTTGATGTACTCACCCTTCGATACAGCCGGTTTCAGGTGCTTGATTGTATCGATGAACGCGAGTGCGTTCTCAGCGATCTTCTCTGCGCTGAAACTTACTTTACCGATGGAGGTATGTACAATACCGAACTTATCAACCTTGAAGTCAATCTTACCACCTTTTACCTCTTTAACAGCTTTCGCCACATCCATGGTAACGGTACCGCTCTTGGGGTTCGGCATCAAGCCACGAGGACCTAATACGCGACCGAGAGCACCGATCTTACCCATGATCTGAGGTTGGGTGATGATGACATCAATGTCAGTCCATCCACCTTTGATCTTTTCAATATACTCATCCAGACCTACATAGTCAGCCCCTGCCTCTTTGGCAGCAGCCTCCTGATCCGGAGTACAGAGTGCGAGAACGCGAACTACTTTACCCGTTCCGTTAGGGAGCGCAACGACGCCGCGAACCATTTGGTTAGCCTTACGCGGGTCTACACCCAGACGTACGTCGATATCTACACTTGCATCGAATTTGGTGGTAGTGATCTCTTTAACGAGAGCAGCCGCCTCTTCGATCGTGTAAAGCTTACCTGCTTCAATCTTCTCAGCAGCAAGCTTCTGTTTTTTTGTCAGTTTTGCCATAATTGTTGATGTTGATTGAAGTTGATTACTTTACTACGATACCCATGCTGCGTGCGGTACCTTTTACCATTTTAAGAGCGGACTCTACGGTGAAGCAGTTCAGATCCACCATCTTGTCCTGGGCGATCTGAAGAGCTTGCTCCTCGGTGATCGTTGCCACTTTGGTACGGTTCGGCTGGTCACTACCGCTCTTCACCTTAGCTGCCTCAAGGAGCTGGATAGCTACAGGAGGAGTCTTAACGATGAAGTCGAAGGACTTGTCAGCATAAACGGTAATGATTACAGGCAGCACTTTGCCTGCTTTGTCTTGCGTTCTGGCATTGAACTGTTTGCAGAACTCCATGATGTTCACACCCTTGGAACCCAGAGCCGGGCCTACCGGAGGTGCAGGGTTGGCTGCGCCACCCTTGATTTGGAGTTTGATAAAACCAGCAATTTCTTTAGCCATAGTTTTACTTTTGTTAATAGTTTTTGGCCTGATAACGGACTTAGCGTCCTCGGCCGGTTAATAAATTTGAAACTACCGAGTAGTACGTACGACCTGTAACGGAGTCTCCTACTCTTTTTCTACCTGATTGAAGCCGAGCTCCAGAGGAGTCTGGCGGTCAAAGATAGTAACAACCACTTTGAGTTTGTGTTTCTCCTGACTCACCTCCTGGATGGTTCCTTTGAAACCATTGAACGGACCGTCCACCACCTTGACACTCTCGCCCACGAGGAATGTAATCTCGCTCGCAGCGCGGCTCTCGGACTCAGATGCGATGCCAACCAGTTTGTTGACCTCCTCCTGAGAAACGGGTTCCGGTTTTACCGTCGTTTTGCCACCGCTGAGGAATCCAAGTACATGAGGTATATTGCGCAACAGAGGGAAGCTCTCGTCGCACAGATAACACTCCACCAGCACGTAGCCCGGAAGCAGATTGCGATCTTTTTCCGTGCGCTTGCCGTTTTTGAGCGTTACTACCTTCTCCTTGGGAATCAGAACTTGCGACACGTACTCCTGAAAAAGGGAACTGGTAATGAGAGCAGAATTGATATACTCTTCTACCTTTCCCTCCTTTCCGGAGATCACACGCATCACATACCATTGTTTTTTGTTTTCAGCCATAATCTAATTTACGATTTGACGATTTACGATTGACGATTTACAAATTTTCAATTAGAACAGGCCGTAAACAAACGTCATGATAGACTCGAAGCACCAGTCCATAAGCCATACTATCAGCGCCAGTATTATGGAAGCAATCAATACTATCACTGAACTTTGCGCCAACTCCTTGCGGGTAGGCCATGTCGTCTTGTGAACCAGTTCGTTGTACGATTCTTTGCAATATTCTACAACTTTCATATCAGTAGATTTTTTATTATTCTTTCTTGCGCAACACAATTCGGCTCTAACTACTGTTAAAGTCGAATTGGAAGCTATGTC
>DGVB01000002.1:0-1025 GCA_002395805.1 Bacteroidales bacterium UBA4295 | reverse complement strand
GCACGGAAGGCAGGAATCGAACCCACATTAACGGTTTTGGAGACCGCTCTCCTACCATTGGAGGACTTCCGTAAGATTGCTCGGGGCTCGACACCCCGAGCGGTTTTATCTAGTTGACTAGATGACTAGTTTACTAGACGACTAGTTCTTTCGAATTAGTCAATCAGTTTGGTAATCTGGCCGGAACCTACGGTACGACCACCCTCACGGATAGCGAAACGCAGACCCTCAGAGCAAGCTACCGGATAGATCAGCTTAACAGTGATCTCCAGGTTGTCGCCCGGCATTACCATCTCAGTTCCTTCCGGCAGAGTGATCTCACCGGTAACATCCATCGTACGGATGTAGAACTGCGGACGATAGTGGTTGTGGAACGGAGTGTGACGGCCACCTTCCTCTTTCTTCAAGATATAAACAGAAGCCTTGAACTCACTGTACGGTTTAACGCAACCCGGGTGAGTCAATACCATACCACGCTTAACCTCGTCTTTGTCGATACCACGGAGGAGCAGACCTACGTTATCACCAGCCTCACCTTGATCGAGGAGCTTACGGAACATCTCAACGCCGGTTACAACGCTCTTCTTGCCCTCTGCACCCAGACCGATCAGCTGAACCTCGTCACCAACTTTAACGACACCGGTCTCGATACGACCAGTAGCAACTGTACCACGACCGGTGATCGAGAATACGTCCTCAACCGGCATCAGGAACGGTTTATCAACGGCACGTACCGGCAACTGGATCCAGTTGTCGCAAGCGTCCATCAACTCCATTATCTTCTCTTCCCACTCAGGAACACCGTTCAGTGCACCAAGAGCAGAACCGCGGATAACCGGAGTGTTGTCACCATCGAAATCATAGAAGTTCAACAGCTCACGCATCTCCATCTCAACGAGATCAAGCATCTCAGGATCGTCAACCATATCGCACTTGTTCATGAATACAACCAGGCGCGGTACGTTTACTTGGCGAGCCAACAGAATGTGCTCGCGGGTCTGAGGCATAGGACCATCAGTTGCAGC
>DGVB01000020.1 GCA_002395805.1 Bacteroidales bacterium UBA4295 | reverse complement strand
GATTTGCTCCGAGTAGCATTAACTCGCCGGATTGTTTGCCTCCGATTTCCACTACGGCATTTCTGACGAAGATGAAACTACCGTAATTAGGCAGCAAAGGCTGCACATGTTTCCCATTTATAAAGCGTGGATCATCTGCCGGCGGCGTCATGGTATCTGTCGAACCTTCCGCCCGTACGAACACATAACGGGAGATATAGGGTCGCAAAACCTCCGCAGGGTAGAGAATCTGGAAATACATTATTTTTATTAACCTTTCCCGAGCAAAACGGTGCCTGTTTCCGCTACGCGATCAATGCACGGATAAGAAAGGGCATCATAATAGATTTCGTTGTACTGGATCAAATAATTAAAGATCGTGATAATCGTCTTTTTATTCATCAGATAGAGCATATTCTCTTTGTCCCCCTGATTGCCTAACTGCTCGTTCTCCGTTTCCAGTGCAGCAATACGACTCAATATCGGACGCAGGCTCTTTTCGCCGTCCTGCGCTATTTTGAGCCACGGCGCAGCCATTCGGCGGTTCCATTGCTCGATGAGTGCATTCTCTTTCTTGCGTTCTGCCGTCCACCAAGCCGGATAAGGGATTTCTCCGTCCGTTTGTTGGATACCTTTAAGCCATTCGTCAACGCGCTGCTCCAATGCAGTCTCGATAGCTTCTATCTGTTTCGCCTCCGCGCTGCTTTCCCATTGTTTGTTCATCTGTTTGAGTTGCTGGTCATAGGCCGTAGCACCTCCGTGCATAGCAGCATAACTCATATTACCACCATAGGCCTGAAAAGCGTTATTCAGTTGCAGTTGCAGATCACGCAACTCCTCACCTATCTGGCCGAAACGTGTGTCACGCGAATCCTCTGCCTGCACATTGGAGTTTCCGTACGATGCATTCGCGGCATAAAGACGGTTGTAGAGATCCGGATGATTCGACTGGATATAAGCCGCAGCTTGTTTCTCGTTCTTTTGCGCGAGGTTGATGATTGTCAGATATTCCTGCTTGGATATGCCCCATTTAGCAGCAAACTTACCAGCCATGGCGTCCATGATCTTGTCTTCCGGCCAAGAGGGATTAATCTCACCGGACATCATCATCTGCATCATCTCTTCCTGCGACGGCATGAGGCCGGCGTTTACATTCGCGTTATACTGCGCCATAGCGTTTTTGTTGCTCTTTTGTTTCTTAGCATCGGCTGCTTTGATGCGAGCGTCAATAGCCTGTGACTCTTTGAGAGTCTGCATCATAATCGGCTCCAATGCCATATGGCAAGGTTGGTAGGTAGTACGAAGCACTTTCTCTTTCGCTTCCGGTGTGATCACTTGCTCCACCGTTGGGAGTGCAGGCAAAGCTTTTACAGCCTGCGAGAGTGTCTGCGGAGTAGCAGCCGCTTTGACACCGTCCACATCACTTATTCGGTTAACACTTGAAGGAAGCCATCCTTGCGTGTAATGCCATTCCTCTTCTGCCATGGTCGGCATGGCAAGTACTATACTCGCCAGAGCCATTATAAAAAATCGTTTCATAGGATATTAGTTTTAAAATTATTTCTTGATAAACTCAACGCGTCTGTTCTTAGCTCGGCCTTCTTCCGTCGAGTTGTCCGTCAGCGGCGCAGACTGACCTTTTCCGACCGCGGTAAGACGGTTTGCCGCAATACCCATCTCGACTAGTTTGGCAACAATAGCTTGCGCACGTTGCTCACTCAGCTTCTGGTTGCCTGCTACCGTTCCGGTGTTATCGGTATGACCTTGTACCTCAAATTTCAGGTCAGGATTCTTTTGCATCAAATCAAAAATACGATTGATCTCTGTCATAGACTCCGGTTTGATGGTTGCCTTACCGATATCGAAAGTAATACCATACGTAATGATTTTTCCGTCCGTTGCCAGGCGGTTATACAAAGGCACTGCACCTTTCGCAAGAATCACATTCGCATAGCCGCGGTATTTATAATCACCCTCGCAGTAGAACTGAATCTTCTCCGGCGCCATCATACTTGGTATTTGGAAAACACGCATACCGTTCATATAGAACTTAAGCGCACGTTTGTTGAATGAGAGCGCAAAATGGTTCCAGTCGCCTTTTTTTAGTACGTTACGAACGAGCGCTTCTTCTTCACCGTCCACCGTGTTATTGTTGTCGGGTTTGCGCATACTGCCATAGCGAATAATAGTGCCTTCATCATAAGCCCTCCACCAGAAATCGATGTCGCCTACTGTCTCATTCCAGCTGCTCTTACTCGACATAAGGAACAAATGCCATGTGGCTTCGCCATCTTCCGCATCATCGCTGATGTAGAGGTCAAACTCCAGCGTAAACTGATCGGGCAACCAGCTCTTTTGGTTCTTCATCAGCGGCTCTACGTTATAACTCCACTCCGTACCCAGCATGTATTTCTGACCATTAAGCGACGCAACCTCGGCGGATCCTTCATTCATATCCCATTTGGACGGGAACTCACCCATTTGCTCGTTAGCGAAATCGTCCTCAAAGAACACCTCGTCGCCACGTACAAAGTCCGATTTTGCGTACGCGCTCTCAGCGACTTTCTTAGCCGGTTGGGCACTTTGTGCTCCTTCTGCGCCCGGTTTCTTTGCGCCGCATTCGGTGCAGAACTTCCCCTTTTGTCCTTTGGCACCGCAAGCCGGACAAGTCCAAGAACCATCACCTTCAGGTTTCTTTGCGCCACATTCGGTGCAGAATTTACCGGTCTGGCCTTGGGCACCACATTGGGGACAAGTCCAGCCTTGCTGTTTCTGCGGCTTTACCTGCTCGGCTGCTTCCTGTGGCTCTTCACGCTTTACTTCCTCATATTCACCCGTTTCCGGATTGAAGATCTTCTCCACTCCTTCTTCAATTTTCTGCTCCACCTGCCGCTCTACTGCGTTTTCTGCACTTTGTTTGGCTGCATCTACCAAACGGTTAAAGAACTGAGCATTCGCCGGCACTACCAGCACCAGCGCTGCAATGAAAAGAATGATTTTTCTCATAGTATTTATTTTTTGCGTAAGTAAATATAAAAAGTCGTTCCTTTAGGCGAAGTCTCGAATTCTATCCGGCCGCCTGATCCTTCTACGATATGTTTGGAGATCGCTAATCCCAGGCCGTTTCCGTTGGATTTCGTAGTGAAATTCGGCTGGAAAATACGCGCCTGAATATCCTCCGGTATTCCTATTCCGTCGTCGGAAATGGAAATCTGCACTTCCCGCTCGGAATAAGCGGCATTTAACACCACAATAATATCGGTCGGCGAAGCCTGCAATGCATTTTTGATAATATTGACGAACACCTGCGAGATCTGTTCGTTGTCCGCGCGCACCATCACTCCCGAGTCGGCACCTACATACCGAATAGGGATTTGTTCGTCATTGGCGCGCTGGAGCGTAATGACGTTCGATAGCTTTTCGGCTACATCCACTTCGGTCGTAATCACTTCGGGCTGTTTGGCAAAAGCCGAGAAAGACTGCGCTATATGCGCGAGATTGTCAATCTCAGCAATGAGCATTTTGGTCGTCTTGTCGAAATATTCGTCAAAGCCGTCCGAGCCTCGCTTGAGCTGCAGTTTTTGCACCGACAGTTTCATCGGTGTCAGAGGGTTATTGATCTCATGGGCTATCTGCCGCGCCATCGTCCGCCATGCTCCTTCGCGTTCGGCACGAGCCAGCTTCTCCGCGCTTTCCTCCACCCGATCGACCAGAATATTATACCGCTCTACCAGCGCTCCTAATTCATCGTGGTAGGGATAGTCAATATGATTGTCTTTGGCGCCTATTTCGAATCGCCGCATCTTATCCGTCAGCATGGATATAGGCGATGTCATAGAGCGCGTAGCAAAATAAGAAAAGACAAGAGAGAACAGCAACGCCAGCAGGTACGCAGGAATGAGCCTTCGGAGCAAAGCATTCACCTCGTCCTGACGAGTCTGCTCACTCAAAAAATACGGCACCGCAATATACCCGATCGTCACAAAAGCTCCGTTATGGAAAGGTAAATAGGCAATGAGATACGGCTGCTCCTGGATCTGCTCGTAGAAAAGCGCAATATGATCGTCGCTGAAGAACGGTTTGTTGGGATTCATATTCCGCGAGAGCATGCCGCCGTCAAAGAGTTGCGGAGAAGAGGAGGCCAGCAACTCGCCGCTCAGCGCATAGACATGCAGATCCTGATGCATATCAATACTCAGGTCCCGCAGATCAATGGTAAGTCCTTCGGACTGCATGGGCGTCAGCGTCACATCCCAATAGTACAGATTGCGAAGATAAGACTGAATATACTCGGCCCGCGTGATCAACTCGTGACGCTGCTGCTCCTCCACGCTCGAATAGACATAGCGGATAGACATGAACAGCGTGAAGATGAAAATCAAGGTCACGCACGCGAGAACTACTACCATGATTCGCGAGGTAATAGGTATATTTCGCAAAGATTTTTTCATTTCTGCCTGCAAAAATACTACATTTTTTGCACATATCAAAATAATTTTGTACCTTTGCACGCTTTTTTGGTACAAAAATATAGTATGGTACAGATTTTTACGGCTTTATTACTCGGTTTGCTCACTATTCTGGATCCTTGCACCTTAGTGACGAGCATCACCGCGATTAGCTATATCGATAAGGAGATCAACAACAAGCGCAAGGTGCTCGGCAACGGAGCGATGTTCGTTTTGGGCAAGCTGGCGACCTACGTTCTGCTCAGTATTCCCTTCCTCATGGGCGCGCAGACAGCGGGCATCCAGCATGTCTTGTCCCATTGGGGAGAACCGATTTTGGCGGGATTCATGCTGATATGCGGTATTGTGCTGCTTTTCAGCGGACATCACCACCACGAGCACGACCATGGAATTAGTAAGTTTCTGCAAAACGCAGACTCCAATGCCAGCTGGCTTTGGTCGTTCATCCTCGGTATATTCTTCGCTATCGCTTTCTGCCCGCATCGTTTGGTGTACTTCCTCACCATGATTGATATCACCCTGACGCTGCCGAGCACTTGGAACTGGCTCATGCCGGTTATTTTCGGTCTCGGCACGGGTCTGCCGATCATGCTGATAGCTTGGCTGGTAAGTTACAGCGCAGTAAGTATCGGCAATCTGACGCAGAAAATGAGTGCCTTTGAAAAATGGTTCCGCCATATATGCGCCGTACTTTTCATCGGAATAGGCATTTATCTTACCGTTCATTGTATTTTTGAAGCGCAGGAACACGACGGATGTTGTCATCATGAGCACACCGAACTTTCGATTTAAGCAATTCACTGTCTGGCACGACCGATGCGCCATGAAAGTAGGCACGGATGGTGTCCTGCTCGGTGCATGGGCACCTGCTAATTCCTTTACCCATAATCCTCTAACCCGCATCCTCGATATCGGTACCGGGTCTGGCCTGATTGCGTTGATGCTGGCTCAGCGTTTTCCGGAGGCTTCCATTGATGCCATTGATATCGATGAAGCGGCGGTTGAACAAGCACGAGAGAACTTCGCAGTATCACCTTGGCCCGACAGGATTCATGCTTATCAGGCCAAAGTACAGGAATGGCAAATGGTAAATGGTACCTGTCCAAATGGTAAATGGTATGACCTTATTGTTTCTAACCCGCCCTATTTCCGGAACAGCCTCAAGAACCCGGACAAAGGGCGTCAGACAGCGCGTCATACGGATACGCTCAGTTATGCCGAACTACTCCGCCATAGCGCTCGCCTTTTAACCGAAAAAGGACTCCTGGCTTTGGTTTTGCCGGCGGAAGCTGAACAGGAAGTACGCGGGTTGGCGGCAGCAGAACTGCTCTCGCTTACCCACCTTACGCGCGTATATAGTAAGGAGTCCAAGCCCGCCCGTAGAGTGTTATTGGAATTCGAAAAATCGACATCACGAGATACCGACATTTCAATAACGGAAGACTCTCTCGTGCTGGAAAACGAAATAGGCGGCCGTTCAGCCGCCTATCAAGAATTAACAAAGGATTTCTACCTTTGATTTATTTCGCTACGTTGATTGCACGCACCTCGCGAATGACGGTCACCTTGATCTGACCCGGATACGTCATCTCGTCCTGGATACGTTTAGCCAAATCGAACGAAAGTAACTCTACATCCTTATCGGATACTTTGTCTGCACCTACGATCACACGCAGTTCACGACCTGCCTGCAGCGCGTACGTCTTCACTACGCCCGGGAACGACATAGCGAGGTTCTCCAGGTCGTTAAGACGTTTCACATAGCTCTCCACAATCTCGCGGCGAGCGCCCGGACGGGCACCGGAGATAGCATCACAAGCCTGCACGATCGGTGCAATCAGTGTCTTCATCTCGCATTCGTCGTGGTGTGCGCCTACGGCATTGCAGATATCGGGTTTCTCGCCGTATTTCTCACACAGCTTCATACCCAGCTCTGCGTGCGGCAGTTCCACATCGTCGTCCGCCACTTTGCCGATATCGTGCAGCAGACCTGCGCGCTTGGCCGCCTTCACATTCAGGCCCAACTCACCGGCCATAGCGGCACAGAGGTTAGCTGTCTCGCGGGCGTGCTGCAGCAGGTTCTGACCATACGAAGAGCGATATTTCATTTTACCTACCAAACGGATCAACTCCGGATGCAGGCCGTGTACACCAAGATCGATAGTGGTACGTTTACCCGTCTCGACAATCTCTTCCTCCACTTGCTTGGTCACTTTCGCTACCACTTCCTCAATACGCGCGGGGTGAATACGTCCGTCTTGCACCAACTGATGGAGCGACAGACGTGCTATCTCGCGGCGTACCGGATCAAAAGCAGAGAGAGTGATTGCCTCGGGTGTATCGTCTACGATGATCTCCACGCCGGTAGCTGCCTCCAGCGCACGGATATTACGTCCCTCGCGACCGATGATACGGCCTTTCACTTCGTCGTTCTCGATATGGAAGACGGAAACGGTGCTTTCTGCTGCGGTCTCGGATGACACGCGCTGAATAGTCTGGATGATGATTTTCTTCGCCTCTTTGTTGGCCTCCAGACGCGCATTGTCCATGATCTCGTTGATATAGGACATGGCTGCTGTCTTGGCCTCGTCTTTGAGGGACTCCACTAATTGCACTTTCGCCTCTTCGGCACTCATGCCGCTCAGTTGCTCCAACTGACGCTGCGCCTCATGATGCAGTTTCTCAATCTCCTGCTGGCGGTAGTCCAATGCCTGCTGGCGTTGCTCTATCACCTGCATCTTCTGGTTCGATTCGTTGAGTGCTCTTTGAACTTCACCCTGGCGTTGGTTCAACTGCTGCTCACGTTGCTGCAAACGCTGTTCTTGTTGCTGTATGCGTTTGTCCTGCTCGCGCACGGCATTGTCGTGCTCCAACTTCAGGGCGATAAATTTCTCCTTAGCCTCAACAATCTTATTCTTCTTCACCACCTCGGCTTCTTCGGTCGCCTTCTGGATAATTCCGGCGCCTACCATCCGGGCAATGAGGTAGTAGCCGCTCGCTCCTAAGATAAGACCGACTACTGCACAAATAATTGCTGTGATCATAATTAATTAATTTACCTTTTGTTATTATTTAGTTACCTGTAAGGTCCGAAGTATCTCTTCGTTCAATTCTTTGAGTTCTTTCTCTACGGGAGCGATACTCTTCTCGCGCGCATCGGACTCCAGCGCCACTGCCACTTCCAGCGCCGTGTACATCCATAGCTGTTCCGCAGAAGCATTGGGGCGCAGTTTGAGATAATACTGATAGCGGCGGTTCAGCAATTCTGCCGCATTGCGGTAGTTGGGTTCCTGGTCACGAGGCACGTCCAAACCGACCGTGTGCGCATCCAAATGGAGGTTGATATGTTGCTTGTCCGAATTCATTTTTGTCTTTCTGGCAAAGCGGTTTTATAGCGAAGCCGGTCAGCGCCGCAAGGCGCTAATAGCCCGATCCACTTGCGCTATCAGCGCATTGATTCGCTTCGTCGCTTCCTCTGCTCCCTCGGCGGCACTCATCGCGCCCGCTGTAGCAAGGCGTCTGTTCTGTTGCTGAAGCGCCAGCAACTCGCTATGCGTCCGGATCAACTCCTGACGTTGCCGCTCCGCGTCCTCACGCAACGCTGCATTCTCCTCCTGCAACGCCTTATAGCGCTCCAGCAACAGATGTACGTTTTGCGAAAGGTCGTTGAGAGCCTGCATGAGTTGGTACTTGGTCCTTAGTCCCTTGGTACTTAGAAACTATAGCCTACACCCAGACCGATCACGCCTTTGAACTGGCAGCGCTCAGAGAGGTTACCCTCTTTGTCGGCTATCAGAGTTCCGTTGTAGTATTTCAGGCTCGTCTGGAGTGTCACTTGCAGACATTTCAGGAACTGGTAGCTCAGCGCGCAATCCCAGTCCACATCGAAATGACCGAAATAACGGTTGTTGTTCGAATACTCGAAATAATACTCATTCTTGTCGCGGGTCTCCCAGCTTCCTTCGCCATGGTTGTCCTCATAGAGATTTTTCAGACTGAAACCTTTACCCTGATACGGCGAGAACAAAGCCAGCGTAGTGCTCAATTTCAAATCTTTGTAGGTATAAGCAATACCGCCCTTGAAACTCAAACCGAACTCGGCACGTGCGTTGCGATAGATTTTTTCGCCGTTATCGTTATAGGAATAGGTACCATATGCTTTTTGCAACTGGCTGCGGATATCCGTTCCGGCTGCCTGTTCTGCCTCATAACCGCCCATATTGTCATAAGCCGTTGCTGCTACATCATAAGCCGCCTGAGCAGCCGCTTTAGTAACATCGTCTGTTGCATGATCAATGTCATACTGCAAAGCACCAAGCGCATTCTCACGCGTGTATTTCTTGTTCCAATTCTCGCCGATATAAGCAGTCGTGACACGACCGGCAACAGGAGAGAGATAAATCGAGAAATCCGCTCCGTTATAACTCTTCTTCCAGTCAATACCGACAGAGATATCGGTATAAGAAGGAGCGAGCCATTTGGAGATGATGTTGTTGTAGCCGTCCACATAATTGCGACCCAGCGCATACTGGCTCTGGAAACCGCCCAGAACGGTCAGATACCAGTTCTCCTTGAATTCCCAACCGAATTTGGTGGCCAGTTTGATATTATCGCTCGATTTCTGGAAGGCATCCTCTTTCTGGTCGATCCATGTCAGACCGAAATCGGTATCCAGATTGGTTTCCCATGCAATCGCATTCTTGTGGTACAGCAAGTGGAATTTGCCGTAAACGATACCGTTCACGTTGTTCTTACCACCGGCAGCCCAGTTCACCAGACCCGTCGCTGCGGCATTTAGACCGACTGTACCGTCGAATTTCCATGCCTTGTCGGCACTCTCCAGCTTCTGCAGATCCGCACCTGCCTTGGCTGCTGCGTCTGCATTTCCTGTTACCGTAGCTTTATCTACATCTTGAGCCCAAACGGTCAGCGCTGCCATTAAGCAAAGCGCTACAGATAAAATCTTTTTACTCATACTATTCAAAAATTGTTTGTTATACGTTTGTTTAATTTTATTTGTTTCCCCTCACTTTATTGGGGTTATGTCCTTATCAAGTACTGGTTATGTCCTTAAATAACGCAATTCTCTATCAACACATCAATCCACAAAACCGGGCACAAAATTACAAAAAAAATCTCATATATGCAAATAAATATTGTACGCGCGCGACTTTTTTTGACAAAAGTGTCAATTTTTACACACTTTTTTCTAATATATGCACATTCATGTGCAAAAAAAGCAGTAATTTTGCAGCGTGAATTAGTATCGGGTAATGTGTACTGATGGTTAGCAGAAACCGCATGTCGGGCAAATACTGGCTATATACTGACTAAGTACTGGTCATATCGTATCCCGGTGCACCTTATAATATACGTAGTATATTATCCCGTGATTTTTAATTCTGCACCCAAAACACGAAATAAATAAACACAAAAATATGAGAAACATTCTTAAAAAATCGTTATTCTTAGTAACATTCATTTTGGGTGCAAGCCTCAGCATTGCGCAAACCACTGTTACATGGATACCCACTGCGGCTGATGTTACCGCGTTAACAAACACTTCTGTTCATGTAGTGAATGTGGGTTCCGGGTCGCAAAGTTTCCAGATTTACTCCACTCGCCCGTTTTTTAATAACAACGAAGTAAAATTAGCATGGGATGCATCGGCGAATGCTGTAAAGATGACTGATAACGGAATGGACAAAGCTGGTATCGCCATCTATGTTCCTACGACATCGGACGACATATCCAATATCGTTGTTTACATGCACACTTCTAATTCCAGAAAGACGCTGTATGCTTCCGGTAACCCTTGTCCGAATAGCGGTACAGTAACCAGTTCTGCGCTCGCTAAAACTTCAACCGGCTACACATTTTGGAATGAGACTTTCGTAAAAGATAAATACTATGTATGCGGAGGTCGAAGCGGAGGTAGCGGAGACTCATATTACGATAAGATTGAAGTCGTTTTTGCTGGTCCGGCGCCTGCATCTTCGGATGCTACCCTTTCGGCATTGACATATAATGGAACTTCGGTGCCGAGCTTTGATCCCAATACCACAACTTATGATGTAGAGTTACCGACCGGAACAACCACTGTTCCGACAGTAGCGGCTACGAAGAATGATAGCAAAGCTTCGGATCCGGTGATTAATCCTGCGAGCTCTCTTCCAGGCGCTACTACGGTGACCGTAACTGCCGAAGACGGCACGACAACCAAGACCTACACTATTACTTTCACCGTTGCTTCTTCGGCGCCGAAAGTAACAAGTGCCACTTGGGACAACATCAAAGGTACGGCGACTATTGACCAAGTCAACAAAACCATCACCGGACAAGTAACAAACGGCTCTTCGCTGACG
Organism: Bacteroidales bacterium UBA4295; assembly: GCA_002395805.1. GTDB lineage: Bacteria > Bacteroidota > Bacteroidia > Bacteroidales > Paludibacteraceae > Colicola. The sequence continues at coordinate 13,250 of DGVB01000020.1, read as the reverse complement.
GCCATCGCTCCTACTTTCTCAGGAGACAATGTCGCTTCTTGGACGCCTAATACTGCACAGAACTTCAGCAACGGAGCTGTAAACTATACTTTCAAAAGTTCAACGAACGAGACAACCGTTTATGCCGTGACTATTACTGAAGCACCGGCTGTTTCTACAGATGCTACGCTGAGCAGCCTGACCTACGGCGGCAAATCGGTACCTAATTTCTCGCCGAATACGTATACATACAATATTGAACTAACAGCAGGTATCAAAACACCACCTACTATTGCTGCAACGCCAAATAACCGTAGCGCAAACGTGCAAATTACGCAGGCGACATCCGTTCCCGGATCCGGCAAAGTGGAAGTAACTGCAGAAGATGGTGAAACCAAGTTGACCTACACTATCAACTACACAGTAGAAGTTCCTTCCAGCGGTCTTACAACCCACGTACCGGAAATCTACGAAGCGAAAGAAATCGCCGGAGGATACGGCGGCACGTTGAGCGTCTTCGGCGGCCGCGAATATGAGGTGTATTATGGTTCATACACGGAAAAAAATGACACTTTGACTATCACTGTTTTTCCTACTCAAAAATCGTCTGGTATTACGACTCCCATAAATAAAACCAGTTTCAAAGCTACAGACGGTTGGTTTGAAGGAACAGCAGTCGGCGGCAAATCCAACTACACGTTTACTGACTTGGATGAGTTTAAAGCAGGAGCCGGAGCTTTGCACAAACTGAAAAACGGGAACGAATACGTATTCCATATCCAGGGATACGACCAATTCTCATTCATGGGGAAAGATAATAATGCTGATATTAGCAAGGGAAGATATCTTCAAGTTTATGTTGACGGTGTCCTGCAAACATCGAATCTCTCTACCTCATACACTATCAGACGATTCAATATTACAACAGGAGAACATGTCATCAAAATAAAAGCCATCCATGATGGGGATAGTCAAAGCGAAATTTGCGGTTTCTCCCTCCGTCTGGCACAAGAGCCGCGCACTAAGTACCTGAAAGGAAACGACTCTACCCAGACGGTGCTTCAGACTACCAATATCAAGCCGATCACATACGTAACCAAATACAACAATATTCCCGGGGCTCAAACACGCTTGGTTTGGGATGGTTATGATCATGAAGCAACAGGTATCGATCTTACTGAGATTGATGGTTCGTTGTGCGACACGCTGGTATTGAGCGGTCAGGCGGACTGCCCGGTAGGTGAATACAACTATCATGTAATCGCATATTACAATGGCGTCGAGACCAACCGTGTATCCGGTAAATTCAAGGTTGTATCCTCCATTGCGGCTAAAACCGGCGTCGATGCCGACGCCTATACGGGCGAAGAGATGGATCAGATCATCTTCACCTACTATGCGAAGTCTCCCGAGGACGTGATCCTCACATGGCCGAACGGTCAGCCGGAGGGCATTAGCGGCTCAGGTGCTGATGGCAAATATATCATTGGCGGAACACCTACTGCTACCGGTACCTTCCCATACTCGATTACGACGCAAGGCGGAGATACTACTATTCAGGGAAAAATCGTCATTACCGCGATTACCTATGGTCCGCGCTCTGTGCTCTACCTCTACAAAAATGATTTGTCTTACGAGAAAGACGCTGTTTATCAATATCTGAAAGGAACAGGAAACAACAAATGGGATCTGATATACCGCAAACAGAAAGAAGACGGTAACATGCGTCCGAAAGAGCAATACGCCAACTATAAATGGATTCTGATTTCGGAAGATGTGGACGCCAATAACCCGGAAATAATAGGTATCATTCGGGGAGGGACTAGTCTCCCGGTATTGAACCTCAAAGGCTTTACCTACTCCAGCGACCGTCTGGATTGGGGAGAGCCGGACAACGGTGCTATTGACACAACTAAGAACACTAAGGTCAAAGGTACTAAACTGTATATCCAGCAGCCGAACCATCCGATCTTCAAAGAGAAGATGTCTTATTTGAAGAAAGGCGATTCTATTCAGGTACTCTCCAATTACGAATTGAACGGTCTGATGCCGATTAATGTATTTGAGCAGGGAACATTCTGTCTGGCTACTGCCTACACACGTGATATCAATGATTACTATGGCAACGGCGAGCAACAGACTGCGTTGCACGAAGTGCCGGCAGACACGCGAGGCGGAAAGAAATATATCTGCTTGCCTATGGCACGTGACGTGACTCTCACGAACACCGGAAAGAATTTGCTGGACGGTATTGTATCCTATTTGATGAGCCCTGATGACTCGGGTCTGGAGCTACCGAATCCGCAAATCAACAGTTTCAAGCTCTTTGACCTTCCTGCTACAATTGATCAGGCTGCAAACACCATTACAATCTCTCTCCCGCAGGAGAAATACGACGATCTGGCTACTGCGCACCCTGTGATCACGCTGGCAGATCCGAATACAACACATGTCACTCCGTCAGTAGAGCCGTCCATCGACCTGCGTAATGCCATCTATTTCCCGAAGACATTCGTAGTTTCCGACTATATCAACCGCCGTGCTTACAGCCTCACTATAGAGATATACGATCCGCAAGGAATTGAGGATGTATATACTGCCGGTCAATGGGTAAATATCTATGATATTTATGGCCGCAAGGTAGCTACTACGAATGAGGACATCTACACGATGGAGCTGCCGAGAGGAATGTATATCATTGTTACGGAGAGCGGTGAGACAATCAAAATTATGCGTTAAACAACCGAGAGCTAATGTTTTTCCTCTCGTATAAAAACTGAAAACATTCATGCGAACTGAAAACGAATTGGAGGGAATAACCCTTCTGGGAAACCAGCACGTGCAATATAGCGACAACTATAATCCTGCCGTGCTGGAGACTTTCCCGAACAAACACCCCGAGAACGAATATCTTGTTACGTTCAATTGCCCGGAGTTCACTACACTCTGCCCCAAAACAGGACAGCCTGATTTCGGACATATTTACATCAGTTATATCCCGCGGGAGCGGATGGTGGAGAGCAAAAGTCTCAAACTATACCTCTTCTCCTTCCGAAACCACGGCGACTTCCATGAGGATTGCGTCAATATCATCATGAAGGATCTGGTCAAACTGATGGATCCGAAATATCTGGAAGTAATCGGCTATTTCATGCCCCGCGGCGGAATTAGCATTTATCCTTTCGCCAACTATGCCGACGCTGATCATCAGGATTTGAAAGCGCAGAGACTGCGTGAACAGTTTTCTCTAAACACTAAAAACAAAACTAATTGATCCTTCTCCCTTCCTTTCAGGGAAGGGATGGGGTTAGGCTTTTTATGAAAGATTCATTAATCGTGCTTTCCGGTGGACTGGACTCCACCACAATGCTTTATGAGTACCGCTTTCGCATCGGCATGGCGGTCTCGTTTCACTATGGCAGCAATCATAATGACCGCGAATTGGAGTTTGCCAAACTGCATTGCGAGCGACTCGGTATTCCGCATTTGGTAATCCGACTGCCGTTTATCAAGCAGTTCTTCAAATCTTCGCTGCTGGAAGGAGCTGATGCAATTCCGGAGGGGAACTACGACGAGGAGAACATGAAATCCACCGTCGTACCTTTCCGCAATGGTATCATGCTCTCTATCGCCGCAGGCATAGCGGAGAACAACAAGATGCAGTATGTGATGCTGGCTAACCATGCCGGAGACCACACGATCTATCCTGACTGTCGCCCTGAGTTCGTGGACGCAATGAATAAAGCCATTCATTTCGGCACCTGGAATGGCGTGCAACTACTCACGCCCTATACCCGTCTCACCAAAGCGGAGATTGCCTCCAAAGGCAAGGAACTGAATATTGACTACTCCGAGACCTGGAGCTGCTACAAGGGCGGCGAGCACCACTGCGGCGTATGCGGCACCTGCCGTGAGCGCAAAGAGGCCCTCGCACAAGCCGGCATTGAGGATAACACGATCTATGATAATTAATTTTTAATTCGTAATTTTTAATTCGTAATTTTTAATTTTTAATCACCCCGTGTACTACGTACAAAAAACAATAGAGATTTCTGCGGCGCATAACTTGATGCTCTCATACGAGAGCAAATGCGAAAACCTGCATGGTCATAACTGGATCATTGTGGTCTATTGCAAGTCCGAGACGTTGGACCAGGATGGTATGGTGACAGATTTCACACATATCAAGAAAATCGTAAAGGACACCTTTGATCACAAGTATATCAACGAAGTGCTGGACGTCAATCCTTCGGCAGAGAATATAGCCCGCTGGATTTGCGACCATGTGAAGAACTGCTACAAGGTCTCCGTCCAGGAATCCGAAGGCAATATCGCCATTTATGAGAGAGACTAGGATCCTAGGAAACTAGGGCCCTAGGATACTAGTAATGTACCGAGTCAACGAAATATTCTTTACCTTGCAGGGCGAAGGAGCACACAGCGGGATTCCGGCTGTGTTTGTTCGCTTTAGCGGGTGCAATCTTCGTTGTCCCTGGTGCGACACAGAGTTCTCGGAGTTCACGGAGATGTCCTGCGAAGAAATCGTAGCAGAGGTGCTTTCGCTGTATGATATACCGAATGAGCGGCGGAAGATGTGTGTGCTGACCGGAGGAGAACCATCCCTGCAAGTGGACAAGACGCTCATTGACGCGCTCCACGAAGCCGGTTTCTATATCTGCATTGAGACGAACGGTACGCATCCCCTACCTGATGGCATAGACTGGATCACCTGCTCGCCGAAAGAAGCAAGCCTTCAGCGCTCAGCCATCAGTCATCAGCCGCCCTTGGCCCTGAAGCGAGTGAACGAAGTGAAGGTTGTTTTTACCGGCACGTACGATCCCGAGATCTGGCGCACTGAAATAGAGGCAGAGCACTGGATGCTGCAGCCGCTACGATATAACGGCGAATGGCTCTTACAAAGCGGTATTGATGATTTCGAGATAGACAGCAATGATAATTTGGACGAGACCATCCGGTATATTCTTGCTCATCCTTTCTGGCGACTAAGCGTTCAGTTGCATAAAATAGCAGGTCTCCGATAAAACACCGAGATATAGGAATTCTAACATATAAAAAACAGACGCCCGAAAGCGCCTGTTTTTTAATTACTATGTGTGTATTCAATTAGAAATCAACACCTTCTACCAACAGCGACGGATCTTTCTTCAATTGCTGCAGGAATTTGATCGTGACATACTGAGCACCCCAGCCGAAGTTTTCGCATACCGTGTGAACGCGTTGCATCTCTTTGATAGCGATGCGGCCGTCAGCAATAGCGATACGAACCATACCGAAGATAGCCAGATCTTTGTCATCCTCACTCATGAGCGGAGGAAGAGCTGCAAGATTTGTCGGATGTTCAACTTCAGCAGCACATGCACGGAGCACTGCATTGCGATCCAGACCATTTGCCTCTGCCAGATCTGCAATACGTTGTACTTCTGAATCATACAGTTCGCCATCAGCAGCAGCTATGTTGGCTGCAAAAGCGGCAAAAATTTGTTCTTTTGTCATAGTTGTAAAAATTGATGGTTAATATTGTGCAGCGTCATATACGGTGTCCGCTGTTTCGGCACCCGCCAGACGTTCTATGATACAGAAAGCGAAATCGGAACTCAAGCCGGGTCCTTTGCCGGTAATGATATTCTTACTTTCTACTACTAATCCGCCCACATAGCTTTCTCCCAGCGCAGCCTGCATGCCGGGATAGCAAGTAGCTTGTTTTCCTTCCAAAATACCTAATTTACCTAATACGGTCGGTGCGGCACAAATCGCAGCGATCAGTTTGCCGGCCTTGTTATGCTCAATGAGCAATTCGCACAATGCGGAACAGTCGCCCAGTTTGGTCTGTCCTCCCGGGAGAATCAACATCTCAGCGTCCGAGAAATCGATTTTTTCCATCAGTCCGTCCGCTTCCACAGCGATGTTATGCGCGCCGAGAACCATCGGATTGCCGGTAATAGAAACAGTTGTCAATGCGATGTTCGCACGACGCAGCAAATCGATCGTGGTGACCGCTTCGATTTCTTCGAAACCATTGTCTAAAAAGAGATAATTCATACAATTTTACGATTTAACGATGTACGGATTTAATTGAATTTGAAATTATAGGTAATTGTTCCGATCTGATCATGGTCGCCCTCTGTAAACTTTGCCTTTCTGGCGGCGTCGAGAGCGAGTTGGATAGTTTGTTTATCCGATATAGTACCGCCTTTATGCGTAGCGGAAATCACATTCCCTGCTGCGTTCACACGAATCTCAACGATCACACGTCCCTCTTGATTAAAGGTATTCGAAGGTTGCGGCAGCGAACCTTTGATACCTCTGCCGGAGAGACTCCATGAGTTACCTCCGGACGAACCGTGTCCTACGGGGTTGCCTTTCTGTCCGGCACCCTGGCTGTCGCCGGATCCGGAAGTATTGCCTGTCTGTCCGAAGAGCGAACCCATCTGGTTGGCTTTCGCTATCGCTTCCGCCTGTTTGGCTCTCTCTGCCGCTTCAGCCGCTTCGCGGGCTTTGCGCTCCGCTTCGAGCCGCGCTTGCTCTTCGCGCTGACGTTGCTTTTCCAAAGCCTCGGCTTGCTTGCGCTCGCGTTCTTTCTTCTCCTGTTCTTTGCGCAAGGCGAGCGCTTCTTCGTCCTCCTGAGTCATCAGATCGTTATCCGACGGAGCTGATGGCTGAGGGCTGGCTGCTGACGGCTGTTCCAAAGGTACGGCTTCGTTCTCCTCCGCCATATATCCGCCGGCTTCTTCCACTTCGCCAAACGCCACTTCTACACCTTCTTCCTGCTCCGGCACTACGGCATATAACCGAACGAACCACAACAGAAGAAACAGTAATACCAGAAATATAATCGTACCTACTGTAGCAACAATATGTCTTTCTTGCTTCTTAGTCATCGTTTGGTCGCCACTACCAGCCGCATGTGGTGTTCGTTAGCGATGTCGAGCACGCGCACCACTTCCTTATACGCCACATCTTCATCGGCGTGCAGCGCGATATACATAGTCGAATCCGATGCCTGCACACGACTCAGGTATCCCTCCAGACTCTCCGGGTCAACGGGAACCGGTTTTTCCTTGCCCAGCGCCACGAAATAGTTGCCGAGGTTGTCAATAGAGACCTTGGCTACCTGCGGCCGCGTCGCTTTCTGCGAACGGGATGTAGGCAGATTGATCTTGATATCATTGGGAGAAGACATCGTGGACGCCATGACGAAGAACAGAAGGAGCAGGAACACCAAGTCTGTCATGGAGCTCATCGCAAACGTTGCTTCTACCCTATTACGTTTCTTGAGACTCATTGAGCTGGTTCATTTAAGAGGTCCATGAATTCGAGCGTACGGCTCTCGAGCAGACGTACCACGCGGTCAATGCGGGATACGAGATAGTTGTAGGCAAACATAGCAAGAATACCTACTATCAAACCGCCGATAGTGGTCACCATAGCCTGGTACATACCGGTGGATAGAGCACTCATTTCAATGATACCGCCGGAGGTCTGCGCCATGTTATAGAACGTCTGAACCATACCAAGTACCGTACCGAGGAAACCGAGCATCGGGGCTCCTCCGGCGATAGTAGCCATGATCACCAGACCTTTCTCCAGACGACCAACCTCGAGGTTACCGACGTTCTCTACCGCTACCTGCACATCCTGCATCGGGCGTCCGATACGCGTGATACCTTTCTCGATCATGTGTGCGGAAGGAGTGTCCGTCTGCTTACAGAGGTTGAGCGCCGAGTCGATCTTACCGTCATGGATATAATCGCGAATGCGGTCCATGAACGATTTGTCCTCGCGCGTAGCCTGTTTGATGACTACCAGACGAGCGATGAAGATATAACAAGCGATAGCCAGCAGGATTGCCAGAATGACCATGATCCAGCCGCCGTATTGCGCCATTTCCCATAAGTTAATAGACTGTTGAACAGGCTCCTCTGCCTGCGCGATCATGTCCTCTGCGAGGGCAATTGTGTCAATTTGTAAAAGCATATTGAATTCTAATTCTTAATTGTGAATTGTGAATTGTGTAATAATCGTGCCCTTGGGCTAAGAATTGTGAATTGTGAATTGACTTACTTCAGTAAGTCCAAATACTCCTGTATCGTTTCCTGGATGCCGAGATAAAGGGCGTCGCAGATGATGGCATGGCCTATGGACACCTCTGCGGTCCAGGGGAATGCCTGGATAAATGGCTTCAGGTTCTTAAGATTCAGATCATGTCCGGCATTCATACCCAAGCCCAACTCGTGCGCCTTCTCCGCCGCAGGACGGTATTTCTCGATGGCCTTTTTCGGGTTCTCGGCAAACATCTCGGCATAAGGACCGGTATAGAGCTCCACGCGGTCAGCCCCGGTACGCAGAGCGTACTCCACCATCACAGGATCGGGATCGACAAAAATGCTCACGCGGATACGATAAGCATGCAACTGGTTCACTACTCCTTTCAGGAAATCCATATGTCTGCGCGTGTCCCAGCCATGGTTGGAAGTCAACTGATTCGGATCATCCGGCACTAATGTCACCTGCGTCGGACGTATATCGGTCACAAGCGCCAGAAACTCCTCCGTCGGATTACCCTCTACGTTCAATTCCGTCGTTACCATCGACTTGAGCTGGTATACATCCTCCTTGCGGATATGGCGCTCATCGGGCCTCGGATGGACAGTAATACCCTGCGCGCCGAACAACTCGCAATCCACCGCAAAACGCTCTACGTCAGGCAGATTACCTCCGCGCGCATTGCGAAGCGTTGCCACTTTATTGATATTAACACTAAGTTTGGTCATAGCGTATTATCCTAAATCGGCTGCAAAGGTACTACAAAAATTGCACATACGCAAATAAAAATGTATTTTTCCGCAAAAAAATAGAATTCTATTCTATTATCGGCTATATCTATACGGGCTTGGATGCTTGCATACAAAGAACGTATATGTATAGATGATAGAGGGCGCCGCCCTTTTGTGGAAAATTCATTTATTGGCGTATGTCCGGCGGGATGCGAACGTACTTTCGGGGGAATTTTTGTGTGGGAGGAGAGAGAGAGGGAACACAAAAAGGCAGATGTCCGAAATACTGCTTTTTTTTCATATTGGTTGTTACTTTCCCCCATTTATCTTTTGATACAAAGCCGCTGCTTCGGCGTTATGAGGATCGCATTCCAGTGCTTTCCGGCAATTGGAAGCGGCGAAATATCCGTTCTTGGAGAATCCTCCTACTCCCCAATAATAGCAGCACGCCAAAACCAGATAGCCTTTTGCCTGGCATGTATTCAGTGTACTTTTCACGGCCTTCATGGCGTAGAGAGAGGCTTTGTCATAATCCGCTTCCGTTCCTAACCCGTGCAGATAGCTGTGTGCCAACTCTGCCGGAGCGTAGTCGCTCTCCCCTTTCTCGTAGGCGTGCTTAAAACATAACATAGCGGCGTTTTCGTCGCGCTCGCATCCTATTCCGTTTTTGTAGCAGACGCCTAACATGGCTATGGCGCAGGGTATGCCTTGATTCCCCGCCCTATTGAAGCATAAAAAAGCCAACTCCTCATCTTTGGGCACCCCTATTCCGCCGAGATATTTCATACCCAGAATGTAGAAATCCTGTTCCTCCGGCTCCTGCGGGCTTGCCTCCGATGCAGAGCTATGCATGGCATCATAAGCCTCCTTTGCCTCCGGACAGCCGTCCTCGATCGCCTGTTGAAGCATCTGCATGGCAAGATGCATATCTTTATTGCAAAAATAACCGTTTGACGCAGCGATATATACATTGTATTCCGCTATCGGATGACGTCGTTGAGCTGCTTTGAAAAAATACTGAACGCCTCGCTCCATGTCAATCTTTGCGTCTTCATTAGGACCTATTCCCACGCAGTTTAAAACTCCCAACGCATATTGTGCGTCTTTCGGATCGTCATCAAAAGTCTCCCTGAAAATATAGGATGTATATAAACCGTCATCGTCCCGCCCTTCCCTGGGGTACAACTCGCCATCCGGCATCCGGTAAATAAACCCGTATCGGGCATCTTTCGTTGTTTCCATTTCTGTTTGCCTGTTTGTGGATATTATTGTGCCATAGACTTTTTCCGTTGCAAAAGTACTGCTTTTTTTTGACATACGCAAGCGCACAGGCAGAAAAATCTATTTTTTTTCAATTATTAATTGTAGAATCACATATATGGTTTTATTTCATGAACACTAATGTAGCATGTACCAAAATGGTTTGAATTTTAGGCCAAATTGGTACATGGTAATAAAAGGAAGTGTATTCAAAAGTAGATTATTTCGCTCCGAGGTCGGCGAGGAGATGCTCAAGTTGGTCGAGGTCTTGTATGAGTACGTCTCTACCCATCGGGCCTTTGTTGGGTCCGACGATTCCGGCTGCTTCGAGTTGGTCAGACAGTTTGCCAGCGCGGTTATAACCGATTTCGAACACACGCTGTAAACGGCTGGTCGAACCTTCTTGTTTCGTCACCACATATCGTGCCACATCGGCGAACATTGGATCAAGGCGCGGCATGTCCACTTGTCCCGGAGCATAGATTTCCATCATACTCGGCATCTCATATGCGTTCAGATATTTCTCCAACGCTTCTTCATCATTAGGAATGACGAGGCGCTTTGTACCTTTCATGCTAATCACGCCTGCATGCTCCAAGGGCTTAAGCGCTTCTAACACGTCCATTCGGCTGATGCCAAATTCCGCTTGAAGATCAGAAATAACACACCTCTGAATGCGCACGATATAGCGCGCTATAGCCAGCACTCTCGGCGAATAGCGGTCTTCCAAAGGTGCTTTCACCGGTGACGGTTTTGGTTCAGATTTCCGCGGAGCGGATTCGAGTTCGGGAGCAGGTGCAGGTGTCGGCTCTTTTTTCGGGCTTTCAGAAGCAGGCGCAGGTTGTTGCGGAGCAGGTATCTCCTGTTGTGCTTCCTGTCGCAGGGTTTTCTTATACGCGGCACGCACGGTGAGCGTGATTATTCCCATAAAGAAAATCGCGCACGCAAGCACGATGAAGACCGTATCGCCCCAAACGAAATCGCTACTGACAATAATTGTTCCTAAAATCAGGCCACCAAGAAAAATGAGGCTGATAACATACCAAAGAAGAAGTTGATAGGCATTAGATTTCATATGTTAAGCACTTATTGTTTTTGTTTCTTTTTCTTGTTCTCACGCAACTCTTCCAGATAGCTGGCGGTGATGACACCTGAAGGCAGCGCTATCACGGCCACACCGAAGAGGGACGAGAACATACTTATCACACGACCGATATCCGAGGAGGGATAGATGTCACCGTAGCCGACGGTTGTCAATGTTGTGGTGGCCCAATAAAGGGCTGCAAAGAAATTATCGAACAAGTCCGAATTTTCGACATTGAACATGATTAATGCCGTAACAAGAATATATGCCAAGGCGATAAGAAAGACCGTGAATAGGATTCGGCGTTCTTTGTGCAAGACCTTGAAGAGAATCTGCATGTTCTCCGAATAGCGGATGAATTTAAAGATACGCAATATCTTTAGCAGTCGCGTAATACGCAGCAGTTTAAAGGCTCGGTTGAAGAACATGAACGATGGCAAGATAGAGAACAAATCGACGATAGCGAAAATGGAGAACGGGTACAACAAGAAAGCCTGCCATTTAGGGCGTGTGGGGTTCTTGTAGTCGGCTGTCAGCCAGCGCAACAGATAATCAATGATGAACACCGAGACGGACACCTTGTCCATCCATTCTAAAATGCTTGTTTGCTCTCGAAAAGCTAGAGGTACCAGACTGACGACAATAAAGATTAGCATGAACCAGTCGTACACTTTGCTGATAACAGAATCGGTCCCTATTTCGACGATCTCAAATATCTTTTCTCTCCACTGCTTCATAAGCGTTCAGATATCACAACTTTGCGGCTGCAAAGATACAGTTTTTTTTTGAACCATACAAATATATCAGAAAGAATTTATTTTTTTTTACATATTATAATCCATTGGCAACCGAAATTTCGCCAAAATCAACCTGCAAATTACCCTCAAAACGGCAGCAAATAACGACCTCACAAGATGCCCATAAGGGGCTTATAATGGCAATCCTAGACTTTGCTCGAAATAATCACGCATAATTTACTTATATTCAATTATTTACAAAGACATAAAATTCACACAAAATCACCCAATTTTGCCATTTCAATTGCCGTTTTTTTACAAAAAAAAATTTCATTTGCAAGAAAAAAAAGATTTTTCGCTTTTTATTTGCATATATGCAAAAAAAGCAGTACCTTTGCAGCCAAATTAGATTAGCGGAATACGGCCTTATGACAATTGCAGTATTTGGAAATGCGATGAAATCGCAGACCTTGGTGGAAGTGCGGCACATCCTGGAATTCATGACTGAGAAAGGCGTGCATGTGCTCCTCTCCCAAGAACTACGTCAGGAACTGGACCTGCGTGAGTACCCCGGTTTTCCGGAGAACTGGGACAGCGACGAGCAGCCGGAGAACGTCTATGGCGAGCCGATCGATTTTGCGCTATCAGTAGGCGGCGACGGCACTTTCTTAACCTCTTCTGCTGTTATCGGAGACAAGAACATCCCCATATTGGGTGTGAATGTCGGTCATCTGGGTTTCCTGGCGGATGTGCAATCGCAAAATCTGGACGACATACTGCAGAAGTTAGTTGCCGGCGAATACACGATAGAGCAGCGCAGTTTGCTGAGAGTCAGTGTGTCAGACAAAGAGGGAAGTTTCCGGAACGACCTTGTAATGGCTCCGAATGCGCTGAACGAAGTAGCGATTCTGAAGCAAGGTCTGACGAACATGCTCTCCATCGAGACGAGAGTAAACGGCGAGTTGCTGCACACGTATCATTCGGACGGTCTGGTTATCTCCACGCCCACCGGCAGTACCGCTTACAACCTGTCTATCGGCGGTCCGCTGGTAGTACCGCAGAATCGCGCTATTATTCTCACTCCGATCGCTCCGCACAGCCTGACGGTCAAACCTATTGTAGTGCCGGACGACTGGACTTTTGACATCCGCGTGAGCAGCCGGTACGACACATACATGGTGTCCGTGGACGGCCGCAGCCAGAGCCTGAGCACCGACATGAGTCTGCATATCGAGCGTGCTCCGTACACCGTCAAAGTGGTACAAATCGGCGATAACAGTTTCTTGAAGAGTTTGAGAACAAAACTGAATTGGGGAAAATGATATTTGATGCAATTATTTGGGATGTAGACCCGATATTAATCCATTTCGGGGACGGAGGAATACGGTGGTACGG
>DGVB01000021.1 GCA_002395805.1 Bacteroidales bacterium UBA4295 | reverse complement strand
CCGAAGTGGCATGGGGCGACTACGGTGAGGGCTTCGGCTTTACCGCCGGCAGTTTTACGCAGATTCTGATGCGTAGCCGTAACTCCGAGATCGGCGGCGGTTGGGGTTTCGACCATCCGACAAAGAACCTGTATGATGAGTTCGAGGCCGGTGATCCGCGTCGCGACGTAGCAATTCTGGTGCCGAGTACGGATGTGGTAGCTACCTATCAGATGCAATCGGACGAGAATTATCTGGGCAACACGATGGTAAATAACAAATACGGTATGTACCGCGATCCGGAGGATGTAGGCGGCGGATACGGCAAATGGAGTCTGCACGCTTCGCGCGGTCCGCTGAACAACAAGCAGATCCGTTACGCCGATGTGCTGCTGATGTATGCGGAGGCATGTTTAGGCGTAGGCGATGCCGGAACGGCGAAGACTTATATTGACCAGGTGCGTGACCGTGTAGGTCTGGCTCCTATTGCCGCGGCAGACGATGCAGCGCTGCGTCATGAGCGTCGTTGCGAATTGGCAATGGAAGGTCACCGCTGGTTTGATCTCGTACGATGGGAAGGTGTAGCCGGAACGGGTCTAAAGGCACATATGGATGCATACAAAGCGCAAGAGAGCGCCGAAGTGCAGCATCATATCCAAGAGTTCGTGGCAGGCAAACATGAGATCTTCCCGATTCCGCAGGAAGAGCGTCAACTGAACCCGACAACAATGGAGCAAAATCCGGGATATTAATGAATAATGAATAATGAATAATGAATATTGTTCAACTAGTGTATAAACTAGGAATATTAACCTTTTTAAAAACAAAACAATTATGAAAGCAAACAAATTTTTTGCTGTAGCGCTGGCAGCGCTGACAATGGTTGGTTTCAACGCATGTAAAGACAAAAACACACCTGAAGGCGGTGGAGACACCGAGGCTACATTGACTTTGGACAAGACTTCTATCTCGCTTGAGGTAGGTGGCGAGGAGACCATTACCGCCACTATCGAGGTATCTTTTGAGAGCTCGGATCCGACAGTAGCTACTGTTACTCCGGCTAACGACGGCAAGAGCGCCAAAGTAACAGCTATCAAAGAGGGTAGCGCAGTCATTACCGCTAAATCCAAAGGCGGTCAGGCTAAGACCTGTGTCGTAGCAGTTAAGAAAGCCGGCGGCGAAGGTGGCGGTGAAGGAACCAAGAAAATCGAGGCTAAACGTATTTGGCCTGTAGTGTTGGATGGCGTAACTGCTGAGGCAAATTCTACAATTTTGGCGGGTGATTTCCGCGTGAATGATGTAGATAATTTCCTTTACATATGGTCTCAAGGAGAAACTTATGTTGCTGGCGAAGGAAAGGGATTAAACTACTTCGGTAATAGCGAAGGTTATGTGGCTCTGCAGGTTGCTCCTAATATGACATGGTCAGGAGGCGGTTTTTGTATCACAAATGCAGATGCAATTACTGCGATAGGTGCACTGAAAGAAGCTATCGTTGCTAATCCTGATAAATTCTTCTTCCATGTAGGAATGAAGGCTACCACAAATGGTACCCATCAATTATCAATCTTTGACGATGCTGCATTCTTCAATATTGGAACAGAGAAAATTGATGGCAAGGGTGAGATTATCGGGGATTTCGAACGTGATGGAGCATGGCATGGATTTGACATCCCAATGTCACAATTTGTAAATGCAATCGCCAACTCTACGGTTAAGTCAGGAATGAATATAATGTGTTTCCGTTCTGGTGCAGTTTCTGGTTCTCAGTTAAATCTTGATGCTGTTTATTTCTACGAGAAAGAGTAATGAGCATCACTTTTCGGCTATGGGAGATTGGTTTCTCCCGTAGTCTCTATTTAAAAGTTTAGAGTTTAAAGTTTAGAGTTTAGAGTTTAAAGAGATGAGAATACGGATTTATTGGTTATTATTCGCAGCAGTTGGATTATGGGCATGCGAGAACCCGCAAGGACCGGGTAATGCGACGCTGGATCTTAATCCTGTGACGCTGCAGATGAAGGTGGGCGATATGGCAACTATTGATGCTACCGGCACGGCGACGAATATCGAGTGGAAGAGTTCGAACGAAGAGGTGGCTACCGTTTATTACGGTGTGGTAACCGCCAAAGCGATAGGCAAGGCAGAGATCACCGCTACTTCGGGCAAAGTGTCCGCCACAGCGAATGTGTTTGTTACCGGTACAGACGGTGCATCCCTCCGCATCAGCCCTCCTATCGTATCTCTTCGTCCGGGAGATACGTTTGATTTCCAGTACGGCAATACGTATGATTTGGAGTTGACATGGAGCAGTTCGGATACTCAGGTGGCTACAATAGACCAGAACGGTCATTTGACGGCTATCGGGCCCGGAAATGCAATTATTACGCTGGCAACCAATTTGGAGAGCGTGACAGCACGGGTAGCTGTAGAGCATGCATGGGGCGCATATCAACTGGTCTGGTCGGATGAGTTTGACGGCGATGCACTGGACGAGAATACCTGGAGTTATAATACCGGCGGAAACGGCTGGGGCAACAATGAGAAGCAGTATTATACCTCCCGTCCGGAGAATATCCGTGTGCGGAACGGAATGCTGGAGATTGAGGCACGCAAGGAGCAATACGAGAATAACGAATATACTTCCGCGCGTATCATGAGCAAGAACAAGAAGACTTTTACGTACGGTAAGTTCGAGTCGCGTATCAAGTTCCCGGGCGGCGGCGGAACATGGCCGGCGTTCTGGATGATGGGCAACAGCGGCGGATGGCCTAACTGCGGCGAGATAGATATCATAGAACATGTAGGTAACATGGATTCCCGCGCTTCGTTCGCATTGCATACCGTCATGAAAAACGGAACGCGCGGTAATAACTGGTCGAGCACCAAATGGTTCGATTATCCACTGTCTGCCGATTTCCATGTGTATGGCATTGAGTGGGCGCAGGAGGAGAAAGACGGCAAGGATGTGATCCGGTTCACTGTAGACGGCGTGCAATATGCGGAAGTAT
>DGVB01000033.1 GCA_002395805.1 Bacteroidales bacterium UBA4295 | reverse complement strand
TGATTTTTCCGTCGCAGTAATAGGTCAGCACGCCGGAAGCGGCATCAAAGACGGTATATACTTGCATAGGTCCTTCCTGTTCTTCCGGATCCTGTCCCCCGCTGCCATTCATCTTCTCGTATGTCTGAGTGAAGGTAATGGTGGCCTGTACGCCGTCTTCCTCTTCCACTATAACAGATACAAGGACTAATTTCTTGGCGGTCAGTTCTTTTACCTCCGCCGTTTCCGTTTCCTTCTTATCAGGATTGGTCATCAGGATTTTGTTGTCCTTGAACACATACGTTCCTGTCTGCGAATCCGTTTTACCGCCTTCTTCTACGGTCCGTATGAGTTTGCCATCACTCGTGAACTCTATTGTCATGGCAACAATAGGCGTTTCCTTTTGCGTCCGGACATCGCCGATTTTCGTCTCTGCTATTTGCGAGACGAGTTTCCATTTTCCGATCAGGTCTTGCGCATTCTCCGGTTCGTTGTTTTGTGGGTTGTCCTTACCGCATCCGGTAAGCCCCATTGCGCTTGCTACCGCCACCAGCAGCACAAGCAGCTTTGTAAAGATTTTTTTCATGATTGTTTTATTTTTGAGTTAATTATCAGTTAGTTTCATTCGCATCTCGTCCGCATCCTGTACGTCATAATACGGTTATATTACTAATTGACGTCGTGGACGAGACGGACGGAATAGCCGCAGCTGACCGACGCAGCATGGCGGACGGAGTAGCCTTTGGAATGGAAATAGATGCAGTATGCTTTTCCGTCCTCTTCTGCGGGTGTAGCGGACCAGTAGTAGCCTTTTTCGTTCACCTCGGACACGTTCTTGCTCCATCGTGATCCGGCAGCAGGCAGGAAGACCGCACCCGCAGCCTCCATAGGAGCCCACTGGTTCTCGGTGTAGCTATTGGACGCATAGGCGTCGCCGGTGCACTGGTAATACGTGCCCTTGTCCACAAACCCATTCTCGGTGCTGGGAACGAAAGTACAACCGGCAGGCAGTGTCCAGCTGTCCGGCAGGAGAATCAGACCGTTCGTGCCGTTGACGCTGCCGAAGCCGAAGAGGGAATCGGCATTAGCGCGTCTCTCGAACACGTATTCCCACTCCGCGGCGGTCAGCGTGCGCCAAGTCATGCTATAATCATTGGCGATGGTATTCGTACCCCAGTCGGTGAAAACGGTAGGATAGTCCGACGTGTAGGTAGAGGATTCGTAGGGTTTCTCCGCAGTGCCCCAGCCGAAGAGGTCAATAAAGTACTCGCAATAGCGCGCGATCTTGGAGTTGTTGTCTCCTTCGATATCGTATTGGTTTGTAGCTAACCGCCAGACCCCGCCGCTGGGATGGTGTATCAGGTTGCCATGCGCGAAGAACACCTGGTTGGCTTTGGCTACGGAGAAGGCTTTATCCACCGGCTTTGTATCCGCTGTGAAAAAGCCCGGATGGGCTGGACCTCCGTCCGGACGGGCATAGGTCTGGTCGTCGAAAGAAGGGTCGTATTTCGTTCCCTTGCCGCCCTCCAATGCCTCACAGCCTTTAAACATCAGACTCGAATAGGTCAGTGCCTTATTATCGCTCCAGTCATCGTTGCAGTAAATGGTCTCCAGCGAAGTGCAGTTGTAGAACATGAGTCCGATCTGCGTTGCGCTCGGGATGTCGGCGAACGACCGCAGATCCAGCGACTTCAGCGAAGAGCAACCGGCGAACATCAGTCTCATACTCATCACCTTCCCGACCGGCAGGTTCTCCAGTCCCTCTATCTCCGTCATGTTCTCATAGCCATAGAACGTCTGCGTCTCGACATCCATGTCCCAACCGAACAGGCTTTCCATGGTGGGATAAGGATACTCCTTCATAGAGGGGTCAACGACCACTTTTTTCACGTCTTTGTAATACTGACGCGTTTCAGAGCTGCATTCCCGCGAGCCGTCTTCCACGTTTGGCGCTTTATAAATCTCTTTGAATTGCCCCTCCCTGGAATTCATCTTGTTGTCGCAGTAATAGGTCAGCACGCCGGTTGCGGCATCAAAGACGGTATAAACTTGTACGGGGTCTTCCGGCTCCGGGTCCTGTCCGCCCTGCATTTTCTCGTATGTCTGAGTGAAGGTAATGGTGGCCTTTACGCCGTCTTGCTCTTCTGTTTCGACCGCTACAAGCACCAACTTCTTGGCGGTCAGTTCTTTTACCTCCGCCGTTTCCGTTTCCTTCTTATCAGGATCGGTCATCAGGATTTTGTTGTCCTTGAACACATACGTTCCTGTCTGCGAATCCGTTTTACCGTCTTCTTCTACGGTCCGTATGAGTTTGCCATCACTCTTGAACTCCAGCGTCAAGACATAAGGCGGCATTTCCGGGTTCGTTTGTGCTTTGTCGCCGGTTTTCGTCTCTGCTACTTGCGAGACGAGTTTCCATTTGCCGATCAGGTTTTGCTCTTCGAACGGCTCGATGTTCTGGGGATTGTCCTTACCGCATCCGGTAAGCGCCATTCCGCTTGCTGCCGCCACCAGCAGCACAAGCAGCTTTGTAAAGATTTTTTTCATTTGTTATTTGTAGTTTGTGGTTTGTTATTTGTAACCCGGCGGGACACCAATCCCGCCGAGCTGAGGTAAGAAATCAGCGATTTTTTAGGGGCTAACAGGACTTAATCAGTACTTGATCAGTACTTGAACAGTACTTAACCCCAATCCAGTGGCAGAATTTCCTCTTACCGTACTTCCGCGCCTTGGGCGTTGTAGGTCTTGCCGTTGCGCTCGATGAAGAGGAGTCCGTCGCGCAGCACCTTCTCTCCCCTTGAGGGGGAGCCGGAGGGGGTTTGGTCGATGGCTTCACCTCTGTCGGTTATCTGCACATTAAAATCTTTCCATACCTCCTCCGTCTTGTATTGCTGATAATACTGCTGCGGGACATAGAGTATGCAGTTCGGCTGGTCCACCCCCCTGAAGACACTCGCTTCAATGAGTATCGGAGCGGCATAGTTGTATATCTCATGCAAAGAACTGCAATAGCCGAACGCCAGTTGGCCGATTGTCACCACGGAGCTCGGAATGGTGAGCTTGTTCAAACGCCGGCAGTCACAAAAAGCATACGGCTGAACATCGGTGACCGTATTGGGAATGCAATATTCCTCCTCCGGCTTGGCGGCAGGGTATTTGATGAGGTATGTCTTGGTTTTGTTGAAGAGCACTCCGTCCACGGAGCTGTAGCAGTAATTTCCCACCGCCACCTCAATGGAGGTCAATTGATTACAAGAGGAAAAGGGGTATTGGTCCACACTGTCGAGTGAGGCTGGCAGTACCACCGAGGTCAGCGAGAAGCAATTGCGGAAAGCATCACGGCCTATCGTCGATACGCCTTCCTTCAGCTCTAAGGTCTCGATATCTTTCTTAAACTCATCCCATTCCTCAAAGAAATCATATATCCTGCCCGTTCCGCTGATTTCCATGGCGTTGGTTCCGGCATCGTAGGTCCATAACAGGTTTTCTCCGCACAGCCCCATGGCGGTTGCCTGCACGGGTTCGATATTGAACTCTTTCCATTCTGCGGTGGCACGGAAGGCTTGCTCCGCGGAGGCGAGGACGGAGAGACGGCATTTCGTCTTGTCCACGTTATCGAACAAGCCTTCAGGAGGGGTCTGGGGTATGCCGGCGGCATTGATGATCCATTGCAAAGAGGGGCAGAAGGCAAGCGCCTGTTTGCCGAGCGTGGTGACGGAGGCCGGGATAGACACAATCTTGAGATTACCGCATAGCCCGAAAGCCAGTTCGTCAATCGTGGTCACGGTGTTCGGGATCATGACCGTCTCCAGCGCCAGACACAAGCCGAAAGCGCCTTTGCCGATATACTGCACGCCGTTTTCAATACGCAGAGTCCGTAGTCCGCCGCACGAAGCGAACGCATAGTCGCCGATATTCTTCACAGAGCCGGGAATCGTCACATCGGTTACATTGAGCAAACCCCAGAAAGCATAATCGCCGATATACGGGACACCGTCCAGAATAGCGAGCCTCGTGATCTCCTGATTGTACTTATACCAAGGAGCCGCTCCGGAGCTATAGTCATCCATTGCTCCGGCTCCGCTGATGGAAAGGAGTCCTCTGGAAGGGTCAAAATACCATTCGGAGTTCGCGCCGCACGAACCGCCTACCGGGCTCTGGGCGTACATCGCTACAGCCACTATGGCGGCAGCAAAGAATGTAAAAATTCGTTTCATATTTATTGTTGTTTGGTTGTTGAAGGGTCTGTGTGGACCGTGTCCGTCAGACCTGTTGCTACTGCGGTCTCACGCCGTTCGGATCCATTTCCGGGAGCATGGAGTTGCGCTCGTTACACTCGATGGTGATGTCGTGGTCGGGCATGACGAAACGGAAGATAAACCCTTTGTCCCTCTGGTATTCCGGCCCGAAATAGCAGCCGTCCACCAGGAAGGTGTAATCGGTGTCGGTAGCAATCATGGGATAGTAGATGACCACCTCTTCACCGGCTTTCGCCTGCTCCGGCGGAGCAATCTGTTTGCCGCTTTTCGTCATTGCGCAAAACCAATACTTCTTTCCGGCATAATCAATCCGGTAGGTGGCAGAGTTGTCTTCTCCCGCGCCACCGGTAGCAATCGTCAGTGCCATAATCAATATGTTTATCAGTTTAATCATACTATTTTTGTGCTATTTTTGCATACAATACCGGGTTGCCTACGCGACCATCACGCATTACCGTACTTCCGCGCCTTGGGCGTTGTAGGTCTTGCCGTTGCGCTCGATGAGGAGCATGCCGTCGCGCAGCACCTTCTGACCGCTGACGGCTGACGGCTGAATGCCGACTTCGTTTATCCCCTGCTTGTCGCTCGCGGAGATCTGCACGTCCATATTTGCGAGCTCATTTCCGTTGATCTCAACGCGGTGTTTATCCGGGTTATAGACTGCGTCCGCAGGTTGCTTGAAATAGCAGTTGACCATATTGAACTCGCTCAGGTTGCCGAAGATACTCGTCGGGTGCGCCATCAGGGTGCAGTGGTCAAGGGTCAGCGCCAGAAGGTCGGACTTGGAATTACCGCTGAGGGGGAAGATAACGTCCGTAAAATCAAGCGCTACGTCGCGGAAGATCATCGTGCCGTTTTCCGCACAGAAGCCATTCCCTTCCATGATCTGGATAGCGTCCTTGTACGGATCAGAGGAACCTCCCTCGAAAGTAATTGTGATGCCGCTCTCTGCGAAAAAGACGGAATGCTTGTTGCCGTTGTTGTAAAAGTCGCACATTCCGTTTACCACCACCTTGAATTGTTTGTTTGCCGCGGTGCTGGTGAAGCGGAAGAAATTGTTCCACACGTCATGAGACGTCAGCTGGACATTGGTCAGGGTCAGCGTCTGCGTCGCGTGGTCATACGTGACGGTGCCTTCCGCCTCGCTGTCGTTGAAAAGGGACATGAGGTCGGATACATTGTCCGAGGTGATCTGGGTACCAAACACCTTGATTCCGGATTCCCATTCAGCTGCAAAAGCAGCAGCGAAAGTTGTAATGCTCATCAGAGCAACCAAGTAGATTTTTTTCATACTGTTTTTTGTTGTTAATTGGTTAGTTAATCTAGTTTGTCTAGTTTTTCTAGTATATATACAAAAAGCGGTAAACCGCTATATAAAAAGGGCCCCCGCAGATTTTAATCTGTGGGGAGAGCGTAGAGCAAGGCGGCGTGCTATACAAGTGCATAGCACGCAGTCGCACAAGCCTTAGCTTAAGCGAGGATTACCGCTTTTTAAATTAATATATAATGTATGGCTTTCTTAGTAGAGGAAGCCGAACAACCAGAGAGGGATTTTGTTGCCAAACCCTACATCAATACCATCTGCTATGACATAACTCTTCTGGATATCGGCTATCTGCCCGAAGCCTTTGCTCTTGCCGCCGACTTCGAAGATATAGGTATTATCAATCAATAAGTCTCCTTTGGCAGGCATAGCCAGTTTATGCGAACATAGCATATTAGACATAAAAGTCTCGCGCAACGTACCCATATCCGAGTTCGGCGATAAGGCATACATCAGATTGGTATTGTCAAACAATATCTTTTCGGGTTTTTGCAATCTCTTCATACCGGTGGATTTCTGGTACAAGCGCCGTATCAGTCCGGCTTTTTGAAGTAAGTCTAACATCTTGTATATACTATCTCTGGATGCTCCTAATTTGGTAGCCAGATCAGAGACATTCAAGGTGAAAGGATTCAACTCGGCCAAGATACCTAATAACACTTTTGTCTTATATACCAACTCATACGAGACTTTCTCCACGGCGGGTATCTCCACATTTATTATCCAATCCACCTCCTCTTCCAGCCGTGCCGAAAAACCATCGCCTTCTTCTTTGTAGAACGGGTAATAGCCGTGCTCCAAATACTGCTCGAAATATTTCTGTACAGGCAGTTGGTTGGTCAGATGCGCAGCTATCGTTTGATGGTTGGTGAGGATTTCATTAAATGGAACAGCGGGTAGTTGTGCCACATGCTCAAACTCGAGGTATTCCCGGAAACTCATTCCCTGCATCATATAAACCCGGCAACGGCGTGACAGGTCTGCCTCCGTTGAGCTTAGTTGCAGCATGGAAGAGCCGGTGATGACGATATGCAATTTAGGAAAAGCATCATAGATCTCTTTAATCTGCCTGTCCCATCCACTATATTTATGTACCTCATCCAGATACAAGTGGGTTACACCGTGTGAAACAAGGTACTCTGCCAGATCGACCAGCGTGTGGGTGGTAAACCAAGATGTATCCACCGAGGCATAAAAGGCTTTTGATGTATCCTCAAAAGTCCGTTTGATATGCTGTAAGAGCATGGTTGTTTTGCCTACTCCTTTAGGACCTTTCAATAAAATCAACCGGTTATCCCAATTGATTTCCTGATAGATATACCTCGTAAAATCAAGGTTGGTCTCGTCCAATAATTGCTTGTATCGCTGGTTTAATCTTTGCATAACTGTCGATTGTTTTAGTCAAAAGTTACATTATTTTGACGATTCTAAAAGACAAACGAGCTTGCGTTTTGTCGATTGCAAAAGTCAATTTCGGCTGCAAAGGTACAGTTTTTTCTCCATATATACAAATTTTAGCCGCAAAAAATGCGGTTTATTTGCGTTTTTTAGCCGCAAACGGTATTTTTACGGTAATCCATTATGTCAAAGATCAATTTAAGTACCAAGTGACCAAGTACCAAGTACCATTTATCCGGTCATTTGGTTTTTGTAACCCGGCGGGAAGCCAATCCCGCCGAGCTGAAGGGCTTAATTTCAGTTATTAGAATGCGATGATAGCGCGGACTACGTCGTGCGAGTTGTCTTTGCCCTTCATGCCGGAAGCATATTCATTTATGCCATCTAAATACCATTGCAGTTTGCCGGTAGTTGTACTTACGTTCCCATAGACAGATGCTTCCAACATGGACACCGCAACATTCAGCAAAATATCTTCTATTTCGACCCCGGTATAACGGTCACCGGTCATAAGGTCAATCCCTTTGACCATCAAATAGACATCTATGCGATCATCCGATTTGTTGCTTTCCGAGATACTTCCCCATCGGTTGACGTACTCACCGCGATGGTATGTTTTATACTCTTCGTACTTGTCTCCGGCATTCGCCTTCAGCCATTCTTCCCAGTACTGGTCCGCGTTTGCATCGTCAGACCCCTGAGTGAGAGCCATTAATTCAAAGATAGTAGCACAATCATATTTGGTAGAAATAGAGGAAAAAGGCCTGTATGCATCGGTAGCGGAAGCGATGGCGGAGCCTTCTTCGGCAGGCAGGAGGTCGGCGCCCTGTACTTTGCCGAGCGCGGCGTTCACTACCGCCACATTGGCGTTGTTGTGCTGCACAAGCGGATTCAGATCACCGTCCACTTTGTCATTATTGAAATCACCGGGCTTGGTAAGCGCCGTATTAACCATGAGCGCCGCCTCAAAGATAGAAGGAACATACCAGCGCGAGGTAGTGAACGGCGCCTCAATGTCTTTCACCAGATTCATAGCGTTCAGGTAGAACTCGAAGGGGAATCTACCTTCAGGGTCATGCTCGCGCGTATATTGCTCCAGCACGGCGGTATAGGTGTAGCCTCCCAGACCGGGGAAGAGATTACCAGCCCAAAGGTCTTCGTTCTCGAAATACGGACGGATGAGCTCCGCATAGCTGGAGTGCGTTACGCCCCATTCGGTAAGCGAACCCGAATTGTCGCAATAAGGACCATTCGCCGTGTTAATATATGCATGGTAGTAATCGCTAAGGTCATCCGTATTGAAGAGATATTCGTAAAAATCCTTCATCCATTGACCTGCTGCGCCCTGTTTGAGGGACATTGCCAGACCGTGGGTGCAGTTCGGATAATCCACCTCGAGAATCGGGTCGAAGAGAGAAGCGTTGCCGAGCCAGTAAATGACCGCAATCACTTTCTTGCCATCAGGATTGGGATTCTCGCCCCAGGAGCCGTCATTGTAGATATAATCTCCTACTTTCGCGGGCGCCAGGATCGTGATGGAAGCCACCGCCGGCTTTACCTCCGGGTACTCGTTAATAGAGACAGTGACCGTAGCGGAACCTGCTGCCAGAGCGGTAACCTTACCTTTGCTGTCCACTTTGACCACTTTCTCGTCGGAAGAGGCCCACGCGAGCGTGTAGGTGACATTGACGTTGGAGGGCGTGACGGTATATTGGATGACAGCCGTCTCTCCTTCGCTCATGAAATACTCCTGGAAAGCGTCCGCCAGCCTGATCTGCTGCGGGATCACTTTCTCGTCCTGAGGAATGGGTTCAGTTTCTTTGTCTTTACAAGATGCCATGGCAAAGACTACTGCTGCCAGGGACATGAAATAAAAAATCTTTTTCATAAAATTATTATTTAGTTGTTAGTCGTCCAAAATGGTCCAAAATGTTGGCTTACTTCACCTCGGCGCTCACGGGCTCACTCCTCGTATATGTACCAAAACTTCGTTTTAGTAGTAAATACTCGGAGCGGCTCCGCTCTCCCCACAAATTAAAATTTGCGGGGTCCCCATTAACGTACTGGCTGTCCCAGCACGTTAATTATCTTGCCGTTGCGCTCGATGAAGAGGAGGCCGTTACGCAGCACCTTATTGGCTCTTCCCTTCAGGGAGGAGTCGGAGGTAGGCTGTTCGATGCCTTCAGGCGCTGCCATCTCCTTGATGATAAAATCTTTCCATACAGGCGCGGCTTGGTATGCCGGTTTGCTGCCCTTCGGGACATACAGCGTGCATTGGGATATATCTACGCCGTCGAAAACATTCGCATTAATGGATTGCGGAACAGTAGCATAGTTATAAACCGTTTTCAGCGAGTAGCAGTCAGCGAAAACATAATCCTCGATAATCGCGGTGCTACTCGGAATCTCCACTGTCTCCAACACATTGCACCCCCTAAAAGCCGCCAACTTGAGAATAGCTACGCCATCAGGAATCTTCAAGAAAGTTAATGCAGAGAAGTAAGCAAAATTATATTCTCCTATGCCTGTCAATCCCGACGGAAGCACCAGTTTATTAATCTGATCTAGAACAGAACCAACATCAGAAAAACAACCATCCGGCATCAGACCGGTTCCAGTAATTGTCATAGTACCTGTCTCAAAGTCAATGGAGTAGTGTAGCGAAGTTCCCTCAAAATCACCGGAAGATTCGAACGTCTCCTTAGAAAATTCTATCCAAGTAGGTTTATTGTAGTTTGCTATTGCATAATCCGGCACGTAGAGCGAACATTTCGTTTTATCTACTTTCTCGAAAACATTCGCGTTGATAGATTGCGGATTCGTCGCAAAGTTATCTATATATATTAAAGCTGAGCAGTAATAGAACGCTTGGTCTCCAATCGTCGTCACGGTAGCCGGAATAGACACATAATACAATTCGGTGCATAACCCAAAGGCGCCGCCACCGATGCTCGTTACGCCGTATGGCATGAACACTCTTAACAAGGAGATACAAAATGCGAAAGCAGACTGCCCTATCGTCTTTACACCATAGGGAATATATAGCCATTCCAAAGCAGCACAACCGCTAAACGCATAATCGCCGATACTCGTCACACCTTCGGGAATATTGGCTTCTTTAACTTTACTTAACCAAAAGAAGGCATAATCGCCGATCGTAGTCATTCCGGACTCCAAATACAGAGATGTAATCTTGTCATAGTACTCATACCATGGCGCGTGATTGTCCTGCGAATAGTTCGTCATCGGTCCCTTTCCGGAAATAGTGAGGGAGCTGTCCGATGGGTTATAGAACCAAGTAAGGTTAGCGCCGCAGTAACCGCTTTCCGCGGTCTTGGCGGACATCGTTACTGCCGCTACGGCAGC
>DGVB01000017.1 GCA_002395805.1 Bacteroidales bacterium UBA4295 | reverse complement strand
GCCACAAGAAGCATCAGCACTATAATAACGATCACATTCATATCCAGCAGATCCAGCCAGGCAAAAACCGCAGGGTTTTGTTCGCGAAGCGTCTGAACGTAATAACACTGGTATCCATTCTCATCCAGTTTGTTAACCGTAGCAAAATAAATACGGTCTGCCGTTTCGTCCAGATACCGCATATCGTCCACTAAAATCTCCACACCGGAATATGTATTTTCTTCCCATCCCTGAAGTCGCCTTGCGTCTTGCAACTGCGAAATCACAAACAATTCGTCAAACTGGCCGAACCCTGTCTCATACAGGCCGGAGATCACAAACCGCCGCGCACGCACTTCGTCTTCATCCACAAAATACGCATACACGCTCTCGCCCACATGCAGCCTCATTTTATCAGCCGCCGCACGGGACAGAACCACTTCATTGGCTTTGGAAGGAATAGTACCTTCTACGATGTTTTGCTTGAAGAAATCCCAATAATCAGTACCTTTCAATACCATGCCCTGAAAAGCCGAATCGGTCTTCAGCATACCGGGTTTGGTGATAAAAGGCGAGGCAGTAACCACATGCGCATAACTGCCTAATTTCGTCAGCAAACTGTCGGAAACCTCAATGGGTTGCAGGTCGTAGGTATTGTTATTGTCAAACGAAACAACCTGGATATGCGCGCCAAAACCTGCCACTTTCTGCGTCACCGTCTGTTTGAATCCCACGACGATACAGATTGTCAATATCATCACCATCACACCGACGATAATTCCAGCCAGAGCGACACGAATAGCGGGGCGCGAATGACGCGCCTCTCCCTGCTGCGAAAAATAAAGTCGCATGGCCAATGCTATTTCGGGTATTTTCGGCATGATTTTTGTTGTATATTTTTGGACAGATCAGGCATGTCTGACGAGTCGAAATACTATGATAAAAAAACTACTTTCTATTCTCTCTTTCGCCCTGTTAGCGGGCAGTTTAATGGCTCAAGAGCCGGTATCCGAACCCCGTCCGCAGCGCACTCCGGAGGAGGAGGCTTTGAAGCAAACGACCAGGTTGGTGCGCGAGTTGGGCATCCGTGATTCCGTGCGCATTGATACGATCTACAGAATGCATCTCAAGTATGCCAAGTTCCGCCAAAAAGGTCTGAGCCGTGCGGAGAACATGGAACGAATGCAAGCCATCTACGCGGAGCTCAAAAACCTGCTGACGAAGGAAGAGCTCGACAAGTTTATGAACCACCCTGCGGAGCAGCCACGCCGGCCAAGCGGAGCCAATACTTTAATGCAACAAAAGCAAGCCCCGCCCACAGAGAGCCCACAGCCAGACCAGCCATAATATCCGTAGGGTAATGTACCCCGAGATACATTCTGCTATAGCATACCAGAGCCACCCAAGTCATGAGACTAACGGTGGCTCTTGCGTCTTTATATAACAGAGCAAAGAGCAAACCGACCGCCATGGTATTGGCAGCATGAGAGGAGCAAAAACCATATTTTCCTCCGACATAGCCGTTCACCAAATGCAAAGGATCAAGCGCCGGTTCATGTGTCGGCCGCAGCCTGCAGACAAGCGGTTTGAGAAGGCCGCTGCAGATAAAATCGCTCAATCCTACTGCGATACCGAAACCGATCAGGACAAGAAGTACCGTTTTCCAATTACGGAATTTCTTCACAATAAACCCCGCCAGCAATATATAGATCGGGATCCAGGTTTTCGTCTGACTCACGGTCCACATTATTTCGTCCAGCCATTCCAGCGAATGACCGTTGATCCAAAGCAATATGGAGGAATCGAGGTTCAAATTACGAATTACAAATTACGAATTATTCATTGATCAGGACGGCGGTATGGCATGCTACGACAGCGGCGGTCTCCGTACGGAGGCGGCTGTTACCGAGGCTCACGGGAATAAAACCGAGCGAGAGCGCATCTGCCACTTCTTTTTCGCTGAAATCGCCTTCCGGTCCGATGAGAACCAGCACGTCTCTGCCCTGCTCTATCTCATCTTTGAGGAAACGCTTCTCGTCCTTGTAACAATGGGCGATGAAATTCTGCCCCTTGGTACTTTGTACTTTGTTCGCTTGTTCTTTAACGAACTCGTCGTAAGGCGTCAGTTCATGCAGAACAGGCAGGAAGGGCGTCAAACTCTGTTTTGCGGCAGAGAGGATGATTTTCTCGAGCCGGTCTGTTCGCAGTTGTTTGCGTTCGGAGAAGCGGCAGAGCAAAGGAGTTATTTCATCCACTCCTATTTCCACGCATTTCTCAATCGCCCACTCCAGACGCTCGATGTTCTTCGTAGGCGCAATCGCTATATGGAGATGAAAATTATGATGCTTCTCCTGTTTCTCACGGCTGAGGATTTCAAAATCGCAATGTTTGGGATGCGGGTTGGTGATCCTCGCTGTATAGGTAGAACCTTTTCCGTCCGTAATGAGAATCTCGTCCCCTACGGAGTAACGCAGTACCCGCACGCAATGCCCGCTCTCTTCTTCAGAAAGCGTTTGTTTGATTTCTATGTCCGGACAATAGAAGAGGTACATTACAATTCACTCTCTTTGAGTCGTTCGGCGTTTTCGGCTACCTGGAGGGCGTCAATAACACCTTGTATATCTCCGTCCATGAACGCGGCGAGGTTATAAACGGTATAACCGATACGATGGTCGGTAATACGTCCCTGCGGGTAGTTATAGGTGCGGATCTTGGCGGAGCGGTCTCCGGTAGAAACCATGGTCTTACGGCGAGCGGCTATGTCGTCGATATATTTCTGATGCTCCTTGTCGTAGATTTGCGTACGCAAGCGCGCGAGCGCGCGCTCCTTGTTCTTCGGCTGGTCCCGCGTCTCGGTACATTCGATGAGAATCTCCTGCACTTCGCCGGTATTGGGGTTCTTCCAGTTATAACGAAGTCGTACGCCGGACTCCACTTTATTGACGTTCTGTCCTCCTGCTCCGCCGGAGCGGAAGGTTTCCCATTTGATCTCGCCTTCGTTAATATGCACCTCAAATTCATCTGCTTCGGGCAGTACGGCTACCGTAGCTGCGGACGTATGGACACGTCCTTGCGTCTCCGTCACGGGCACACGTTGAACGCGATGGACACCGGATTCATATTTAAGCGTACCATAGACGTTCTCGCCGGTGACATTAAAGATGATCTCCTTGTATCCGCCGGCAGCTCCTTCGGTGAAGGAAGAAACGGTATATTTGAAGCCTTTGATTTCAAAATACTTGGTGTACATGCGGAAGAGGTCTCCGGCAAAGATAGCCGCTTCGTCGCCTCCCGTGCCGCCTCGAATCTCCATAACGACGTTTTTTCCGTCCTCCGGATCTTGCGGCAGGAGTTGCAGTTTCAGTTCTTCTTCCAATTTCGGTATCTGCGGTTCGAGTTCATCCATCTCCGCTTTTGCCATCTCTTTCAGATCCGCATCCGACTCATTGAAAAACAGATCTTTAGCCTGTTGTAGGTCTGTGACGGCTTTTTTATAGCGATGCGCACATTCGAGAATACGCTCCAGGTCATGGTAATCGCGGTTGAGCCGCACATAGCGCGCCTGGTCAGCAATCACAGCCGGGTCTGTGATCAGGAGACTGACTTCATGAAACTTCGCCTCTAATCCTTCTATTTTGTCTAATATGTTCATTGGTTATTTTCTTGTTGTTTCTCCGCTTTCTCGTGTTTTCTCTCCCATCGCATCACTTTGTAGTCCTCCCATATTTTCTTCCATTCACGGGAGGTGATATACCATTTGTTCTCGCGCCTTGGCGGTCTGTACACGGGGCGTGTCTCTATCTGCACATTGCGTGTGAGCGAGTCTAAGTTGTATGCCTGCGCGAGGCTGTCTCCGAGAAGCAAGGCATCCTGTTCGTCCGCCTTGTGAATGCGTAACTCGTCCACTTTCATCTCGGTCGCCGGGTCGTCATGCGGCATGGCTTTCCATTCCTTCCAGAAGAGGCCGAACAACTTATACGCTCCGAATGCCATAGCGGCAATAAGAATACACATCAGCCCGACATACGCCTGTCGGTCCTTCATACGCAGCGCTCCGCCCAGCCTGTTGTCGGACGAACGATGCGGATGGCAGTGGTGATGATGTTTTTTCTTCTCTCCCCACCCGGGCTGATATGTTTTTTCTTCGCTCATTAGCGTCTTCTGCCGCCCATCTGCTGCACTTTGCGCATCATCTTGGCTGTCTGTTCGAATTGTTTGAGGAAACGGTTGAGTGCGACAATATCCACGCCCGCTCCGCGAGCGATACGTGCCTTACGGCTACCGTTGAGGAGCGCAGGGTTAGCGCGCTCGGCAGGAGTCATGGAGTTAATCATCGCCTCGATGGGTTTGAATGCATCGTCACTCACTTCCACACCCTTCAGCGCTTTGTCCATGCCTGGGATCATCCCCATCAGATCCTTCATCGAACCCATTTTCTTGATTTGGGCAAGTTGTGAGAGGAAGTCGTTGAAATCGAATTGGTTTTTCGCGATCTTCTTGCTGATACGGCGTGCCTCGGCTTCGTCGTATTGCTCCTGCGCGCGTTCAACGAGCGAAACGACGTCACCCATACCGAGTATTCGGTCCGCCATACGGGCAGGATGGAAGACATCGAGCGCCTCCATTTTCTCGCCTGTACCGATGAACTTAATCGGTTTGTCCACCACCGAACGAATGGAGAGTGCCGCACCGCCGCGGGCGTCGCCGTCCAGCTTGGTCAGTACTACTCCGTCGAAATCGATGCGGTCGTTGAACTCTTTGGCGGTATTGACGGCATCCTGACCGGTCATGGCATCTACGACGAAGAGCGTCTCGCTCGGCGTGATAGCTTCTTTGATAGCCGCAATCTCCTGCATCATCTGTTCATCTACCGCCAGACGTCCTGCCGTATCGACAATCACTACGTCATAGCCCATCCGCTTCGCTTCGGCTATAGCGGCTTGCGCTTTCTTCACGGGGTTGGCTTCGTCGAGACCGAGATAGACATTCGCCTTGATCTGCTCGCCGAGCACGCGCAACTGCTCAATAGCCGCAGGCCTGTACACGTCGCAAGCTACGAGCATGACGCGTTTGTTCTTTTTCGTCTGGAGGAAATTCGCCAGTTTGGCTGCGAAAGTCGTTTTACCGCTACCCTGAAGACCGGACATGAGGATGACCGCAGGGTTACCTTTCAGGTTCAGATCCTGTGCCTCACCTCCCATGAGTTCAGCCAACTCGTCGTGCGTGATCTTGATCATCAACTGACCGGGGCGAACCGCGTTGATCACGTTCTGTCCCAGCGCTTTCTCTTTCACGCGGTCGGTGAACTGCTTGGCGGTCTTGTAGTTGACATCGGCTTCAAGCAGGGCTTTGCGGATGTCTTTGACGGTCTCCGCAATATTAATCTCGGTAATACGGCCCTCACCTTTGAGGATTTTAAAACTCCGTTCTAATCGTTCGCTTAAATTATCAAACATTCTACTCCTAATTTACAATTTGCGTGCAAAGGTACAAAAAATAATTGGAATACGCAAATTTATTTTTATTCAAAAAAAACGACAAAATGTATATAATACTACGTATTATATAGTGAAAGGGCATTTTGTGCAAAAAACGGCAGTTATCCTATGGGTATCTTATGGTTATCCTATGGGTATCCTATGGGATGCATACGATTTTAACTCTATTTCAGCAGAATTTTATTCTTATTGTATCTAATTTGTATTAAAATATTTGGTAGTTTCAAAAAAATGTTGTACCTTTGCAGCGGAAATTCTATGCTACTAATAGCAAAACAATAATTACTTACACCACAAAAATCTAATGCGTATGAAGAAATCTACTCTTTGGAGCATAGCGCTGATTGCGCTGACGCTCGTTTCTCAAGGAATGCGTGCACAGGATTGCCAGTTCACGCCGGACTTATTCCCAGGCCAGGCAGCAGACCGTACGTCTCACGAAGTGAGTGCCACGGTTCATGTAGGCGAATACGGCCAGTATTTGACCCATTTGCACAGCCAGGTAGTGAGCCTCACTTCGACAAATCAGCAGATTGTCCGCACGACGAACGAAGGCGGTTATGATTGCGTGTTCTTTAACGGCGTAGGTCAAGCGGATGTGACTTATACCGAGAATTGGTTTGTAGGTAGCGCTTCGGGCGGCGGTGCAGAAGGCGGCACAACGATCATCGGCGGCGACGGTTCAGTCATTGGCGGTAATGGCAGTGCCGGCGGCGACGGAGGAGAAAGCGGTTCCTCCGTTTGTCCGTCCAACCACACAATCCATTACACCGTACTCCCGGGTACTCCGGTTGCACGCTTTATATACGAGCGCGAGGAGTGTACAGAGGTACACGTACATACGAACACAGACGGCAGTTATGCATTTAGCGCGCCGTATCTGGAGCTCATCATCAAAGAGCTGCGGACCGTCAACTACTATCTGCAATTCGTAGATCAGTATGTGAATCCCACGCAATGTACATTCACTTCTTCCGACCCAAGCATCGCTACTATCGGCCGCGGAAATACCGTAACGCCGACCGGCGCCGTAGGTCACACGACCATTACAGCTACCTGGGCAGGATCCGAGTTATGGAACGGCGTGACGCGTTCATACGAACTCTATGTAGAGGCTCCGAAGAATCAGGCTTATATCACCTTCAGCCCGAATATGAACTATGTTGACACCGTAGGCAACACGCTGACTGTTTTCCCGACAATCTATCCGGAAGGCGCTCCGATATACGTACAACGCTGGCTGTCCAGCAATACGAATGTAGCTACTGTGGATGAATTCGGTAACGTGACGATGATAGCTCCGGGAACGACAAAGATCTATGCCATTTTTGACGGTAACGACGACTATTACGAGACTCGCGGATACTACGACTTGACCGTAGTAGCGCGTCCGAAACAGACGCCTGACATTCATTTCAGCGCAGAGGTAGCGAATGTAGAATTGGGTCTGCCTTACACCCTGCCGACGATTATCAACAACAGCGGCGTGAATATCAACAAATACTACGGTTCTAATCCGAACGTAGCGCAAGTGAACGAGGCGACCGGCGAGGTGACCGTTGTAGGCGAAGGCGACGCACAGATTTTCTGCGAGACCTACGGCAACGACACGTACAACCCGGCGATCGTTTCTTACACATTGCATGTGTTCACGTACGGCATCAAAGTAAAAGGTATTAGCGTCACCAGCCTGAATGCCGAGGATGTATTAGGCGACGGTTCGCATGACGTTACGTTTGACCTTGAGAAGCGTTTCCTGCACCTCAACGGATGGAATATAGACGTAACTGCGCTTGCTCCGGACATCAAAGCCGGTGTGATCAAAGTGGAAGGCCAGCATGTAGCATATATCGTTGCACACGGCATCAACTCTATCGTAGGCGCACAATACGGCCTCATGTCGGAAGGAGGCGCTATCGCAATTATGGGTGAAGGCAAAGACGACCAACTGAATATTCTCGCCTACGACAAAGCGGTTTATGCTCACGACTTCAAGCTTCACCAAGTTTCCATGCACGCAGAGGGTACCCAATACGGTTTATATCTGACCCATAGTCTCGGTATTTCTACCGGCACCTATCTCCACGCACTCGGTCAGACGCAGGCTATCGCTTGTAACGAATTCACAAAGGCCGAAGAGACCGATGGTAAGGGAATCGAAATCCTGACCCCGAATGTAATCTTCAAACACGGAGGAGGTCAGAATTTAGGCGGCTTCATGCTCGTTGAGGGTGTCAATTATTCACCGGCTAAAGATGTAGAAATCGGTAAGGCTCCTGTAATTGTTCCGGCAGACGAGATGACGACTATTGACTTCACGCAGACCGATCCGGAAGGCAACGAGACGGTGATTTTCAATGCCACCGCAGAGAACAGCTTTAACGAGGAAACCGGCCAGTTGGAGATCTCCACTTCGCTTACCGACGAACAGGTAGCTACAGCTTTGGAGACTTTGATTCCGGGTTCCAGCGCTTGGTTGGAGAATCTGCCGGGCGCGCTGACCTTCGACATCCCTGCAGGAGCTGGCGATATCAAGGTACAATGTATGACCGTGCCGAGCTATGAATTGAAACTGAAGATTGAAGGTACAGCTTCTATCTCTATTACACAAGCCGAACTGGGCTGGGCTATCGTTCATTACGATGTAACCGAACCGGTTCACGTAGTGATTTATCTGCACGCCACTTCGGGCGGTTCCTCTGCACCGGCACGTATCGCTACGCGCATGGAAGATGCCGTTACTGCCGGCGCATACATTCAGGCTGTAATTATTCAGCCGGCGAATGCACCGGGCTATCCTACATCGATTGAGAATGTTGTCAACGAGAAGGCCGGTACTCAGAAAGTACTGCTGAACGGCCAGCTGTTGATCATCCGCGACGGCAAAGCCTTCAATGCACAGGGCGCAGAAATGAGATAAAAAGGCGCAGCGCTAAACAAGAAAGGAGACCCTTCGGGGTCTCTTTTTTTGTAAAAAATGCAAGCATTATTATTTTTTTCGTCCAAAGTCTTGTATATTCCATTTTTTTGTAGTACTTTTGCAGCCGAAACATTAAAACAAACATATCAGGTATCGCTCTTTGTTTGTATAACTCCCAACAAATTATAATCTTTATGAAAACAAAATTCACTTTTTTAGCATTGCTGATTGCAGCAATCGGAATGCTTGTATCGTGTCAAGACGAACCAAGTTCGAGCAGCAAATTAACCTTCAAAGGCGTCAATCTGAACAACGCAAAAGCTCTTGCTTTAGTGCAAGAAGGTAACGGTTCGGCCAACGCTCCGCGCAGAATGCGTGCGGATGAAGGAGAAAAACCGCAAACCAAATTCCTCTACACCGTGGATGAAAACGGCAATATGAGTGCGGCGATTTTCTATTTTAACGAAGTGGACTCTACTACGGACACCAAGGCTTTGCGCCTGAGTATTGAAAATATCTTCACGGTTGGCGATGATTACTTATGGCTCTACGGCTGTCAGTATGATTGCGACGACATGGATGCATTGCCATCAAAGGCACGCAAGTATGTACAGGAACAGATTGATGCCAGCCGTAACCGCCCCGGGCATTTCAATTATCTGATCCGCAAAACGGACGGCGCTCTTTTCAACTTGACAGACCTTACTGTTTTGCCTTTGAATTGGGAAGGTAAGATTGAAATGGGCGGCATGAAACTGACAACCGGCAATGAATTGAGGCAATATGGTTTAGTAGCGCAAGTGGGTAAAGAACTCTACTGGGCTATCGGAAATTACCAGGGCGGTTTATGCAAATTGGTGGACAACGGTTCCACGATGGATCAAGTAAACTTGGACTACCATGCTAATATTGCGTATGTTCTTGGTGACGGAAATGGACATTTAGGAACGGTGTTGAGTTATAGTAGTAATATGCCAACTAATCCTGCCTTCATTAACGGCAATTACGCTAATCTGGTACAGGGACTTCCGAATGACATAGGCTTCCCGCGTATGCATTTTATCGGTGGAAAGTATTTTGTTTCGCATGGATACAATTGGGACAGCAGTTTGGAACCGGCTATTTATACTATCTCTTTTGAGGGCAATACCGCTCAAGCTACTCTTGCTGTAGCCGGTCATTCTTTACCGGAATACGGTTACGGCTATCCTTGCCGCGTTGAGGGTTCGACCTATTCTTATTTAACTGATGAAGGCGAAGGTGCAATTATTAGGACCTTTGATGCCAATACCTTGTCCTTCTCGGTAGAAAAACTGCCGGAAGGTTTCCCTTCTTGGGCAAATGCTTATGACGAGGAAGGTAACGCCTATTCGTTTGAGACAGAGAAACAAACCGACATGAGTTATGTGATTGTCTATAACCTGCCGACTCGAACGGCTACGCGTCACAACATCGACCGCAGCGATGTGCCGCAATATAATGTTATAAAAGTCATAGGCTTCGATAGAAGTATGAAAGCTATGATCGAAGAAGCCATTCTGCCCGATGGGTCTACCGTTTCGCTCATTACGTACATGACCGGCGAGAATGCGTTCAAGACGGTTGTTATGGGAACTGAAGCCAGCGGCACAGCCGTTGTAGCTACTATTGTTCAGCTGAATTAATTCGTAATTTTTAATTTTTAATTCCCATGAAACCTCGTTTCATTTACGCCCTTGCGGTCATAGTGGCTGCAATAGGCATGACCTCCTGCGAAGGCGGAGGTAGCAAAGTCCGTAATGTTGAGTTCAAACGGATGCATTTGGACGGAGTGACCGCATTGGCTCTCGCTTCCGATGGTTCCGATGAACAGAAAGCGCCTCGCCGTGTACCTGCCGGTGAAGGAGAAGGAGAAATAACCTACGAAACCCATCAACCTGTTTATTCCGTTTCCGAGGATGGCACACTCGTAGAAATTACTTATACCATCGAAGCCAGAGGTAATGGCGAAGTAGTTGATATGGTCAAAGCCAAAATGCGTTTGGTGATGGAGAATATCTTCACCATCGGCGATGAATGGTTGTGGCTCTATAACTGCTATTATGATTTCCCCGATCTGGACGAACTCAAGGAGCCGTATTACTCCATGATCAAAGAGATAGTGGATAATTTCTACGGCAATTTCCTTGTCCGCAAAAAGGATGGCGCACTCTTCTATTGGGACGGCAGAAACGGTCGGCCGATTTATACGAACCAAGGTGTTCCGTTCTACCAGCAAAGCGACCTCTACAGCGTAGTAGAGTGCATCAACGGAGAGATTTATTCCAACTGTTGGCAACAATCACATTTAGCAGCCCCGGGGCTCTACCGTCTAAAGGACCAAGGCGACCAATTAGCGGTAACAAGAATGCATAATGAAACACTCTTCTCTACTTCTATTACGCCGGACGACCGCGGGATAATAGGCCTGGATATTTTCTATGAGGGTACCAACGGTTCTTCGCCCGGTATCTTATTCGTCAATACGCTTGGAATAACAGGCATCGAAGCCCCGGAGTCTGACCCTGTTCTGCAAGGCGGAAGTGAACTGAAATGGGGATTTGTCTCCATCCAAAACACGCTTTACGCCGTGGCTACCTTCTACAAGCAAAACCGCCAGCAAGCGGCATTTTACTCAGTTAAAATCGATGAAGCGCAAACGCGTGCTTTTACGGACGAGTTTTTGGCACTATCAGAGGTCGCACCAGATTTATCTACTTTCGGCGTTTGCCGAGTAAGCAAGAAAGAAACATTCTCATGGCTTGAAAGCGGATATAAGTATACTTTTGATCCGAATGCCAAAGCAGTGAACGAAGCTGCTCTGCCGCAACACTATCCGAGCGATTATAATGAGTACTACAACGATGTAGCCTATGTGATGGCTAATGACGAAAAACAATTCTATATCTGCGATATGGCGGCAGACAAGGCAGAAGTAGTGAGCATTGATTGGAGTGAGTTTGATGCTTACAAATCCAAATTGGCGCCTTCTACCATTAAGGCTTTTGATGCATACAATCCGCGCACGCAATCGTTTGTAAAGACCGCGCTCACGATGGATGGACAGAAAGTGACAATCATGGTGGACGTAGCAGGTGAGAACAAAGGCAAAGCACGCGTCTATAAGGCCGGTGACACCACTGCCGGACAAGTCATCTCTGTTATGGTAAGATTGAATTAATCAGACCAACGCAAGGATGAAATACATGAGAGAAAGCGCTTTCACGCGCTTTTTCTCTTTTTTCTTACAAAATGCTTGCATATATCGAAAAAAAACAGTAACTTTGCAGCCGGAATTGGCGGTGTAAAATAAAATATGGCGGTATTTAAACTGCCATTTGGCGGTGTAAAACTTATATATTATGGCATCTGAGTTACAAAAGAAATTAGCTCAATGTGAACGACAGCAACAACAATTATGGGCATTTAGACCCTTGAGCAATGAAACGCTGCAATCGCTGCGCGAGTATTATCGTGTCGGTTTAACTTATACCAGTAATGCGCTGGAGGGGAACAGTTTGACTGAATCGGAAACGAAGATTGTTATCGAAGACGGTTTAACTATTGAAGGCAAGCCATTACGTGATGTGTATGAGGCAGTCGGGCATGCAAAAGCATACGATTACCTCTACGAACTGAGCCATGATGCGCCCATCACAGAAGAGACAGTACGTACGCTTCATAAACTATTCTATCAGCAAGTGGACCCAGAGAGAGCCGGTGAGTACAGAAAAGTGCCGGTTTTTATTAGTGGCAGCCAATATCCTGTTGCGCCGGTAGCGGAGATTAGCAAAAGAATGCAACAGTTAGTACAATGGTACACGAATCATGAGGGCAAACTTCATCCCGTTTTACTGGCGGCGGAACTACACAAACGGTTTGTATACATTCATCCGTTTATTGATGGAAACGGTCGAGTAGCACGGTTGCTAATGAACTTAGCATTGCTTCGTAACGAGTATAATATCGCTATCATTCCTGCTATTACTCGTTCAGAATATGTTGCAGCATTGGAAGCGGGACATAAAGACGCAGCGGTTTTCAATAGTTTTATTGCCGATCGGGTGATCATGACCCAATTGGATATCCTGCGATTGTTCCAAGCCAATGAACCGACACCAAAAGCCGAAGATTTTGCCAAACGTCTGTTAGAAACAATTACAAACACTCCTGGGCTTAATGCTCCTTTGCTTTCTGCTCGCTTAGGTCGCAGTCTACGTACCACCCAGCGCTATCTCAAGCAACTGACCGAAAGCAAACAAATCTCCTTCCGCGGTGTTGCTAAAAAAGGCGGCTATTATCCAATATTCTAAAATTAAATACATGAAACGACTTATTTACATATGCATCGCTTGTCTGTTGTTTGCAGCATGCCAAAAGAAAAGTAAAAACAATTTGAACTTAACGAACGCCAATGTCCAAGAATATGTGGAAAAACAACACGTATACGCAGACTCATTGACAGGGTACGCAACTTTTTCTACAGACAACAGATTTACAATTGAGCCGGAAGAAATTACCGAGGAGCAATATAAGAAATTAGTTACTGACAAATACACCCTAAAACCATTTCGTGTAGTTAAAAATTCAGCACGTTATAAAGAACTCTGTCACAAGTATCACTCTTTAATCTACAAATATGAGTGTTTGGAAAACATAATCGGAAGTGATGATTATCACGCTCTTTATGGTGGTGACATAACAATCAATTGGTATCAAAAAACAGAACAGTACATTATTTCCATTCCAACTCCTTTATCTTGGGAATCATTTGTTGTTTCAAAAGATTATCCCGATACGGTTTATATGCAATCTGCAAGTGATACTTATGGCACAAATCATATTTTTGTTGGACAAGAAGGTCATGATTGCGACTTTCATGGAGACTTGTGGTTCTATTGGTACGATGAACAACTACGTCATATGATTCCAATTTGTCATTACAAAGATTATCGTTGGGATGAAGAGGGAGATAATTTTGATTTTATGTGGATTAGTGAAGATGAATTGGTAGTTTCGGCTTATTCTACAGGAAATAATTATGAAGTTGGATGGGCTGGAGGCTATAAAGCAACAAATCTTCCACCTGCACACACTCCTGTTTTCTACAAACTGCATCTCATCTATAAGTAATTAATCCCCGTAATACATAAAATAAAAGGATGCAGTGCTTGCTACATCCTTTTATCTTTGCGGAGAGTGAGGGATTCGAGGGCACCGACATTGCCTATGGCAATCCCACCTCGAAAACCCAACAAGCTGCCGGCGGTATCCTGAGCAAAGCTACAGTTCTTACAACCGATTTAACGCACACAAGAAACAGACAAACGTCCGTCATTTATTTGTCCGTCATCAGGACATTATGAGCAAGCTCCTATGTCCCGCTGACGAACAAACAAAAATGAGAGCCATAAGACTCTCATTTTCTTGTTTTGCGTCACCTCAGTTTCCCGAACTCGACGCTTTGCGGAGAGTGAGGGATTCGAACCCCCGATACGACGTAATGCGTATACCGCATTTCGAGTGCGGCTCTTTCGACCACTCAGACAACTCTCCCTCGCGTTCGGCAACAAGTGTGCAAAGGTTTATACCGCTCCGCTAAATAAACGGGCAACTTGTGCCTCCGCTCTCCCCACCACAACTTTGCAAGTTGCGTCGGGGACCCCAAAAGGGATTCGGCGAAATCGACGACAAAAGTACTGCTTTTTTTTGAATTGAGCAAATAATTTCGCAAAAAAATACTATTTTGCTTTGATTTTATCGAAACCGGAACCGAAGACGCCGCGCACATCAGCGATGGACACCAGCGCATTAGGGTCGATATCATGGACAATCCGAAAGACAAGCGAACTCTCCGGTTTTCGAACCAAAACAGAAATAACCTTAACCGTTTTCTTAGAATACCAACCTGTTCCATCCAGCACCGTCACTCCGCGGTTAACGGTCCTGTTAATTTCCGTAGCTATCTCTTCGTATTTGGAAGAATAGATAAGAAAATGCACAGAGCGATGGAGTCTTGACATGATCCAATCCACCGCGAGTGTATAAGAGATCGTCATTGCCACACCGTAGAGCACGCGCTTGATCTTAAGGAATAGCAAGCCCCCCTCAATTCCCCCCTGAAGGGGGGAAGAATGGGTGTATTCCTGCAACATCGATTCCGGGAGAGGGAGGAAGAAAGCAGAAGCGATAATAAGGATATCGCATGCCAGCATGATATTGCCGAGTGAGATATTGCGATAGTGATTCACTATCATCGCTACTATATCTGTGCCTCCGGACGAACCGTTAGCTGCGAGCACG
Organism: Bacteroidales bacterium UBA4295; assembly: GCA_002395805.1. Taxonomy (GTDB): domain Bacteria; phylum Bacteroidota; class Bacteroidia; order Bacteroidales; family Paludibacteraceae; genus Colicola. The sequence continues at coordinate 42,648 of DGVB01000017.1, read as the reverse complement.
CATCCCAGAGAGAGACCAAAGACAAACCCTCCTATAATAGCACCGAGCCAGGGGTCAGAGATAATAGGCGCGGGCAAGATAGGAATAACCCTATACCAAAACGTGATTGCCGCTACGCCTACCATAGTACGGATACAGAACCGCCATCCAACCGTCAAGCCGGCTATCAGCAGCAGAATGGCATTGAAGACAAACGTCGTCAGCCACACGGGGATAGCTCCTCCGTACTCGGGGAAAAGGGCAGGGAAAGAACCGGCTGTGACATAATAAATGACCGAGCAAATACCCGTCAGGCCGCCTCCGACAAAAGCATGAGGCAGTAACACCCAGTTAACCATCAGCGCCATAGGCGCGATACCTATAACAATAACGAGGTACTCTAAGATAATACGTGCCCGCGACTCACGCGGCATGTTATGCGGATTGACAAACTGACTGTAGCGCATGGAAAGGTGAAAATTGAAAGGTGAAAAGTGAAAGGGTTATTTACCATTGACCATAGGATCAAATCCTTGTCCAAAGACGCCTCGTACCTGGCTTTGACTCACAAAGGCATTAGGGTCTATCGCCCGCACGAGGCGGAAAATAGTGGCGGATTCGTATGAACGAGCGATGGTAGTGACTACCTTCATCGGCTTTTTGTTATAGCCACCCTCTGCCTCCAAGAAAGTGCATCCGCGGTGGGCCTGCGTAATAATAGCTTCCGCTATCTCATCGGGTTTCTGGGTAAAGATCATGAACTGGACCGATTGCCGCATTCTATTCATCACCCAGTCCACCGCCGTAGAGGACATGAACGTATAGGTCAGACCAAAGAGAATCTTCTCTATCGCTCCCTGCATGCCTGCAGCCTGGATAGTAGGCAGGAAAAATGCCGAAGAGATTACCGTCATGTCTGCGAAAAGAAGCACGCGACCCATTGGCAAATGATGGTATTTATTGACAATCATGGCAATAATATCCGTGCCGCCCGTAGAGCCGTTATTGAGGAAGCATATTCCCAGGAAACAGCCGGTAAACAAGCCTCCTACCACCACCGCCATGAATGAATCCGTCAATAGCGGCACTTGCGCAATAGGTATCACCTTGAGCCATATAGTGAGCCATAACACACCCCAAACCGTCCGTAGAGCATACCGCCATCCTACCGTGATAGCCGCCAGCACCAGCAACAACACATTGATCAACGCACTGGATAGCCAGATAGGCACATACGTATTCGTAGCGAAATAGATAATCTCGCATAGACCGGTCACACCGCCGCCAACGATAGCATGCGGCACCAGGAGCTGGTTGACCGTGATGGCATACGGGATCGTGCTGATGACAATCATCAGAAACTCCTTGATTGTGATCCACGGCAACATGCGGCGATAGTGCTGCAAGTGCTCGCGGATATTCGGATGTTGAATTTTTTGCTTTGCCATTTAGAATTTAGCTACGAGGTTACGATCTCCGAAACCATTGTCAACACGTCCTACAGGGCACCAGAACTTAGTCTGCGCCACCCATTCTGTCGGGTACGCGGCCTGACGGCGGCTATAAGGATGCGTCCACTCGTCCGCCACCACTTCGTACTCGGGGTGCGGGGCATTGAGCAGGACATTATCCGTCTTGTCAGCCTTGCCGGATTCAATGTCCGCTATCTCCTGACGAATCTGCAGTAAGACATCACAGAAACGGTCAATCTCCACGAGCGACTCGCTCTCCGTCGGTTCAACCATCAGGGTTCCATGCACAGGGAAAGAGAGCGTAGGCGCATGGTAGCCGAAATCCATCAGACGTTTGGCAATATCCGCCTCGGTAATACCGATAGCGTGGAACTGACGGCAATCGAGGATCAGTTCATGACCTACCCTACCCGTCTCGCCGGTATAAACGATGCCATAGGCATCCTTCAGGCGCGACGCCATGTAGTTGGCCGACAGAATCGCAGCCGCCGTAGCATGACGAAGTCCTTCTGCCCCCAACATAGCGATATATCCCCAGGAGATGAGTGCCATATTGGCATTGCCGTAAAGCGCTGCAGAAACACGGTTTTTATCCTCCGTAGGCAGACAATCCGCCAGTTCTTCGGTACAGCACACAGCCCCCGCGCCCGGGCCGCCACCTCCGTGAGGAGAAGCAAAGGATTTATGCAGATTCAGGTGGCATACATCGGCACCGATATAAGCAGGGTTAGTCCATCCTATCTGTGCATTCATGTTCGCGCCGTCCATATAAACGAGACCTCCGTTCGTATGTACCGCCTCAATCATAGCACGGATAGCCTGCTCGAAGATACCGTGCGTAGACGGGTATGTGATCATACATCCCGCGAGGACATCCTTGTTCTCCTCGCATTTGTGTTTCCAGTCCTCAAGGTCCGTATTTCCCTTCTCATCGCATTTAACAACACAGGGCGTGAAGCCGGCCTGTACACAGGACGCCGGGTTCGTACCATGTGCAGAAGCCGGAATGAGCAGCACTTTGCGTGCTTCTTGTCCCTTTCTATGCAGGTACTCCCGGATCACTACGAGCCCCGTGTATTCACCTGCCGCACCCGAAGTAGGTTGCAGCGTACAAGCATCGAATCCCGTAATAGCGCAAAGTTGCTCCTGCAACTGCTCCATAATAGCTTCATAGCCCGCCACCTGCTCTGCCGGAGCAAGCGGATGCGGCGCCATAGCGGCACCGTAGGTGATAGGGATCATAGCCGCCGCCGGGTTCAACTTCATCGTACAGGAGCCGAGCGGAATCATAGAGGTAGCCAGAGATATATCCTTGCGGTCCAGACGCTTGAGATAGCGCATGAGTTCCGTCTCGGTATGATAGAGCCGGAATACCTCTGCCTGCATATAGTCCACTTCGCGCACGCGGTTCTCCTCAATAGCCCATAGACCCTCAAAAGCCTCGTCGCTTTCCTCATATTGCGGCATATTATCCGAGGCCTCGGCAAAGATCTCGATCAGCTCGTTCATGTCGTCGATATCTACCGTCTCGTCGATAGCAAGACCGATCCATCCAGCCTCATCGTAATAGAAATTAATACTATGTTCGTCCGCGAGGGCATGTACACGTTCAATCCATCCTTCATCCTCCCGCGTAATCTTAAGCGTATCAAAGAACTCCGCGTTCTCCTGGTTATAACCATAGGCCTGGAGCATCTCGCTCAGGTACGCCGCTTTACCATGAATACCTTCTGCAATAGAGCGTATACCCTCTGCGCCGTGATAGACGCCGTACATACCTGCCATCATGGCCGAAAGGGCCTCTGCGGTACAGATATTGGATGTTGCCCGCTCACGTTTGATGTGCTGCTCACGAGTCTGGAGCGCCAGACGGAATGCAGGATGCTCATATTTATCTTTACTCAGACCGATAATACGTCCCGGCATCTCTCGTTTGTACTCATCGCGCGTAGCCATGTATCCGGCGGTAGGACCGCCAAAGCCCATCGGCAGACCGAAGCGCTGCGCGGTACCGCACATGATATCTGCGTCCAGCGGTTTGAGCAGCGCCAGCGCCATCAGATCCGCCACTACCGTCACTTTCAAGCCCGCCTCGTGACATTCGTCAATAAAGCCCTCATATTCCTCTATCGCGCCGTCGCTATTCGGCCATTGCACGAGCACACCGAAGAAATCAGCCGTAGGTTGAAAATCCGCATAACTGCCGGTGACGATCTCTATCTCCTGCCCCGCTGCGCGCGTGCGCAAAACAGATAAGGTGTTCGGCCATACTTTCTCGTCCACAAAGACTTTTCGCACATTATTCTTCACCTGCTCACGCGAGCGCAGATTTCGCATCATGGTAACCGCCTCCGCCGCCGCGGTTGCTTCATCCAGCAGCGAACAATTAGCCAAAGGCAGACCGGTGAGATCGGAAATCATAGTCTGGAATACAAACAATGCTTCGAGACGCCCCTGGCTTACTTCCGCTTGATACGGGGTATAAGATGTGTACCAAACAGGGTTTTCCAACATGTTTCGTCTAATCACAGCGGGCGTGATCGTACCATACCATCCGCGACCTATATACGAGCGCGCAGGGATATTAGCGTTCAGCACCGCTTCAGCCACCTCGAGATGCATCTGCTCCGTGAGCGGCTGCTCCAACTCGATAGGCTCAGGCAAGAGGATATCTGCCGGCATTGTTTCCTTAACAAGCGACTCCATCGACTCGGCACCGATAGCCTCCAACATGTGTTTTTCGTCTTCAGGGGTGAGTCCGATATGACGCGACTCCAAATAATTCTCTTTCATAAGACAGTTTGTTACAATTTTGCGCCGCAAAATTACTAAAAAAAAATGACATATGCAAGAAAATAGGGTTTTAAATAAAAAATGTGTTAAAAAACATATTTTATTTGCATATATAAAAGAAATTTTGTATCTTTGCATCAAATTTTCGAAACATATCGAAACAGTGAGACAAGAGGAAGAACATTTTGCTCCATTATGGGAGTTGAACACCCTATGGAGCACATTAACGGAAGAAGAGCGCGAGCGTGTGAGCAAGGCTGTGAAAATCGTTCGCTATGCTAAAAACCAGATCATCCACTATGATGGCGAGGAGTCATCTCATATGGGAATGTTGCTTCGCGGAAAAATACGAATTTACAAAGAGGGAATCGGACAACGGCCGCAGATCATTCGTCTCCTGAAGCCAAATGACATATACGGCTATCGCGCATGCATTGCCAATGGTCCGTACAACTCGAATGCAAGTGCTTTTGAGGATTGTGTAGTCTATCAATTGAGCCGTGAGGAGTTCGTGCGCTTGGTACGCGAAAACGGAGCGTTCTGCTACGAAGTGATGCGCATGATGGCGCAGGATCTCGCGATTTCGGAGATTCAAACAGTGAACCTGACCCAGAAACATATCCGCGGCCGTTTGGCTGAGAGTTTACTGCATTTGGTTAAGAATTACGGGTTCGAGGCGGATGGAAACACCTTAGCAATGATGCTTCCACGCGAAGATTTGGCATATATGAGTAATATGACTACCAGCAATGCGATCCGCACGCTCAGCCAATTTGCCCAAGAAGGAATTATAGGAATAGAAGGCCGGCATATCCGGATACTGAATGAAAAAGAATTAGAAAAAATATCGCGCCTCGGTTGAGACGCGATTTTTTTAATCCAACATATTGCCCATATTGGACGAGATCTGTACCATTTTATCGTAGTCCTCCGGGCTGAGATCATAGAAATAGTAGTTTCTCGGATCGATAGGACGTCCCAGATAATGAACCTCGTAGTGCAAGTGCGGACCGGTGGATTTGCCGGTATTGCCGACCAAGGCAATCACATCGCCCCGTTTCACTTTTTGTCCTACCCTAACCAGCAATTTCGAGCAATGCGCATAGCGCGTAGCATAATTGAAACCGTGATCGATTTCAATGGTCTCGCCATAGCCCTGACGCCATCCGGCATAAGTAACAATGCCGTTTCCTGTTGCAAAAATATCCGTACCTACAGGAGCGGTAAAGTCCATTCCCTCATGAAAACGGCGGACGTGATAGACCGGATCCACACGCCATCCATAGCCTGAAGCCATCCTTTTGAGGTCTTTATTAAGAACAGGCTGTATTGCCGGAATATTCTCCATACGGGTTTCCTGTTTTTTCTCCAGGTCCACTATCTCTTCATACGAACGCGCTTGCACATACAGTTCCTTCTCCAGCACATCCACTTTACGCTGCAAGTCCGCAGCCAATTGGGTATTGGTCATTCGAGCCAACGAGTCATAGTAAGAAATCTGTTGCGTAGCGCCCAAACGAACCGACATCGGGATAGGCTCGGCGCCAAGGATAGCGCGGTATAAATTATCATCGCGCTGCGAGAGGTCCGAGAGCACTATCTGCATCTGGTCCACTTGCTTGCTCAGTACCTCCATCTCCGCCGTCAGGTTCTTATTATATTGCATCAGAGACGCCTCCCGCGGCGATGGGAAGAAATAGAGGAAAGTATAGAAGAAGATCACTCCCAAACAAATACCTCCTATGATATATCCTCCGGAGCGGCGAAGCCAATAACGCAAACCATGCTCGATGCGCTCCAGTTGCAGTGTCTCTGGGTTAATACGATACTTCTTTGACATAAATCCAAGTACTATTTGGTCATTAACTATTTGATTATTTATCTCTTATACCAGAAAAAATACTGGTTTTGTTGTTTCTTTTCTTCGCTCGTGCGCGCTACATATATAGGTTCGCGCGTGTAAGGGTTGATGCCGGTGTAGAACATTGTTGTTGAGAGCGTCATGGGCGTCGGGGTAAAATCCTGCACCTGCTCCGGCCTATAATGCATCTTCTTGGTTTCCTCCGCCAACATCGCCATGTCGCGTTTGGTGCATCCCGGATGAGAGGAGATGAAATAAGGAATGAGTTGCTGGTTCAGACCTGCCTCTTTATTGATCCGGAGAAACAGCTCACGAAAACGCAAATAGTTTGCCCAGGAGGGCTTTCGCATCACTTTCAGTACTGCGTCTGACGAATGTTCGGGCGCCACTTTGAGCCGACCGGATACATGGCGCGTAATCAATTGGCGCGCATAGGGCTCGCTCATCAGATCATACCGGATACCCGAACCCACAAAGGCATGCTTGACGTACGGCAATCTGTCCACCGTCTTGTATATATCAATAATCGGGCCAAAATCCTGATTCAGGTTCTTGCAAATGGCAGGCTGGAGACAACTGGGTCGCGCGCATTGCTCGCAGATTGACTTGTCCTTACCGTGCATGCCGTACATATTCGCCGACGGACCTCCTAAATCCGATATGATGCCATGCCATTCCGGCAGTTGGCTCAACCGCTCTATCTGGCGGAGGATGGAGGCCTTGGACCTGCTCACTATCTGTTTGCCCTGATGCGCTGAAATCGTGCAGAAAGAACATCCTCCGAAACAGCCGCGATGCATGCAGACCGACCATTTGATCATCTCATAAGCCGGTATATGTTTGTCCTTGTATTTGGGATGCGGCATATAGGTATAGGGCAGATCGTATATGGCATCCAACTGCTCTGTCGTGAGCGGCAGGTAAGACGGATTGACCACCACATATTGTTTGCCTACAGGCTGCACGAGCGTCGTCTGGTAGATTTTATTCGATTCTATCTCAATGAGACGGAAATTTTCCGCATGAGCACGTTTGTCCCGCAGCGCCTCTTCATGGCTCGCGAGCATAATAGCATCCTCCGGCCATTCCTGTTTGTCGGAAGTCAAATACGCTGTCTGAGGCACGTCGTGTATTGGAGACTTTTCTCCTTTCAACTGTTGCCCTTCTACTTTCCGGGCTATCTCCGTCATTGCCTGCTCCCCCATTCCATAGACCAAAAGATCCGCACCGCTGTCCACCAGAATAGAGGGCATCAGTTTGTCCTGCCAGTAGTCGTAATGAGTCAGCCGTCTCATGGATGCCTCTATACCGCCGATCACGATCGGCACATCCGGATAGAGCTGCTTCAATATCCGGCAATATGTAATCGTACAATAATCCGGTCTCGCTCCGGCTCGTCCTTCCGGCGTATAGGCATCGTCAGAACGCTTGCGTTTGGCAGCCGTGTAGTGATTAACCATCGAGTCCATTGACCCTGCGGAGACCGCAAAATAGAGACGGGGCCGGCCGAACTTTTTGAAATCCCTGAAATCTCCATGCCAGTCCGGCTGAGGAACTATCGCTACGCGATACCCTGCCGCCTCGAGCACACGCCCCAAGACTGCTGCACCGAAAGAGGGATGGTCAATATACGCGTCACCTGTGAAGAAGACAATGTCCACTTCATTCCAGCCGCGCAGATCCGTTTCCTTTCGGGTCGTAGGCAGATATTTTAAAAGATCAGTCAATCTGCAAATCCAATTTATCTTTCAAGAGGGCGAGAGTCGGATTCGCCTCTGCCATCAGTGCATATTTCTCTTCGGCCGTATAGGCCATCTGTTCTCTGTCGTACTCTGCCAGAACGAGGCGAATCACCAATTGGTTATTATGCAACGTTCGGCGAAGTTGCCCCAGCAGCGTCGGCATGGCACTCCGCATCTGATCCATTTGCCATGGATTCGGCATCTGGATCTCGGCGGTATTCTCATCCACTAAGACAGGCGTATAATTCTCTATCAACTGTTTGAGACGCAATTCCTCCTTATGGGCAGTAGCCAGACCAACCCAAGCGTCTATGAGTTGGTCAGCCGAAAAAGGGCGGTTTTGCTCCTCCTCAGGCTGCTGCGGTGTCTGAACAGTGGTCTCCTCTTTCGGAGCCGCTTTAGGCCCCAAACCCAAACCGATTTTAGGCATCTTAGGTATTGGTTCTGCTGCTTTAACAGGTTCTTTCGGCTCGGCAGATTCCGGCTGTTTTACCGGTTCGGCAGGTTTGGCTGCAGGCGCTGCCGGAGCGACCGGTGAGGCTGCAGGTGCCGTTTGTTTGGGTGACGGAGATGGAGCCGCTGCTTGTTGCGGCACACCGAGTTGGCAGAGTTTAACGAGCGCCAACTCCACCGTCAGGCGTTTGTTGCGCGCCGTGCGATAATTGATATCGCATGTATTCATAATATCCAGCGCCTGGAACAGCCACATGGGTGTACACCGCTGCGCCTGCTGCGCATAGCGCTGACGAATAGCTTCGCTTGTCTCTAACAGCGGCAGCGTCTGAACATCTTTGCTGACGAGCACATCACGCAGGTGCTGCGCGAAACCGGTCACAAAATGGCCTGCATCGAATCCATGATTCAGCACATCGTTTAGCAGCAGCAATGCTTTCGTCACATCGTGCGCCAGTGCGCTCTCAACCAGCGAGAAATAATAGTCGCTATTCAGTACGTTGAGTACCTCTATCGTCCGCTCGTAAGTGATCGTATTGCCGCAGAATGCCACCAACTGGTCAAAAATCGAAAGGGCATCGCGCATACCTCCGTCCGCTTTCTGCGCTACTACATTCAGCGCCTCTTCGGAAACAGTAATACCCTCATTCGCTGCCAGTTTTTGAAGATAGGCAATAATATCCGGCACCGTAATACGGTTAAAATCATACACCTGGCAACGACTCAAAATCGTCGGGAGCACTTTGTGCTTTTCCGTCGTCGCGAGAATAAAAATGGCATATGAAGGCGGTTCCTCAAGGGTCTTGAGCAGCGCATTAAAAGCCGCCGTAGAAAGCATGTGTACCTCATCTATGATATACACGGAGTATTTACCGATCTGCGGCGGGATGCGCACCTGGTCGATGATCGACTTGATGTCCTCCACGGAGTTGTTGGACGCCGCGTCCAGTTCGTGGATATTGAACGAACGCTGCTCGTTAAAGGCCCGGCACGACTCGCACTCGTTGCAGGCATCAAAGCCGTTTTGCGGGTTCAAGCAGTTAATGGTCTTGGCGAAGATTCGCGCACAAGTCGTCTTACCTACTCCTCGCGGTCCGCAGAACAAGTAGGCGTGTGCCAGATGTCCCTGACGAATCGAGTTCTGCAGCGTCTGCGTAAGTGTCTGCTGCCCCACCACCGTCTCAAAAGTCTGCGGACGGTACTTGCGAGCGGAAACAATGTAATCACTCATATATTGCTATTTTTGATATGCTATACTGTATATATAATTCTCTTTTTCCCGGCTCTCCACTATCCATTTATCGTTCTCCGACAGGATTGTTTGGAGCTGTTCAAAGGACACTATACCGATGCCCTCTGCCTTGACGACCGCTTCTTTCTGCGTCCAGAGGCGAGTAAAATCGCGGTCAGTTTGTATCTGTTTTTGTTCGTCGGCATTCATCGTCCGGGCGATCAGTTCTTCGTCTGCATGACGGATGGACTCTATATCAATGCCTATCGGTTTTTCATCCACCGCTACTGCAATTCCCGTCTTGCAATGGCTGATGCTGAAAAAAGGTCCGCCGGGCAAAAAAGGCTTGCCGTACTCGTTGTATTCCATTTTCTGCCACTCGATAGGGGTTTTATAGGGGTCATGTACTGGTCTTGTGCTGTTTTTAACCTGTTCAAACATCATTAACCAACTCTTCAAACAGCAAAAGCGACCCATCGTATGTTTGTACCGCAGCGCCTGCTCGCGCCGCTGGTCAGAAACAAGAGGTAACATCTGCTCCACCGCCGCCTCTGTACATTCCTCCATCCTGTCAAAAACTGCTACCTTCATCCTGCCGTTTATTCAGTCTCGTCTTTGTGTTGATACACTTTCCAATAAACGACCGGCAGAATGGTCACTGTCAGCGGCAGCGTAAAGATTGTACCGAAACAGATCACTACTCCCATCGGCATCCAGAGACTCGTAGCGGCAATGATCATAGGCAGCACGCCGAGCGCAGTAGTGGCGCTGGTCAGGAACACCGGACGCATTCTTCGCAATCCGGCCTGGAAGGCTGCGTCACGGTACGTAAGATGCCTGTATTTGCGGGCATCCTCGGCATACTCGTACATCATGATGGCGTTTCGCACAATGATACCGATCAGACTGACTATACCTAACACCGCCGTGATCGATATATCCAGATTGAAAATCGCCAGACCGGTCATAGAGCCGAAGAGGCAAAGGATGGCACTGGAGAGCGTAAGGAGTGCCAGGCCTATCTTACCAAAATGATACAGCAGGAGGACGAGCATCACCGCCAGTGCTGCTACTACGGACCAAAGGATCTGAGGAATCATCATATCGTTTATCTCCGTCAGACCGCCGTAGGAGATAGATATGCCTTCCGGTAGGTCGGTCATATGGGTATTGATCCATTGTTTCACTTTCTTCTCCGCCTCTACCTGACTCGTTGCACCGCGCAGATCGGCTCCTATCGTGATGGTCCTCACCGCATTGCGCCGTTCGAGCGTTGTATGATGCCAACTCGGTTCGATAGAAGCTACCTGACGCAGCGGCACCCATACACCCGGCAGGGCTGTAGGCACCGGCATGTTACTCAGTTCCTCGGCAGACATCGTACCGGCATCCTTGGTATAAAGCACGACGGGCACGCCGTACGAACCCTCATAGAGTGTAGTTATCGTAGCGCCTTGAGTAGCCTCGCGCAAATAAAGCGAAAGCATAGTTTGAGTGATACCAAGCCGCGTCGCCTCATCGGCTTTGAGCACGATGCGCGTGGAGGCGACCGTGTTATTGTATTCGCTATGCACCCATTGCAACTCGGGCTGAGTAACCATAAAATGCAGGATTGAATCCGCATAAGGTGCCATCTCATCCCAGTTTTCTCCTTTTACTCGCACCTCCAGCGGATTTTTCACCGCCTGATAGTCCAGTTGTTTGAACCTCGCATAGGCATTCGGGAAGAAATTCTCATATTTGCCGGTGTATTCCTTGAGCACCTGTGCCGTGGCTTTGCCGGACTTAGTGTTTACAATTAATTGCGCATAGTTAGGCGCGGGTGTCTGCGGCGTATAGGTGGCATGGAAACGCGGCGAGGACTGACCGATGAAAGCAGTCACACTCTCTACCCTCGGATCGCACCGTAATATATTCGCTAACGAGTCGGCCACTACCGCACTCTCTTCGGGCGTAGCACCGTCGTTCAAATGAATCTCTACAGCGAAAAACTCACGCTCGGCTTTAGGGAGAAGCTGCAAATTCAATTGGAATAACATCAGCAGAATACCCGTCAATGTTGCCCCACTCAGCATACACCACACGATAGCGGGATGGTTAAAACAGGTTTGAAGAGCCTTCTTGTATGCCCCCTGCAGCCATGCAAAGAAACGATTCTGAATCCGCTCTACGAGGTTCAAATCTTCCGGTTTGCGCTCGCGGATAAAATAGAATGAAAGGAAAGGCGTCACCCACGTGGCATAGAATATACTGGCCACCAGAGCATAGAGAACCGCCCACGGGAAAAGCTGTACAAACTCACCCAAGGGTCCCGTGATAATACGCGTCATAGGGAAGAACATTCCGCAAATTGCCATCGTGGCAAGCGACATCGGCACAAACAAAAGCGAAGTGCTGACGTTGGCTGAGTACCAGCGGGAATGCCGTCTGTCCAGATAATTGGTATAACCGTCTATCACGATAACCGAGTCGTCAACGATCATTCCGAGCACGAAAATCAGTGCCGCTAAGGTAACAGTATTCAGTTCTATACCGGTGACGTACATCAAACCGATACAGATAGCAGTACATACCGGCAAGCCGGTAGCAGCTACCAGAGCCGTACGGAGCGGGAAAAGCATCAACATGACCGCTATCACCACTAAGATTGATATCACGATATCACGCAGGAAAGAGATCACCGAATCGTTTACCACTTTAGGCTGATCGGTAATTCGATGAAACTGGATATCCGGCGGAAGAAGCGCAGCGGCTTCCGCTAACTGACGATCCACTTCTTGACCAAAAGCTACGATATTATTGCCCGGCACCATCTCCAGATTCAGTATCAGACATGGTTCTCCGTCAAACTCCACATATTGTTTGTTTTTCTGGTAGCGCCGCTCAACAGAAGCCAAATCTTTCAGCCGGATGGTTCCGCCGGTAACAGGATCAGACCATACAATCTGCTCCTGCATCTCATACTCCGAGAGATAAGGGATAACAACCTGCAATGCGCCTTGTACATCACTCTCGCCGCCTACTGTCCGAAGTCCCTGTAGCGCCATCTGCGCTTGCAGCACCGTAGGATTGATCCCGTACTGCGACAGACGCTCAGCATCAATGGTGATGGCAATCTCTTCGGTCTGCTGACCCATCACGCGCAGTTTACCCATTTCGGGAATAGTGCGGAGCTGCGAACAGATCTGTTTGGCATATTCCTCCAGTTCTCTCGGGCTTCGCTCGGCACTCTCTACCGCGATCAGAAGCGAAGAGGTATTTCCGAAATCGTCTATCAGCACCGTCTGCAGCACTCCTGCCGGCATTTGGGTCTTTTGCAGAAGCGGCAAGCCGGCACGGATCTTATTCCATGCCGCTTCATTATCCAGCGCCTCCATACGCAACATAACGTACAGATAAGCCATGCCGTCTTCGCTGCGGGAGAACGTCAGTTTCTTATCTACGGCCTCGAAAGAATTGATATAGTCCTCCAGAGGGATAGTTACTTGCTGCTCCACCTCCTCAGCCGTCGCACCAGGGTACAGCGCCACTACCAGACCTTGCCGTATGGTAAACTGCGGAAACTCATCTTTGTTCATCCTCGGCAGCGACCATATACCGAAAGCCATCAAGCCCAGGAATAACGCCATCACAAGGCCATGATGCCGCATTGCGCCTTCTATGTGTTTCTTTGTCTTCAAAAACTACATATTAGAAATTACAAATCACAAACCACTTTACATCCGTTGTAAAGTTTCTGATATCCCTCTGTTATCAGGCTGTCGCCGGCTTGCAGTCCTTCGCTCACCCGTACGCCGTCCGCCTGATAGCCGGCGGTCACTATCCCGCGGCGCACTGCTGCACCCTGCTCTATCACCCATACGGTCGGACCCTCGGGTTTCAGAAGCACGCATTTGGCGGGAATGACAATATCTTCCGTCTGCGTAGCGTGCTCTGCCTTCATCCTGACGACGGCTACCATGCCGGTCATGAGTACATCCGCTCCGCCTTGAATACGTGCAGTCACGTCGTATGTGTGCGTGATAGGATTCGCCGAGACACTCTTTTCGGTGATAGAAACCGGCAGTACTGCTTTCGCCGCCTCGCACTCCACTTCGCCTTTGGTTCCCAGATGTTTCACTTCCGCTTCGGGCACGGTGAATCGCACCGAGAAAGCGGACACATCCAAAATAGCACACAGCCTCGTGCCGGGGATAATTGTCTGCCCCTTCTCCACTTTCAGCCCGTCCACCAAACCGTCGCATGGCGCTTTGAGCGTACACTCGTTCAATTGCTGTTTGGCAGCCTCATAAAGCGACTTGGCTTGCGCCAACTGGCTCTCTATCTCCACCATCTTCTGGTCGGACACCACTCCTTTCTCATGCACGGACTTCACGCGGTCATAGCCGTCCTGGGCGTGCCGCAAAGAAGCCTCAGCCGTGTTAAGAGCGTTCATCGCCTGAGTATTGTCAATCTTTAAAATAATTTGCCCGGCACGCACCCGCTGACCGTTCTTAGCATTGATCGTCACCACTCGCCCTGCGCTCTGCAAACTCAGCGGAGTCTCTCTCACCGGCTCGATAGTACCCACATAGCGGGAGTATGGAGACGTACCCTGCTGAGCAACGATTATGGTTTTCACTTTTAGAGCTGTTTCCTCCTGTTGCGCACGCTCATGATGGCTGCAGGCCGTGAGACCGAGCGCTAATACTGCTAAGAAATAAATCCTTTTCATCCTTTTATTTTTCCCCATTCAATTGTTAAGTATGCAGCTCTCGCGATAAGGTGCGCGAAATAACCGATATAAATGGCTTGCGGGCCTACGAAACGGTATGTTGCCAGATAGCCTGCTATAAAACCGACCGCTGCCCATATCATCGAATTACGAATCTGTACACCCGCTGTGGCTCCGATAAACACACCGTCCCACATAAAAGCCAGCGTGCTAATAACAGGCATCGCTATCAGCCATCCTATATATTTCATCGAAGTCTCCAACACCGTTGTATCACTGGTCAACAACGCGATAGACTCGTTGCCCCATATGGCATAGATAGCCGTAAAAAACAACCCTACACCCAGCGCCCAGTTAAACAGTGCATGCACGACTTCATCGATATCCTTTGTACCTTGTACCTTGTCCCTTGTACCTTTATACATTCCCCATGCTTTACCAACCAGGGCTTCTCCGGCATAGGCAAAACCGTCCACGAAGAAGGAGAAGAACATAAAGAGTTTCATCAATATACTGCTAACCGCCAATTCCGTGTCGCCGTATGTGCTGGCGATGGATGTGTATCCCACATAGACCACCATAAAACACAGCGAGCGGATAAATAGATTGCCGTTAAGCGACATCATCCGTTTCAGTTCGCTTCCGCGAAGTATATCTCTCCAGCGGGCGATAGACCGGAATACCGAATTGTCGAAATAGTGTACAAAGAGAATGACTACTGCCAACAGCAAACCGCTGTATTGTGCGATGAGCGTTCCCCATGCCACTCCTACTACCCCGAGAGGGGTGTGTACCGCCAGATAATAGCTCGCCGCCATATTCACTACGTTCACCAGTATATCCACCGCCATCGGGCTTTTGGTATCCTGCATGCCGATGAACCAGCCCTTGAAGGTAAAGAGACTCATCGTAGCGGGTGCAGCCCAGATACGAACGTAGAAATAGTCTCTGGCTACAGCCGCCACTTCCTCCGAACAAGGCACGATGGCTAATACGGCGGTCACGAAAAGCCACTGGATAGCCCATATAGCCAATGCCGCTACCAGCGCGATAGAGAGGCTGCGGAGGAGGATCCGGCGGCACTCGTCCGGCACTTCGTACTTGGTACTTTGTACCTTGGTGCCTTGTCCATAGGCCTGCGCCGTCAGACCGGAAGTGCCCACACGCAGAAATCCGAAATTCCAATAGAGTAAGTCAAAGAGCATTGTTCCTATTGCGATACCGCCGATAGCGGCAGCATCACTCAGATGGCCTACGATCGCCGTATCGACAATACCTACCAGAGGAATTGTGATATTCGCCAGGATACTGGGTACCGCCAGCCGCAATATGTCTCTGTTGACAGAATTCAGCATTCAGTTACAGGAACAACAAAATCATTAATTGCCCTGTCAACACACGCAGGAACATCGTCAGCGGATAGACTGTCGAATAAGCCACCGCCGCGCGGTCGTTCGCCGAACTCTGAGCCGTAGCATACGCCAGTGCAGGAGGATCGGTCGTTGAACCGGCTATCAGACCCATTACGGTGAAATAGTCCAGCTTCATCCATTTGCGCGCCACAATACCGATCAGCAGCAGCGGCAGCAGCGTGATGATCACGCCGTAGCCGATCCATACATAACCTCCGCCGAGGAGGGTCGGAATAAAGCTCTTGCCTGCTCCGAAACCCACCGCCGCCAAGAAGAGCGAGATACCGATCTCGCGGATCATGAGGTTGGCTGAAGTGGTGGTATAGGTCACCAAATGCCATTTGGTACCGAACGCGCCCATGAGAATAGCCACAATCAGCGAACCTCCGGCGATACCTAATTTGAACGGCTGCGACAGTCCCGGCAGCGCAAAGGGGATAGACCCCAGTGCCACGCCTAAGATAATTCCGAAGAACAGGGACGCCAGGTTCGGTGCGTCCAGTTTCTTGGTGGAATTACCGAACGCCTTCGCTATCTTGTCCACCGCCTCTTTCTCGCCCACTACGGTCAGACGGTCGCCCAACTGCAGCCGCAGATCCGGCGTTGCCAGCAGTTCAATACCGGCACGGCGCACACGGGTGATCGTGATATGGAACGCGTCGCGCACCTTCAAATCACAGATCTGCTTGCCGTTTATCTTGTCCTTGGTGACCACAATATGCTGGCTCACCAGGTGAATATTATTCTCTTTCTCTTCCCATTTGATCTCCGCTTTCTCGCCGAGCAGCAACACCGTGCGCTCGTTCTTCTTGTCCGTCACAAGCCGCACCTGGTCGCCCACATGCAGCAGCGTCTCCGCGTCGGGCATGAACTCATTGCCGTCTTTGTCCAGCACACGGCTGACTACGATCGTCACATGCGTCAGCAGACCCAAATCGCGTACATGCAGTCCGTCGATCTGCGGGTTAGTCAGCTTCATGTCATAATGCTCCACTTGCTGCACTTCGCCTTTCTCCGCTTTCACCTGCTCCTCCTCTTTGTCCATCTTGATGCGGAACACCCATCGGATGACGAGCATGGAGAACAGGATACCTACCACACCCAGCGGATACGCCATCGCGTAGCCGGACGCAATATCAGGATTCGACACTCCGGTCAGATCCTGATAGGTCTGTTGCGCAGCACCCAGACCGGGCGTGTTGGTCACTGCACCGAAGAGCACACCGGTCATCGTCGCAATGTCCGTTCCGCTCAAGAGGTGAATGACGTACGCCGTCACACAGCCTAATACCACTATACTTGCCGCCAGCATATTAAGACGCAGACCGCCTTTGCCGAACGACGAAAAGAAACCCGGTCCCACCTGTAAGCCTATCGAATAGACAAACAGAATGAGACCCAGGTCTTTTGCAAACGATTCCACCAGCGGATCAAGCGTCATGCCGAAATGGCTGCACGCGATCGCGCAGAATAGAATCCAAGTGATGCCGAGGGTTATTCCCTTGAACTTGAGTTTCGCGCCCAAGAAAATACCCACGGCGATCGCCAATGCCAGCACAAAAATCGAATGTGCTATACCTGTACCAAAAAATAAACTACTAAACCAATCCATTATTTAAATTAAACTTATATGCTATCTCATGTCCCCTTGGCCCCCCCCTTTCGGGGGTGAAGAGCTCTGCTCGATCGGACTGCCGGTGGCCGTCCGTAGAACTCCTCGGGGGAGAGGCTTATAGCTCCGCGCCGAGGGTATTGAACTCACGTCCGTCGCGAACAATGATCACTTGTCCGTCGCGGACGATCTTCTCTACCTTGCAATTACAGGCGGATGTGTTGTCAATGGCTGCATCCGGTCCATAAGTTGCTACATATCCGAAACCTCCACGACCATTGGCTGCACGAATGATTATATTTTCCTCTCCTTGCCAATCCGGCAATTCAGTTTCAATAGAAAGCACTCCGTCACGCTCCACCAAATATGCAGCTATTTCTGAAGGCTCCATCTCTTTTTCGCCTGCCCATATAGACCACCCCGACGCCGTCTTATGCAGCGCAATTTGTTCCGCATCTGCTTTAGCGGTCTCTGCCCAGCTGCCGAGAGTATATTCCATCGTATAGGTAGCAGCCTGCTCAGCGCTCAGCACGGTCTCGATGTCACGCGTGGTGTTGCCGCTCTTCGTATCTACGAAAGTAACCACATTGCTCTCCGGAGTCAGCAAACTACCTTCCTCGAAGCTTATCGTACTTCCTTCCATAACCATTTTCTCCGGCAGACGGGTGTTGTATTCGCCGAACTGAGGCCATGCATTGGCATTCATCAGTTCTTTGGTCCAACGAGCGATCTTGCCGTCCGCGCTCTCAAAACTGAACTCGCCTGCGCTGTAGTCCACGATTGTATTGAGGAAAGCAACGCTCGGCGTGTTGTTCCATGCGCGGCCGAAGGAAACGGTCGGGCACTCGCTCTTGACAGTACAGCCTTCGAACACATAACCCTTGTCCGTTGCAGGACCGTTGTTGGCGGTCAATGCGTCGCTGCCGCCGCCGTTCGAGTTACGTTTCTCGCAGTACAGCAGGTTGTTCTTGAAATAAACGCTACCGTCGCCGCAGATGAAATCAACCGTTCCGTGGATCTCGCAATCCTCGAAGTACTTCACGGCTCCCTGCAGGTTGCTGTAATAGGTATCCTGATAACTCAACAGACGCACGTTCTTGCAGACAGTCTGCGTTCCTTGGTCCCACAGAGCCACAGCGCGGCCGTTGTTGTTCTTGTAGTAATCCAGCGCGTTCTGGATCGTCAGATCCTGCAAATACGTATTCTTGACATTCTTGTTGATCTTGATCGTTGCAGTCTTGTCAATTGACTCTTTCGCAGCGTCCGGAGCGTTCTTGATGATCACGCCTTCCATCGACTGACCGATGATAGCGATATTGTCTTTTGCGATGGTCGTCAGGCAGGTCTCGCCTAAGTCATACACACCGTTCGGCAGGAAGATCTTGTCGCCGCTCTCGGCTTGTACGAGTGCCAGCAGGAACGATGCCACATCGCCTGCCGGAACCATATAGTAACCCGTGGCTGCATCTTTCTCCAGGAAATCCAATACATTGTAAACCACAATCTTGTGGATGTACTGTTTAGCCGTCCAGCTCAGCGTCAGCGTTGTTGCCTCGCCGGTGTATTTGTACGAATACTCCGTTCCGTCCGGCGTAGCGCCTTCCGTTCCGTTCTTTACTACACTGGTACGTCCGACCTCGGTCTCGCCGTTCATCAGAATCACGTCGCCTGTCTCCGAATAGGTGCACAGTGTCACTACTACAATTGCATTGCCGGCTACCTGGATCTGGATGTTACCGTCCGCATTGAAATACCAGCCGTGCTGAGCATCGTGGAACGAACCGCCATTTGCCGTTACGGTCTCGTGGTCCTCCGGATAGAAAATCTGGCTGGCGAAATCGTAGGTCTGTACGCTTCCGACAGTAGCGGTCTCAACCGGGGTCACTCTGGCTTGTATCGTCGTGTTGCCGGTGATGGCATCGCCAATAACGGCTTTCTTGCCGCTCGTATAGAACCATCCGCGGAACACTTCTCCCTCGGAGATAGTCAGATCGCTCTCGCCGTAAGGCAGTACGGTCAAGTTGGCTCCTTCGTACGTCTCGATCTTGCCCAGCGTAGTGCCGTTCTGATCCTTGAAGATCACGTCGCACGGAGTAATCTCCGTTGCTTCTGCGAAGAAATAAGGCAGATAGGTCTGCGAACCCAATTCAAACGTCAGCGTTGCAGCCTCGCCCGTATATACATACAGCACGTTCTGCGCGAAGTTACCGGCGGTCTCGCCGCAAGCGGCTTTGTTGCTAAAGGTAGCAAAATCCACTCCGTCCTTTTTGATATTGATGGGGGTTGTGCTGAATTGGCATGCGCCCAGAGTGAATTTTACCGGACCGTCAACAGGAACGGTGATCGTTCCGCCTTGGATACCGTGCTGACCGCCGTTATAGGCTGTTCCTGCTACGCTCACGCCCTCCGGCAGAGCACCGCCTTCCGGCAGAATAACCTCATACGGATTAGTACGGAACTCGATCTTGAAGTCCGTGAACGTACGCTCTACGTTCTCCACGAACTGGATCTTGGTCAGACAGGTCTCCGTGTTCAGAAGACGCTTGATATAGATATTGTTCTGCGTCTCGCTCAACTCTACGATCACCGTCTGCAACTCCGTTACTTCTGCGGTCTGCGCGATCGAAGTGGTAGCCGCTGCCGTCTCGCCTTCCCATGTGAAGATTTCCAACGAAGCCTTGTTGCTGCCGCTGCGCGGACCGTACGTCAGTTT
This sequence comes from Bacteroidales bacterium UBA4295, assembly GCA_002395805.1. GTDB lineage: Bacteria > Bacteroidota > Bacteroidia > Bacteroidales > Paludibacteraceae > Colicola. The sequence continues at coordinate 22,666 of DGVB01000017.1, read as the reverse complement.
CAGTTTACCGGCTACGGCTGCTTTCGTGAAATAGCAATAACCGCTGCTGTTCAGCTTGATACCGTACAGACCGTTGTTTTTTCCGGGACCGTCATTGATGATGCTCCCATAATACAATCCGTTGTCGGGACTACCGCTCGGAGCCGCCTCCGTGTAATCCCACAGCAGGTCATTCTCCCCTGCCCACATGGCTGTGCTCAACAGAGCAACTGCCAAAATTGTAAAGATCTTTTTCATGTTATTAATTTTCGATTTTACAACAACTTGAATTTTCTTCATATTAAGCATTTTTACGTTTCTCTAATTGTCCTTCCAGAGCAGCGAGACAAGCGTCAATAGCCTCCTCAAAGGAGTCAGCGGTCTTCTCTGCAAACAGACCTGCGATGCGGATCTTCACCTCTTTGTTTGCGTTGGTCTGCGGCTTGATCACGTTCATACGGATCTCCACTTTGTCATCCCCATTCAAATGACGCTCAAAACGATTCATTTTCTTCTCGATAAACTGTTCGAGTTTCTCTGCCATCTCGAAATTTACGGCATTAATTGTTAGATTCATAATACTGTTATTTAAAAGGTTAAACAATAAATTTCCAAATCGGTTAAACATTCTTGTTTAAAATCGGGTGCAAATTTACAATTTTTTTTCGAATTGTGCAAATAAAAAATAAATTAATCGTGCGAAAGCCAAAAATTTAATAATAGTCATACCTCTGCAGTCATTCTCCAACATATTCTATTTTAAGTATTTTTTTTTCTTAAAATTTGCACATATCGTAAAAAAGCAGTAATTTTGCAGCCGCAAACTTACGCTGGAGTGTCTGCATGATGCATCAGGGTGAGGGAGCAGACATATTTAATGGCGTTTACTAACGCTTGTTTTTGATCATCTGAAAACTAGGAATCTTCAGATTTGTTGTTCGAAGACAAGGCAATAGTAGATGCCCATGGGTGTATATTCTTATGCCAATGCGTGCGGATAGAAGGTGCGCATGTGTGCTCATATACACGGCGTGGGTTTCTGCGTTGCTTATTCGACAACAAGGGTTTTCCTAGTACCTCAGATGACGGATAAGCAATTAAAGAAATCCGCGTTTTTGTGTTTATTTATGGACTATTCCTTTGTTGATATAATCTTGCACCCTTTATACGATTCGTTATCATCGTATAGTAATGCCTTCTACATTAACTGCACACACTACACCTATCGTCAATTAGCGGAGCGCATATCTGCTATTCGAGGTGTGATTCGTGCGGCAGAGAAAGATGAACAAATCTGGGGATTGGCATTGCATGATGATTTGAATACCTATGCCTCTATCTTTGCGCTATGGATGGAAGGAAAGGCGTACGTGCCTTTGCATCCTTCATGGCCCGCAGATCGTATCAAGTCGATTAAGGCACAAGTAGGCTGCTCCAATGTATTGGATTCTTGTGCAGCCCCATATACTGGCGATTTATTGGACGATTGGGCTGAGGCTTCGGAAGATGACTTAGCATATATTCTCTTTACTTCCGGTTCTACCGGAGTTCCCAAAGGCGTAAAGATTACGCGCCGTAATATAGCTGCTTTCATGGATTCGTTCTGGCAGACCGGTATCGACATTACTCCGGAAGATCGGTGTATGCAGGTCTTTGACTTGACTTTTGATGTGTCGGTGCAATCGTATTTAGTAGCACTTACTCGTGGAGCCTGTGTTTACACGGTGCCTTATGGGCAAGTGAAATATCTATATACAGCTTCTTTAATCCAGGAGCAGCATATTACGTTCGGCGCTATGGCTCCTTCGATGCTGACCTACCTTCGTCCGTATTTCGAGGAATTCGACGCGTCTTCAATGAAGGCCTGCATCCTTACCGCTGAGGCTTGTCCGGTTGATCTGATGGAAGCGTGGTATGATTGCGCCAAGAATACGGAGATATACGATTTCTATGGCCCTACAGAAGCCACTATCTATTGCACCTACTACAAGCTTACGCGGGGCTGGGAGAACTTGAGTTTGAACGGCATCATCTCCATTGGTAAACCTCTTGCGAATGTGCAAGCGATTATTATTCGCGAAGATGGCTCTTTAGTGGAAGGACAGGAGAAAGGAGAACTTTGTGTGGCCGGTGATCAAGTTACTCCCGGCTATTGGAAGAACGACGAGAAGAATGCTTCTTCGTTCTTCATTCGTGATGGAGTGCGGTACTATCATACGGGAGACTTATGCTATTGGCATGACAGCGGAAATATTATGTATTCCGGTCGTATTGACCAACAAGCAAAAATCCAGGGATTCCGTGTAGAACTCGGTGAGATTGAGCATCATGCACGACAGTTTTATAAAAATGAACACCGTGTAATGGCAATTGCTTTCCAGAATGCGCAGAACTTGACGGAGATAGCGCTCTTTGTAGAAGCACAACCGGAAGATACGAAGGCATTAGTGGAATATCTCCGCTCCAAGATGCCGCAGTATATGGTACCGACACGCATCCTATTCGAGCCGACTTTCCCTATCAATAAAAGCGAGAAAATAGATAGAAACCAATTAAAACAAATATTATTATGACAAGAGAAGAAATCGTTTTAAAACTAACACCAATTGCACAGGAAATATTCACGAATAATTCGATGAAATTAACCGATGACATGTCAGCAGAAAATGTGCCTTCTTGGACAAGCTTATCTTTTATGCAGTTCCTTTCTGAAATTGAAAATCAGTTTGGTTTTAAGTTCAAGATGATTGAAATTCTACGATTACAAACAATGGGAGCTATTATTGACGTTATTCAACAACATATTAATTAATTATGGAATCAGTAGAGGTAAAACTTTATACCGTAGCACAAATACGCGATTGGTTAGAGCATAACAAACCTGTAAATGGTTTAACAAATGAAGTTATTCGACCTGCATTTGCTTGGTCTTTAATGAATCATCCGGATGTATTAGAAAACGACCCTATTGTCGCTGCAATATACGACCACGGGAATTTAGCAGCATCCACTTGTGCTTTTCCTGAGGTTCTAGTAAAACCTATATACAGGGACGAAAATGGAAACACAAAACGTATATGGTGGTTCCCAATGCTTTGGGTTAAAAAGCAATATGAGGGAAAGGGTTATGGATTGGTTGTTATTGGCAGCCTTGCGGAAGTATATGGGTTAGATTGCGCATGGACAGCGTGGGCAGTGCAAGAATCCATAGAAATTTTTGAACTATTGGGATGCAAAACATATTATTTCCCGCATTACTTTATGCAAGATAAACATATTTGTACAGTATCGTTTAGAGGGAAATTGGCATATGTTAAGCAAAAAGTTAATAAGTGGTGGAATTATCGCAAAAAACCAAACTTACCTCATTTTGATTATTTTGTGCGATACTTAAATTATGTAGATGATTTGAGTTATAACTTTATCTGTCGGCATAGCAAAGATAATTTTCTTTTGTCATCTCAAAGAGCATTAAATTGGGCAATACAGTATCCTCGTAGGTTATCAATGCCATTAGCCGAACGTGTCCCGAAAGATGGAGAGTATTTTCAAGAAATGTCGACTATGCTTCAATATATGTTCGTACAAGTATGGAACAACAATAATGAATTAATCGGAGTGTATTTTCTCAAACATGAAGAAAGAGGAGTAACCTTTGATTTTATTTATTACGATGAAAGTGCAGCAGATATTGTATTCGCTTCTGCTGTAGAACACGTTATCAAACTCAAAGCGACTCATTGTGATACGGAAGATGGAGAATTAGCAAAATTCATTCAGGAATATTTGTACTTCCCTAGATGCAGAAAAGAAAACTTATCATTGTCAATCTCTTCAAAAGTACCTTTCCCCGATAACTTTGTTAAATTGTAACATAATTATAGTTGGTAGGTCTTACTTTCGAGAATATTAATTCCAAGCGAGATAATTTATGCCTATGCAGTTTTGCAATTTCGTTTACATTTTTACTCTAAGAATTTGCATATATCAAAAAAAAGTATTATCTTTGCAACGGATTTAAGGACCAAGTCAGACTCGAAAATAGAGCACAATTAGGTCTTTCCCTGTCATTCCTAGACAATGCTCGATGCAACTACATTGTAAATAGCACATATACAATACGTTACGGCACATGCCGAAACACTTGAAAACGCACATAATTAGCCGTTTGGATGCAGCAATTTCGTATTTTGTTCCGCCATCCGACGTTTCCGCTCTTCATTCACGGGGAGTGCGCTATTTTGTGCCGGAGGAAGGCATCGACGCCTTTTGGGGTGCGATGAATACCGCTAAAGAAGGCCGCCGTTACCGCAAACATATCATCGTCCGCCGTGCGCCCGAGCATAAAGGACTTCTACAATTATATACCTACCATTTCCCGAGACACTGGTCGGCGGCTTGCGTAGCAAACCGCGAAATGATCAAAGAAGCGCAGCGTCAGGCACATGCACTCGAGCACGACCATTCTATCGAAGCCCTCGAATGGCGGATTCGTTTCTTCAACCATTATTTCCGAGTTTTCAAAGGCGGCGCCAAGCCGGAACCCGGCCTCAAACCCTACTCTCGCTTCTACCAATATACCTACGTCGCTATCTACCGTCAACTGCAAGCCGAACGTAAGAAAGCGCAGGAAGGAATTAAGCTGGAGGACCTGAATTTTAAGACGATAGACATGGAGCACCCGTTCCATTTGAAGCGTTGTGCAGCAAAGGCAGATACGAATACGCTTAAATTTTTGCAAATAAATTTGCATATTCCGAAAAAAAGCAGTACCTTCGGACATCTGCCTTTTTGTGTTTCATCTCTTTTTCCCCTCTAACACAAAAATTCCCCCGTAGCTACTCTCGCATCCTGCAGACCATACGCAATAGTGAGCGATTTCTTGCCGCCAGCGACATTCTGCCACTGTCTGATTATTAGAGAGCCTAAGTTTTACTTACGTGAGTATGAGCCCCGTAGAAACAGTGCACCTCCGTGCAGGGGGGGGCACGGAGCGGGGAGGGGACGCTGGGGAGCGTCCGTTTCCGAGGGGCTGCATACTCCACGCAGTGCCCTCCGGCTCTCTAATAATCGCGAAATAAAATTTCGCTTGCAAAAAAATCGCTCAAAAATTTGCGTATGTGCATTTTTTGTTGTACCTTTGCACCCGATTTTGATTTTAACATAAAAAGAGGATGGATTTGACTGCTTGCAACCTCGGTAAAAAATGCTAAAACTTGTACCACAAGACCAAACAGTCACTTGTGGTTATTTTTTTAGACAGACAAATGAATTATTTATTTACAAGTGAATCGGTGTCAGAAGGACATCCGGACAAAGTGAGTGACCAGATATCGGATGCGATACTGGATAATATGTTGGCGCAGGATCCGCAGGCACACGTAGCTTGCGAGACGCTGTGTACGACCGGACAAGTGGTGATTGCCGGCGAAGTGAGTTGCAAAGGATGGGTGGATATTCAGCAGATCGTACGCAAGACTATCGCTGAGATCGGTTATACCAAAGCGGAGTACAAATTTGAAGCGGAGAGTTGCGGTATCCTGACCGCGCTGCATGCGCAGAGCCAGGACATCAACATGGGCGTGAGCCGCGCAGAAGCGGACGAACAAGGCGCCGGAGACCAGGGAATGATGTTCGGCTACGCGACCGACGAAACGGACAATTACATGCCTCTGACGCTTGACCTCGCGCATACCTTGGTTTATACCCTCGCGCGCATCCGCAAGGAAGGCAAACAGATGCTATACCTTCGCCCGGACAGCAAGAGTCAGGTGACCATCGAATACGACGAGCAGAACCGCCCTGTCCGCATCGACACCATCGTGCTCAGTACGCAGCACGACGAGGAATGTACAAAGGACAAGGGACAAGGTATAAAGGTGACTCCGGAGATGATCAAACAGGATGTGATTGATATCCTGTTGCCGCGGGTAGCGACGCGTGACAGCCGTTACGGTCACCTGCTCCACGAGTTTCTGGAGGACAAGAATGCCAAGTTATTGGTCAATCCGACCGGTAATTTCGTCATCGGCGGTCCTCACGGCGACACGGGACTGACAGGCCGTAAGATCATCGTAGATACGTACGGCGGTCGCGGTGCGCACGGAGGAGGTGCATTCAGCGGCAAGGATCCGTCCAAAGTGGACCGTTCTGCCGCCTATGCCGCACGATGGATTGCCAAACATCTGGTTGCCGCCGGTGTGGCGCACGAAGCACTGGTGCAAGTCAGTTACGCCATAGGCGTAGCCGAACCCGTCTCGCTATACGTCAACACCTACGGAACGGCACAGGTAGCCATGTCCGACGCCGAGATAGCTGCCAAAGTGAGCGAACTGTTTGACCTCCGTCCCGCAGCTATCATCCGCGACCTGAAACTGACACAGCCAATGTACGAAGAGACCGCAAAATACGGTCATGTAGGCCGCACCAACGAAGTGGTCACTAAGACTTTCTTCGACGCCGACGGCAATGAATTTACCAGAGAAGTAGAATTATTCACATGGGAGAAACTAGACAGACTAAACGAAGTAAAAGCCAAGTTTGGCTTGTAATAGCAATCGTAGTAGGAGCCCTGCTGATTGATCAGGCAATCAAACTTTATATTGCCACGCATTTTGCGATAGGCGAGAGCCATGAGGTATTCTCTTGGTTCTGGCTGTGTTATGTGGAGAACAACGGTATGGCATTCGGTATTGAGTGGTTCTCCAAACTGGCGCTGACGCTCTTCCGCCTGTTAGCTGTAGGTCTGTTAGGATGGTATATCCACACGCTGATCTACAAGCAGCAGGCTAAAACGGGCTATATCGCTACGATCGCCTTTATCATCGCCGGTGCGCTGGGTAACATCATCGACTGCGTCTTTTACGGCAAACTGTTCGGCTATGCCGGATGGTTCTACGGAAGGGTGGTAGATATGTTCTATTTCCCGCTCATACGCAACAGCGCGGGCGAAGTGCTCTTCTTCCGACCGGTTTTCAATTTCGCAGACAGCTGCATCACCTGCGCCGTAGCGGTCATCCTACTCTTTTATCTCAAGGAGATGAATAAGAAATGATCGAGTACAGAGTACAGAATACAGAATACAGACCTGCAATGTGTCTGAGGTCAAGGAAGCGGTTTGAAATCAAGCTGCTAACTGTCTGTCTTCTGTCGGTGTTAGCGGTCATTTTCTCAGGCTGCAGGCCGAGAGGGATATTGAGTTCGCGGGAGATGCGTTCTCTGCTGGTCGATCTGCATAAGACCGACGGCATGCTGCAAGTGAACGGATGGCAAATCTCAAACGATGAAGTAAGAGACATCTATTACGCACAGGTGCTGGAGAAACACGGAACAACACAAGCGCAGTTCGATTCATCCCTCGTATGGTACACCGCCCACCCGCAGTTCTTCAACAAGATTTACCCGAAAGTACTCAAAGAACTGGAAGCCGAAGAGACGGCATTCAACGAGTTATACGCCGAGGAACTGTCAGCCGTCGGCCGTCAGCCGGCAGAAGTAAACCGTCAGCCATCAGCATTCAGCCGCACCGATCTGGACAGTGTACTATGGGTGATGCAGAACGGCTATGGCCACTCGTGGGAACGATGGGACGAACCCATCCCTACCCCTCCTCTGAACAGAGGAAAATAAGTCATTCGTAAAAATGATGCACGGCTAATGCATGATCTTATAGATCAGTTCCTTCCATAAATCGGCATCTTTGGCAGAAGGGTTGTTGATGCCCTTGAGCCGCGCATCGGTATCGCGCAGATAGCCGATAATCAAGAAAGTCTTACCCGCGGGATACCTCTTCGCCGCCATCTCATAATCTTTCACGAAATACGGATTGATCCCCAGTTCTTTCGCCACTACCGCCGGTGCCTTCGAGGGCATGTAGTGGTACATCAGCAGGTTGGAAAAGAACGTGAAAAGCGGTGCCATTTCGCGAATCATCGGATGGTCTTTGCTGCCGCCGAAATACTGCGCAATACGGTTCGCTTTCGCTACATCGCCGCGGATGAGCGCCGCCTGAAGTTCCATAATATTATAGTCCTTCGAGATACCGATATTGCGCTCTACGAGCGCAGCATCAATCGTGTTCACCCCTTCCGGCCGTCCGGCAATTAGTTTGTCCAAAGCCCCTACGATCGCCGAGAGGTCAGTGCCTAAATGATCCGCCAGCAGCGGCGCCACGCGAGGGTCAATGGTAAGGCCTTCCCCCACCCCCTTCCTGAAGGACGGGGAGTTATTATAATCCTGGATATAGGCATTAATCCATTTCTCTACTTCGTAGTCGCGCAGTTTATCGGACTGCAGCCACACTACCTGCGGGTGCTCCGCTACTTTTTTCCAAAGGTTCTGCCGTTTGTCCGGCTTGCCGTTATAACAAATGACAAGCACTGTCTGCGGCATGACGGCATTAAGGTACGCCTCCAGCGCCTCCCATTTCTTCACCGCTTGCGCTTCGCGCACAATAACCACCTTTCGTCCGCCCATCATGGCATACCCGCGCGCAGCTGAGATCACCGGCGCTATGTCGGCTCCTTGCAAATCGCGTCCATAAACCACCTGCTGGTCAAACTCACGCGCCATCTCGTCCAGCGCGTGCGTAGCGATAAAATCATACACGCGGTCGATATAATACGGTTCTTCACCGCATAGGATATAAACCGGTGCGTACTGGTCGGCCTTGAGAGCGGCCATTATGTCGGGATATTTGGAGGTCATTTCGGAATACTGATTTCTGATAGCTGTTTTCTGATAGCTGAATTCTGATAGCTTATTCCCAGTGGCGGTCGGGGGCGAAGAACCGTGCAGCGCCATGCAGCCATGTGGTGACTATCATATGCCGCGCATAGGCAGGACTATAGCGCGCTATTCGTCGCGCATCGGCATTACGTCCCTTCATCGTGTACCATTTGCGCAGAATACGTCCGGCAGGTGTTTTCTCATCCTGCTTGGGTGCTCTCATCCGGCCGGAGAGGAGGTCTTCCATCAGTCGGTCGGCATGCGCGGCTGCGCGCGGCGTATAGCCTGCCGCCTCTTCCTCCGGCAAGCCCATATAATGAACCAAGATATACATGTATAGCTGCCATGGCTCCAGGAGATGCAGAGAACGCAGATTTCGCTTCAAAACCTCCGGATTGATCTTCTTTGCATAACGATGGAGCAGCAGTGCCAAGTCGCATAACTGGCGTAGGTTCGCGCCGGCAGAAATCATATGTTCCCAGGAATGGAAGAACACAAAAAGCGCATTATATGTAGGCTCGGGCACTTGTACCTCCAGTTCATTCAAAACGAGAGGCTCCGTATGAGCCATTCCTTCGCTCTCCATGCGGGCATACCGCCGTTCGTCCAGCGGATGCTGCAACGCTATCGAGACACGGTGCATCTCAATAGAGACACCGTCCGCAATCAAGTTATAATGCTTGTAATGCTCCAGCTCTTCGTCAAACTTAAGGGCAGATGGAAACGTCTCCCGCATCGTAGCGCAAGCAGCATGATATTGCTCTTTGCCTACAAAGAGATCTATGTCTCCCCATGCGCGATAATACGGCTCGGGATAAAGCGCCGCCAACCCTGCCCCTTTCATCAGAACCGCCCGAATGCCTGCTTTTTGTAGTGCACTCCATGCCTTCGCCAGCGTAAGATGCAGCGGCACTTGATTCTGCATCGTCGCCATACAGACGGACTTCATATGTGCTCGCACGGCAGGCGAGACAGTATTCTGAGTGAGGATATAAGGAAAAACAAGCGGCCCTGTCCCCTGATGCGTGTTGAGCACCAGGAACAATTCCTCCTGCTCCTCCGGCCACGTCACCGGTTCGCCCCATAAGGCCGCACGAACAAGCGACAGATATATTTGATATTCGCTACGCACTGTGAGTCTTGCGCGTCAATATAGAACGCATGGTAAGGAAGAAATATTTGACATCCGTCCGGAAAGGATGCGCGAGGTACTCCGTGAGATACTTGTCTTCACTGGCAAACAATTCCTCAAACGTATCGGGATGATCAATATAGAACGGCGGGATTAAGCCCGGCTTGCATTTTGTACGCTTCTCCTGCAGCCATTCGGGATACGAATCAAACATAGCACGGCTGAGCGGCCGAACCCCTACCAGCTTGACATCGCCCTTGAACCAATTGAACAGCATCGGCAGTTCGTCCAACCAGTACCGGCGCATGAACTTGCCCCAGGTAGTAATACGCCAGTCGTCATTGGATTTATCGGCAATATCCATACCTCCGCGTGCGTCAAAGACGTATTTCTGGATATATTCCGCGTATGGATGCATGGTGCGTACCTTGTAGAAATACTTGATTTCCTTATTCTTACATACGCGCGGCAGCTTGATAAGCGGCCCGTAAACCTTAATCTGCTCTTGCGGATAAGGCTGCGAATGACGATGTGCAAAGACATACTCTATATGCCCCATCGGCACTATCTCATCCACCTCAAACCCGCAGTAATAGAGCCGCCCGAGCACTTCGGTCTTGGACAACATTCGCTTGCGACCTTTCGTCAGGTCATAATACAACCTGCTGGTGAGCATCAGACGGGGAATGACGCGCTTATGAAGGAAATAGAGCGAGTAAATGACCCAGTTTATCACAGGCGGGTACTTGGCCAGTATCTTCGATTTAATATACTCCTGCGGACGATAGCAACATACGTAGCGTCCATCGTCCGGCAGCTTCTGGTTGACAATACAGAAGCGTCTGTTGATGCCCTTTGCATCATTAAGAAGGGTAAGATCGACAAGGGTCTGATACTGGTAGTCGGGGATCTGGAGAAAAGCAAAACGGTTACGATCGCAAACCACTTTGGTTCGGGTAGAATCCAGCCGCGCTTTCTTGCGCAGCATATAGTAATCCGCTTCGGTGGTCACAGAGAGTACCGACTGATGGATCGAGTGGATGGATTCAAGACGTCTTTTATTGTCCGGCTGCGTCACCACAGCGTTCTCCCGCTGCTCGATCTCCATAGCCGGAACGGTCATGTTGGTCGCGTACTTCCAATAATGCTCGAGAAGCACCACTACTGTCTCCATCGCACCTACGATGAGGATTGTCCACATCGCCACACGAGGCGAGAGGTTATAAGGCAGTTGCGGCAGCAGCCACCAGCAGAGACCATTCAGAATCAGTGCATCGGCGATAAGAGAGAGCATCGACTGCCAAAACCACGCCTCTTTATACGAGCGATAGAGTTGCACCACAAAACCGACGAGCACCCATGCTGCCGCCAATACACCGAAAAGTGCCCAATAATGAACGATCTCGCTCTTATTGGTCACCCATCGCCATAACATGCACAGCAAGGCAGCAAGAACCCATACCAAAAGATCCACTACTACTCGTTTATGCCATCCCTCGCGAATCATATTTATCAAGTCAAATCATAGCCGTAGTGACGCAGACGACCGGTGTTCGACCGCCAGTCGCGGTCCACTTTGACAAACAACTGCAAGAATACTTGTTTCTGAAAGAAATCTTCGATATCTTTACGGGCCAGCATCCCTACCCGCTTGAGAGCCGAACCGGCTTTGCCGATGATAATCCCTTTCTGGCTCTCACGCTCGCAATAGATGATGGCGGAGATGCGGATGAGATCTTCCTCTTCTTGGAAGGACTCCACCTCCACCTCTACGGAATACGGTATCTCTTTATCATAGTTCTGTAAGATCTTCTCGCGAATGATCTCGTTCACAAAGAACCGTTCGGACTTGTCGGTTAACTGGTCTTTCGGGAAGAAAGGCGGTCCGACGGGCAGTGCCTCTTTAATTGCGTCGAAGAGTTGTGCTACGCCAAAACGCTCCTGTGCGGAAATCGGGAATATCTCCGCCTTCGGCAGTTGGGTATGCCAGAAAGCAACGAGCGACTCAAGGGTCTCTTGGGTCGTCAGGTCTATCTTGTTGATAATCAGGAATACTTTCGTTCCCGCCGCAGCCATACGCTTCACTTTCTCTATGAACTCGGGATTGCGGTCGATGGTGTCCTGCGGTTCGGTGACGTAGAGCAGGACATCGGCATCCACGAGCGCCGAGCGGCTGAACTCCAGCATCTTCTCCTGCAGCCGGTAATTAGGCGCAAGGACTCCCGGTGTGTCCGAATAGACCATCTGGAAGTCCTCACCGTTGACGATACCAAGAATGCGATGACGAGTCGTTTGCGCTTTCGATGTGATGATAGAAAGCCGCTCGCCTACCAGCGCATTCATTAAGGTCGATTTGCCAACATTGGGATTACCAACAATGTTCACAAACCCACTTCGGTGGGCCTGTGAACATTGCTGATTGCTGATTGCTGATTGCTGATTATCCATCATTACATTACTGCGTCCATCAACTCTTGGGTGGAGTTGAACAGTTTAGCCGGAGAGAGTTTGGTTACCTTGCAGCCCATCTTCTTCTCGATAGCCTTGAGGTCTATCTTCTTCGGGTCACCCATTAAAACAATCGTCACAGCTTTGCCTTTGATGTTATCCTCATAGAATTTCTCGATATCATTGAAGGTCAGCGCATCGATAGCGGCTGCATTAACCTTAGCCGGGTCATCGTTGTAACCCAGACGCTGCCAGTGCTCGTAGGTCTGCGATTTAGCACGCATGGACGGTTTTGCAGTCTGTGCGGCCTGCTTGAGAGCAGCCTTGAGAGCTACCAACTGGGTCGAATCCTTCGGCATATCACTCAAGATGTCCATATAAACGGAGATAGCATCATTGACTTTGTCGCTCTGTGTTCCCACATATCCGATGAAGTAGCAGTCCTTTCCCGGGAGTTCCGGCGTAGCATCTACACCGTAAGCCGAGTATGCCATAGAGCGTTTCACACGGATCTCATTCATGATAATACCCGTGAAGCCGCCGGACATGTACTGGTTGAATGCATCAGACTGAACATCCGAAGCAATGTCGTACGGACGACCGTTGATGTAGAAATAGAGGTCAGCCTGCTGTACGTTGCTATTCGGGAGGAAGAGCACGGTCGGCTTGTCATATTTCTGGCGGTCCTGCACGAACGGCGAGTTGGACGGTTTCATTCCTTCGGTCAAAGGCAGATTAGCCACCAGTTGGTTCTGAGGCAAGGTACCGCAATAGAATACATCCAGCGCGTACTCACGAGCTTGAGCGATGAGCGATTGCACTTTCGGCAGACCGAGTCCCCAGATATCCGCAAACGGCACTTCGTCGAGGAAAGACGATTTCTTACCGTACATAGCGTACTGCATCAGCGCGGCTTTCTGGACAGCGGTCTGTTTCTGACGGATCAGTCGGGATACGAACACGCTACCCTTTACTGCATCCAGCTGTTTCTGCTCCAGATACGGCATGAGGAGCTGACGGTTAACCAGATTCATAATCTTACCGAGGTTCTCGTCCTCACCGGAGATAGAGATATAGAAATAGGAGTCGTTGCATCCATAGGAAACCGAACCTCCCAGTTCCGCTATCTGTTGGTCAAAGTCTTTACCTTCAGTAGCAGGACTACCCATGATACCTGCGTTCTCCATCAGCGCAGCCGCGAACGGCAGCAGCGGCATCTCATGCTCGCCTACACCGTAACGGAGCGTGAGGGTGAAGATATCGTTCTTGCTATTCGGCGTGTAATGGAGGGTTACATTCTCGCCCAGAGAACTAACCTTAACGTCGTTGAAGTCATTGAAGGTCTGCTTGAGTTCGCCCTTCGGCAGTTTCTGGAACTCCTCGGCATAAGCCGTCTTCGCGTTCTTTACCGGATCAAGCGGCTTGATATTCGGTTTCGGCAGCGTTTTGGCTTTCGGAGTCTTGGTATCCTCGTCGAAAGAGATCGTCATATGATCTGCGTCAAAATACTTCTTGGCTACGCGAATGATCTCCTCTTTGGTGAGGGCTTGAATCTTTTCATTGGTAGTAAAGAAATCATCCACAGGCTTGCCGTAAGTGAACGCATCCACGAGGACGTTCATCTTCGATGCCGGAGACTCGTTGAAGGCCTTGTACGATTGAGCGTACATGCGCTTAACGTTCGCGATCAGTTCATCAGAGATCTCGCCACGTTTGATCTTGTCAATCTCTTTCATGACGATTGCCTCTGTCTGTTTGTCCGACTCGTACATCTGCTGGTTGGCGTCATAGTACGGCACTGCCATCACAATCACACGGCCGTCATTACGACGAGCATCGCTGAAAACGACTGCCTGGCTCACGTCACCCTTGGTGTTCACCTGGTCCAAAAGACCGGTCTGACCGTTGTAGAGCAGTTCGCATACAAACTCCAATACATCCTGGTCGGGATCACCCTCTTTTACACCCTGGTAAACCCATGCTACTTGCGGGGTGTAACCGAGGTTATAGTGTTTCTTGCCTGTCAGTTTAACAGACGGATAACTCGGACGAGCGGGCAATTCCTTCGGCTGCAGACGCGAGAAAGTCTTCTCGATCATCGGCTTGGTAGCCTCCGTATCGAAATCGCCGACAATAATCAACGCCATGTTGTTCGGCACATACCATGTGTTATAGAACTCAATGAGCCGGCTCAGACGCGGGTTCTTGAGGTGCTCGGGCAGACCGATGACGTCACGCTCGTACGGCGAACCTTTGTAGATATCCGCCATGAGTTGTTTCTGCGCCTGTGAAGAGGGCTCGTTGGCATACATATTGTACTCCTCGAACACATTCTCCAGCTCTGCCTGGAACGTACGGAAAACCGGATTGATGAGACGATCGGAGAAGATCGTCAGCCAGCGGTACATCTCTGCAGCAGGGAACGAGTTATGGTACGCCGTCAAGTCAAAAGAGGTGTAAGCGTTCACGCCTTCCGCACCGATGAGGTCAAGCATATTGAAGAAATCCTCTGTAGAAGAGATCTTCGCCTCACGCATGGAGCACTCGTTGATTTGCGTAGCCAGTTGCTCACGTACTTTCGGATCCGTAGCGTCGCTATACTGGTCATACAGCGCAATGATCGAATCATAAATCGGTTTCTCAGCATCCCAGTCCAATGCACCGATACGCTGGGTTCCTTTGAAGAGCATATGCTCCAAATAGTGAGCCAGACCGGTGTATTCACCCGGTTCGTCCACAGCACCTGCGCGAACTACTACGTAGCCCGTCACATCCGGTGCGTCATGATCCTCCCAGAGAAGGACAGTGAGACCGTTCTCTAACTTGTACTCTGTCAGGCCCTCACGGGATTGAGCAGAGAGAAATGCGATACTGCCAACAAGCAGCAGAGCGCTAAGTAAAATCTTTTTCATACTTTTAATTATTTAGTTTTTCCCTAGTTTATCTAGTTTACCAGTCGAACTAGCTTATCTAGTTTTCTTTTACCATTCCAGTAACACTTTACCGCATTGGCCGGATACCATAACATCGAAGCCTTTCTGGAAGTCATCGAATTTGAAGCGGTGGGTGATCACCGGGCTCAAATCCAGTCCTCCGAGCAGCATCTGCTCCATCTGATACCATGTCTCCCACATGCGGCGACCCGTGATACCTTTAATCGTCAGGGCGTTAAAGATCACATCCGACCAGTTAACCTGCGTGTTGGACGGCAGGATGCCGAGTTGGGCGATGTTGGCGCCTTTGTACATATGCTCAATCATATCGTTGAACGCCGCCGGTGCACCGGACATCTCCAGTCCCACATCGAATCCCTTTATTCCCAGTTGCTCCATCGCCCCTTGGATCGTCTCGCCTTTTGAACCGTCCACGGTAAGCGTAGCACCCATTTTCTTAGCTATCTCCAACCGCAAAGGATTGATGTCTGTCACCACGATATGCTTGGCTCCCGCGTAGCGGCAAATACCTGCTGCCATCGTTCCTATCAATCCTGCACCTGTAATCAGTACATCTTCTCCCAACAGCGGGAAAGCGAGTGCCGTATGGGTGGCATTGCCGAACGGATCCATGATAGCTGCAAAATCATCGGGTATCTCGTCGCGCAGTTTGACTACGTTCGACTCCGGAATCGTCACATACTCCGCGAAACAACCGTCTTTGCCCATAATACCGACGGATATCGTGTTTTCGCACACATGCCCCATGCCTCGACGGCAGTTGCGACAGTGTCCGCAGGTAATATGCCCTTCCGCCGTGACGCGCTCGCCTACCTTGAAGTTCTTCACACCTACTCCAACCCAAGCCACTTCTCCGACGAACTCATGTCCCATCGTGTAAGGCGGTTTGCAGTGGCTCTGCGACCATGCGTCCCACTTGTACATATGCAGGTCGGTGCCGCAGATAGCTGCTTTCTTCACCTTGATCAATACATCATTTACGCCAACCTCCGGCATAGGAACATCTTCCATCCAGATTCCCGGTTCGGCGTATTTCTTAACTAATGCTTTCATTTTTTCTAGGATACTAGTTTCCTAGGGTCCTAGGGCCCTAGTTCTTTTTCAATACAGCAAGTTTCGTGCCAATTTTTGTGAAGGCGGCAATACATTTATCCAATTGTTCGCGTGTATGCGCCGCAGAAACCTGTACGCGTATACGCGCTTGCCCTTTCGGCACCACCGGATAATAGAAGCCGGTAACATATATTCCCTCTTCCTGCAAAGCCGCAGCGAACTCCTGACTCAGACGTGCGTCGTACAGCATGACTGCGCAGATAGCGGATTGTGTCGGTTTGATATCGAATCCTGCCGCTCTCATCTTCTCTACAAAATAGGCCGTATTCTCGTGCAAGCGGTCCTGTAGTTCGTTGGAACGGGTGAGGATCTCAAAGGTCTTGATACCCGCCGCAGCAATCATCGGCGGAATAGAGTTCGAGAACAGATACGGACGGCTACGTTGGCGCAGGAGGTCGATAATCTCTTTCTTTCCGGTTGTGAAACCGCCTACCGAACCGCCAAAGGCTTTGCCAAGCGTACCGGTAATGATTTCCACTTTGCCGCGCAGGTTATAGAGTTCGGTTACGCCGTGTCCTGTTTTGCCGACCACTCCTGCCGAGTGCGATTCATCGACCATGACGAGGGCGTTGTATTTCTTCGCCAGTTCGTAGATCTTATCGAGCGGACATACATTTCCGTCCATGGAGAACACGCCGTCCGTCGCAATAATACGGAAGCGTTGTGCCTGCGCCTCTTTCAGTTTCTCCTCCAGATCCGCCATGTCGCCGTTTGCGTAGCGATAGCGCACCGCCTTGCAAAGACGCACACCGTCGATGATCGAAGCGTGGTTGAGCGCATCGGAGATGATCGCATCTTCTTCCGTCAGCAGCGGCTCAAAGAGACCTCCGTTCGCATCAAAACATGCGGCATAAAGGATCGTATCTTCCGTGCCGAAGAAATCCGAGATCACGCGTTCCAACTCTTTGTGCGTATCCTGCGTACCGCAGATGAATCGTACGGAAGCCATACCGTAACCGCGTGCATCCATGCGGGCTTTGGCAGCCTCGATGAGTTCCTTGTTATCGGCGAGGCCGAGGTAGTTGTTCGCGCAGAAGTTAATCACTTTCTGCCCGCCTTCTACGGCAATGCCGGAAGACTGCGGGGTAATGATCACGCGTTCGTTTTTATATAATCCTGCATCCTTGATCTCTTGCAAGGTCGATTGCAGATGTTTTTGAAAATCCTGATACATAGTTGTTTTGTTTTTTCCAGGGCCCTAGGGTACTAGGTTCCTAGGATCCTAGTTAAATGATCCCTTGCTCCAGCATCGCAGTAGCGACCTTCATAAATCCGGCGATGTTAGCGCCCTTGACATAGTCAATCGTGCCGTCCGGCTGTGTGCCGTAGCGGACGCATTGCTCGTGGATCGACTCCATGATATGATGCAGACGCTCATCAACCTCTTTTCCCGTCCAACTCAGGTGCTCGGCGTTCTGGGTCATCTCCAGACCGGAGGTTGCCACACCGCCGGCGTTGACCGCCTTACCCGGAGCAAAGAGCACTCCGTTATGCTGGAAGAAATGAATAGCGCCCGGCTGGCAGCCCATATTCGATACCTCGCAGCAGCACCAGCAGCCGTTCGCCTTCAGTTCCTTCGCATCCTCTTCGCTCAACTCATTCTGGAAGGCACACGGGAGCGCTATGTCACATGGGATAGACCATGCTTTCTTGCCTTCCGTGAAGACGCACTCTTTCGGGAACTTGTCCGCCATATCCTGCACTTTGTTGCGGTTCGACGCACGCATAACGAGCATGTAGTCGATCATCTCTTTGGTAATACCGTCTTTGATAGCTACAACGCCGTCGGGACCGGAGATCGCCACTACCTGCGCACCCAACTCAACCGCCTTGGTGGCAGCACCCCATGCTACATTGCCGAAGCCTGAGATTGCCACTTTCTTGCCCTTGATATCTTTGCCTGCCTTGTGCAGGAGGTGTTGCGTGAAATAGAGGGCTCCGAAACCGGTAGCTTCCGGACGGAGGATCGAACCGCCCCATGTCATGCCTTTTCCGGTGAGGACACCTGTATGATATTCACGCGCAAGCTTCTGGTACATGCCGTTGAGGAATCCTATCTCACGACCGCCGACACCTACATCACCTGCCGGGATATCCTGGTCCGGACCGATGCAACGCCAAAGCTCTAACATGAACGCTTGGCAGAAACGCATGATCTCCGCGTCGCTCTTACCTACCGGATCAAAATCCGAACCGCCTTTTGCGCCACCCATCGGAAGGGTCGTCAGCGCGTTCTTGAAGGTCTGCTCAAAGCCTAAGAACTTCAGCATGGACGGCGTCACGGCTCTGTGGAAACGCAAACCGCCTTTGTACGGACCGATCGCGCTGTTGAACTGAACGCGGTAACCGAGGTTCGTCTGCACTTCGCCCTGATCATCAATCCATGTCACGCGGAAAGTGAAGATACGGTCGGGCTCGACCATGCGCTCCACGATCTTCGCTTGCTCGAACTCAGGGTGCTGATTGTACACTTCTTCGATGGATTCGAGAACTTCTTGAACGGCTTGCAGATACTCTGCCTCGCCCGGATGTTTCGCAGCCAAACGCTGCATAATGTCTTGTACTTTCATTGTTTTTGTGTGTTTTAAATGGTATGTTTATATATTGTTTATTAGATTTCTAATAAAATCGGCTACAAAGATACTGCTTTTTTTTCGAATATGCAAATATTTCCGTCACATTTTTCTCAAAAAAAAGTGGCAAAAAGTGTATATATACATAGTATATATACAGATAAAGCGCCAAAATGTCATTTTTAGCACTTTATCCTATGGGTATCCTATGGGTATGGTATGGGTATCCTATGGTAAGACCACGAAATTATCCCTATAACGAAGTGAGATACTCCTTTTACATTTACTTTCCGGTGCCGACGCCGCCACCTCCGCCGAGACGCGAGGATTCGTCGAGATCGCCGACTTTGCGGTTCTTGTGTTGCTGGTACTGGCCGAACATCCATGTGAGGGAAAACATCACACGTTGCTGGCGGATGGTGTTTTTATACCACGAGCGGTTACCGGGTTCCTGTCCCATGTCTTCGTTGTTGAAACTCAGCGAACGAAGCAGGTCCTGGACATTGAGGTTGAAGATCAGACCTTTTTTCATGTACATCTTCCGGATTCCGAAGGAAGCGAAATAGGTGCTGCCGGACTTGTTATAACCGGTGAGCATCGGCGAGGACCAGTTGCCGTCAAGGGTGAGCGTCCAGTCCTTCGGCAAATAAGCCGAGAGTGTTCCGCCGACGTAGCCGTAGTGGCTTTTCATGATATAATCCGGCGTGCCATCGTCTTGTTTGTCGTAGGACTTATTGATAAAATGCATCCATCCGGCGTTGATGGTTAGCGCGAGCCATGCGCCCTGCATGGATTTGGAACCATCTTCCGCTTTTATGTATTTGGGGACCAGAGGGAGTTCGGTCAGCGAGATGTTCATTCCGTGGGTGGTACACGTGCCGAAATTGGTCCACTGGGAGAAGCCAATACCGTTCGGCAGGATGGTCGTTCTGGAAGAAAACATATCCTGCGTGTGAGCGAAATTGAAGGTCATGTTGAGGTATTGCGTCCAGGAGAAATGCAGTTCTACGTCGTTGTTAAATTCCGGGGTGAGTTCGGTGTTTCCTTTCTGTATCGAATAGGCGTCCACGTACGAGGTGAAGGGATTGAGCATCCAGTAGTTAGGCCGTTTGATGCGGCGCGTATAAGATGCCGATACCGATATCGGTTGTTGAATTTTGCCAAGCGGTTTGGATGTATAACCGACGTACGCCGTGGGAAACGGATCGAAGTAGGATTTGTTGATGATCGAATCCATGCCGTCATCCTTCCAGTCGCCGTGGGAGAAGGTGTATTCGCCGCGGAGTCCGAGTTTGACGGACCAGTGTTCGCCGAACTGTTTGCCGACGGAGATATACGCCGCAGCCACATGCTCGTCGTAGCGGAAGGCATTATGATCCGTAGGTCGCACAGCGCCGTTTCGCGTCGAGTCAGTCGTCATGTCGTTGTCGGTCGAAGAGAGCGCATACTTGACGCCGGCTTCAATCATACCTGTTTTCCAGAACTTGGTCTGAAAATCCAGTTTGCCGCTGTAGATATTGACGATTTGCCGGCTCTTGATATCAATTCCGAGCGAGTTGATGCCGCCGAAAGTCTTGTCGTAGTTCGTCTCCTGGAAATTGACAGAACCGTTATTGTAACGGTTGTAGTCGATATTAACCGTCAGTTCGCGTTCCAGAGCTTCGGAGAAGGTGTGGGTGTAGTTGAGGTTCGCCGTGTGTTGCGGGGCTTTGAGACGATTTTGGGAATTGGTGGTACTATTCGTTGTATCCGCTCCTTGAATCATATAGGCGGAGTTGCGTCCGGGCACAATATGCTGGTCCACGTCCATGAAAGGCACCTGGAGGATGAAACCGAAGGTGTTGAGCGAGTCGATATACCAGTCGTTTCCTACTTTGAGCATGTAGTACTGGAAATTCATGGCGTAATCCGAATAGGAATAGTTCTTGAGGAACGGCGTCTCGCGGTACGATTCAAAATCAATATCATTCTGCGCAAAAACCTGCGTGAACTGGCCGAATGTATAGGTTTTCTCACCGCGGTAGTTGAGCATAAGCGAAAACATTTCCTGACTCAGCCAGCGCTTGACATCACCGAAATACATGCCGCCATAACCGGCAGACAGCATTCCGTTGAGGCCTTTCATCATATTGCGCTTGGTCTTGATATTGATGATACCACCCTGCCCCGAGGCATCGTATTTAGCGGAAGGATTCGAGATGATTTCGATTTTCTCAATCGTGTTTCCGTCTGTTCCATCGAGCATGGCTTTGAGTTGCTGGCCGGAGAGGTAGGAAGGTTTGCCGTCCACCCAAATTTCGACCGATTTACCGTTTACGGTAATATTGCCGTCTTTGTCGATGCGGACACCCGGCGCGCGACGAAGGATATCGTTTCCGTTCGAACCAGCAGAAAGCGGCGAAGCAGAGACGTTCACCACCAGTTTGTCCATCTGACGTTCGATAAGCGGTTTCTTGGCTTTGACTTCCAGTTCTTTCAGTTGCTCGGTCTCTTCGTGCAGCACGAAATCCGGTCCGCCGAACGCCGTCTGGTACCCCACATATGAAGCCTGAATAATATATTTCTCCTCCCTTGAGGGGAGGTCGGGAGGGGTTACTATATATTTTCCCTCCTCATCGGTGATCGCACCTGTGAGGAGAGTTGAGTCCTTTGCAAGGACGGAAATTGTCACAAAGGGCATGGCTTCGCCGCGGCTGTCCACCACCGAACCTTTGATTGTCTCTGCGGAGGTCATCACAGAAACAAAAAGCAGAATGAAGATAGTAATCTTTCTCATTTCCCTTTCAGATTCTTATAACTGTCGTAGCAAACGAAAGCACCCACGAAGAAAATGATACCGGCTGCGAAAAAAGGTTCGTACTCGTTCTCCCACTGCTCGGAAATGAAAGTAAGAGGGATGATACCTGTTAAGCAAAGCAGACGAAAAACTGCGGCTAACGCCAGAACGGCTCCGATGATAAATCTCAGTTTCATACAATACAAAATTTGAAATCCGGTGCAAAGGTACTGCTTTTAGATGATGTGTAATATGAAAAAACGGACATTTACTATTTTTTAGGCAAAAAAGACCGAAAAATCTTCTGTCAACGGAATACCTAACATTCGGAACTGTCCCGGCGAGACACAACCCATCTGCTGAAACTCCAGCGCAGCATGGCTCAAGTCGTAATAGCCGTGCCGCAAAACCGTAGCCAATAAATCGATAGATTTGCCCTGTGTGGCTTGTTGCTGCATGTCCTGTATGGTTCGGTGAAAACGCCTTAGACGCACAAACTGTTTCGGCGGAATACCCACATAATTGCGGAAGACACGCAGAAACTGCCGCTCTCCCAGACATGCCATAGATGCCATTTCGGCAGCAGAGATATTACCTTTCGCTTCGTCGCAAGCAGCGATCACCTTTCTAATACGCGCGTAATTGGAGTTCTCCCTAAGAGGAAGGCGTCCCAAGAAGAACGCGTCTAACTGCGGCGCAATCTCCTCTGCTTTGGGCGAGGTTTGGAAGATCTGATTCAAATGCATCAGACCTTCGTTGCCACTTTCTCGGGCTGTCAGCACTTTGCCGGATAACTGCTGCAAGTCGATGCCTGTCAAGACGTGCATTCCTCCCGGCTCGAAATCCATCATCATTCCTTCAAACCAACCGCTGAGGGTTGTCAAACCCAAGGTAGTCTGATTTGCTCCGAGTAGCATTAACTCTCCGGATTGTTTGCCTCCGATTTCCACTACGGCATTTCTGA
>DGVB01000018.1 GCA_002395805.1 Bacteroidales bacterium UBA4295 | reverse complement strand
ATGACACCTGTCGTTTCCGCCTTCCGGCAGAACTTACGGCTCGTCACTTCGTACCATCCTTTTGACGTTGGTGTTAAGATTTCGTACCGTTTGGCACCTTACAACCCTCATCGAGAGGCATTCAGGAGTTGTCATTGTTATGGAATTTTGCCTTAAAAATTTGCATATACCAAATATTTTTTGTATCTTTGTACCCGATTTAAGTACTAAATAAGCCCCGAAAATGGAGCACAGTTAGTTCATTCCCTGTCAATCCTAGACAATGCTCGATTTTAATACGATGTAAATAGCACATATACAATACGTTACGACACATGTCAAAACACTTGAAAACGCACATAATTAGCCGTTTGGATGCTGCAATTTCGTATTTTGTTCCGCCATCCGACGTTTCCGCTCTTCATTCCAGGGGAGTGCGCTATTTTGTGCCGGGGGAAGGCATCGATGCCTTTTGGGGTGCGATGAATACCGCTAAAGAAGGCCGTCGTTACCGCAAACATATCATCGTCCGCCGTGCGCCCGAGCATAACGGACTTCTCCAGCTCTATACCTACCATTTCCCGAGACACTGGTCTGCTGCTTGCGTAGCAAACCGCGAAATGATCAAAGAAGCGCAGCGTCAGGCACATGCCTTGGAGCACGACCATTCTATCGAAGCCCTCGAATGGCGGATCCGTTTCTTCAACCATTATTTCAGGGTTTTCAAAGGCGGTGCCAAGCCGGAACCCGGCCTCAAGCCCTACTCCCGCTTCTACCAATATACCTACGTTGCCATCTACCGGCAGTTAAGAGAAGAGGCAGCAAAACTCGAGAGGAATAATTTTTCCCTTCCCTTCAGGGAGGGGACAGGGGTAGGTCCTTGTCTCGAGGAAATTTCGTTCGAACCGATAGAATTTCATCCTATTTTGAGGCGTTTTGCAAGTCCTCTTCGGAGAGCGTACAACTATTTTCAAGACAGAGATTTGCAGCCTCCTGATATTCAGGCAATTATAAATCAAGAAAACATTCCTCGTACAACTGAAGAATTTGCGTATATGCGCGAAAAGCAGTAATTTTGCACCGGATTTCTAATCTCGGATTAGGAGTCCTCGAACGATTACTTCAAAACTAAAATCACATGGAAAAGATTAAAGTTTTCGGTTTGCTGTTTGCAGCATTATTATTGAAAGGAACATGCGCCTACGCGCAGGAGGATTTATCCGATCGTTACGCATGGCGGTTGGACGAAATGGTCTCTACCTATGACAACAATCTGGTTTCGGATTACGGAGATCCCATTTACAGCGGTTCGCTGGTGCGCTTTTTCTACACCGACTCTTCTTTCAGCGTGGTCCGGTATCCGCAAGTGGACCGTATTGCTGATACGATAGAGGTTTCCAACCGCATCTCTAAAACCGAATATGACCATATCGGTCCGGACGGCAAGCACAGGGAGAAAGTCTATAATCTCCGTCTGCACAAAGGGGGCAATAAGGTTCGTTTCTTGGACAGCATTCCGCAGATTGATCCTTTTAAAGATACAGTCATAGCTGCCATGGAATACAAAGATTATGCCTATGACACTTACCGCAATGTATATGACGAAGAGGGCAATCTCCTCCGCCAGATACGTAATTATGACTACACGAGGCATTATATAGACTATGACTCCTTGGAAAAATTTCTGGAGGATTATAAAGAAAGCGATGAGTTTCCTTATGCCGAGTTCAACAAGCTTCCCTATGAGACGTATGACCGCAATGTGCTGATTCAGACCGACAGCAGCAGTACGGAAATGAGGTTTCTGAATACCGCCGTATATTCCTATCTCCCTGTGGTTTGGGAGTTGCAGAGCCCTATCCGCACGGAGCAATACAAAGACCATATTTTGTCGATGAAATCGGAGATAAACATCAAGCCGTACAATAAAAAACCGTCCCGTGTTACGAAAAGCACCCGCTATAACAAATATGGTATCCAAACCGGAACCTACGAACTGACGGAGCGCTGGACGGAAGACTCCGTACCGACGTATTATGCCATGAAAGACGTGACCAATTTGGGCGGCGACAGTGTATTGGAGATCAAAGAGTCGCGTGCATGGCCGGTTGATGCGGAAGGGGAGCAGCATTTGAAGGTCACCCGTGAGCAACGTCTGTATGACTCTTCCATCAATCAAACCCTCTACGCCAAGAAAACGATTACCACCGATGGAATCGAGAAAATCTACAATGAAGAGCAATGGATGATAGAAGAGACGGCAGACGCTAAAAAGGCGCATTTGCTCTATAAGGATGAGCTTTATCCGAAGGTGCTTAGGATATATATAACTGTACCCAATGATAACTATATAGAGTATATAACCATCGGGTACGATACCGTTTATTTGGAGAAGCACCAGTGGTATCGTTATGATGAGCGATACAATATATTGCTGGCAGGTGATTCTGCGCAAGTGGAAGTTCCTTATACGGACTCCGTGGAATGGGAAGGAACCAAATATTCTTACAAGCGATATAGCCCTAAATGGGGAACCTATTCACTCAAGGAATATGTGTATGCGGACGATAATTCTGTTGTGGACGAAAAAGAATATACGCATGGTTTCATAGATACATGGTATCTGACTAAAGAGAAACTGGTGACGGACGAATATACATGGACCATGTCAGTCAATACCAAAGACAGCACCCGTACCACTTCCAAGAAATACAGCAACGGCTGGGACCGCGAGAACACCACAGAGAAGTTTGATATTTCCTCGATGAAATGGGAAATAACGGAGAGTAGCAAGTATGTAGTGACGTTCGACATGACCGGCGAACCGGTGTCCGCTATATCCGCCACTACCCAGAATAACAACACAAAAACCGACCGGAGTTATTATGTGTTCCACCGCTGGGACGAGGACGAGCAACGGTACGTCTGCCAGCAAGTGGCATGGAGCATGTATGACACAGCGGATATCTATTCTAAAGAAACCATTCATCCGTATGACTGCGAGGACTATACGTATTATGACCGTGAGGGTAATTACCTGGGCTATTTTGTGAACTGCGTATCGCACTATCTGCCTATAACGAGTGAATATGTAAACGGCATCTACAACAAACGTCATTATGATGCGCAAGGACGCATAGATACGTTGTACCGCTATGCCTTCTGCGGGGAGTGGAAGCTTGTGCGCTATTTCGTCTATGAATATTTCCCTGAAGAAGACGGGAAAGCTGTCATTGCCAAGCGTCACAGTTATTCGCTGGCTGATACATGGACGGACTATGGAATTGATTCCGATGATCCCACCCAGAGCAATTACAGCTCATGGAGATACTCTAATCTCGGAGTGGATTGGCACAACCGTTTGTCAGGAGCAGACACCATTCATGCTCCGCTGCATGAGATGCGTTTAGTCGGCACGAAGACATACAGCCACACCTTCAAAACATACAATGAGGACGGATGGCTGCTGGAGACGCGCACCTATAATGAAGGAAGCATGGCTCCTGTGACGCAGATACATAATGCCTTCACTTACGATGCAGAGGGGCGTGTAGCTGTTCATGTAGCGTACAAAGACAGTGTGCCGGACACCAAGAAGATTTATTTCTACAGTGAGCAGACAGGCGAGTGCGTAGCTGCTATCACATGGTCGGGCTATAACAAAGAGACAGAGGTGTGGAGCAAGTTTGCTTTTGCCAACAGCGGCGAACATATATCGGATAGCGAGGGCCGTCTGGTAACTTTGACCAACTATGCGGCTTCCGCAGACAGCACCGGTATCGTGCCGACAGAGCAGTACGAATATCTCTATGAGCCGGGAGAGAAAGACTGGTATATGTCTTTCCGCTCCGTATGGCAGGAGCAGGAATGGGGGTGCGCCGCTCCCACCTACCGCGGAAACAAACTGAAGCAGTATATGTTTGACGAAGACGGCAATATCGTCTCCCGTACCGCCCGCCAGGTGAGTTGCGAAGGTCTGTCCGATACAGAGACATGGTCCTTCTCCTATGCTTCTCCGCTGAGCCAGTATTCACTCCTTTCCCCGCAGGCATACCATGTAGCCGAACAGCAGATAGCGGCTGTGTTCACCAATGAGGACTGGCTCGCGCGTCCGCTGGAGGCTCATTATACGTCTGTTGCAGCAGCCGGAGAGCTCAATTATACACTTCGGTTCCGATATACGGCATTGAGTGAAGAGCCGGTTCAGTTCCATGCACCGGTGGAGGTGGAGCCGGAAGAGGAAACGGCGCTCTTTACATGGCCCAAAGTGGATGGCGCAGCCGGCTATTCACTGACCATCTGGGCGGACGAGGAGCATATGGCTAAATTATGCACCATCCTCTTTGATGCACACGGAACCGTGTTGGAAATCGATTTCTCGCACATGCCGGCGCGTCTGGCGGCAGAGCAGACCTCCGTTCCTTCTATCGCATTCTGGCAAACGGAATTCAACCATATGGTAGATGGCTTGGAGCCGGGTACCACCTATTGGTACAAACTGGTGGCTCTGGATGAAGAAAATCATATACTTGACACACGCGAGGCGTCCTTCAGAACTCTTGGCGTCAATAAATCGGAAGGTCTCACGGACGTGCAAGGAGACGATGTACAATGTACAAAGGTGCTTCGCGACGGACAGATCTATCTCATCCGCGGAGGACAGATGTACGATGTACGGGGCAATAGAATCGCACAATAAGAATTACGGATCGCGAAAAACGAATTAAATATATACACTTATGAAAAGGCAGTACTTATTATTGATTGTATGTCTGGTGTTTATAGCCGGAATGAGCCGTGCAACCGTGTATGAGGGCGTGTGCGGGGAGCATCTGACGTGGAGCTATGACACGGAGACGGCGCACATGACCATTGAGGGGTACGGCGAGTTGAAGAACACAGTCGATAGTCTCTGGTGGAACAAACAGGTGCTTCAGGCCTCGTCATGGGCGACGGATTACAAGACGTACTATCCGTACAACTCCTGCAAGACGATTTCGTTGCCGGAAGGGTTGACGGGGTTCAGCGGCGCCACTTTCCGCGACTGGTGGAACCTGACGGCATGCGAGATACCGGAAGGCGTGACGAAGATACCGGCGTACATGTTTGAGAAATGTTATAAGCTGAAAGAGATCAGACTGCCCAACTCGGTAGATACCGTGGGACAGTTTGCCTTTGCCAATTGCACAACGATGGTGAAATGCGACTTGGGGAAAGGGGTCAAATACATCGGCCAGATGGCATTCGAGAACTGCTACGGGCTGAAATCCGTCCGGTGGTCGGACTGTCTGGAGGAGATCGACGGCAGTATCTTTGACGGAGAACCCAACCGTGCCGTGTACGACATGAACAGCGTAGCCACTATTCCACTGCAAGATACGTTGTTCTTCCCTGCTACGTTCCGTTCCTCCAAGCAGATTTCGTGGTGCATCCATAGCAGCCCTGTTATTGTCTGGAACGCCAAGAACCCGCCGGCTTCTTCGTCTGTGTTCTATAATCTTTACTGCTATTGGAACGGGGATTTTATCTTCGGTCCGGATGTGGAGTTTGTTCCGACCCATTTATGCCAATGGTCAAGAATGAAGAAGGTGGTGCTGCCCGAAGGCGTGCAGTGGATAGGTCAAGGTGCTTTCATGGGAAACAGCATACTGGACACGGTAGTCCTGCCCTCAAGCCTGACAGCCATTCACCAGCAAGCTTTCCAGAACTGCAGCAAGATTACGCGGATTGTTCTTCCGGATGGCATGACAGCTGTCAGTTCTTCGTGTTTTGCCGGGTGTACTTCTTTGGCGCGCGTTCATCTTCCTAAGGGTGCAACGACAATAGGCGACAATGCCTTCTCAGGCTGCAGTTCCCTCGATTCCATCGTACTTCCTGAGGCTTTGACGATGATCGGCGGCAGTGCTTTTTCGGGGATTAAGTTGCAGGACAGCCTCGTTATTCCCGACAAGGTGATTTCGATCGGCACGAACGCTTTTGAGAACTGGAGCGGTCTCAAGGAGTTGAGTATCGGTAAAAACGTCGTTTTGATAGGGGACAATGCCTTCAAAGGGGACAGCGCGATAACACATATTTCCGTCTGGGCAGCTACTCCTCCGGCTGTAAGCAAAGGGACATTGGCGGACATTCCGGACAGTGCTTTATTGAGTGTGCTACCTGATAGCCGTAAACTTTACCGCGAACATCCGTATTGGGGACGTTTCCGCATGAATGACACACCCGACTCCGCTATGATCCAAAAGACGGTTACCGTAGATCCGGGCGAAACGACGGCGGATTTCACCTGGCCGACAGATAGCGCGGCGCACAGTTATCAGATCGATATCTATAAAGACAGCGTGGTCTTCTGTAAGTTGACATTAGGCAGCAGAGGTCAGTTGCTGGCTATCCATTTCTCCGCGCCGGAACGAAAAAATGCGAAAATGGTAAATGAACAAATGGTAAATGATTCTCAGCCTTACACCCTTTCTTTCAAGGTGACGGGTTTGGATGCCGCTTCGCGCTATACGTATGTGCTGTCCGTTTTGGACGAGAACAATATTCCGCTGCATGTCTATATAGGCGATTTTGCGACGACGGGTTATACAGGCGACTTGCAGTATGATGGTAATGAAGTGATTCCGACTCCGCCTATTATTCCCGGCAATCCAAATATTCAGGGAATACCTACCGGTCTGGGAAATGTAAGCGAGGTTTCGGGAAGGTATAAAGTGCTTCAAGACGGCCAACTATTGTTTGTTACTTCGGAAGGCACATTTGATGTAGCCGGCAAACGAATTAAGTAGCAGAAAAACGATTTTTCATAAAAAAGAATGGCATATGCTTGCATATGTCATTTTTTTGTAGTAAATTTGCAGCCGGATTATGTTTTTTTGTATAAAAAACATGACCCTGGCGATATTTGAACGGTTGAGAAAAAGCACAAAAAAAGCATCTACTGAATGTAGATGCCTTCTTGTTTTCGCGCTCCCTCTAGGACTTGAACCTAGGACCCCCTGATTAACAGTCAGATGCTCTAACCGACTGAGCTAAGGAAGCGTGTTGGTGCTCTCGTTTTTCGAAAGCGGGTGCAAAAGTACTGCTTTTTTTTTACATGTGCAAGTTTTTTTGAAAAAAAATGACATCCATACGCCGTTTTTTTACTATTTAACCCGAAAACAGGTCAAAAAAGAGATAAAAATGAAAAAGATTTTAGGTTTAGGAAATGCCCTGACGGATATCCTGCTCCAGGTGAGCGAGGATGATTTGCGGGAACTGGGATTCCCGAAGGGGAGCATGAACCTTATTTCTCGAGATCAGGCGGAGCAGATCCAGTATCGCTTCCTCTCGGTGCGCAAACGAATGGTGGCGGGCGGTTCTGCTTCCAACACCATCAACTGTATCGCTTCCCTCGGCGGAAAAGCCGCTTTCATCGGCAAAATCGGTAATGACGAGGTGGGTGATTTCTACCGCGAGGACATGTTGAAGAACGGCGTGAAGCCTATCTTGCTCCTTTCGCAGGACGCTATGTCCGGTTTCTCCATCGTCTTGGTCACTCCGGATGGCGAGCGTACTTTCGCCACCTATCTGGGCGCTGCGGCCGAACTATGCGCCGATGATATCTCCAAAGATGCTTTCAACGGATTCGATATCTTCCATATCGAGGGATATCTGGTGCAGAACCATGAGTTGCTGGAGAAATCCATCCGTCTGGCGAAAGAGGCGGGATGCATGGTCTCGCTCGATCTCGCTTCCTATAATGTGATCAACGAAAACCATGCTTTCCTCAAGGGTTTGGTAAAACAGTATGTCGATATTGTTTTTGCCAACGAAGACGAGTCTTTCGCCTATACCCATCTCAACCCTGAGGAGTCGGTACAGATGATTGCGGAGCAATGCGATATCGCGGTGGTGAAGGTCGGCAAGAACGGCTCCTATATACAGCAGGGGAGCAAGCGCCATCATATAGGCGCAATCACTACTTCCTGTACTGACTCTACCGGTGCCGGAGACTATTTCGCTGGCGGATTTCTCCATGCCCTGGCGGACGGTTTCGATATACGCCGGTGCGCTGAGATCGGTACTATCGCTGCCGGACGGGTGGTCGAGGTCGTAGGTACCAAGTTGCCGGACGAACAATGGGAAGAGATTCGCCGTATATGCGCCCTCTACCGCGGGTTTATGCAGAAATACGATAAAGATTAAAGACCGCTACGCTCAAAGACAAAAGAAGAAAAGGAAATTATGAAATATATTATAACACCGTTCTACATTCTGTACCAGTATCTGATCGCATGGCCGATACTATGCGGTCTTACTGTTTTTACCGCTGTCTTCACTGTCTGCACCGTCCACTGGCGCAATGCGGAGTTTGTGCACAAAGTGCAGCAGTTCTGGTCCCGCTCGTTCTTCTGGCTGATGTTTCTGCCTGTGAGCGTTAAGGGGCAAGAGCATATACAACCCGGTCAGAGTTATGTCTTCGTCTCCAACCATCAGTCGATGTTCGACGTATGGCTCATCTACGGATGGCTGCCGGTGATCTTCAAATGGCTGATGAAAGCGGAGCTCCGCAAGGTGCCCTTCGTCGGCACGGGGTGCAAGGCCGCCGGACATATCTTCATCGACCGCCGCAACGCCAAAGCGGCGCTGGAGAGCCTCAAGGAGGTGGAGAAACAACTCGTAGGTGGCGTCTGCACCGTCATCTTCCCGGAGGGAACACGTACCCTTAACGGCGAAGTGGGACGATTCAAAAGGGGAGCATTCCAGATTGCGCTGGACCTTGGCCTGCCGGTTATCCCCCTCTCGCTCACCGGTTGTTTCGACGTGCTGCCCAAAGGCAAACCCTTTGTTCATCGCGTGCCGACCAGTATGTATATCGGCGAACCGATAGACCTGAAACAATTCCGGGATGCAGACGGAAACCCCGATGCCAATGCCGCCATCGAGGCAGTACGAAATGCCGTTATAGAAGGAATGAATCATCCATCATAAATCACAAACTACAAATTACAAATCACAAATCACAAATCACAAATTAATATCATGTATTCCGATCCGAAAGACTGTCTCTATTGCCAGAACAATGAGACCTTGCACAATTTAATGATAGAGATCGCGCACCTGCGCGTGTCGCGCGCGTTCTTATTCAAGGAGCAAACCTACCGCGGACGCTGCCTCGTAGCATACGACGGGCATGTCAATGACCTCAATGAATTGTCCGACGAGCAGCGGAACCTCTTCATGGCGGACGTGGCGGATGTAACTCGCGCTATGCAGAAACTATTCCACCCGGAGAAAATCAACTACGGCGCATTCTCCGATAAACTGAGCCATCTTCATTTCCACCTCGCTCCCAAATATGTGGACGGACCCGACTACGGCGGCACCTTCCGGATGAACCCCGGTGAGGTCTATCTCTCCGACGCCGAGTACGCCGAGATGGTAGCTGCGCTCAAAAACGAATTAGGAAAATAATCTCCCTTCCTTTCAGGGAAGGGTGGGGTTAGGCTTTTATGCTTTTCAAGGACATCATAGGACAAGAGTCGACGAAACAACAATTGCGTCAGGCGGTGCGTGAGGGACGGATCCCGCACGCACAGTTGTTTGCCGGCATCGCCGGTATCGGCAAACTGCAGCTGGCGCTCGCCTATGCCCAGTATCTCAACTGCCCCCATAGGACGGAGGAGGATAGCTGCGGCACCTGTCCTACATGTCTCCAGTTTCAGCATCTACAGCATCCCGACCTGCATTTTGTTTTCCCGATAGTAGGTTCGGACGAGGTGTGCAATTCTTTTCTCGAGCCCTGGCGGCAGATTCTTCTCACAAAGCATTATTTTGATCTCAACGAATGGCATGAGGCCCTGGGCGTGGAGACCAAACAGAGCATGATCTATGAGAAAGAGAGTGGTGAGATCCTGCGCAAACTGAGTCTCAAAGCCTATGGAGACGGCTACAAAGTGATGATTATCTGGCAGCCGGAGAAGATGAATGCTACTACTGCGAACAAATTGCTGAAGATACTGGAGGAACCGGCGGAGAAGACCGTCTTTCTATTGGTATCCGAGCATCCGGAGCAGTTACTCTCTACCATCCGTTCGCGCGTGCAGACCGTACAAATACCACGTTTGGAGACGGAGACAATAGCCGCGGCCCTGCAGCAAAGAGGAATCGATGCCGCTAAAGCCGCTGATATTGCCCGCATAGCGAACGGCAGTTATCTCTCTGCACTCAAAAAAGCCGATGAAACCGAAGAAAATAAGCAAGAACTGCGCGATTTCATCGCTCTTTTCCGAGATGCCTATACGGTAGGAGTTCTGAAGGATCCGCAGAAGAAATTCGAGTCTCTTACCCGGCTTCGGCGGTGGGCGCTCGAAATGGCGGATAGTAAAGTAGGTAGAGAGCGACAGAAACATTTTTTGCAATACGCACAGACCCAAGTGCGGGAAAATTTTATCCGTAATGTAGGGCGGCCGGAACTCAATTACCAGATGGAAGACGAGCGGATTTTCTCCGATAGATTCGCGCCGTTTATTCATTCCGGCAATGTAGAAGCGATCATGAATCAACTGGATCTCGCCGAGCGGCAGATAGAGCAGAACGGAAACGCGAAGATGATATTCTTTGACCTTTGTCTTCAGATGATCGTATTGATCAAAAAGCCAAGAATCAGTTAAATAATAAAAATATGAAAAAATATACAGTAGGAAACGGTCCTCATGAGTTAGGCGCGGGCGCCACCAAACGCAATTCGGCGCACATGCTGCCGGTATGCGACTGGCTTGGAGACCTGCCGGAGAACACGCAACTCACGGACCTTATCGAGGTGCAATTCAAAAATACGCGCAAAGGATATTTCCATAACACCGTGCATTTGCCACTGGAGAAAGGTGTGAAGGTGGTAGTGGAAGCTAACCCGGGCTATGATGTAGGCGAAGTGGTGCTGACCGGAAAACTGGTGGAATTGCAGATCAAGAAGAACAAGATAGACACTTCCCGCTATGAAGTGCGTCAGGTGATACGCATTGCCACGGACGACGACCTGGAGCGCGCCAAACAAGCTCACGCGCGTGAGCAAGAGACGATGATTAAGGCGCGCCAGTTAGCCAAATCGCTCGGACTCGAGATGAAGATAGGTGATGTGGAATACCAGGGCGACGGGTCGAAAGCGATCTTCTTCTATATCGCCGACGGACGTGTCGATTTCCGTCAGTTGATCAAGGTATATGCGGAGACTTTCCGCATTCGCGTGGAGATGAAGCAGATCGGTGCGCGTCAAGAGGCCGGTCGTATCGGCGGTACAGGTCCCTGCGGACGAGAATTATGTTGCTCCACCTGGATGATCAATTTCTCTTCCGTAGGTACAGGAGCCGCCAGAATGCAGAATATCTCTCCGAACCCGCAGAAACTGGCAGGTATGTGCGCCAAACTCAAATGCTGTCTCAACTATGAGATGCCGGTGTATGAGGATGCTGCCAAAGCCTTACCTCCACGCAACCTGCCTTTGGAAACGAAGGATGCCACCTATTATGTCTTCTCTACCGATCCGCTCGCCGGCACTGTGACCTATTCGACTGACGAGCATGTACCGGCGAATCTGGTTACCCTCTCTGCGGCTCGGGCGAATGAGGTGATTGCTATGAACAAACGCGGCGAGAAACCCATCTCGCTGGAAAGCAACCGTGTGGCCGATGCGGAGATAGGATACCAGACCGGGCACGGAGAGTTAACACGTTTCGATAAGAAAAAGAAAAAACACCCCAGAAGATGAGAAGAATAGTTATCAGAGGTTCCGTATCTCTCATTCTATGCATGGCGTTCATCGCTCTTTCATCCTGCCGGAGTGATATCGTGTATAGCCATTTTTCCCCGATGAAATCGGAGAAATGGCATATTGACTCGGTGCAATATTTTGACTATACGATCACAGATGCTTCTGCCGGATATCGGATGCTGGTTTATGTGCGGCATACCGAGCGGTATCCGTATCAGAACATGTGGCTTTTTATTGACAACGGAGCCCGTCGCGACACGATAGAGTTCTATCTGGCGGACGACAGAGGACGATGGCTCGGAGACAAGAATCACGGTTTTATCGAAATGCCGGTGCTCTTTGAGCCGGACTATCATTTCCCGGATACCGGCCGCTACTCGATGGCTATTCAGCATGGTATGCGCGACACCTTGTTACGCGGCGTGGCAGATGTAGGTGTGGAAATCATTCGAAACGGGAAAGAATAAATTATCCATGGGGAAGAATAAGTTGAAGAAATTTGCGGAGATGGAGACTTTTCATAATGTCTTCCAGCCTCCGTATGAACCGATGGCGGGGCATTGGCGCGATCGCTATTTTCAGAATAACCATCCCATCATACTGGAACTCGGTTGCGGCCGGGGGGAATATACGGTAGGAATGGCAGAGCGGTACCCTGAGAAGAATTTTATCGGTGTGGATATCAAGGGGGCGCGCATGTGGGCGGGAGCCAAAGAAGCAGAGCAGAAGGAACTGAGAAATGTGGCATTCCTGCGCACCAATATTGAGTTTATCACCGAGTTTTTTGCTGCCGATGAGGTGGATGAGATATGGATCACATTCTGCGATCCGCAGATGAAAAAAGCGACGAAACGTCTTACTTCCACCTATTTCATGCAGCGTTATCAACGAATCGTAAAACCGAACGGTTTGATTCATCTTAAAACCGACAGTCCTTTCCTCTATACCTACACCACCGAGATGCTGCGGCTTAATCCGTATCCTGTACTCTGTACTACGGACGATTTATACGGAGAAAAATCCGATGAAGCTACCGTGCCTGTTCAAGGCAAAGAAATCGCGCTTTATGCGGATGCCAGAGCTTTGCAGACCCATTATGAGAAGCAATGGCTGGACAGAGGTATGAGCATCAAATATATTGAGTGGCAGCTCTCGCCTCTTACCGCGTGGGAAGAACCTACCATAGAGATCGAGAAAGACACCTACCGCTCCTACGGAAGAAACTATCAGACATCTTCTGACATATGAAAATCAAACACCTTCTTTTAGGCTTTGTTATGGTGGCCTCCTGTACGACAAAAAGTCCGATTAAAACGAGTGAATCTGCACCTCTCGGTGTGCAGCAAGCGGCTGCTTTGTGGACCGCCGAAGACGGAACTCAAGAGGATTTTGACCGCTTTGTAGCGGCTCATTACTGCACGACAGACAGTGCCCGTCTGGCGCTTTTCGAGTCTCTCAGCCGTATTTTTGAGCAAGTCTATCAGTCAGCTGACATGCTGACGGTAGAGCTGCTGCGGCCTACCCAACTTACCAATGCCGCTTCTCCCGAGGAGCCCGACTTGATTATGTCCGGTTATAGCCCTCTGGCACATTTCTCGGATGATATGTTCGCCAATAAACTGGCCTTTATCACCATCATCAATTTTCCGCACTATAGTTTGGAGGAAAAGAACCGCTTAGGCAAGGAGTGGACGCGTCAGGAGTGGGCTTTCGTGCGGATGGGAGATGTGTTCACCACCCGTGTGCCGGCAGAGGTAAAGGCCCGCATGGCGCAGGCACTTGCTGATGCTGAGAACTACATTGCGGACTATAATATTTATATGGGTAATCTGCGTACGGAGGACGGACGCCAGTTATGGGATAGCGACAAGATCCTGCTGAGCCACTGGAATTTGCGCGATGAACTGAAGGCCCTCTATCAGTCCGATAACTTGGAGTCGAGGGGTGCGAACCGCGAGAAACAAGAGATGATTTATCAGGTGATGCAGCGTATTGTGAGCCAGACTATTCCTGCAAACGCTATCAATAATCCGGATTTTATTTGGCAGCCTTATGCCGATGAAATCGAAGAAAATGAGCCTTATACACGGTACGAAAAGATACTGGAAATCGCGCGTGCCTATTTCGCGGAAGATGCCTATTGCCCTTCTGCACCGACCGGTATTCAGCGTAATTTTGAAGAAGGAGTGGAGATTCCGGCAGAGGAATTAGACAGTCTCTTCCGTGCGTTGGTGGGATCGAAGCAAGTAGCGCAAGTAGCCGCCATCATCAAAGAGCGTCTGAAACGTGATCTTCGCCCGTATGATATCTGGTACGATGGTTTCAAAGCCCGTGCGAGCCTGAATGAGGACGACCTGAGTGCGCAGACACGCAAATTGTATCCCGATGCCATTGCTTTTGCAGCAGACATGGAGCGGCTGTTGGCAAAGATGGGATTTTATTCCGAAGACGCCCGCCGTATAGCGCATCATATCGTAGTAGAGCCTGCCCGCGGCTCCGGACACGCATGGCCTACTCTTGGACGTAAAGAAGATTCTCGCTTGCGCACCAGGATATCGGATAACGGCATGGATTATAAGGGGTATAACATCGCCGTGCATGAGTTTGGCCATTGTGTGGAGCAGGTGCTTGATATGTATTTTATTGATCATTACATGCTCTCCGGCGTGCCGAATACCGCCTATACGGAGGCTTCTGCATTCCTCTGGCAACATCGCGATCTCCAACTCCTGCCGGATGGTAAGATGGGGAATGGCATCAACAACCCGGACGAGGTACTGGACCAATTTTGGTCCATGTACGAGATTATGGGAGTAAGTCTGGTGGATATGGCAATGTGGCGGTGGATCTACGCGCACCCGAAAACTACCGCCAAGGAGTTGTGCGAGGCGACTCAGCAAATCGCGAAAGAAATCTGGAATGCTTATTACGAACCGATATTGGGAGAGCATGACTGCATCCTTTTGGCCGTGTACAGCCATATGGTGAATGCGCCGATGTATCTGCCTAATTATCCGTTGGGACATATTGTTCAGTACCAGTTGGAGGAACATCTGGCGAAATGCAAGACGCAGCAGGAGTTTGCACAGGAGTATATGCGAATCTATCGTTTGGGGCGGCTGACGCCGAAACAATGGATGATTGAGGCGGTAGGCGAAGCGCCGTCCATAGACCCCATTCTCCGCCGCTTACGCTCTGTCGATTAACTCTCCGCGCAGAGGATACGCTTTGCGGAGAGACTCAAAAGCAGTAGGATCGTTCTTTAAGGCAGAGGAGATTCGGGACAGCCATCCGGGTGCCGAATCTTCTTTTTTTGTCGATAATTCGGTATATCGATATCCCGATATATCGATTTTAGGGAGGTTGAACTGTTCCGCAATAGCATCCAAACACATCTGTGTAGCATTCCGTTTCCCTTGCACGGAGTAGCCGGCGATATGCATGGATGCCAGACGGGCGTGAGCAAGTACTTCGCGGTCGATATCCGGTTCATTTTCCCATGTATCCAGAATATACGGATGTCCGCTTCGCAGCAGAGCCTGCTCATCTACCACACCTCCCCGGGCGGCGTTGATGATTAGTGCACCCGGTTTGCATTTATCTAAAAAGGCTTCGTCGCAGATATGGAAGGTGGGATACCGGTGATTTGTGAGCGGGACATGGAAGGTGATGATATCGCAGTTTTTAGCGATGTCATCGAGTGAGACGCCAATTCCTTTCGGAGGATCATTCAGCAGCACCTGCATGCCTCTGCGCTCCGCCATTTGTGCTACTAACGAACCGACATGTCCGACACCGATGATACCGATACAGAGACCGCTTCGCTGTAAGACCGCTTCGCTGTAAGATCGCTTCGCTATAAGACCGCTCACGGAGTTCGCTGAAAGATATTCATTCAAGGCTTCATCAATATAGTCGCAAACGGCCTGTGCATTGCATCCGGGGCAAGACATCCATCGGATGCCTTGTGCTTCGCAGTAAACGGTGTCGATATGGTCAAATCCGATAGTAGCTGTGCAGGCTAATCGTACGGAGGAATGCGCCAGAAGTGATTCGTTGATTTGAGTTCTGGTGCGCACGACCAACACATCCGCGTCCTGAACGGCGGAAGGTGTGATTTCCTCCGATTCCATCGGATAAATCTCCACCTTCGGCCATTCGTTTCTTACGGCTTCTTCCAAAAACGGAATATGTTGGTCAAATACAATCTTCATACGTCAACAAAACCCCTATATAACCCCTATAAGATCCCTATCAAACCCCTATTTAGTGGCAGAAAATAGTCAATATTTGATATTGTCAATCAGTCGAACGGGTCCACAATACACGGTGACGCATCCGATGGCATGGTCAAACGTGTTAGTTGGGAGCAGGGTGGTTTGATCTACGATTTCGTAGTATTCCACTTCGAGTCCCTCCACCGCATTGATGGTGTCAATCACCCGTTGCTGCACTTCGGCTACAGAGGCGGATTTTGCCCATTTCAACGACTCAAAAAGCGTTTTGGAGATAGCCAGTGCTGTCTCTTTCTCTTCGGGCGAGAGTCTTTCGTTGCGGCTGGAGAGCGCCAAGCCTGATTTTTCGCGCACGATCGGGCAACCGATGATTTGCAGTTTTCCGAACGTGCCGGCCATAGAACTGCGTTCTACCATGTGATGAATGATAGCCAGTTGCTGGAAATCTTTTTCGCCGAAATACGCTTTGTCCGGTTGCACGAGATAGAAGAGTCGGCTTACGACCTGTACCACTCCATTGAAATGTCCGGGTCTCATTTTGCCCTCCATCACTTGGTCCAGACCGGCAAAGTCGAACTGGAAGGTAGTGCTCATTTCCTCCTGCGAATACATCTCTTCGGGTGTGGGCGCAAAGACAAAATCCGCTCCGATGGAGCTGAGCAATTCAGCGTCCCGGTTGATGTTCCGGGGGTATTTCTCCAGGTCCTCTTTGTTGTTAAACTGAGTCGGGTTGACGAAGACGGAAACGAAGCATACATTGTTCTCTGCGACCGCTCTTTTGACGAGACTGGCGTGCCCCTCGTGCAGGGCTCCCATAGTAGGTACCAAACCGATTGTTTTTCTTTCTTGTTTGCATGCCTTTACGACAGCCAGCAGTTCTTTTTTAGTAGTAATAATTTGCATAGATATGAGTTAAAAACGATACAATTTTTTCAAAAAACGTGCAAAGTTAATCAAAAATTGTCGAAAAATAAAATTTTTCGTCACTTTTTGTCTATTTTTTTTCGTCATGTCGGAATTTTTTTGTACCTTTGCATTGCGAAAAAGCGCACATGCCTATGAAAGAGCCGAAACGTATCCTATTTATCTCGCAAGAGATAAACCCTTATTTGGCGGAAGAAAACCCCATCCGTCAGCTTAATCGTCAGCTTCCGGAGTACTTCCAGGGACATGGTTATGAGACCCGTACGTTCATGCCTAAGTTCGGAGAGATTAATGAGCGTCGTAATCAGTTACATGAAGTGATTCGTCTCTCGGGAATGAACTTGATTATTGAGGATTCGGACCATCCGCTGCTCATCAAAGTAGCATCCATTCAATCAGCCCGAATCCAAATTTATTTCATCGATAATGATGATTTATTCCATCGTCGCAAGGGGGTGATGGATGAGCATGGCACCGAATATGCTGACAATGACGACCGTGTAATATTCTTTGCCCGCGGTGTAATTGAGACTGTCAAAAAACTGCGTTGGACTCCGGATATTATCGTATGTTCCGGCTGGATGAGTGCATTGGCGCCGCTTTATTTGAAAAAAGCATACAATGACGAACCATTCTTCGCCAATTCGAAGATCGTTTTGATGCTGGATGATAATGAATACCAGAAGCCTTTCCCGACGAAGTTTGCGGATAAACTGCGGATAGAGGGGATCAGCAATACCGACGTTCGCGGCATAGCAGACTTCCCTGTCGGATACGAGGAGTTGATGCGTTTGGCGGTGGATTTCTCGGATGCAATCGTCTATGCAACGCCCAAAGTGAATCAGCGAGTAGCGAACTATGCAGAGACGAAAGGTAAACCTATCTTGCCGTATGAGGCAGTGGAAGATGTAGTGGCTGCTGCGAAAAAGCAATGGGAGTTTTATCAGCAGCTTTTAGGCGCAAAGGAGGAAAATGACTAAATCTGGATGGTATATAGGGTGTTTATTGGCGGTCATGTCGGTGTTTTCGGCTTGTAAGAACGACGTAGCGAATACCGGAATGTCTGTTTTGGACGAGGACGATGAGATTATCGTACTGGCCGATACATTTGCGTTCCGTTCGGCTATAGATAGCTGTGCTGCAATCATTTCGCAGGCTGATTCATTCTTGTTGGGCGAGATAGAGACCAATTATGGAGTCTTACGTGCTTCTATCCTGACTCAATTGGCCTGCCCGGAAGGTTTCCGATATCCTGTCGGAGAAGGAATCAAGAATCTTGGTTTGGATTCGGTATGCCTGTTTATGTACTACAGCAGTTGGGAAGGGGATGACGACTCGCCACTGGCAATAAATGCCTATATGATGGACAAAAAGACATTCCGGTATTCGGGTGTCTATCCTACCGATCTAAAAATCAGTGACTATTGCACGCATGAGAAGAGTATA
Organism: Bacteroidales bacterium UBA4295; assembly: GCA_002395805.1. Taxonomy (GTDB): domain Bacteria; phylum Bacteroidota; class Bacteroidia; order Bacteroidales; family Paludibacteraceae; genus Colicola. The sequence continues at coordinate 74,158 of DGVB01000018.1, read as the reverse complement.
TTGACGAATCACCGCATTGTAGTGGCGTCTGAGAAACTCGACTCGATCCGAAATAGCGACGGCACATATTCGCCGATGGTCCGGATGCGAGTGAATGATGATTTTGCTGATTATTTCTGGAATATACAGAGTTTTGAGGATCAGGATCAGTTCAATGATCAGTTCAAAGGTTTGGTATTAGAGACTTCCTTCGGCTCTTCTACTATATTAAATATATCGGATATAGCATTGGGAGTGTTTTATCATTTCGAGTACGAGAAAACACCCGGAAAGGATACACTCGTGTACGATATGAAAGCTTTCTATGCCAATTCAGAGGTTCGTACTGTCAATCATTTGTATTACGAGGACAAACAGCAACTGATACAGACGCTTCAGAATGATTCCGACACCTATAATTATATTATCGCGCCCGCGGGCGTATATACGCGCTTGAGTTTCCCGATGAAGCAGATAGCGGATTCTATCATGCGTCATATGCGGGATCCGCTGACAGGAGATACCATCAAGCGTCCGTATGTCAACAAAGCAGAGGTGCGCGTAGCGGTAGAGAACAAATTCACCGGCGCAAGCAGCGATATCACGCGTAACGAATGGTTGCAGCCGGCAGAAAATATGCTATTGATCAAAGAGCAAAGCATGGACCGTTTCTTTAAGAAGCGTGAGTTACCTTCGGATACATGTGCACTCCTTGGTACCTTAAGGCAAGGTACGGATTCATTAGGAAATGCGACCTATTACTATACCTATGATTTGTCAGATTTCCTGACCACGCAGCTGCGCAAAGAGAATAACGATCCTACATTGAATATGCTATTAGTGCCGGTAGCGATAAAGACCAGTACCACGGCTACTTCATCCACTGCTGTTTCTTCCGTCCGTCAGCAGCAGACTGTTTCCGCTACCAAGATCAGATCAGCAAAGAATGGTATGAAGTTAGAAATCGTTTACAGCGGGTTCTGATCACCCAAGAGGCATAAAAAAAACGCGGCTTTTGACCGCGTTTTTGTTTTATACAGCATTCTGCATCCGGAATAAGTCTGCTCGTGCCAGTTTCTGTTGTGCATATTCTTTTGTAACCGTGAACGTCTGCGGACCGACTTTTTTATGATTCGGCAACTCAAACATCAAATCGGTCATCACAGCTTCCATCAGTCCGCGTAAACCGCGCGCACCGAGTTTATACTCCAATGCTTTATCCACGATATAATCTAATGCCTCATTCTCAAACAAGAGAGTCACATTGTCCATCGCCAGCAGTTTTTGATATTGCTTAGTCAAAGCATTTTTAGGCTGCGTCAGAATAGCACGCAGTGCATCATGATCCAATGGGTCGAGATGCGTTAATACCGGTAGACGTCCGATAATCTCAGGGATGAGTCCGTAGGCCTTCAGGTCCTGTGGAGCTATGTATTGGAGCAGGTTGTTTTTATCCAGATGTTCGGTCTCCTGCTGGGCAGTAAAACCAATTACCTGAGTGTGCAATCGCTGCGCAATAGTGCGTTCAATACCCTCGAACGCTCCACCGCATATGAAGAGAATATTGCTGGTGTTGACATGTATAAACTCCTGATCCGGATGTTTGCGTCCGCCTTGAGGCGGCACATTCACCACTGTACCTTCCAGCATCTTTAACAATGCTTGCTGTACTCCCTCGCCACTCACATCGCGGGTGATGGACATATTCTCACTCTTGCGAGAGATCTTATCAATTTCATCCAGAAAAACAATGCCTCGCTCCGCTTTCTGAACATCATAATTGGCGTCCTGCAGCAGCCGGACTAGAATATTTTCCACGTCCTCTCCTACGTATCCTGCTTGTGTAAGCGAGGTGGCGTCGGAGATAGCAAATGGCACTTTAAGCATTTTCGCTATCGTTCGTGCCAATAGCGTTTTACCCGTACCGGTAGGTCCTACCAGCAGAATATTACTCTTCTCGATCTCTACATCGTCGTTGGTGATTTCTTGCAAAAGACGCTTGTAGTGATTATACACAGCGACCGAGAGGAAGCGTTTTGCTTCCTCCTGGCCGATGACATATTGATCGAGAAATTCTTTGATTTTCTGCGGAGTGGGTAATGTATCTATTCGCAGGTCGTCATTAGAAGAGGTGCGTGCCCTCTTAGGCAGACTTTGTACCAATTGGTATCCCGCTTCTATACAGTCCGAACAGATCAATGCATCACCGATGCCGGAGAACATATTCGGCTTGACCTGTCCGCAGAAGAAACAAGTGTTGGGTTTACGCTCTTTTGCCATGAATAATCACTTATTTTTGAGCTGCTTTCTTCTCCGCACGACGTGCCTGTGCTTGCTGAATATCGTAAGCAATCGGCGAAGCGATGAACACAGACGAATAGGTACCTACAATCACACCTACCAAGAGTGCGAATACGAAGCCCTGGATGGTCTCGCCACCGAAGATAAAGATAGCGAGGAGGACAACGAATGTACTCATAGAGGTTGAGAAGGTACGGCTGAGCGTATTATTCAAAGCGTCGTTGATATTGACCTTCTTCTCGCGTTTCGGATAGAGTTTGTTGTACTCGCGTACACGGTCGAAGATAACCACGGTATCGTTGATCGAATAACCGATGACGGTCAGGATAGCAGCGATAAATGCCTGGTCAATCTCCATGGAGAAAGGCATGACCTTCCAGAGGATAGCGTACAGACCGAGCACGATAACGGTATCGTGCGCAAGAGCTGTCAGGGCACCTACCGAGTATGCGAAGTTACGGAAGCGCAAGAGGATATAGAGGAAGATCACAATAAGCGCAGCGAGGACAGCCCAGATAGCGCTGGTGGTGATATCATCGGCGATAGCCGGACCTACTTTCTGGCTCTGCATGATACCTACAGCTGCGTTGGACTCGGTCGAACGGAAATCATTGAAGGTTATATCCTCGCCCAGGAACGGCTTGCATCCCTCGTAGAGCAGTGCCTCGATAGCCTCGTCAGCCTCAGCGGTCTCCTCGTGGATACGATAGTTGGTAGAGATACGAACCTGGTTAGCGTCGTTACCGTAGGTAATCACATTGAGCGAGAAGAGCTCGCCGTCCTCCAGCGTAGCGCTGAAAGTCTTATCAAGGCTCTCGCGTACATCCTGGGTGTTGATATTCTGGTCGAAACGGACAACATAGTTACGTCCTCCGGAGAAGTCAATACCGAGGTTCAGTTTACCGAAGATATGCGGCTCCAGACCCAGAATAGCGAAGATAACCAATGCGCCCGACAGGCAGTAAGCCCACTTGCGTGCATTGACGAAATCGAAATGTACGTTCTGGAGGAAGTTCTTCATCAGTTTGGTGGTGAAGCTCAGTTCCTTAGCGTTCTCATTCTTAGCGTAATCCTCGAGCAAGAGACGCGTGATGAACACAGCGGTGAGGAACGAGGAGATAATACCGATCATATAGGTAACGGCGAAGCCCTTGATAGGACCGGTACCGAAGATAGCCAAGATGGCACCGGTGAGGAACGAAGTTACGTTCGCATCGACGATGGCGCTAATGGCACCTTTGAAACCATCTTCAATAGCTTTTCTCATGCCTTTACCTGCGCGCAACTCCTCACGGATACGCTCGTAGATCAGCACGTTGGCATCCACGGCGGTACCCATTGTCAGGACGATACCGGCGATACCCGGCAGTGTGAGCACTGCGGAGAAGGAAGCAAGGATACCGAGCAGCAGGAACACGTTGCACAACAACGCGGCATCGGCGATGAGACCCGGAATCCAGCCATAGTAGAAGATCATGTAGATGAGGATCAGTACGAAGCCGAGCACGAAGGACCAGAGACCGGACTGGATAGCCTCACGACCGAGGGACGGACCAACCACGCTCTCCTCGATGATGCGGGCAGGAGCCGGCATCTTACCGGATTTGAGGGTGTTAGCCAAGTCTTTTGCCTCTTCTACGGTGAAGTTACCGGTGATCTGGCTGTTACCGCCGGCAATCTCGCTCTGTACGGTCGGGAACGAATAAACGTATCCGTCGAGGACGATAGCTACGGATTTGCCGATATTGTCTTTGGTCAAACGCTGCCATGTCTTAGCGCCCTCAGCGTTCATCGACATAGATACGTTTGCATATGCGCTCAGTTGCGAGAAATCCGCGCGTGCGTCGGTGATGACATCGCCTTCGAGAGAAGCACGGCCGTCACGCTGCGCTTTCAAAGCTACGAGGTTGAAATAACTACCTGCCTCGTCAATAGCCTTAACCGTCCAATAGAAACGTGCGTCGCGCGGCAGAATAGCTTTTGCAATCTGCGAGTTCAGCATGGCATTGACCTTAGCGGTATCTACGTAGTGAACAGTACCTACCACCGGTCCGCGATATGCCTGTCCTGCCTGATTAACAGACGGATTGAGGATTGCGAAGAGCGGGTTGTTTTTCTTGTACTCAGCGATTTGAGCAGCTTGGTCAGCCTCTGCAGCGGCAGCGGAATCTCCTAACAATTCTGCGAGTTCATCGCTCTCAGCTTTCGGAGCTTCTTCTGCTTTCGGAGCCTCTTCCTTTGTACTTTGTACTTCGTCACTTTGTACTTCAGATGCCGCGAACTCACGGTTAATCTGAGCCAGCATCGGCAGTAACTCGGATGCCTCATAGGTCTCCCAGAACTCCAGGTTAGCAGAACCCTGAAGCAGTTTACGTACACGCTCCGGCTCTTTAATACCCGGCAGCTCAATCAGGATACGGCCCGGCTGGGACAGCTTCTGGATGTTCGGCTGAACAACACCGAAACGGTCAATACGGGTACGGAGTACGTTGAACGAGTTGTTGATAGCACCGTCAACCTCCTCGCGGATCACTTTCTCCACCTCTGCGTTGGTCGAATTGAGCGTCACTTTGTCTTTGAGCTCAAATGTAGAGAAAATAGATGCCAACTGACCATTCGGGTCTACTTCGTTATACGACTCGATGAAAAGCGTTACGAAATCAGCACCGCTGGATTTTTGTTTCTGTTTCGCACGAGCCAGAGCCTCTTTGTAATTCGGAGTCTCGTTGTGGCCGCTCAATGCGTCGAGGATGTCCGGTACAGATACCTCCATGGTCACGTTCATACCGCCCTTGAGGTCAAGACCAAGATTGATCTCTTTCTCACGGCACTCCTTGAGCGTGTAGCCAAACCAAACTTTCTTAGCTGCAATAGAGTCCAAATACTGGTACTCTTTTACATCGTCACCTGCCGCGTACTCTTTGGCCTTCTTGTCATAATGACTCGTTACCAAAGAGAACGACAGATAAAAGGCGCATACCAATGCAAGGCACACCGCCATGAATCTAACAAGTCCTTTGTTTTGCATAATTGTTTTTGTTTATTGTTTGTATTTTTTATCACACTTTATCGGGGTTATATGCTTATTAAATGCTGGTCATTACCTTAAATAGGCAATTCTAATATACCTCTAGCATGCATATACACGCGCACGAAACACAAAAAGTGCGCAAAATTACAAAAAAAATCTGACATATGCAAGAAAAATGACGAAAAACTTGTGTATTTGCCGATTTTATAGTACTTTTGCAGCCGATTTATGGACCAGGAAGTAGAAAAAAGTAGAAGAAACGCGATATATCGCCGTTTACTGTATATGGTAATAGCCATATTGGCAGCTGCGTTGCTGCCCTTGAAACCTGCGTTTAGTTTTCAGGAAGACAAGGGTATTATCTACATACGCAGTTTTGAAATGGACCAAAAGACTTTTTATGTCACCCAAACGGAAATGGAAACCGGCATACAAACGGTCACAGATTCGATGTCGGTCAAAGGTCTATATTATTGCTATAAGGCTCTTTTATGGGGCTGTATTGCATGCCTGCTTTGTTTCTTCAGTTTCCGATGGCGCATTGTGGTATGCGATATTGTGATGATCACTGCCGGGGTGTATTACGTGTTGATGGTCATCTATGCCATGCGGATTTCTGATATTCATTTTGCCACTCTGTATCCTACATGGATTACTATTTTGCCTGCGATAATCATGCAGATGATGGTTCTTACGCGTAGAAGTGCGATTCAAAGCCGGGTCGACGAAACGGATGATATGGAAGAGAATATTCCGCAGAAAGACTAAAAAAGACAGACACCCGTGAAGGTGCCTGTCTTTTTTTCGCAGTGTTTCATTAGAGTTGCGGTCCGGCAGCAACAAGTGCCTTACCGGCTTCGTTCGACGTATATTTGTCGAAGTTCTTGATGAAACGGGCAGCGAGATCTTTTGCTTTCTCTTCCCACTGAGCAGGATCAGCATAGGTGTCGCGCGGATCGAGGATGGCAGGATCTACGCCCGGCAGAGCGGTCGGTACTTCGAAGTTGAAGTATGGGATCTTCTTGGTCGGAGCGGTGAGGATATCGCCACCGAGGATAGCGTCGATGATACCACGTGTGTCGCGGATCGAGATACGTTTGCCCGTTCCGTTCCAACCGGTGTTAACGAGGTAAGCCTTCGCACCGGATTTCTCCATTTTCTTAACGAGCTCCTCTGCATATTTGGTAGGATGGAGCTCCAAGAAAGCCTGTCCGAAGCAAGCGGAGAAAGTAGGAGTCGGCTCGGTGATACCGCGCTCGGTACCTGCCAACTTAGCAGTGAAGCCGGAGAGGAAGTAATACTTCGTTTGCTCCGGAGTCAGGATAGAAACAGGAGGCAGCACGCCGAATGCGTCTGCGGAGAGGAAGATCACGTTCTTGGCTGCAGGACCTGCAGAGATAGGACGGACGATCTTCTCGATATGGTTGATAGGATACGAAACGCGAGTGTTCTCGGTTACGCTCTTGTCTGCGAAATCGATCTTGCCGTTCTCGTCAACGGTTACGTTCTCCAACAGTGCGTTACGACGGATAGCTGCGTAGATGTCCGGCTCGGACTCTTTATCCAGATTGATCACTTTTGCATAGCAACCGCCTTCGAAATTGAATACGCCCTGATCATCCCATCCGTGCTCGTCGTCGCCAATAAGCAGACGTTTCGGGTCGGTACTCAGAGTGGTCTTGCCGGTACCGGACAGACCGAAGAAGATAGCGGTGTTTTTACCCTCCATGTCGGTGTTAGCGGAGCAGTGCATAGAAGCGATACCGCGGAGCGGGAGGTAGTAGTTCATCATGGAGAACATACCTTTTTTCATCTCACCGCCATACCAGGTGTTGAGGATTACTTGCTCGCGGCTCGTAGTATTGAAGGCCACACAGGTCTCGGAGTTGAGGCCGAGCTCTTTGTAGTTCTCAACCTTAGCCAACGAGGCTAATATAAATTTATAAGGATTCATGATTGTTGAATATTTGAGTTTTGAGATTCGATTGATTTGAGGACTTGGGAGATGAGGCGGCAAGTTTTGAGGAGGTAGATGCCGGCAATGACAGGGATGACGAAAAAGAAGAAGGCGAGGATTGCAATCAACCAATCAGGAGCAAAATGATGACTGATAACAAACACCAATAAAAGGGCATTCATGGCGAATACTCCGAGGATTACCCATCCGGCGACGTAGGTATGTTTGAGGGATTTAAAGGTCTTGTTGTCTGAAATAACACTATCTGTCCATTGTTCTTTGCCATACATACAGATGAGCACACAACTAGCCGCAGCGACATATAGCGCGTTGTAAAATGGTGTCATGGTGTAGAAGGATGCATAGACCCATAACTCGAGATTATACCACCAAGCAGTATCAGAACACACTTCGAACAATACAGCTATGATGCTAATAACGAAAGTTATGATCGCTATATAACGCATGGCATTGGGTGTCTGTCGCGAGTCGCTTTTAACGAAAAGCCACCATAGCACAATCGGCCAGCCAATATTGGCAGCGCAGCGCACAATGAAACGAATATAATGCACCCATTGCGGATCATCCCATGAGATTATCCAAAGACGCATAACGAATAGCAAAGCGATAGTAATTAGAGAAATGATGCCGAATACTTTGCTCTGTTTGGTTCGCTGGGGGAGCTGGTGGGGATAACGAAACAAGCCCCAGAAAAAGATAGCGATACTCGCCCACCAGATGCTATCATGCAAACGCCAAAGTCCTTGCATTCGGATGGGGTGAACATAAAGGTCAATGCCTAAAATGACATCGATAAACTGCTCGACTATTACATAGCCGGCGGCGATAGTCATGCCGATAGCGGCGATGAAGGTAGTTGTTTTAAAAGAAAGTTTCATAGTTGTATTGATTTAGTTGTTTATATTCTTCTCTAATACGTGTGAGTACTCGCGGAAGAAGTCACGACGGAGAACCACAGAGATTTGAAGCAGCGTGTCCGTGTGCAGGGACGAGGCATGCAAAAGACGATAACAATTCGGGCGCAGAATGCCTAATTGTTCTGCAAGCCAGTTTACTGTACGATGTTGTTTTTGGAGTTCGGCATGTACAACAGAGCCGATGTGGATAAGGTTAGGATCCATAGCTATATAAGTTTAGGTTGTTAAAAAATCGCTTTTCGGCTATTCCGAAAAAGTGACGCAAAGGTACTACAAATTTTTGACTCTCGCAAATTATGGTATCATTTTTGCGAATTTTGATACGGTTGGTTTAACGGCGATAGGAGTTTAGTCTTTAGGGAAATCTTTGAGGATACAGGGTATTAGTTCTTGATAATCCTCATAAAGTTTGCAAAACAATTCATTGCTGATGTTTAAGTGGTCTACCAATTCTTGAGGATAATAGACACAACAATGATACTGCGCTAATATTACTCTTTTTTTGAATAAATAAGTCAACCGCCAATATGAGCTGTATAGCGACAACTCATTTGCCAACACCGGACCTCCCAACTCATCCATATCTTTAAGCCGTTTATCTCGGAGTTTGTATTGTAAAGTGACGTATTCGTAGCCGGGATAGTTATAATGAGGCCAGTGAAAAATGTCAATCTTCGGATCGCCAAGCCATACTGTCAGCCATCTGCCATTCATTTTCCCTTTGTATCCGTAACTCTTAAGATACGGCTCTGCGAGGGCATAAAATTCTTGATGAAAATCCGGTATCGGTTCCGGTCGCAATGCCGGAGGTGGTGTTTGCGGCAATTCTAATAAAGCTGCATAGTCAGCAAAGAAATTATGATTCAGCGCAATAGAAAGTGTTCTCAGCACATCGGTGTTCAGAGAAGTTGCGTGCAACATTTTGTAACAGTTCTGCAATGAGGTGTTGGCACGATCAGCCAACCACATGACTGATTGTCCTTGTCGCTCCAATTCGTCGGCAATCAACTTTCCTATTGGAATACGATTTTTATTCATACCTTGGTTTGGATTATATTTGAAATTTTGTGCAAAAGTAGTACAAAAAAATGACACTCGCAAATTTGAGCGTCATTTTAAATTAAATTGAGAATTTTTATATAATTCTTCGTTTTTTTAGTTCGAAGAAACATTCTTTGGTGGCGGTGATGTCGGCTAAAGCATCGTGGGCATCGTCAAAGTATTTGTTGAAAAGTTTGTAGTAGAGTTCTTGCAACGAAGGCCATTTGTAGCCAAAATAGCCATTAGGATTTGGAATCGCGCAATAATCAGTAGAAGATTGCATAGTACAGGTAGTTGGCTTATCCATCAATTGATCGTAATCCATATCAAGACGACACAACTCTGCGCCTACGATATGTTTGTCAAAGTCAATATTATACCCTACCACAGATTGAGCCAAATGAAGATCAAACATAAATTCCTCCATTACATCTCGTAATGGGCGACCTTCTCTCTGAGCTTGTTCTGTTGTTATACTATGTTTTAATGTCTTATCTTTGGGAATAGTAAATCCATCTGGATAGATTATGAAAGACTTCTCCTGAAGAATCTTTCCCTCCTCGTTTACCATTAACCATGCCAATTGGACCAATCGCGGCCAATTGTCAGAATCATTAACAGGAGCATTGTATCTAATTGGAAGACCCGTAGTTTCTGTGTCAAAGAATAAGATGGAGTTATGTAACAACGCTTGACGTTGCTGTTCTTGCAATTGTTTTTGCTCCTGTTCTTCGCGATAATAATTATACGACGATACCCTTATTAATTCTGCGAATGGATGCAAATGTCTATCATTACAAAAACTTTCTACTTTTTCAATAGGGAAAACTAATTTTGTTAACTGCTCACAATCAGATATATCAGCATCACAGACAACCTTCTCAAGCGTTTTCGGGAAATATATCTCCGTAATCTCTTTACATCCCCAGAACACAAAAGGCCATACTATTTTAACTCCTTCAGGAATCACGATTTTCCCTTTAGCTCGTGGCAAACACACTAATAATTCTGTCTTTGTGGCATCGGAAAATATAAAATCTTCCTCTTCGTATCCATTGACGGCTCTTCTTTCATTCCCAAATCCATTTAATAAAACGTCCCGAGTAAGGTCTCCATCGTATAAGATATTAGCTACACCCGGAAAAACACCCTCGCCTATATCTTCGGGAGCACTTGTGTCAAAGATCACATTCTTTGGTACACGAATGGTAAGCGAAATACAACTTGCAAATGCATGTGTAGAAAGAGTTACGTTATCCGGAAGATTGATAGATGTTAAATTTATGCAATCCTTAAACGCAGATCTGCCAATATAAGTTACAGTATCTGGCATGATGATCGATTTTAATTGCCGACACCCTTTAAACGCATTCTCCCAAATCTCTGTAACGCCATTAGGGATTACATATTTCTCTCCCTTGCCAGGAGGATATGCCAAAAGTATAGTCTTCGCCTTGTTAAACAAAACTCCATCATCGGAACATAATGATGGATGGTCTACTGAAACTTTTATAGATGTCAACTCTGTACACCCATTAAAAGCTCCAATTTGGATATAAACTACATCATCGGGGATATAGTACTCACCACGAAAATCTTGTGGACACTTTTCCAACATTTTGCGGTCATCGGAGAACTCTACTCCGTATTTATCAAAGTATGCCATAATATCTACTTCTTATCTTTGGCTGTATATTTTGATTGCCATTCTTCATACAAAGCTTTTTCCAAATCCAGTCTATCAGCCACCATTCCTTCGTGGACATATTTCCTGCCGGCATATTCCACAATGTAAGATTCGATCTTTGCAGGTTTCTCATTACAAGTAATTTCAACTCCATATGGAATGTCATTGCGAGATGGATTATCTTGACGATAAATAGTGGCTTTACGCAACCATTGTAAAGGGCTCTTATTGAATGTTTCTCGATAAAATTCATCCATATTGGTTTCTACATCACCCTCAACGAGTTGCTGCGGTGGGAAATGACGCTCGTTATTTACATAAACGTTTGCTACATTTGATGCTATCATTTCGTAACGAATTACACAATCTTCCGTATACCTTTTCTCTATTTTAATTATTCTCATATAACATTTCTATTAAGCTACTTAATTAAGATAGGTGATTTTCGACAAATTGTACAAAGTACTTCTTTAGTTCACAGCGCGCATAATTAGACATACTTTTGTTTTCTTGCGGTATGTATATATTTTCAATGTAGTTGCACATCTCACCAAAGTGCCGAAATTGCCAGAATGCGATAGGCTCTTCAGCAATTTCATATCTTAACGAATCAAAATCATTAGCAGATAATAGCAACCCTAAACCTTGCAACTCAGCTTCTTTATCGCTTGAAAATATCTGTTCTTTGATTTTATCAAATTCCTCGCGAGTCATAACTTTTCTATTAGTTTCTCAGTCCAATCAAATAACCACCCTAATAATTTATAAAACAAGTAAAAACACGGCAACATTATGATTACATCTATGGACCATACGAGATTCTTCGAACACACATCATTTACTACGAGCCATTTACCAAATATTATTACTGGTATCATCGGAAGGAAAGCTAATATTGCGCTAGCGTAAATAACAAATAGATAGCGTATAGCCATCACAAGTAGGTATATAGGAATCATCAAACATCCCAATATGGTATTCTTCCCGAACTCCCAAATGAGCGATAGCAAATAAAGCACAAACCATAGCGCAGGTATGCTAACTATCACCAAAGCACTCCATGTTAAGAACTCATTCATAGTACGCAGTAATAATGTTGTCTATTATTGTATGATTTGAGATTCTCAAAAGTAAACCTACTTGATTTTTCTACGCAGACATTTGATAGCATTCCAGCAAGTTCTAAAAGGCATCGGTGCAGGATCCGATTGCAATTGAGCAGTTGTATAGATCCTTGAAGCAAACTCCCTCATGTCTTTGGCGAATCGTCGTGACTTTACGTACTTTTCATCATTGTTATTTTGTACGCCTTTGACTAATTGATCCATTAGCTTGGAGTTATTCACACCACCCCAACTCAACTCGTTATTGTCATACTGACGCAAGCAGTTTTGAATATAGGATGGTAGCGACATAAATGAAGGTAAACGGAATGCTAGTACCAATATGAAGGACTTGTAATGTCTTCTCCAAGGAAGTCAAAAAGAATTTCTTTATATGGAGCCAAGTATGCCATGAAAGTATTTCCATATACTGCCCACCATTTTGACGTACTTATCTCCTTGCCTTCCTCAAAACATTTTGCCTCTTCGTCCTCAAACTTTTCTATCCCATAGCGCACACCTGTATTATCGTTCGCAAAATACGAGACACTTAAGATGCGTTCAAATGAGATTACAATAGAAAAACATTTGTCCGAAGCAATGCATACAGTATACGGAATAACATCTGGAGCCTTTATCCCGATTAACCGATATTCGGCAGAGAATCCGGTACTTGTACCATCTATACGCTTAACTTGACGTATGTCAACCGTCGTTTGATGTTTTTTGTTTGCAAAATTACTACATTTTGTTGAATCTCGCAAATTTGAGTGTCATTTTAAATTAAATTGAGAAATTTTGATACGTTGTCCTAATTCAATTTAAACGCATTTGACGAAGAATGCGACTAACTGAGTGGTAGTTCGGAAATTCCGAACAACTGAATTTTGGCTATTGAATTATATCAGTTAGGTCGGCCAAGTCATCCTTTTCTTTTGGCAGAGGTAACTCCTCCGGGGGATTGGAAAATCAGCGACATCGGTTAAGCGCTGCTTGCCATCTGCAGCGGTTAATACTTGGATAACATCTACTACGGAGAAATAGTACTTCTCCGCGTCGCTATTCCACACAATGCGTATCTTCTTTGCATCAAATAACTTTATTACTTCTTCCTGTGCCATACGGATGAGTATAAAACAATAAACCTTTGCGACTGCAAAGGTACGAAAAAAAAATGACATACGCAAGCGCGTATGCCACTTTTCTTAATTATTCCGCAAGGATTAGAGTTGCGGGCCGGCAGCAACGAGGGCCTTACCTGCTTCGTTGGTGGTGTACTTGTCAAAGTTCTTGATGAAGCGGGCAGCGAGGTCTTTTGCCTTAACTTCCCACTCAGCAGCGTCTTTGTAGGTATCGCGCGGATCGAGGATAGCAGGATCTACGCCCGGCAGAGCGGTCGGAACCTCGAAGTTGAAGTACGGAATCTTCTTCGTCGGAGCGGTGAGGATATCGCCACCAAGGATAGCGTCGATGATACCACGTGTGTCGCGGATCGAGATACGTTTGCCCGTTCCGTTCCAACCGGTGTTAACGAGGTAAGCCTTCGCGCCGGATTTCTCCATGCGTTTAACCAGCTCCTCTGCATATTTGGTAGGATGGAGCTCCAAGAAAGCCTGTCCGAAGCAAGCGGAGAAAGTGGGAGTCGGCTCGGTGATGCCGCGCTCAGTACCAGCGAGTTTAGCCGTGAAGCCGGAGAGAAAATAGTACTTCGTCTGCTCCGGAGTCAGGATAGAAACAGGAGGCAGTACGCCGAATGCGTCTGCGGAGAGGAAGATCACGTTCTTGGCTGCAGGACCTGCACTAATCGGTTTAACGATCTTCTCGATATGGTTGATAGGATACGAAACGCGAGTGTTCTCGGTTACGCTCTTGTCTGCGAAATCGATCTTGCCGTTCTCGTCAACGGTTACGTTCTCCAACAGCGCGTTACGACGGATAGCTGCGTAGATGTCCGGCTCGGACTCTTTGTCCAGATTAATCACTTTTGCATAGCAACCTCCTTCGAAGTTGAATACACCCTGATCGTCCCATCCGTGCTCGTCGTCGCCAATAAGCAGACGTTTCGGGTCGGTACTCAGAGTGGTCTTGCCGGTACCGGACAGACCGAAGAAGATAGCGGTGTTTTTACCCTCCATGTCGGTGTTAGCGGAGCAGTGCATAGAAGCGATACCGCGGAGCGGGAGGTAGTAGTTCATCATAGAGAACATACCTTTTTTCATCTCACCGCCATACCAGGTGTTGAGGATTACTTGCTCGCGGCTCGTAGTATTGAAGGCCACACAGGTCTCGGAGTTGAGGCCGAGCTCTTTGTAGTTCTCTACCTTAGCCAACGAAGCGTTGTAGATCACGAAATCCGGCTCGAAGTTAGCGAGTTCCTCTTCGCTCGGCTGGATGAACATGTTCTTTACGAAATGAGCCTGCCATGCTACCTCAACGATGAAGCGAACAGCCATGCGGGTGTCTTTGTTGGCGCCGCAGAAAGCATCTACTACGTAGAGGTTCTTGCCGCTCAGCTCCTTGATAGCCAAAGCTTTTACCTTAGCCCAAACATCCTCGGACATCGGGTGATTATCGTTCTTGTAACCCTCGCTGGTCCACCAAACGGTGTCCTTCGAGTTCTCGTCCATCACGATGTATTTGTCTTTAGGCGAACGGCCGGTGTAGATACCGGTCATTACGTTAACAGCACCGAGCTCGGTCAGCTGACCTTTGTCATAACCGGTAAGTCCGGGCTTGGTCTCCTCTGCGAACAGATACTCGTAGGAGGGGTTGTGGGCGATCACACGTGCGCCCTGAATACCATACTTGGTAAGATCTAATTCTTTCATAAGATATATATTTTGTTTGAAATTGTCTTTCGACTTTGCGCCTACTAAATCGGCTACAAAATTACAACAAATTTTGCAAATATGCAAGGAAGGGCTGTCTTTTTTAAGAAAAATTCTTAAATTTGCTATTTTTGTTTGCCAATTTCGCCAAAAAGCAGTACCTTTGCACCCGCTATGGATTTTGGCAGGTACGACAGAGAGGATTTGCAGGAAGCACTGCGGGTGCTTCGCGAAGGAGGCATCATTGTCTATCCGACGGACACAGTGTGGGGTATAGGTTGTGACGCGACGAACGAAGCGGCGGTGGCTAAGATATACGCTCTCAAGCAGCGCGAAGATAGCAAATCCATGCTCGTACTCCTCGATTCGGCGGCGAAATTGGATTACTATGTAGATGTGCCGGAGACCGCGGAGATGCTCTTGGAAATTCAAAATTCAAAATTCAAAATTCAAAATTCTATAGAATACGGAGCACAGACCGATTTACAAGATGAAAAGCCGATGACGATCATCTATCCCAATGCACGCCATCTGGCGAAAAATCTGATTGCCGAAGATGGATCTATCGGCATTCGAATTACGAGCGAACCCTTCAGTAAAGCCCTTTGTGCTCAACTGAAACGGCCGATTGTCTCTACCTCCGCGAATATCAGCGGACATCCTACGGCGCATTTCTTTCACGAGATAGAGGAAGCAATCCTGCAGGGAGCAGACTATGTCTGCCGTTTTAGAAGAGAAGACGAAACACCCCACGAACCGTCTTCCATCATCAAAGTAAACACAGACAATACGTTTAAAATCATCCGATAATAACTTCCCTTTGTACATTGTACTTTGTCTAATTGTACGTTAATTTATGACACTCCGGCGAAAACAACAAATATGGTACCTCATTGCCGATTTGCTTAGCAGCGAATTGGTATGGTTGTGTTTCCTCGGATTTCGGTGGATGGTCTATGAAAGTAGGGTAGAGACCTTAAATGATGTGTTGGTACCCGCGTTCAGTTTCTGGCCTCCTCTCTTGATTTATCCGCTGGTATGCCTTTTGGTGTATTACCTGTCGGGATACTATCTCCGGCCGCTGCAGAAACCGCTCTGGCGGGAGTTTCTGCGTACTTTCTTCTCCGCAGCGGTCATATCATTGTTTTTCTTTTTCGTGATCATCATCGATGATGAAGTGGAAACATACAATAGGTACATCGTTTCGCTTGCTGTGTTGTTCGGTCTGCAGTTTGTACTCAGTTATCTTCCCCGTCTGACAATCACTTTGCTCTCCCGCAGGAGAGGTATCCAGCGGACAAAAACGGTTCATTCTCTGGCAGAGGCAGAGACTTTGCGTGCAGGTGAACAGGATGAAGTGATTATTGATTTGCCGGATGGTTATACGGATCGCGATCTGTACGAACTCATCGCGCGCTTGTACCCGCTGACGTGCGAGATTAGTATGGTTCCGCGCGTGTACGATATGTTGACCGGTGCTGCGAGAATAGGTCATCTGGACCGGCCGTCTCTCATCCGTATCACTGATTTCAATATGACCGACGCCGAGTTATGTATAAAACGGGCATTTGATATAGGCGCCTCCGCTACGGGATTGCTGCTACTTTCTCCTCTTTTCGCCCTCCTTGCGATACAGATCAAACTGTCGTCCAGGGGCTCGGTCTTCTATTCGCAGGAGCGCATAGGGCGCTACGGTCTGCCGTTCCGGATCCATAAGTTCCGTACGATGGTTGAGCATGCCGAAGGCGAAGGTGAACCGCAACTCACCAAGGACGACGACCCGCGTATCACAAAGATCGGTCATTGGCTTCGCAAATACCGTTTGGACGAACTGCCCCAGTTATGGAACATCCTCTGCGGCGACATGTCTATTGTCGGTCCGCGGCCGGAAAGAGCGTTTTTCATCGAGCAGATCATGAAAGAGGCGCCGTATTACTGTCTGTTATACAAAGTGCGTCCGGGTTTGACCAGTTGGGGACCGATTCGTGTGGGATATACCGATACGCTGGAGAAAATGATCGAGCGGCTTAATTGCGATATCGTCTATGTGGAGAATATGTCGCTACTGCTCGATTTGAAGATATTATTCTATACGACAGGAGTGATCCTGAAAGGAAAGGGGAAATAACATGTCTTACGACGAAAAAATAGAGAAAGCCGAAGCTATCATTGCGCAATTAGAGGCTTCGGAAGCCATCAGTTTGGAGGAATACAAACGTCTGGCAGCTGAGGCTACTGCGCTGCTCAAACAATGCAAAGAAGAACTTGAGACTCAAGGTTCAGGCAGCGTTACCGATACTTTGCTGTAGCCGGTCAGATATCCCAAGCCTCCTTCTACATTCGTATAGACCGCTATTTTCTCTTGCTGTCCCAGGGTCTCGGACACGGTTTTCAAAATCTCTTCCATGATATTGCCTTCCTGTGAAGGAACGCCGCTCGGCTCTTCAAGCCATAGATTTTTGTAGGCTCGGTGGAACTGCTCATACAGGTAGTAGTCGTAGGTACAGGCTCGTACGGAAAAGGTCAGATTCCTTACCGTCAGATTGCGGTAGAGTTCTTGGTTGACCCCCCTCATACAATCTGCTATCAGATGGATATCCATCGGTTCGCTCAAAGCCGAAGCGGGGAAAAAGAGATCATATCCTGTGTGACCGCCATAGTACCCCGCCGCTTGTAAGTTAAGCGCCTCGGCAAACACAGGTTCGGTTGAATAGATTGCATCAAACACATTATCGAGTATTTTTCCTGTTCGGCGATAGGTCATTTGCACCATTCCGCTGTCTAACCGGATGGCGATCATATCATCCGGATTGCCGCGATAGGCGTCCAGCCGCAGCGTGACACTCACCCATCCGTTGTTCATCAACTCATATTCCCTCATCTCCGCCTTGATCGTATTCGGCATGATTTGCCGTGCCGTAATAGGAGCGTATTTGGGGTGCGAGACCGCTATCTCCACGGTGTCCAGCGCTTGTATCTTGGGTGCTTTGGTGCTGTCTGCCAGAATTCTGTATGCAGGGGAAACGCCATACCGGTAGAGCGGCATCCATTCGCCGCCGTTGATGCGCAGCGACACATCCGCATCAAGCACGACACCTATGCGCTCATCGCGGTCGGAGCCGAAAAGGAAGGTATGGTTAACGAGGATGTTCGGCGATTGTCCTACGATATTCTCGGTCTCCAGCACCAGCATCTCTTCTTCCCCCTCGATCGTGAAATCCACTTCGCGATAGAACATCTCCTCGCATCCGCTGAGGCTTACAAGAGCAGCGCACAATAATATTTTATAAAATTTCATCATATATCTCTTTCTCCCTCCCTTGAGGGGTGAAGAGCTCCGCTCGATCGAGCGTCCAGTGGACGGTCGTAGAACTCTCCCGGGGTGGGGTTATTGGGCTAAAACTTGAAATGATAACTGATGCTCGGCAATATCGGGAATAGGGTGATCTGGTATAGTTTGCCGGAGTAGGGATCGGCTTCGACGAACATAGGGTTCATATGGCAATAGACGTTGTAGCAGCTGATATTCAGAATATGCTCGGCATGCCGCAGCCAGCCGCCTTTGCCATAGTAGCCGTCCGCCTTCCCTTTCTTGCCTTTCTCGGACCGTTTGTGCGGGAAATGAAAATTAGCTGCCAGATCCAGACGGTGGTAGTCCGGCAGTTGGTATCCGTTTCGCTCGCTGAAATACTCGACGGTGCCGATCCACGGATCTATATAAACCTGCGACACAAGTGTTCCTCTGTTGCCGGTGGCATAAACCCAAGTGCCGGCGATGTCGATGCGCGGGGTGATCTGGTACTGAAGCGTGATACTCAGGTCGTGCTCGCGGTCGTATTTGGCATGGAAAGGTTTGCCGTAGTTGATCTCGTCAAACTGGCGCATCGTGCGGCTCCAGGTATAACCTATCCATCCTGTCACAGGCCCTATCTTACGCTGCGCCAGAAACTCTACACCATAACTCCAGCCCGTTCCGGTCGTCACTTTGGATTCCCAGTCAGCCGTGTAGCCCATATACGATGCTCCTTCTTTGTATTCGATCAGGTTCAGCGAGCGTTTGTAATAGCCTTCCACGCTCAATTCCACTTGCCCGAGCACGTCATAACTGATACCCGCTGCCACTTGCATGGATCGCATCGGAGGCAGGTCATGTGTCACGGGTACCCACATATCGCTCGGCAGCGAGAGCGAACTGTTGCTCAGCAGATGCACATACTGGCTCATGTACGAATAACTGGCCTTGATCGCTACATCTTTATGCACCAGAAAACGCATTCCTACCCGCGGCTCGACCGAAGGATACACCTTGCCGCGGATACCGTACATACTGAACCGTGCGCCGTAGTTCAGCCTGAACCAACGGATAGGACTCCATGTGTCTTCGATATAAGCCGCCACTTCGTGTCCGTGCAATGCCTTGTTGCCGATCGTGGTGTCCATATTGAATGCCGCTGCTGCTGAATCGCCCATAGAGAGAATCATCGTGTTCTGGACGGAGGGCTGGAAATGATGGTAGATATATTCCAGTCCTGCCTGCACCTTGTGCTTTTGGTTCGGCGTGAATTCCAGTTGGGAGGAAACGGACACATCGTTGATCTGGCTGTTAAAACCCATCTGTTGCTCAAAACTGGTATTTTCTTCTCCGGTCTTTTTCTCGCTCATCGATTGGCTCAGTTTGCTGCGGTAGCCGCTGTAATGAACGCGGGTGTTGAGGAAAAGCTGATGGTTGATCTGGTGTTGCCAGTCTATCGCGGCAAGCGTGTTGCCCCAGCCGTAGCGCATTGACATCCCGAATTCACTCGTGCTCCCGCCATATGTGTCTTTCTCACTCATCCGCATGTACTCCACGTCCGAACCGCTGTAGATACCGATACTCAGGCGGTCTTTCTCGGAGAAGGTATGGCTCAGTTTGGCATTGATATCGTAGAAATAGTACCCCGCCCATAGCGACATGCCGTCGCCCGAAGTCATGGCGGCAATCAGGGGTGCGGTGAAAAGATCGAAGTACGTCCTGCGGGCGGAGATATTGAAGGTCGTCTTGGCGCGAGGCGAATAGCCGGCTTTCAGACTGTCCAACTGCGCTTTGCTGAAGATGGGACCTTCCAGATTGATCTTGCTGGCAATGAGTCCCACCGAGATGCCGCCGTGCCAGAACGTGTTGTTGCCTTCTTTCTGCCATACGTCTATCACGGAACTGAGTCTGGAACCGAAGCGTGCAGGGAAATTGCCCTTGTAGAGTGTCACGTTTTTGATGGCATCGGCATTGAAGACGGAGAACATACCGAGGGCATGGTTGATATTGTATAGCGGTGCGCCGTCCAGCATCACCAGGTTCTCATCCGGTCCGCCGCCGCGGACATAGATACCGGCACTGCCTTCGCCGCCGCTCTGCACGCCCGGCAGCAACTGGATCGCTTTCAGCACATCCACTTCGCCGCCGATGGCAGGAATAGCCTGTATCTGCGTCACCGGCACTTCGATGGCGCTCATCTGTACATTATCCGGCGCGGAAACAGACTGATGCCCCGTCACTGTCACTTCCTGTAACCGTGTGGCAAGCTGCAAAGCAAAATTTACCGTCTGACCGCTGACTTCTGATGGCTGAAGGCTGACTTCCGATGGCTCATATCCCACATAAGATGCCACCAATACCACTTCTGGTCTTTCGACTTTGAGCGGCCCTACCTGGTTCTTTCTATTTTCTACTATTGTCAGCGTATAGAATCCTGCCGTATTGGTCACAGTGCCTTGACGGGACACCGTGTCATAGACAGCAGCGCCGATTAACCGCTCGCCGCTCGCCGCATCGCTCACATAGCCGCTGATGGTGTAGCTGTTTGCCCGTTGCGCCAAGACCAAAACAGCGCATAGGATGCTAATGAATATGAGTAGTAGTCGCTTCATCGGATCGTTTGACGCTGCAAAGGTACGGATATTTAGCGATATATGCAAATTTTTAACTTGGGAAAAAACTTGGGATTTTATTCCTCGCTGAAATGGACGAGGACGTGGCGGTACGAATTGAAAATCTTGGATTTGGATACAAATCCCAAATAACGGCGATCGCTATCCACTACCGGCAGGTTCCAGGCGCCGGTGTCTTCGAAAATCTCCATCACTTTCTCCATTGGCAGATCGAACCGCAGAATAGCGGCTGGAGAAGTCATCAGTTGACCTACCGTGAAGCGTTTGTACAGCCTCGGTTGGAACATAATATTACGTACTTCGTCAAGTAGCAGAATGCCTTTCAGATGCCCTTCATGGTCAATGACAGGGAATATATTACGATGGCTCTCACTGATCACTTTAACCAGTTCGCCCAAGGTTATATCCGGGAAGATAGCGATAAAATCGGTCTCCAGCACGCTGTCCATCTTCAATAGCGTCAATACATTACGGTCTTTGTTATGCGTGAGCAGCTCGCCTTTCTGCGCCAGACGCATGGCGTACAACGAGTGCGGCTCGAAGAGCATAATGGTAAGGTATGAGATGACAGAAACGATCATCAGCGGCATGAACAGGTGGTAGCCGCCTGTCAGTTCCGCAATCAGGAAGATACCGGTCAGCGGAGCATGCATGACGCCCGACATCAGACCGGCCATGCCCACCAATGCAAAATTAGACTCCGGAACCATGAGACCGGTCATGTTCATTATCCGGGCGGTTAGAAATCCGGTGATAGCACCCATGAAAAGCGAAGGAGCGAAGATACCCCCGACACCTCCGGCACCGTTCGTCGCAACACTCGCAACGATCTTGAAAAGAATGATAAAGCCGAAATAGGTCAGCAGCAGCCATGATCCGTTACGCGCCGCCCATTCGTTATGTTCCAGCGGACTGTTCTCCAGAGCGGACATGCAGTCGCCGTTGATCAACTGGCGGATGACGTCGTAACCCTCGCCGTACAGAGGCGGGAAAATGAAGATCAGCACACTCAGCGTCATGCCTCCGAGCAGCAGCTTGACCCACATGTTTTGAATCGAGTGCTTGAACCACTGCTCCAGACTGTTCATGCCTCGGGTGAAATAGAGACTCACCAGACCGCAAACCACACCCAGCACCAGATACCACGGAATGCGGTTCACCATAAACGGCTCTGCATTATCCAGCGGGAACATCGGATCTGTGCCGGTCAGAATGTAGGAGATAGCGGTTGCTGTGACAGAAGAGATCAGCAGTGGCGCCACGGATGTCATCGTCAGATCCATCATCAGCACCTCAAGGGTAAAGACCAGACCCGCGATAGGAGCTTTGAAGATACCGCCTATTGCACCTGCGGCACCGCAGGCGATCATCAGCATCATCGTCTTCTGGTCGAGACGGAAAGCTTTCGCCAAGTTGGAACCGATGGCTGCACCGGTTAACACAATAGGTGCCTCTGCTCCGACCGATCCGCCGAAACCGATGGTAAGACCGGAGCCGACAATTGACGACCACATGTTATGCGCCTTGATGATGGATTTACGCTGCGAGATGGCGTAGAGAATCTTGGTGATACCGTGGCTGATATCGTCACGGACAATATATTTGACGAACAACGCCGCCAGCGTGATACCGATGATTGGCGTAATCAGATACCACCAGGTATGCCCGTCGCTGATCAACTGCTCTTCTACCAGCCATTGGATCAGATGGATGAAGGATTTCAGCAGCGCAGCTGCGGCAGCGGAGAATGCACCTACGAAAAACGACAGGAGAAGAACCAGATGCTTCTCGCTGATATGGCGTTCCCGCCATTCGATCATTCTGTCGTACCACGTGCTATTCATCCCATCCAATGCCTTTGTATTTGTCGAGATCCCACTCTTCCTCTACTTCGTTCAGGTAAATGGTATGCTCTTCTTCGTCGTCTGATGGCTGTTGGCTGACCTCTGAAGGCTCCACCACTGTCACATCTATCGGTGCGTGACTGATCTCGATGATCTGGTTCTGCTCTTTGTTCAGTTCCACCCACAGCGCATCTTTAAGTTCATCGATACCTTGACCGGCAACGGATGAAATGAATACAACAGCAATATCCAGATTCTTCAGCGCTTTGGATTTCTTGATTTTGTCCAGCTCCTTCTCGGTTACTGCGTCGCATTTGGAGATAGCCAGAATCCGTGCTTTGGTCAGTAACTCCGGGTTGTATTTCTCCAGTTCGCTTAGCAGGATCTTGTATTCCGCCACGATGTTTTCGCTGGTAGCGGGAACCATAAATAGAAGCACCGCGTTCCGCTCGATATGTCTCAGAAATCGCAGCCCCAGACCTTTGCCCTCGCTGGCACCCTCGATGATACCGGGGATGTCGGCCATGCAGAACGACCTTCCGTCCCGGTAAGAGACGATACCTAATTGGGGCGTGAGCGTCGTGAAAGGATAATCCGCTATCTCCGGCTTGGCGGCTGAAACGACACTCAGTAGAGTTGATTTACCGGCATTGGGGAATCCTACCAGACCTACGTCCGCCAATACCTTGAGTTGCATGATCACGGTGCGCTCCTGCGCCGGCTCTCCCGGCTGGGCATACCGCGGAGCCTGGTTGGTAGCCGTACGGAAATGCCAGTTGCCCAAACCGCCGCGACCGCCTTTGAGCAGCACCACGCGCTCGCCATGCTCCTTCACCTCACATATATACTCACCCGTCTCGCCGTCATAGACCACCGTACCGCATGGTACCTCGATGATCTTGTCTTCACCGTCTTTGCCGAACGAGCGGCTCTGACCTCCCTTGCCTCCGTCTGTAGCCATGATGTGCTTTTGGTACTTGAGGTGCAGGAGCGTCCATAGATTGCGGTTGCCTTGCAATATTACCGACCCGCCTTTGCCGCCGTCGCCGCCGTCAGGACCGCCTTTCGGCAGATATTTGGCGCGATGAAGGTGCATACACCCTGCGCCGCCCTTTCCGGAGCGGCAGTAGATCTTGACATAGTCGATAAAATTGCTTGGCATAACACTTTAATAGTTTTGCGGTTTAATGTTTCTCTTCGAGAAACCGGTCAATGATACGCATGATCTGCAGGAATACATCGGCCATGGAGTGGTTGCCGTTTACGGGGCAGTAGTTGCCGTTATGCAGATAATAATGAGCGATAGGTTCTGTCTGGTTGTGATAAACGGCAATGCGGTGACGGATGGTATTCAGGTTGTCGTCCGCACGTCCGCTGACTTTGCCGCGCTCGATGAGACGTTGGATCAGCAACTGCTCATCTACCAGCAAATCAATCATAATGGCCCCCATATTATATTTCTTCAGCAGTGCTGTCAGCGACTCAGCTTGGGCTACGGTGCGGGGATAACCGTCAAAAATCGTACCCTTGCAATCAGCAGGCAGATGGGCAATATAATTCTCAATCACGCCATACATCATATCGTCCGGCACTAAATTGCCTTGCGAGATGAGCGAATCGATTTTTTTGCCTAATTCACTACCGGAGGCTATCTCGGCGCGCAGCACGTCGCCTGTGGACAGATGCTGTACACCGTATTTCTGAGCGATAAAAGCGGACTGGGTGCCTTTTCCGCTACCCGGAGCTCCGCATAAAATAATATTCAGCATATACCTTATTTAAATAAACAGACAAAACGAGTTGCCCCAATGCGGGCAACTCGTTTATAAAGCTACATTGCCTTGATTAGAGAGCAAATTTAGCACCCGGTTTGATGCGAACGATCTTCTTTGCAGGTACGTCAACGATAGCACCGGTGCGCGGGTTTTTAGCCTTGCGAGCGCTACGGTTAGCGATAGCGATAGTAGCATAACCTACGAGCTGTACGCCTTCGCCTTTCTTAACTGCCTCAACTGCTGCTTCAAGAGCTGCGTCGATCACTTTAGCTGCCTCTGCTTTGCTTACCTGAGCCTTAGCTGCAGCTGCCTCAATAAGAGCTGATTTGTTCATAACTTTTGTTGTTTTGGTTATTAATAATGTGAACTATTGGGTTCCAATCCCAGTTTTGCGAGTGCAAAGTTACAACTTTTTATTTATATACCAAATATTTTGGGCAAAAAAAATGCATTTTTAGTAAAAAAAACGGATTTTTTTGCTATTTGGTGCGTTTTTTGTATGCTTATATCGTGAAAAAAATGTAATTTTGCACTCGTTATGAGAAATATACCTGTTGTTACGCGCTATCTGTTGATAGCTAATTTTATAGTCTTTTTCTTTGTTGCTATCCTACAGCGATACGGAATAGACCTGAATACGCTCTGCGGACTTCATTATATCTCCGCGTCTTCATTCCATTGGTGGCAACCCTTCACCTATATGTTCCTCCATGCCAATTTCAGCCACATATTTTTTAATATGTTTGCGGTCTGGATGTTTGCGCCTATGATTGAGCAGGAGTGGGGTGCAAGACGTTTTGCGATTTATTATCTGATATGCGGACTCGGCGCTGCTCTGATTCAGGAGTTGGTATGGATGCTGATGCTGTCCAATATGAGTGCTTCGTATAGCGCGGAAGCGATTGCTTATTATGCCACGATGCTCAATACTATCGGTGCTTCGGGCGCCGTATTCGGCATCTTGTTTGCTTTCGGATGGCTCTATCCGGACGTACCGATGTTCATCCTTTTTATTCCGATTCCTATTCGCGCACGTATCTTCGTAATTATTTATGCGCTGATAGAGCTCTTTGCCGGTCTAGGTTCGGTAGCGGGCTTCACGGCGGACAATGTAGCCCATTTCGCCCATCTGGGAGGAATGCTATTCGGTTGGTTGCTGATTCTGTACTGGAAGAAAACGAACTGGCGAGAGCCCGGTGAGTGCTGGCGGGAGCTGAAAGCCAAGCTTGGCATTCACGATAGGTTGGATAGTTCGGAGAGTGGTGGTAAATTCGATGACTACCACTATCAGAAGAGGGTCTGAGATTTAGAGATTTAGGGTGGCTACCACCGGTTTATGGTCGCTTCCAGGTGCGTCGGGGACGGTGCATGCCGTAGGCCGAAGCGGATCGGAACAAAGGATATAGTCTATGCGTAGGCCGTATCCTTTTTTCTCGCAGGTTGCGCCCCATTGCCAGAATAGGTGGGTTTCACTCCATGCGTCATGCAGACCTTCGCTGATATGACGGTAAGCATAACTCCATGCGGGTGCGTTAAAATCCCCTACTACAATCACCGGATAAGGGCTTCTCTCTATCTCTTCGCGAATCACACGCGCCTGGTTATTGCGTAGCGGGATAGCTCGTTCCCATTTGGCTTTCAGGCGGCGGATAGTCTCTTTGAGCCCCTGATAAGTGCGCAGTTCTTCCGCCTCGCTCAGGTCCTCTTTCGTGAAACTGTACGACTCCAAATGATTGTTAATCAGTCGTATCGTGTCCTTTCCTACCACCATGTCGCATCGGTTGGACAGGTTTCCCCGAGTCTCATAGTGGATACTCTGTTTGTTGATCAGCGGGTATCTTGCCCATACCATGGTCCCGTATTGGTGCCGTTTGTTGTAGACGGAGAAATCGATATACGAATACGGATATTTCTTGCCGAGTGTGGCCCGTACCTCCGGCAGGGTCAGATATTTGGGATCTTTGTACACATCTACCTCCTGCAGACATATCACATCCGCATCCTGAGAGAGGAGGTATTGCAGCACCTCGTTCTTCTCCGGCTTCTCAAAACCACCCATCCTCCCTGTATTCCAGGTCAGCACGCTGATCGCTATGAGCAAATAATTAAACACGGGGCTTTACCTTTTTGGCTCCAGCGTCACCAGCGGAATAATCATCTCCTCCAGCGATATGCCGCCGTGCTGGAAGGTATTGCGGAAATACTGGGCGTAATAATTGAACTGGTTCGGGTAGGCGAAGAAATCGCTGCCGGTGCAGAACATATAACTGCTGCTTACGTTCGGGCAGGGTAGTCCTACGCGTTTCGGCTGCTCGATGGCCATCACGTTCTTGGATCCGCAGTTAAGCGCCTTGCCTACCTTGTAACGGATATTGGTATTGGTATTCTTGTCGGCCACTATCTGTACGGCGTTCTTCACCCGGGTCGTACCATGGTCGGTGGTCAGCACGAGCGTAAAGCCTAATTCCGCTGCACGGCGGAGCAGTTCATGGGTCGGTGAATGGCGGAACCAACTGAGGGTCAGACTCCGGTAGGCCGACTCGTCGTTGGCCAATTCGCGCATGATCTTACTCTCCGTACGCGAATGCGACAGCATGTCGATGAAATTGAGCACCACGATATTGAGGGGCGCCTGTACGCCCTTGAGTTGGTGAATCACCCGTTCGCAAAAATCGCTCTCGTTTACCTTCCAGTAGTTGAACGTCTCTCTCCTGCGATAGCGGTCCAGCAAGGTCTGTACCAACTCTTTCTCGTATTGGTTCTTGCTCTCCTCGTCGCCCTCTTCCACCCAGTATTGCGGATACATCTCCTGTATCTGAAGGGGAAGCAAACCCGAGAAAATAGCATTGCGGGCATACTGGGTAGCGGTAGGCAGGATAGAGGTATATTGCTCTTCCGTCCGGATGGAGTAGAATTCGCTGATGAGAGGCTGGATGATTTTCCATTGGTCGTAGCGGAAATTATCAATCACGCATAGCAGCACCTTCTCCCCTTTGTCCAGCAGCGGAAAAACAGCATGCTTCATCACGTCCGGCGACATGATCATGCTTTCGACTTTCGACTTTCCGCTTTCGACTTTCGATTTTCTACTTTCGACTATCGATTCGTAGTTCTTGCTAATCCATTTGGCGAAAGCTGCATTGGCTTGCGTTCGCTGGTCTTCAATCAGACTGTGCATGCCGGAGCGGCCGGCTTGTTCGGCCTCTACCTCGGATAACTCAATATCCCATTTGGTCAGCATCCGCTCGATAGCCTGCCATTCTTCGATGGTCGAAGCCGTGTCGATGAGGTAGGTGATATCGCTCCATTCCTGGCGGTAATTCTGTTGCACCTGCTCGCTTACAATCGCATGCTGATGGATATGTTTTTTGAGGCAAAGCAATATCTGACTGGGGTTGACAGGCTTGATCAGATAATCGGCTATCTTGCCGCCGATAGCCTGCTCCATGATATGCTCTTCCTCGCTCTTGGTGATCATCACCACCGGCACCTCCGGCCGCAGTCGTTTGATTTCCTGCAGCGTCTCCAGACCGGACATACCCGGCATGTT
Source organism: Bacteroidales bacterium UBA4295 (assembly GCA_002395805.1). Taxonomy (GTDB): domain Bacteria; phylum Bacteroidota; class Bacteroidia; order Bacteroidales; family Paludibacteraceae; genus Colicola. The sequence goes on along the minus strand of DGVB01000018.1, from coordinate 46,199 downwards.
TTCGTCCAGAAAAACAATGCTGACATCTGATCTCTGACGGCTGATGGCTTCTATCGCGTCTTCTCCGTTGCTTGCTGTCAGTACCTCGTATCCTTTGTCCTTGAGATAGATGATATACGGTTGCAGCAGGTCTATCTCATCGTCAACCCATAGTATTTGGTTCATAGTTTCTCCATTTATTTATCAGGTTCGTCATATCTTCCGGCCATTCGCTGTCGAAAAGCATCCGTTCGCCGGTTCGCGGATGCGTGAATCCGAGTGTTTTGGCGTGCAGCACCTGCCGCGGACAAAGCGCAAAGCAATTCTCGACAAACTGGCGGTATTTCTGGGTGCGAAGACCTTTGAGAATCTCGCAGCCGCCATACTTCTCATCGCTAAACAGCGGATGACCGATATGCTTCATATGCACGCGTATTTGATGGGTGCGACCGGTCTCGAGGCGGCACTCCACCAGAGTCACGTACAAAAACCGTTCCAAAACCCTCCAATGGGTGACCGCTTCTTTGGCCTGAGGACATTCTTCCGGATCCCATACCCTGTATATCGTCCGGTCTCTGTTGTCCCGCGCCAGTGCGCCTTCTATCGTGCCGCTCTCTTCCGGGAAGGTACCCCAGACCAAGGCGTTGTAGGCGCGCTCGGTCGTGTGGTCGAAAAATTGTTTGGCCAGGTTCGTCTTCGCCTCCGGCGTCTTGGCAATCAGCAGCAGACCCGAGGTATCTTTGTCTATCCGGTGCACCAACCCGATATTGGGATCATTGATGTCAATTGTGAATTGTGAATTGTGAATTGAACATTGCTCAAAATGCCATGCTAACGCATGCAGCAGTGTATGCTCATAGTTGCCGTGGCCGGGGTGAACCACCAGTCCTGCCGGTTTGTTGATTACCATCAGGTCCTCGTCTTCATAGACGATATCCAGCGGGATATTCTCCGGCGTGATGGTGAAATCATGCGGCTCGTGGTCCAGCAGCACCTGGATGATATCGCCCGGCTTAACCTTATAATTGGAAGCCACCGGCTGACCGTTCACCCATACATTACCCGCATCAGCCGCATTCTGGATGCGGTTGCGGCTGGTGTTGGTCATATGCTCCGCCAGGTATTTGTCAATCCGCTCTTTGCCTTGACCCTTATCTACCTCGCATCGCCATCTCTCCCACAACTCCTCGGTTTCTATGTCTTCTGTGTTTTGCATCAAAACCATTCTTCTTCCTCGGTGTGCCCTCCCTCTCCGCTGGCTGCTTTCTCGATATCAGCCGACAGACGTAGCGCCACTGTCTCGCCTTCGATTAGTTTCTCGCCGGCACTCGGTGTCTGGCGATAGATATATTGCTCCACGCCTTCTTCGCTCGGCTCGTCGTAACTAACAGCACCTACGGTCAGCCGGTTTCTCAACAGCAGGCTGCGGGCGTCTTGCAGGGTCAGCCCTATTACCGACGGCACCTCCACCTGCTCGGTTCCTCGCCCGAAACCGACTACCAGCCGCACTTTTGTACCTACCGCCAGTTTCTCTCCCGGCTGTACACTCACGCCGTTGCATTTGACATCCAGTACCAGATCCCGGTATTCGGACGGCTCGTATTCATAGACGGAATCAACCCGCAGACCCATACCTCGCAAGGTCGTTTCCGCCTGGCGATAACTGATATCCTGCAGGTTTGGCATAGCTACCTGGCGTTTGGTAGTAGCGTTGATCGTCACATAGACGGCCCGTCCGTGTTTGGCATGACTCATCGGCTTCGGATCCTGCTCTACGATAGTGCCGAACGGCACTTTGTCCGAATACGTGGAATCTACCACCACCAGATGCAACCCCTGGTCGGCGAGCAGAGGAGTGGCTTCCTCTACCACCAGCCCGCGCACATCGGCCACATCCACTTCTACACCGTGCTCGGTATACCTCCTGAGGTACGCTATCAGAACGATCAGAATCACGATTCCTACCACGATGGCGGCTGCAATATTCCACCCGATAAATTTGAGGTCGGATTTATCCAAAAAGTCAGGTTTTTTCATAAAAAACGCAATTTATTGCGCAAAATTACAATTTTTTTTGGATATATGCAAAAAAGTTAGTACTTTTGCATCGTTTTTCGCAAAAAGGCGAAACAAAAAGTAAAATAAAGCTTTATTAACTTTAAAAATTCTTTAAAACAATGAAAAAATTAATGATTCTTGTAGCTGTTGCATTTGCTGCACTCAGCTGCGCAAACAAAGAGGCTGAGAAAGCCGAGGCTGAAGAGGCTGCTCCTGCAGCAGTTGAGGTAGTTGCTGAGCCGGCTGCTCCTGCAGAGGAAGAGACCCAAGCTCAAAAAGAGGCTACCCTCATCGAGCGCGCTGTTGAGCTCGGTCAAGATGTAGCTACTGAGGTAGAGAAGAATAAATAATTCTTCCTTCCCGCTACAATTGGGGTACTTTTTGCGGTGTTTTGTAATATTCACTATGCAAAAAGTACTTTTTTTTGTGCATTCGGAAAAAATGTTGTACTTTTGCACCGTTTTTCGCATATAGGCGAAAAGAATAAAGCTTTATTAACCCAAAGACAATGAAGTTTTGTGCTAGTCGAGTGTAAGCTCGCTTACCCGACTCGACGATGCCAAAGCTCCAGAATTTTAAAATTCTTTAAAATTATGAAGAAAATGCTTCTTATCGTAGCTGTTGCATTCGCTGCAATGAGCTGCGGCAACAAGTGCTGCGACAAATGTGCAGAGAAAGAGTGCTGCAAAGATAGCGTTGCATGCTGCCAAAAGGCAGACAGCGCTGCTTGCTGTGCAGAGGCTGCTGAAGCTCCCGCTGAGGCAGAGGCTCCGGTTGCAGAGTAATCGCTTGTTGCTCGATTTGTTTCTTCGGAAACATGAAAAGAAGCGACCCTTTCGGGGCCGCTTTCTTTTTTCTTTTTTCTTTTTCTTTCTTCTAACTTCTAACTTCTAACTTCTAACTTCTAACTTCTAACTTCTAACTTCTAACTTCTAACTTCTAACTTCTAACTTCTAACTTCTAACCTCTAACCTCTAACCTCTAATCCTTAATTAGATTTTTTCCCGTCATCTCCTTCGGCTGCGCGATACCCATGATATGGCATAGCGACGGAGCTACGTCGGCGAGGATACCGTTCTCTACGCGCGCGTCCGTGTGTTCCTTACTGATATATACGAACGGAACGGGGTTGAGCGAGTGTGCGGTGTTTGGGGTGCCGTCCGGATTGATGGCGTTGTCGCAGTTGCCGTGGTCGGCTATCACGATGATCTCATAGCCGTTCTCCAGCGCAGCCTCGATCACGCGGTGGGAGCAGTCGTCTATCGTCCTCACGGCTTTCTCGATAGCTTCATACACACCCGTATGACCTACCATGTCACCGTTTGCGAAATTGAGAGTGATGTAGTCAAATTTCTGCGTCTTGATAGCCGCTATCAGCGCTTCCGTCACCTCCGGTGCACTCATCTCCGGCTTCATGTCGTAGGTCGGTACCTTCGGACTCGGGATCAATATACGCTCCTCACCCGGATACTCCGCTTCGCGGCCGCCGTTGAAGAAGAACGTCACATGGGCGAATTTCTCCGTCTCGGCGATACGTAATTGCTTCAGACCTAAATTGCTAACCACTTCGCCGAAGGTATTCTCTACGTTCTCTTTCGGATAGAGGATATGCAGCCCCTGGAATGAACTGTCGTACGGCGTCATGCAGCAGTAGTGTAATCCGGGGATGGTATGCATGCCTTGCTCCGGCATGTCTTGCTGGGTCAGCACGATCGTGATCTCTTTCGCGCGATCGTTGCGGTAGTTGAAGAAGATGACCACATCGCCTTCGGCGATACGTCCGTCGCAGCCGGCGTTCACCAGCGGCTCCATGAACTCGTCCGTGTCCTTGTGCTCCTCCGTATGGCGGTCGTAGCATCCCTGTACGGCGGCTACCATATCGGTCTCCTGGCGACCGATACCGTTCACCAACTGGTCATATGCCACTTTGATGCGCTCCCATCTCTTGTCGCGGTCCATGGCGTAGAAACGACCGATGATAGAGGCGATATGGGCGCCGTTGGCGTCGCATACCTGCTGCAGGTCGGCGATGAATCCTTTTCCGCTGCGCGGGTCGGTGTCGCGGCCGTCCATGAAGCAATGCACGAAAGTCTTCTCCCCTACGCCGTATTCTTTCGCTATCTCCACCAGTTTGAATAGGTGGTCGAGCGAACTGTGTACGCCGCCGTTGGAGCATAGACCCATGATATGCAGTTTCTTGCCCTCCGCCTGCGCTGCCTTGTAAGCAGCGATGATCTCGGGGTTCTGCATGATCGAGTTGTCGCGGATGGAGCGGTTGATCTTCACCAGGTCCTGATATACCACGCGGCCAGCACCTATATTGAGGTGTCCGACCTCCGAGTTACCCATCTGTCCGTCCGGCAAACCGACGTTCTCGCCGCTTGCCTGGAGCTGTGAATGAGGGTATTGTGCTAACAACGCATCCCAGTGCGGTGTCGGCGTGCAGCTGATCACATCGGCTTTACTCTTGTTGCCGATGCCCCAGCCGTCCAAAATCATTAATAATGCTTTACTCATATTATAATATTATTAGTGTCTGATAAAAATTTATTTCTGTTTATTTTCTTATCAACATCAACGAAGCGTGAACTTCCGCACCTGCGCCATCTCACGCTTGTCATCCGCTTCGCGCAGGCTCTGGCGCTTGTCGTAGCTGTGCTTGCCCTGGCATAGCGCGATCTCCATCTTCGCTAACCCTTTCTCGTTGATGAAAAGCACCAGCGGAATGATGGTCTTGCCGGTGTCTTTTGTCGCTTTCTCCAGTTTGCGTATCTCGCGCCGCTGCAGCAGCAGTTTGCGGTCGCGGCGAACCTCATGGTTGGCGTAGGAGCCGAACCGGTACTCCGCGATATGCATCTGTTTGACGTATATCTCCCCGTGTTCTACCGCGCAGTACGAATCTATCAGCGAAGCTTTTCCTTCACGGATGGATTTGATCTCGGTGCCGAATAGTTGAATACCTGCCGTATACCGGTCCAGAATGATGTATTCAAACTTCGCCTTCTTGTTCAGTATCCGTATCTCGCTCTGCTTCCTCATTGCTTTCGACTTTCGACTTTTGACTTTCTACTTTCCTGTACTTCTTCTGCCTCTGCTCCCATCGCTCGCGGGCGTACTGCTGCATGTCTATCACCGTGTCGTTCTCGTCGATGATCTCCAGACCGAAGATGGTCTCGATGATATCCTCCAGCGTCAGGATGCCTACGAACATACCGTATTCGTCGATCACCTGCGCGATCTGGCTTTTCTGCTTCAGCATGCTGTCGAATATCGTACCTAATGTCAGATCCTGGTCGAAAGCCGGCAGGGGGCGTTTGATACTGCCCAAGGTCTTGCGGAAATGGTCTTCTGTCAGGTCCTCCAGCGCATCGTTGCGCAGGATATAGCCGGTGATATACTCCGGCGATTCGGGCTTGTACAGCGGAATACGCGAGAAATGGTCGTATTCGTCGTTGTCGTAGTAGGCCCGCAGGGTCATGTTCTCCGGTGCGGTCTTTGCTACCACGCGCGGCGTCATCACGTCGTAGGCATGAATCGAATCCAGCCGCATCAGGTTCGAGAATATCTTGTTCTCGTCCTCGTCCACCACGCCTTCTTCCTCGCCTACGTTCACCATCGCCAGCACTTCTTCGCGGCTCACCGACGGGTCATCTTCGTTATCCGGCACCATGCGGGAGATCAACTCCACCAGCCATACCAGCGGGTACAGGATGAATATCAGCGCACGGATGATACGCGCGCTGATACCCATCAGCTCGCGCCAGTAGGTCGTACCGATGACCTTCGGTATGATCTCGCCGAAAAAGAGAATCAGTATCGTCGTGATCGCGGATACCAGGCCGAACCATTTGGAGCCGAAAAGAGCCGTCGCCTGCATACCCACGCCGGCTGCACCGATGGTGTTTGCAATGGTGTTTAACGATAGAATAGCGGCTAAAGGACGACCGGTGTCCTCCTTGTAACTGCTCATCAGCTTCGCTGGCGCATAGCCCTCCTCTTCACGCAAATTGATATAACTGAGCGATGTACTCATCAGCACCGACTCCAGTACGGAGCATAAGAAACTGACGGCCATCGAACCGAGCAAAAATAATAAAAGTAATCCCATATAGTTTAGCCCGAAGGCATGATTCGTACAAAAACGCTGCAAATTTACTGCTTTTTTTGCATATATGCAAATAAAAAGCAAAAATTCGCCAGAACTCTTGCGTATCTCGCAAAATAGTTGTATTTTTGCAGCATGAAAAAATTTATACAGATATTGACCTGGCTGGGAATCATGTCGGTACTGACGCTCATAGCGATGGTAGTCTGGACGGTGGTATGGCATGGAAGCCAGGAGACAGAGAGCCTCAAATGGCTGCAGTTTCTGCAGACTGTCGCTACCTTCCTTCTGCCGCCTGTTCTCTGCGCATGGCTATGGGACAGCGGTCACCGGCCCTTTCACTGGCTGCAGATGGACAAAGGCGCGGGATGGCAGGTCTTTGCTCTCGCGATAGGCATCATGGTTTGTGCCATTCCGGCGATTAACCTTCTGGCGGATCTGAACGGTCGAATCCGGCTGCCGGAGAGTTTGGCGGGTATAGAGGCATGGATAAAAGCGATGGAAGCGAGTGCTATGGCGCTGACGGAGCGGTTTTTAGCGGCAGACGGCATCGGCGGCTTGCTCCTCAATCTCGGCCTGATGGCGTTGCTGCCTGCGCTCGCGGAAGAGATGTCGTTCCGCGGTGTGCTGCAGGGAGTCCTCAGCCCTCAGCGCCACACTCATGTAGCTATTTGGGTGACGGCTTTTATTTTCTCGGCGATACATATGCAGTTTTACGGCTTTATCCCACGAATGATGATGGGCGCGTTGTTCGGCTATGTCTTCGTATGGACAGGAAGCCTCTGGGTTCCGATAGTGATGCATTTCATCAACAACGGTATAGCCGTTGTGAGTTATCAGATTGCAACATTCAGAAATCAGGCTTTCTCCTCCCCTGCGGGGGGAGATCGGGAAGGGGCTAACAATATCGCCGACACGATAGGTGCCGGCGATACATGGTGGGTAGGCGTCATCAGCCTACTGGTTGTAGCGTTTCTGGTATGGATACTGATTACATCTCAGGATCTACCAGGATACGTCCGCAGAACTCGCAAGGAATAATCTTCTTGCGGGCACGGATATCCAACTGGCTCTGAGCAGGGATCTTAGCGTGGCATCCGCCGCAGGAGTCACGCTCTATCTTAACGACAGCGAGGCCGTTGCGGGCGTTCTTACGGATACGCTTGAAAGCGGTCAGCAGTCGCTCGTCGATTTTCTTCTCGAGTTCGCTTGCTTTGAGCACCAGCGCTTCGGTCTCTGCCTTGGTCTCGGCTAAGATCTGGTCCAGTTCCGAGCGCTTTTGGTTCAGATCCACGGTGCGCTCCTCGATATCCTTGACGGTCTTGGCTTTCTCTGCCTGACGCGCCTCGAGTTCAGCCGAGTAATGCTTGATCTTACGCTGCGAAGCCTCGATCTCCAGTTCCTGGTACTCAATCTCCTTGTTCAGATTGTCAAACTCGCGGTTATTACGAACCGTGTTCTGCTGCTCGCGATAGCGGGAGATGGATGCGTTGGCGTTCTCGGTACGCACACGGTGGTCCGAGATCTGGGTCTCGCATTCCTTGATATCATTCTCGATATTCACCAGACGGGTCTTCAGACCTTCTACTTCGTCGGCCATATCTTTCACTTCCTGCGGCAGTTCGCCGGCCAAGGTACGCAGAGCGTCGATCTTGGAGTCAACCTGCTGTAATTCATAGAGGACTTTGAGTTTCTCCTCGATGGTCAATTCTTTCGTTCTAGCCATATTATTATAAATTTTTAAATTATCAATTATATATTTGCAATTAATATCGGTGTTTTGTCTTTTTGGGATATAAAGCATGTGACGCCGAGGGGAGCGAGGATATCGCGGAATATATCACGCGCATGACGCTCGCTGATCCAATGGTCGATATCGATAAGGGCGATGCGTCCTTCTGCCGCCTGAAAATCATGGTATTTGCAGTCCGCTGTGAGATAGGCGTCTGCTCCCTGGCGGATCGCCTCTTCGATAAACTCCGCACCGCTGCCTCCGCATAGAGCCACTTTCTCAATTGTGAATTGTGCATTGTGAATTGTATAGCGGATATAGGTAGTATTCAGGCGCTCGCGCACGCGTTTTAATAAGGAGTCAAATGGCATCGGTTCATCCAACCGGCCTATTACGCCGAGTCCCGTATCGCCTCCCTCCGATGAGGGAACGAGAATCCGATAGTCCTTGATGCCTAATATATCCGCGAGGCGGGTGTTGATGCCTCCGGATACGGAATCGAGCGAAGTATGGGCGGAATAGATAGCGATATCATGTTTGATAGCTTGCTCTACGATGCGCGCTTGCGGCGTCTGGCCGCATACCTGCTTCAGGGGGTGGAACAATAGGGGATGATGGGAGATAATGAGTTGGCACCCGTGCTCAATAGCTTCACCGACCACCTCCGACGTTACGTCTGTGGTCAAGAGGACAGACTGGATATCCCGTCCTGTGTCACCTACCTGCATTCCCGAGTTATCCCATTTCTCCTGGGCACTCCGTGGCGCTACAGATTCTATGCTATTGATTATCTCCCTAAGGAGCACGTTTCTTTTTATTCCTCCGCTTCCGGCTCTTCAATCTTGAATTCCGTGATGCCGGCGTTGATGAGGATATTGTACCACTGGATCAGCTTGCGGATATCGGACGGATAGACGCGGTCGCGGTCCCAGTTAGGCAATACCTCGTCAAACCAAGTTTGCAACTCGGCATTGGAGGCTTTTTTCGGATCCATCGCTACCGGCTTCAGGTTCTCTTTCTTACCCGCAGAGGTCAGCACCTCGTGCAGCGCAATGTCGTCCGCATCGGTAAACATCGACACGTCGCTGAGAGCTACAATCTTGTCGCGGGCGTAAGTAGGCATGCGCTTGCCGTCCACCAGACTCTCTACGATCAGCATGTTGTTGCCGCGACTAACCAATTTGTACAAACCCGGCTTGCCGGTGATTGCCAATATTTCCGATAATTTTGTCATGATTCTTTATGTTTAAATCCAAATCGGCTGCAAAGGTACAACAAAAATTGCATATACGCAAGTTTTTGAGCGATTTTTTTTGCAGGGCGGTATAGAATACCGCGATTGTTAAAGAGCCGGAGGGGCATATTTTTGTGTTCTATAGCTGTGCACATTTTGACAATTGGTAAATTCGTTTTTGACAATAAATAAAATTATGGCGTTTTAAAAATGATTTTTTTAGAAGAATTATTGTTTTTTATTTGCACATGTCAAAAAAAAGCAGTAATTTTGTGACGCAATTTGAAAAAAATGGACAATGAAACGTACAACAGCCATAAAATCAGCGAATTGTATAGCTGGGGGGGGGTAGAATGACTCTTCGCTATTTATATTACGAGTATAAGTCCGAATTTGTGTTCGGAATCATCTTGGCGGCATTGGTGGCGGTCAGTTATGCGCTGTCTCCGCTTATTCCGGAGGATACCTTCCGGTTGTTGATTTCTCCTATACAGAATTGCTCCATTGTTATTCTGGCGGGAGTGAGTACGCTGTGTCTTGCGTTCCATCATGGCGGCTTGCGTCTGCGCAAGATCTGCGCATGGATTATGGGGCTGCTAACCCTTATTTTTATCTACGGATTCTTTCTCCGGCTGCATGAGGACAGTTATGCCATGGCCCCGGAAGGAATGCTTGCTTTCACGGGCTGGGAGATGGTGCTCGGCGCTATTATAGCTTGGCTGTTGCTGGCTTATCCTACCGAACTGATGCGGCCGGGATGGCTGACATGGAAGAATGCGCTGATTCGTCTTTTGCCGGTGCTTGTGGTCGGCATGATTGACTTTTTCGTGCCTTGGGATCTGCGGTGGCTGTTTGTGGTCGTGTTGCTGGTATGGGTATTGCTGGTATTCAACCATGTACATTCGTACCACCGGTATTGCGAGGAGAACTTCAGTTCTCTGGAGGACACGGACGAACATTGGGTGGTTCGTTATCTGTCGATGATGTTCGTGCTCGGTGCATCCTATCTGTATCTCTGTTTTACAGAGGCGCCGAACCGGCTTTTTACCCAGCAGTGGCTCATGTTCTTCGTCCTCTTTTATACTAATGACCAGGTTATTTTCCGTTCCGGCGCATGGATAGAGAAGGCCGGAGTGGATATGGATGAGAGTCCTGAGATGGGCGGAACTATGCAGACGGAGCAGGGTGCGCAGCAAGCGGGCGCAGCGTCGTCGTCGGAGAATGCGGCTTATCGTGAGGCGCTGGAGAAATGGATGGAGGAGGAGAAGCCGTATCTGAATCCGGATTTCAAGCTGATGGACCTGCGTGCTATCCTGCCGACCAACAGAACGTATCTGTCGCAGCTGATCAATGCCGAATACGGCTGCAATTTCTACCAATATGTCACGAACTATCGTATCGCGGAGGCGAAGCGTTTGATGCGCGAGCATCCGGAGCTGAAGATGCAGGAGGTAGCCGAACAGAGCGGCTTTGCGTCAGCGGCTGTATTCTCCAGGACTTTCTCCCGCGAAACCGGTTTTTCGCCCCGTGAATGGAGCTCTTCGGTTGACAATTCGTAAAAAACAGCCTTTTTTTCTTAACAATTATTCAATAATTGAAATTTTTCTTGCGTATATGCGAGGAAAGTAGTACCTTTGCGCTCGGTTTTTAGTCATGTTTAGAAATTCCGAAAAAATATCATTGATTTCGACGCGTCGCTCACTGGTTTGTCTGGTGGCGATAGCGTCGCTGTTTTGTACTGCTACGCGCGCATTCGCTATGCGGGCTGACTCGCTCGGGCTGAAAGAAGTACAGGAGCAGCCGAAGGAAGAGAAGAAGCAGGAGGGGAAGAAGGAGCATGTGGCGATTAAGAATAATTTGATCTATGACGCGGCCGCTACTCCGAATATCATGCTGGAGATTCTGTTGGCTCCGAAATGGTCGATGGAGCTCGGCGTAGGATTCAATCCGTTCCCGCTGGATGATACCAAGTTCCCCAAATGGCGTCATATCGCAGCGTGGATAGCTCCCCGTTATTGGTTCTGTAATGTATTTAATCGTGGATTTATATCCGTTAACGCTGCGTACGCGCACTACAACGTAGCCGGCAATGCCTATCCGGTGAGCTGGATGTACAAGGAGGTGAAGGACGGCCGTTATCAGGGCGACGCGATCATGGCGGGTGCCAGCGGCGGTTGGCATTTCCCGATCAAGCCGTATTTCAGTATCGAGCTGGAGGGTGGTATCGACGCCGGTTATACCTGGTACAAGCAATACGAATGCAAGCATTGCGGCGACATGACCGATCAGAGCGGTCGTTGGTTCATCCTGCCGAAGTTGGCGGTGAACCTCGTCTTCCCGCTCGGCGGCGACGAGCAATCGCTGGCTAAGCGCTGCGACTGCGAGAAGCTGGAGACAGCGGCAGAGGCGGTAGAGGAACTGATCGAAGAGACTCCTGCTCCGGTGGAGGAGACTCCTGCTCCGGTAGAGGAGGTAGCGGTAGTTCCGGTAGATACGATGCCGGCAGAGCCGGAGATCGAGTTTATCCCGGCTGAGGCGATAGCGGTAGCTCCGGTAGCGGTGCCGGCTCCGGTAGTACCGGTAATCCCGGAGATCAAGACGCCGGAGGTGGACAAGATGCGCTATCTGCGAAGCCGCTTGCTGCGCAGCGAGGATGAGTACGAGCCGTACGACCGCTCGATGGCGCTCAGCGCCGATCCGCGGAATGTATTTATCTATTTCGATGTGGACGTGACGAAGATGGACCGTTCGTTTATCCAGAACGACCTGCTCATGGATAGTATCATGAATATTCTGAGCGAAGCTATCGAGGACAGCACGATCCGCATCTCGCATATCCGTATCGTCGGCTTTGCGTCCTTCGACGGCCGTCTGGCCTACAACGAAGGCCTCGCGGGTAGCCGTGCACGGACTATTAAGGAATACATGCAATCGCTGCATCCGGAGCTGAACGACAGTATTTTTGCGGTAGAGAACGGCGGCGAGAGTTGGGCAGAGTTGCGTTACGGTCTGCAGAAAGTAGAGTTTATCGGCCGCGACGAAGTATTCGAGATCATGGATACGGAGCCGGATCTGGATACGCGTGAGAAGAAGATCAAGGCGCTCCACGGCGGAGCTACCTACCGCTATATGCGAGACGAACTGAAGAAGATACTTCGCAACCTTGGTTGCATTACCATATATTGCGAAACTGTTGAATAATAACCAAATAAATTAAAAACAACAAAAACAAAACAAATTAACCCTATTTATTAACCCCAAATTTAAATGTTTAAATTTATGAAAAAAATGACATTTATGGCTTGCGCAGCACTGCTGGCAAGCGCGATCGCTTTCACAGGATGTCAAAGCGACAACAATGGTCCTGATCAGCAGAACGTACAAAACGTAGCTACTGACATTACCATCGCACTGCCGACTCAAGTAGGAGGTCCGGCTAAGATGCCGAGTACAAGGGTACAAACGAATGGTTACTCTGACTTCAGTGTAAATGGAATGAAAGACATTGTTCTTATGCCGTTTGCAAAATCTATCGAGGTTAGTGGTACAGACAAGCGTCTCGGTAGCAAAATTGAGCTGGGAGCTATCACAGGTAGTTCGACCGGAGCATATACTCCGGAATCCGGCTCTCGTACTAAAGTGTTTGAGAACAAACCTGTTCCGGCTGGTACTGGCGCATTCTTGTTTTATGCTGAGTCCGGCGCTACTGAAACCGGCGATGATGCGAATTTCAAGACTGGTAAGTTAACCGCAGATTATTCGAATGCGTATCCACAGAACTATGAGTTCTACCTCTCTCCGATTCAAGAAAATCCCGCTACTGTAACCGGCAATGCCGCATACACCGGCTTGATCGCATACATGAACTCTGTAGCTAATGCAGATGTAGCTGGCGTAAAATGGTACGAATACGCAGACAATACTGCCGGCTTGGTTGACCTGTTCAACACGTACAAGACTGCGAAAGTGCTTTCTTCTTTCGGTATCGCTCGTATGATGACAGATTTGTACAATACGCTCGAACCGCTTGCTACTAATGGTAACGAAATGGCAACCGCCATTCGGACAGCAATCGCTAATACGACAACTTATGTGGACAATATGACCGGTGATGTAGTAACTTTGAAGGATGCCTACATTAACTTCCCGGAGAAATTGTATCTCCCGGTTGGTGCCCTCTCTGTCGCATGGGATGGAACAGACCATGAATTTAAAGGCAATGGCGGCGTAACTTCTTTCAGCGCCAATTTGAATCCGGCAGCTATTGACCAATATACATATCCTGCATCATTGTGGTATTTTGCTAATAGTAAGATTAAAACCTCTCCGGATTCCGAGAAGGATAATTATGCAGGTAAGGCAAACTGGGGCCTTATCTTAGCTGAATATCCTACTGATAATGGAACGGTTAACTCTACTACCCGTTCTATCGCACTTAAGAACGAGGTTCAATATGGTGTAGCACGTTTGGATATCCAACTGAAGGCTGCAGAGACACTGGCAGATAATAATACCAATACAGCAGCAAACCAAATTACCAATACCACCGGATATCAGTTAACCGGTGTACTCATTGGTGGTCAAAAGAGTGTAGGTTGGGATTTCAGTCCGGAGACATATCCTGCAGCTGGTACTCGCAACAAGATTTATACTATCTACGACAAGGAGATGACGGCTGAGGTAAAAGCGACTGTATCGGATTATAGCGTTGCTAAGAACTCCACGTTGGTTTTGGCTTCAGAAGTAGGTGCTGCTAAAGATGTATATATTGCTATTGAATTGCTCAACAATTCGGGCAAGGACTTTTATGGTGTAGATCATCAAATGGTACCGAATGGAGGTAAGTTCTATCTTGTAGGTAAACTGACGGCTGCAACGGCTTCGGTAACTTCGAATCAAGTATTTAAGCAGGACTACACCACTACGGCTAAGATAACGATTGGTGATCTGAAGAGCGCTTACAATACGATTCCTGACCTGAAGGCTCCGAGCGTAGAAATCGGTTTCTCGGTTAACCTTGAGTGGACCGCAGGTAACGTATATGAGATTACTCTCTAATTCATTGCTAACACGCGTATAACTTGAAACGGTTATTCGTCATATTATTTCCCTTGTTCTTCGTCGCATGCACGATGATCGATGATGATCTGAGTGTATGCGGTGAAGAGCTGGTGATTGACTATCAGTTGCAGCTGCGTACCGAACTGAGTACGCAGTTGCAGACTGAGTTGTCAGAAGAGGCGGACAGCTTGGTGCGTGAAGCACTGAGAGAATGGTTATCGCCGGTATTCACCGACAAGGCGAAAGACATTGATTTACATTTCTTTAACAAAGAGACGGATAAACTTCGCCGTCGGATACAGGATGTGATTTATGCGAGTCAAACCAGTTATACGCTAAAGTTACCAAAAGAAAACTACATGCATCTGGCGTTAGCGAACATCGCAGACAACAACCAGATGTCCCTTGCAGAAAGAGACCGTTCCGAAACGATGAGCTTGACTTTACCGAAATCGTCACCATTAAAGTCGCTGAACACGGGCGTGTTCACAGCGAGACTGGATATGACTGTGGACGATGATTCCAAGCATTTTGAGGTGTTCCTATACATGATCAATACGGCAGTAGCGTTGGTGATAGACACCACGGCCTGCGATTCGTTAGTATCGATGGAAGGAACGCTGAACGATGTATCTTGCGGTTTCTTGCTGCGCGACAGTATCTTCTCGTACGCCACCCCGTGCGCGTTCCAATTGGTAAACGTGCCTATCCGAAAAGCGGCCGGTGCACCCGATGCACAGAGACGGGTAAAGGCGGAAGAGGAGAGTGCCACCACAGCTTGTTTGGCAACCGTAGGCATGCCATCGCGTGACGATGCGCCATGGACAGTGACTGTCAAGGCAAAGTTGTTAGGCAACCGCTATACGACGAGTACGTTAACATTAGAAGACCCGCTGCAAGCCGGAACTCTGCGAATCATCCGGTTGCGAATGAATGCAGACGGTAGTTTGACGGATGATGACAGCAGCGAAGTAGGTATTACAATAAAGTTAGACTGGAACGACGGAGGAGAGCATGAGATTGATTTATAAGCACATATTGTTTCTCTCGTTGTTGATAGGATTTGTTTCCTGCCGTTCCACAGAACCGGATCGAGAGGTTCTGTTTGAGCTGAACTTGTGCTTGCCTTCTGAAGAGTTAGCACACTATGCTCCTCGCCGCGTCATCGGCGATCCGGGGACAAACGAGGTATTCGCTTTACCTAAATATGCATATATTTTTATCATGAAACAGGTAGGTGAAACTTGGTCCGTATGGCGCAAAGAAGAATTGAAATTAACTGCGGAAAAATGGGAGCGGACGAACTATAATGGTATATTAATAGGAAGAGGGGATGATATATACCAATACAAAGAAAACCTCAAATTCCTTTTAGCAAATGAAACACCAAAAGGTAGGATTTACATTATATGTAGTAACAAACGCTTGACTTTAGCACCATCTATAGCGAGTGTATCGACATTGAATGATGTCCTTAATATGAAATTTAATGTAGCTCCTGACAGTATTCGGGAGAACATACAAAATATATATTCCACACCGTATAATTACGAAGTGGGAGGCAAATATTACTGCACGTATGATTGCAGTTTAGGAAACTCATTTTCCTTGGATCTACTGATGTATCACGTAGCGGCAAAGGTGGATATCAAATGGAACGTAGAGGAGGCTGAGAGGGTGAAGGCTAATCCGGCAGAAGCTGTACGATTGACGTACATGGAGGCGCAGCATCTATTTGATGACTATGCGTATTGCTTCAAGCCGATGCGAAATGAGTTAGCGGCCAAAATCAGCACAGGCTACTCGATAGAGAATATTGTAACAGCTGCGGATGAAGGCTTATGGTGGGAAGGTAGAACGTATTTCTATACCATTCCATACGTAGTGACCGATGAAGACGTAGAAGGTAAAGTTTATTTTCCTTTGCAAATGCTGATGCGAACAAACGGCAGTGCGGGAACAGGATACCAACCTACGCTGAACATGCGGATTGATACAACAGCCGTTTTTGTTCCTTGGATGCGGGCGAATTTCAATCTGACCGCCCCATTGGAGAACAAAACAGAAACCAAAACAGTAGATAATTAAATCTATTTAAGCATTTAACCCCGAAACAACCACGAAACAACCACGACAAAACCACGAAAATTAAAGAAAATTTTTGATTAATTGTTGATAATTTTTGACTAACAGAAAGAGAGGAATTGTGTTGTTGAGAAATAGAGGAAACATATTAACATTTGTACTATTAATAATAATGAACGTGTGTGCGTGTGCAGGCGCGCACGCGCAAACAGATACGATACGGTATGTGCACCCGAACGGCTCGTTTGAGAACGACGGTCGTTCTTGGGGTGCACCTAAAAACCGTGTGCAGGACGCTATCAACGACCTCCGCGACTACCTCAAAGCCAACAACCTCACCTCCGGCTCCGTCTATATAGCCGCAGGCCAGTATGTACCGACGGAGTCCACTGAGTCCTCCGGCGGCTCCATGCTCAATACCTCGTTTAAGATCTATAGCGGTATTCATGTCTATGGCGGTTTCAACCCTGCCAATCCGGAGTCCAAACCCGGCGACCGTATCATGTCCAACGGCAAAAAATGCAGCGAGAACTGGGCGGACCCGAACGGTATTGGAACAACCTCCGGCGAAGAAATTGCCTCCCAATGGGATTTGCGATACAAGACCGTCCTCTCCGGTAACCACTCCACCACGCCGCCTACGTTCTCGTTCGACAAAGAGCGCGGACGGTATAACACTACTTTCCCTGCCAGCTCCTACCATGTCGTATGGTTCGGTACGAACGGCAAGTTCGAGACGACGGATGATGCGCTCAAGGATCACTTCAAGCCCTTGGAGTACCCTGCCTCTTTGGACGGATGCGTCATCTCCAGCGGTAACGCCTCCACACGTAACACGTCGGTGCGTGAGCACACAGCCTACGGAGGAGGAGCCTATCTCGTGGGCAATGCCACGCTGAAGAACTGTCTTGTCGAGCGTTGTTCCGCTACGATGCGTGGCGGTGGCGTCTATTGCGACGGTGGCGGTATAGTGGAGTTCTGCTATATCCATACCTGCCAGACCATCGGTATCGGCGTGCTGCAAGGCTACGGCGGCGGTGCCTGCGTCGAGTATGACGGACAGGTGGGGCATAGCCATATCACCAACTGCGTAGCACGATGCGGTGGCGGTCTGGCGATATGCCATATACCAAGCGAGTACCCCACAGACAGAGGTATCAGTTATTACTCGCCCTTCTCCTCCGCCTGCGTCATCAATAACAACACCGCTACCGCCGAAGCCGGAGGTATCTACCTCGCGGAAGGCGGTACGATTAACCACGCCACGGTGACGGCTAATAACTGTATCTCCCCCGATGTCACCTATTACGGTCGCCGTCACGGACGCTCAGGAGGAATCTATATCCGCGACTGCGGTATGATTTACAACTCCGTGTTCTGGGGCAACAAGTGCGAGTCGAACAATGACATACAGTTCGCTTCCGTTCGTCAGGTGGCGGATACGACGGGGCATCAGATTTTTGTCTATCATACGGCGTTCATGAACCATGATATATCCGACTGGACCGGTGTGCAGAAAGAGATGGTGTTCTCGTTGGACAAGCACAACCTGCCGATTAAGAATTCGTCCAGCAGTTTCCCCTGTTTCTTTGAACCTACGGTTACGCCGCTGAACTGGGACTCTGTCAATACCGCAAAGGGTATCTATGGTGCCGGTGTGTTCACTTCTCTGGAGCGTTTGACGGACATCCCGGGTCCGCGTATATGGCACTTGACCTCTTATTCGGCGCTGGACCAGAAAGGTGTGCAGGTCACGGACGCCGTACAGGATGCCTCGGAATGGATACGCCATGCCCACACGGACTATGGCGTTGTGTCGAACCCCTACGAGCCGGTTTCTACGCTGGGTGCGTTGGTGCGCAAGCCCGACCCCATGACCTATGCGCTGATTCTCCCGCAGGGAACGGAGGGACGTGCAAGCGGAACCTTGACTCCTATCCCTACTATCTTCATCGACCCGAACCGCAAAGGCGTATATGATGCGGAAGATAATTTTACCTATTCCGGTCATGAAGGTAACAGTTGGGACACACCGGTGCGCGACTTGGGCGAAGCCATCCAGTTTTTCCGCCAGTACCTCGTCGATGACGATGGCGGCAATCACCACTATATGATTCCCGCTCTGGACGGAGCCGGACTGCCTACGGGCGAAAAGCAGCGGTATGAGTACATCCAGATCCTCGTCAAAGAAGGAACCATCAATACGGCAGGACCGGGTAACTACCTCGACCGTAACATCCGTTCCGCCGCTATCCGCGTGGAGAGCCATATGCGTCTGTATGGCGGCTACCCCTCGTCTCTGACGGACACCACTACCGAAGGGCGTAACCCGCGGGACTATGTGACGACTATCACGGCGAATATCACCGGTATAGGCGGTGTGCGCGGTTATGAGAACAACTCCGCGCACGTCATCGCCATGGTGAACGTGGAGCATACCATCGTGGACGGTTTCACGCTCGCCGATGCCAACACCCATAATGTCTATCTGTCCAACTCCGCCCACGCGGGTGGCGGTGTGCTGGTCAACAACGCCTCCACGCCGCAGGCGAAACGTATCCACATGACGGGTAACAAACTGCGTAACTGCGTCATCACCAACTGCTCCTCGCCCAAGGGTGCGGCGGTCTATGTCAACGGAGAGTGGCTCAATAGAGACGGAGATATCTGCTACGCCGAACTGAAGATGGTCAACTGCGTTGTACGCAACAACATGGCGGACTACCAGGGCGAGGGAGGTACCATCAACGACCACGGTATCGTCACCGCCAACGGACGTGCCTATATAGAGGTGGAGCACTGCGATGTGGTGAATAACGTTGGCTATCCCTTTAAGGCGGATGACAAGAAGACCGATGATGACACCCAGTCCATCACCTGTCTCAATCCTGCTCATGCCGGACATGTCCTGCACGGGTTCATCCGCGTGAATAACTCCCTCATCTTCTGTAACGGCGACCGCCCTCTGGATAACCGGGGTGAGTTAGGAGATGTGGCGAAAGTGATGTCCGTCTTCCCGGACGGACAGAGGTATGTCTTCGGCGAATACAATATGTTCGATGAGGACCTCCGTCTGCAGATCGATTCCGTCGGCAAGGTCTGTCCGCGAGGCTTCTTCGATCCCGCTTTCAGTTATACCGTACCGGATGATTTTCTGCCTGCCGGCAGCTCGTTCGGTTCGTCGCTGAATGCGTCGCTGCCCTCGGAGAAGAACAATCAGGCTATCTTCACCCGCACGGACAATACCGCTTCTACCTACCCGGGATTTGTGAACCCGAGCCGTAACGTAGGTAACTCTACCAGCGGCGACAAACCGCTCTACGGCGGTATTGTGTCGTATGCTCCGCTGACCACCAACCCTTGCGTCAATGCCGCCAATGCTTCGTATTATACGGCTGTGGACAACTACGACCGTACCGATAATAACGTCCGCTCTTTCGGTGGCGATCCGGATATAGGCGCTATCGAGAACACCGACCTCCCGCTCAGCGGTTCGGTTATCTATGTCACGCCGAATGGCGCCGGTAAACGCGATGGCTCCTCTTGGGCAAACGCTATCGCAGGAAATACGGTATATAGACTCTACGGTGCTCCTGCCGCGGAGGGCGACTCTATTGACGCGGCTTCCAATGCCCGGGTGATTAATAAATCATCCGGTGACCCTGTGCTGACGACCGATAACCGTTATTGTGGCGGATTTGCAAGGAGTTATTTTACAGGAAAGCAAACAGGTGCGTCAAGCAAAGCAACAATCACCCAGTTGGTGACGAATGAGATAAATGTGTACGATAATGGTCCTCAACAGGGTGATACTGTGCTTGTTAGCTCTACGGAAACAGAGTCAACCAGTACAGTTACTAAAGAAGGAACAACAGATCCAGAGTTTGTAGCTGGATGGGGATTAGATACACGCTATCCGTATGGGGAGATCAGTGGTCAAAGTCGTGGATTCTGGCGTGCAACAGGTAATTCGTGTCCGGTAGATGAAAAAGGGAATTGGGCCTCTGAATACAAAGGTACAAAAGACAAAACAGAAGCCACGGTAAGAACTCTTACGAATCCTGATTCCGTTGCAAAAGCAATGAGCACGGGTCAGCGAATAGCTTTGGTAGTATCTAATGAGCGTCGTGAAAATTATGTCAGTGGTTTGCAATGGGCGGTAGAAGAAGCCGCACGTCGTAACCATGTGGCTACACGAATCCCGGGCGAAGCCTATGATACGCTGGTTCAGGTATGGGTGGGCGCTGGTAAATATACGGACTATAAGGGTTATATTATGCGCGACTCAGTGACGGTACTCGGTGGTTTCCCTGCCGGCCGATTTGCATCTCCTGGTCTGATAGAGCGTGCCGCGTTAATGGCAGACTCATCCGTGGTGATGATACCTAAATCAAAGGATCATGAGAAACTTATAGCTAAGGATTATGAAACAATTCTACAAGTATCAGATATTAATCCGAAGATAGATAGTGTAACATTTAATCCAGCTGCCAAGCTCTTTAACGATGATGACTATGCTATCAAGGAGATAGCGGATACTACGATATATGAATACAAGAAGCGTACAATAATAAATCATTATGAGACTTCAGCAGAAGATGTCGTGGGAGCAGAAATGACCAATAATTATATGCTGTATCCCGATATGACTCATGATCCTACTTCAAATATTAATGTTACACATACTAATTATCGAACAACGACTGAAGGGGTAGATAGTATTCGAGTAACTTTCGGCTCAGATCCAGATTCCGGCACCAAAGACTGTTGGCATATGACGTATCCTAATAAGCCGAATTATGTAGCTAATATAGAAACTGGCAATAGTGGAGATGCGAGTAACGCAGGTTATAAAAAAAATAAACAAAGGACTATTGTCGATCCTAAAACTCAAGAGAATATTGATACATATACAGGAAACTGGGTGTTCATTGGTAATGGTTCTCTTACCGGACTGAAACTATGGCAAGATTTATCCAATGTTCTTGCAGGAACCTACCAATTATCTATCGATATAGCCGGAGGTTATCGAAATACGTACTCGAGTAAGGATACTACCAATATGTTTTTACGCGTATATAATGCCGATGGGGAAAAATGTGCTGAAGTTAATATCAAAACCAGAGGAAGTTATAAGAATGATAAAAATCAATCTTCCGTTAATAACAGAGGCATGGCCTATCGTCATGTACTTAAATTTAATCAGCCCACGAAAGGTAGCGTTCGAATAGCCGTTGAGGTGGAAGATGGTGTACGAAATCTTGCTACAAACATAAAAGATGCGAGTTTAAAACAATATGCCACAGAAGATGGTGGTGACCCCGATCCAATACCCTGTGAATATAAATATGAACAAGGATGTTCAGGGAATGCCTACGGCGGACGTAACCCTAATCGTCGTGAGTTTTGGCTCTCGAATATTCATCTAAATACAATTATTCCGGCGGGTACGTACGGGATAGTAGATATTGATGACAATACAGTTGATAATGATGATCCTGATATTGATCGTCATGCGGTAATAAAAGATTCATTGACCTATGAAGTCGACAACTCGTTAGCTAATGGTAAGAATGGTAAAAATAATATACGTACCACTATTCGCAAGCGCGTGTTGCAGATGCCGGATATCTGTAACCCGATGTTCGCTTATCCATTAGGAGGAAGCGCTGCCGGACCAAATGCTCAATTGGAAAACTACATAGAACACATGGAGCGTGTTAACAAGTCTGGACGTAAGTCACGAGGAAATGGACAGATCGCAGTCAACGATCCGAACTACAAAGAATATAATGAAGTTTACTGGGATGGATTTACTATTCGTCATGGCTTTATATATGATCAGACTTCCGTACATGCCGGTGGCGCCGGAGTAGCGATGTATGAAGGTGCACATCTTAAAAACTGTATTATCACCGATAATATCGCAGTAGCAGCTAAGCAAAAAGGCGGCGGCTTCTTCTGCGACGGCAGTAATGCCACGGTGGAAGGCTGCTTTATTCTGAACAACACCACAGCTCCCACCAACACAGCGGGAGTATCTGTTGATCAGACCCAGCTTTTTGCCGGAGGTATGTTCCTCTACAACGGCACATGTTTCAACTCCCTTATTGCCAACAACTATGCCCATGGTTACGGCGGAGGATTAGGACTATGCGTCGGCAACTTCTACAACAACACAGTTGCCTATAATACCGGCGGCATGAGCCGTTCTACCGGAGATGATAAGGGCAAGACTGTCGGCGGTGTGCGAATCGCTACCGGTTCGACACCGGCTATTCTGATGGCTAACACTGCCATATATGGCAATAGCGGATTAGCCGTAGATATTACTGACGGTGGTTCAGTTAAACCGTCTCCGTTCCTGCACTGTTATATACAATCAGCAGACACCATTACCCGTTCCGTATTTACCAATGCCATCGGCGTATATAATGCCGAGGATTCAAGTACAAAAGGACATTACGGATTAAATAATACCTTCCTCAATGGTGTAGCTCCTTCTGCTAAAAATACTCCGTTTGAAGCCGATGTGGAAAACGAAGTATATACTGCCGGAGCAAAGGCGAATAATAACTTCGCATTACGGTCGGCGGATAGTGTCAATTGCGTCAACAAAGGTACGGAAGACTTTGTGGCAGCCATGGAGTATTGTTTGAATATACCTAATAACGGCCTAAGTAATACTAATAAGACTGACTTCCGTGCCGTCGTTGAAAACGTTACCTTGCCATCCAACGATGTGGTGTTTGCCGACCGTGTCCAGGACTGCCAGGTGGATATAGGCGCGTATGAGTATGACGATGCCAAGGACATCAAACCCGATACGACCACCCATCCGGGACAAGCGATATTCTATGTGATGTTCGATTCGCCGGGCGGTGACGCTTCCGCTTCTTCGCCGGCGAACGCCGCCTGCAAGCAGAAACTGCAGAAGGTCCTCGACGCCGCAGGACGGTATAAATACGCCCTGATGACGGATGGCACTTACGACAAAGGCGACTCGGTAATGGTAGAGGGCAAGATGATTCCGAAGACGTTTATTGCAGACAAGCCCAACAAACACTGGACGGTTGAGGTGCGGCTGGAGGGTGACGATACCAATGCTACCACCAGCAGCGTCTATGGCGACTGGTACACGCCTACGCGCTCCACCAAGCACAGTATAGCCACCAATCGCGACAATACGCTGGACTACTCCTTCATCATCCCGCACGGCGTGCAGGTGAAGGGCGGTTATACCAGCACCTTCTACCACGAGGAGGGTGGAAAAATAGTCGATGAGCGCGACCCGCTGACCTACCGTACCGTGCTCTCAGGCAAAATCACTTCCACCACGGGAGCCGAAGGTAACTGCTACCACGTAGTGACCTTTACGGATGACCTCTTCAATGCCGATGACGAGAAATGGTATAAAAACGATAAGGGTCAAGTCATACGCAACCAACTGGCAGTCCTGACCGACGAGAAAGACCGGGCGGTGGTGGACGGTCTGTTTATCGAGGACGGGCATGCCAATTCCTCGGACGAAGAGGACAGGATAGGCGCGGGAGCCGTAGTGCCTGCCTATGCGCATATACGCAACTGCGTTGTGCAGAACAATGAAGCCAGCGGTAATGGCGGCGGGCTCTACCTCTTGCCTAAAGCACTGGTCAGCGGTACCATCGTCAAACTCAATACGGCTGACAAGGGCGGAGGTATCTATATCGAACCGGCAACCAATACAGCGAACGACTCCATCGCCCATATCTATTCGACGACGATATGCGAAAACAGTGCGCAGACAACCGCCGGAGGTATGTGGTTCGAGAATACCTATGCCCGTGTCAACTCCACCGCCATCTGGCATAACACTGCCAATGACTTCGCCAACGTAGCCGGTAGTTTCACCCGTACGAGTGCCGAGACCGACTATCCTTTCCTCTTCTGCGCCGTGGAGTCACGTCGTCTGGAGGGGCAGGGTAATGTGCTGCTCTCCCCAAGCGAGACCGAAGGTGTGCGATGGGATAGACAGGACCCCTTCAACGCCATCCTCTATTACCCGATAGAGATGTCCTCCACGCTCTCGCGTGCCGGCATGACCTATAGCGAATGGGAAAAAGCCTGCCGCAAATACCCGACCCTTGAGACAGTGGACATAGCCGGGGTTTGCCGTACCCAATGGGAGACAGCGGGAGTCAAGCGTGGCTATAAATGGACCGTGGATTCGATGCTCGCGGTCAAGAGAAACGACTTCATCGAGATAGGCGCCCGTGCGCTGAACAAGACCTTCGAAATCAAGGTGGATGAGAAATATGTGATGAAGCGGCTCTTTGTGATGCATACCGATCTGCTGGACTCCAAGGCGGCACGTGACTTGCAGGATAATACCGATAATAGTGATATAGCCCATATGTATCGCCAGATGGGCTCCTGTATCTATAACCCCTTCCACCGCTTGGGAGACGCTTTCGAGTATATCATTGCGGCTCGGAAAATGAATCCTGCCAAATACCGCAACACCGTATTTGAAGTCTATATCGAGAAGGGTACCTATTACCCCTACCGCAATGCCTATGGCGAGCAGGACGAGGTGCGGAATAACACCTTCCTTATCCCCGAAGCTGTCTATATCATTGGCGGTATCGACTCCAAACAGGCGGACCATAAGTACGGACAAGAGGGATTCCTTGATAAATTCACACGCGACAGTATCATCACCCACCATAGAGAGGATGTTACCATCCCCGGTACGGAATATACGATTAACTTTGCGCTGCTTGACTCTATCCGTCTGCGTGATGACCGCCACCGCCCCATGCGTGACTATAACCTCAACTCCGTCATTGAGCCCTGGGAGCTGGACCGCCAGACCATCCTATCCGGTAACGCCGTCTCCGGCGAGGACTTCACCCATGTTTATCATGTGGTCACTATGCATGCCAACACTGACTATATCGGTCCGCAGCCGATTAAATATAAGAATGCTACTCTTGACACACAAGGTATGTACGTCTTCAGCGACCCTATTGCTCCTACCGACACGGCATCTTTCTATCTGGAGGATGAGTTCTCCGTCTTAGCCCGTACCACCGAGTTTGACGGTATCCAGTTCACCGGCGGATATGCCAACCATTTTGACTTGGCGGATGCGGCAAGGCACCCCTATACTCAGAAGACCTACTTCTGCGGCGGTGGTATCTTAGTCGATGGCAACTGGACAAAATCAGCGAATGAGGTAGGCGCCGAACCGCTGAATATGACCTATCCGGCGAAATATAACATCCCGATTATCGTAGAGAACTGCTCGTTTAACAACAATATGGCGGCAAACGGAGGTGCCCTCTTCTCCAACGGAGGTATCTATATGTACGGCAGCCATTTCACCCAGAACTATTCGCAGGGGCCTGTCACCGAGCTCGACCAGCAGAATATCATCTGGTCTGCCGGCGGATGTATTGCCGCCAATGCCTCCTGCAACATTGCCAATACCCTCTTTGACAATAATGAGGCGAAACGCGGACTCTATCCCCTGACTGCCACGTCGAAAGAGAATATCCCCGATGCCGATGCGCGTCAGGGCTTTGGCGGTGTGCTCTCTATCGGACCGAAGGCGCAGATGCACGTGCTCAACTGCCATTTTATGCGGAACAAAGCCGTGGCATACCCCTCTATCTATAACATGCTTGCCAATAACCACTATTCCACCTCCGACTCGATGCAGTTTGCGTTCAATACCATCTTCTGGGGTAACGAGGTCTTCGAAGTGGATAGTCTGAATCAGTTGGAGCATAGAAAGGCGCCGTCAGCATCCACGGAAAAGGCATTCGCGGACAAATACAAAGGTTCCCGTTCCGGAGTCTTCCACTATGATCCTTTGAAATGGAAAAGATACGAGCAGCTCTTCCAAGAGTATGACAGTCTCTATAACGATTATTTCGCTAAAGGCGATACCTTCAATACCGAAGTCACGTCCAAACTTGCCCAACTCCGTGCATTGGGCGACTCGATAGAAGGACTCTATTTCTGCTCCTATCGCAAGACCTACGGACCTCTTTCCATGAAGCCGAACGAGGATGGCTATCTCATGACGAGGGATGAGCTGAAAGCCTACAAGGACAGCCGTAGTACGCCCGTACGTACTACGGCCAAGCTGTATGATTCGCTCTTCTCCTACGTGCATGGTAATAATAATGTGCTCATCAACAGGAGCAACACGGCGGTGGATGGTCCTAACTTCCGGCAACCTACCTTCGTAGCCGGCTTGGACGGTTATATGCAGAATGCCGACTGGCTGCAGACGCGTATCACCCTCACCACCGACCAAGGCTGGGGACACCTCAAGCAGTCCGTCTCCCGAAAGAACTACTATACCACCAAATATACAGGGGCGAAGCAGTTTGAGACAGCGGAGATTGCGTTGGAAGCCGCAAAAGCCGTGAATAGCGGAGCCACGGACAAGGATGTCTTCCCGCGTCAAGGCATGCCTACGGCAACATTTAATAATAGCCAGCCTAATCCGCCCGCGATGTATAACTACCTCGCCAAACTGTATGGTACGTTCCTCTCGCAATCCAACCCGCCTCTGCCGCTGGGCAATGACTATTACATGGCATATACCCGCAGCGTAAGCGATACTTCTACGGTTGGCAACATGCTCCGTATATCCTCCAGCCCGAGGATGAAAGTGGAGGATGTCTATATCGACATGGGTATATACGAGTACCAGTATGTGCAGCTCGACATCAAAGGCAACGAGGTGGATACGGTGTGGGTAGCCACGAAGACCAAAGACCCTATCCGTCACGATGGGCTCACCTTCGAGACACCTACCACCGACCTGCAGGAGGCGATAGACTTGCTCATGTCCTCGCATAACAACCACGACAAATATGTATGTTTTCTCCGCGATGATGACGACGAAGGTGCCGCCTTCACGCCCACCAATGTGATTAGCAACCGCCGTGCGTTTGTCGTCACCTCCAATACGCTCGCGCCACTCCTGCCCGACAGTGCCATGACGGACTATGACTATGGCGTCAAGAGCCTGACTTTCCTCGGCGGATACAACTATAATGTCAAAGACGAGAAACGTGACCCCTTTGCGCATCCTACCGTCATAGAGATGCCCAATGTGGGCAACAGTTCGCAGCGCAACCAGCTTTTCATCATCGAAGATATGACCCGTGAGAGGACCCATGCCAACTTTATGGGCGAGGTCACCTCGCGCGATACGGTGGTGATTCCTGTCACCTTCGACGGTATCACCTTCATCAACCCCTATTCCACACGCGATGCCAATGCGGAGAGTACGGACTTGGGCGGTCTGATGAGCATGAAAGGCGGGGCTGCCATTTATTACCGCTGGCAACGCCAGTATGAGGATAAGAATAGCAGCGGTGTCTTCACGCCGGATTTCAACAATGTCCTCCATGCGGACTCCACGATGCTGGACGGCGAAAAAGTCAAACTGCCCAAACTGACTATCTCTAACTGCGTATTTATGGAAAACGGCGCACGCACAGCAAACAAGAGCGAGCGTTCGCCCGCCGTACGTATAGACCATGGCGGAGGCTCCAGCCTCATCGTCAACAGCCTCTTCCACTCCAATGCCGGAGCACCGCTATACGCGAAACACTACGACGAAGTGGTGGGAGAGAACAACTTGCCTACCGAGCCGAACGATGTCATTGTGGTCAACTCCACCTTTGCCCTCAACGACGGACATGTCACCCTCTTGTCCGACCATAGCGAGGTGCATAACTCCCTCATCTGGCTGGACGACCTGGCGAACGATACCACCACCCAGTTGCAACTCAACGGTGATAATAAATGGGATAAGGCGGATAATAAATCCAAACCCGGTATAGAGAACCGTATGACCCGCAATGCCGTATGGGGCTGTTTCGTGGGCGGAGACGAGACCTATCATAACGACAATCTCGCTACGCTCAACAGCGATGTGTTTGAGGGTCCGAGATTCGTTGAGCCGGACGTGGATGCCTCTACACCGGAAGAACGGCGCGCACGTAATTTCCGGCTTAACCCCGGTATCCGCACCATGAATATGGCGGATACGACGCTCTATCGCAATCGTGTCTTCTTCCGTATGCACCCCGACACCAGCGAGGCTACGCATGGCAAATACTGGCGCAGGTCCAACGGCTTCAAGTCCGTCTCTATCCTTGCGCTGGCGAAGGATAGCGATCTGGCGGCTAAACCGCGTGTCTATGGAGAAGGCATGGAACGCGGAGCGTATGAGTGCCTCGCCGTCCTCCAGCGCGTGCTGTACGTGCAGCCCGATATGCCTGCCGCTACCGCCGGAAACGGTTCCTCATGGCTCTCGCCTTTCGGACAGGGACAACTCCAGAACGCTATCGACGCGGCGGCGCTATATACCTATTTGAATAAAGAGGTAGGAAATCCCGAAACCCGGAAATCCTATGTCTTTGTCAAAGGCTCCTACGACGCGAAGGACGAATACCATATTGTCGCCCGCGATGGCGTGAATGTCTATGGCAGCATACCCGCGGGATTCAACGATACCGCATGGCTGGATACGGTGGCGAAACAATACACCAACGAGGGCTGCCGCCATTATGTCAACTATGTACGTGCCAAGGTAACCGGAGTCGCCTCGCCGAATGCTACGCCTACGCGTATAGCTTCCGTCTCTACCGCTGCCGGAGCGGACTATGCCACCGGCTTCCTGCTCGACGGATTTGTGATCACCAATCCGGGCAAGACGCTTACGGAGTCGCCCGTCCTGCTGGACAAGACGCACGCAGTGGTGCGGAACTGCATTCTCACGGAGAACAAGACGGCGGACGGTGTGCCCGTGGCGGATATACAGAAAGGACTCGTCTATAACTCCCTCTTCTACGCCGATACGGCGACTACCGTACTGCGCCTCGGTGCCAATGGCCTGGCGCTCAATAACACCGTACTGACGGCTAAACCCTCTGATACTCCGATAGACATATCGGCTACTGCCGCCGATTCGTCGGTCAATAACATAGCCGGTTATGCCGCGGAGCTCCATTGCTTCGCGCCGTACCTCACGGACGGCAATGTATATACCCTGCTGGCATACCTGACTGCTTATCCTACTCTGGCTTACCAGCTCCATGA
Organism: Bacteroidales bacterium UBA4295; assembly: GCA_002395805.1. Lineage (GTDB taxonomy): Bacteria > Bacteroidota > Bacteroidia > Bacteroidales > Paludibacteraceae > Colicola. Next base: position 16,835 of record DGVB01000018.1, on the reverse strand, counting down.
GCGCTCCAAGGAAATCAATGCCGGCGTAGAGAGCCTGCCTGATGCTTTCAACCCCTATACGGCGGACAGCACGGTATGCTTCGGCTTGGACCGCGATATACTGGGCAACCCGCGCCGGATCACTACCGTTGATAGGGGCGCGTTGGAGACCTGGAGAATAGAACCAAAGACCGTCGTCGAGATAACGGCAAGGACAGAGGTCATCCGCACCGCCGAGGAAATCGGTAACGCCCATGCAGAGGGAAAACTGGCGAAGGCCTTCACATCCCATTACGGCGGACACCAATACCCACACCCGGGATCCGTCGTCTATCTCATGGATAGCAGCGCGATAACGATGCAGTACGAAAAAGAGGACTTTATCGATTTCAATGGAGACTCGATCATACTCCGTCCGGGGTACATGCTCCTCAAACCCGGCTCGTCCTTCTACGGCAACGGCCACACGGTGCAACTCAACTACCTCGCCGCGGAGAAACGCTTCGTTAACCAGCGCTATTCCATGACCGCCATGCCGTATAACTACTCGGTGGAGAATATCATATCCACCGCTTATACCGCCTCTTCGGACTCGTTGGTGCAGACGCTCAAACCGCTGCCGCTCAACTGGTATCAGTACAACGGTTTGGCGCGCTCGGCGAAAGACTATGTCTTCCAGACGGACAACTCGGCTCTCTGGCAGAAAATAGATACCGCGAACCGTACCGCCACCCAGGGATACCTGATGGATTTCGGCGCGGATACCGATACCCTGCTGAGGTTCACGGCTTTTGCTCCCGAGCTCGGAAAATATGTCTATACCGAGGAGGCTAATGACAAATACGTTGATCTCACCCAGTACGACCACCGTACAGCCGGTACCGGCGATGTACTCAACTTCACACGGCAGGAGGATATGGGCTGGAATATGAAGGGTCTGCCGTGGCTCGTGTCCAATTATCGGACGGATACCATCTTGGAGGAAGGCAATTATCTCCGCCAGATGTATATCCCCCATGTCTTCTACCAGATGGACGGCGCCGGAGAGTATCTCACTAAGGGAGACCAGATATACTCGGCTCGCTCGTGGGATAGAGGCTCCATCATGTCGATGGGTAATGCGTTCTTCACCCAGACCGCGACCACCAAGGGCAAGGAGACACTCGTCTTCCACCTGCCATACTATGCGTTGAATGAGCGTGCCGACCGTCCTATTCTCCGGATGGTATCAAAACCCGCTGCTCCCATGCCGTCTCCCGCAAGGAGAGAAGCATCCTCCCCCTCCAGGGGGCAGGGGGGCTACTCCGACATTCTGATAGCAATGCCGGATTCTATGGCGAATAAGACCGTGCGCTATACCTATGGCAAGGATGCGGTGAAATGGATGTCCGGCAATAATCAGCCTCAGCTCTATATGCTGGATAATACGCGTTCGTCGCGTATCTCGCTCCTCGGCTCCGCGCCTACGGAGGTGGATATCCCGCTCGGTGTCTATATCCCGGCTACTGTCACTGACACTGACACTAAATCCTTCACCTTCGATCTCCCCGAGAAAGAAGCCTTTGCAGACTATGCGTATGTGTGGCTGATTGACTACCGGAAGAATAAGTTCATCAACCTTCTGGAGGAGGACTATACCGCCGATATCGAGCCGGGCGAGAACAACAAACGCTTCGCTATCCGTATCGGAGGATTCCCGAAGACCGACAAGAACGGCTCCCGCCAGTATGTGGTCTATACCTACGAGGGATCGCTCCATGTCCGCGGCCTTGTCGCCGGCGATAGGATCACCGTCTATTCGCCTTCCGGTCAACTGGTACACCAGGCTATCTCCTCCGGATACGAATACTCCACGCCGCTCATCCTCCAAAACGGCTACGTCGTCAAAGTCAACGACAAGGCGCACAAGGTGCTCAACATGTAAAAATCGCCCTTCGGGGCGTTTTTTTTTGCGTATGTCAGAAAAAAGCAGTAACTTTGCACCCGCAATTTATAGGCTAAATTATTTACTAACATATTCATGAAACGTTTTAACGAATACAAACAGTTGAACTTGCCCGCATTGAGCCGCGAAGTGCTGGCTCAATGGGAGCAAGAGGGGTTATTTGAGAAAAGTATCACTACCCGCGAGGGACACCCGCAGTTCCTCTTCTTCGAGGGACCGCCTTCTGCCAACGGTATGCCCGGTATCCACCATGTCATGGCGCGTACCATCAAGGATACCTTCTGCCGCTTCAAGACCATGCAGGGCTACCAAGTCCGCCGCAAAGCCGGATGGGACACCCACGGTCTGCCCGTGGAGCTCGGCGTGGAGAAGATGTTAGGTATCACCAAGGAGGACATCGGCCGGAAGATATCCGTCGATGAGTACAACGCCGCCTGCCGCCGCGAGGTAATGAAATACACGGCGGAGTGGACCAACCTCACCAAGCAGATGGGATACTGGGTCGATCTCGACAATCCCTATATCACCTACGACAACAAGTATATCGAGACGCTCTGGTATCTGCTCAAGGAGCTTTACAAGAAGGGCTATCTCTACAAGGGCTATACCATCCAGCCGTACTCGCCTGCTGCCGGCACGGGTCTCAGTTCCCACGAGCTCAACCAACCCGGCTGCTACCGCGACGTCAAGGACCTCACCTGCACCGCCCGCTTCAAAGTGAAAAATACCTCCCTCCCTACGGGGGAGGGCCGGGGAGAGGCTTATATCATCGCCTGGACGACGACCCCGTGGACGCTGCCGTCCAATACTGCCCTTTGCGTCGGTCCGAAGATCGACTATATAGCCGTAGAAGTAGAAAGTCAAAAGTCGAAAGACCGTCCTTCGGACTCAAAGCCGGAGGTGATCATCCTCGCCGAGGCACGTCTCGATGCTTATCGCAAAGAGCTCTGCGGTGTGGACGAAGAGGGCAAACTCCTGGAGCCGAAGATCGTTTGGCGCGGCAAAGGTGCTGACCTCGTCGGCCTGGAGTACGAACCCCTCTTCCCCTGGGTCAATCCGGGCGAAGGAGCTTTCCGCGTCATCCCCGGCGACTATGTCACCACCGACGACGGTACCGGTATCGTGCATATCGCGCCTACCTTCGGTGCCGACGACAAGAAAGTGGGCGACGCTGCCGGCGTGCCGGGGCTCTATATGCAGACCAAGAACTACGGACCCCGCCCGATGGTCGATTTCACCGGTAAATACTGGAATATCGAGGACCTCGACGAGGAGTGGTACAAGGCCAACGTCAATGACGAACTCTACCGCCGCTATGCCGGCCGATGGGTCAAGAACGCCTATGACCCGCAGTTCACGGTGGACGGCAAATACGACGAAGCCGCTGCGGCGAAAGCCGAGACGCTCGATCTCCATCTCTGCCTGGAGATGAAATCGGACGGCCGTCTGCTTCGCACGGAGAAGCACGTACACTCGTACCCCCACTGCTGGCGTACCGACAAACCCGTCCTCTATTATCCGCTGGACTCCTGGTTTATCCGCTCCACCAAGGCGCGCGACGAGATGATCGCCCTCAACAAGACCATCAACTGGCAACCCGAATCGACCGGTACCGGACGTTTCGGCAAATGGCTGGAGAACCTCAATGACTGGAATCTCTCCCGCTCGCGCTACTGGGGCACACCGCTGCCTATCTGGCGTACCGAGGATGGAGCCGAGGAGATATGTATCGGCTCGATTGCCGAACTATTCGAGGAGATAGACAAATCCGTCAAGGCGGGCTTCATGAAAGCGAATCCCTGGCCGAACCATAAACCCGGCGACTACTCGAAGGCGAACTACGATCCGTCCGTGATCGATCTGCATCGTCCGTATGTGGACTCCATCGTCCTTGTCTCGCCCTCCGGCAAACCGATGAAACGCGAACTGGACCTCATCGATGTATGGTTCGACTCCGGCGCCATGCCGTATGCCCAGAACCACTATCCGTTCGAGAACGCCGACCTGCCGCGCACCGCGGACTTTATCTCCGAAGGTGTGGATCAGACCCGCGGATGGTTCTTCACCCTCCATGCTATCCATACGATGATCGAAGGTACCGTGGCGTACAAGAATGTCATCTCCAACGGCCTCGTGCTCGATAAGAACGGCAATAAGATGTCCAAACGTCTGGGCAACGCCGTTGATCCTTTCGGCGCACTCGACACCTATGGTGCCGATGCCGTACGGTGGTATATGCTCACCAACTCCAGCCCGTGGGAGAACCTCAAGTTCGACCCCGAAGGAGTGGATGAGGTCCGCCGTAAGTTCTTCGGCACGCTCTATAACACCTACGGCTTCTTCGCCCTCTATGCCAATGTGGACGGATGGGAGCCTTCCTCCCTCTCTTCGGGAGAGGGTCGGGGTGAGGCTTCAGAGATTGACCGCTGGATCCTCTCGCGTCTCAACTCCCTTGTCAAAGAGGTGACGGAGGCGTACGAAGCATACGAACCTACCAGAGCCGGACGCGCTATCTCCGATTTCGTGCAGGATGATCTCTCCAACTGGTACGTGCGCCTCAACCGTAAGCGTTTCTGGGGCGGCGAGATGGATGCCGATAAACAGGCGGCATACACCACCCTCTATACCTGCCTCAAGACGGTAGCCCAACTCATGGCGCCGAATGCACCCTTCTATGCCGACCGTCTCTATCGCGACCTTACCGGCGAGACGGTGCACCTCAGCACATGGCCCAAAGCTGACGAAGCGCTCATCAATCTTACCCTGGAGCGCCAGATGTATCTGGCTCAGCAGGCTACCTCTACGATCCTCTCGCTCCGCAAACGCGCCGAGAAAAACGTGCGCCAGCCGCTGCAGAAAGCCGTAATCCCGACACCTGACCGCGAGACTGCCGATGCCCTCCTCCATGTAGCCGACCTTATCAAATCGGAGGTGAACGTGAAGGAACTGGTGATCGTTCCCGCAGAGCAATCCGAGATCCGTCTCGTTAAGAAGATCAAACCGAACTTCAAAGTCCTCGGCAAGAAAGTAGGCGCGTCCATGAAAGCCCTTGCTGCCGCTATCAACGCCATGTCCCAAGACGACATCGCCCAAATGGAAGCCGAAGGTTCTTTCAACTTTCAACTTTCAACTTTCAACTGCACGATAGTGTCCGAGGACGTCGAGATCCTGACGGAAGACATGCCCGGCTGGTTGGTTGCGAACAATGGTATCCTGACCATCGCGCTCGATATCGAACTGACCGACGAACTCATCGAAGAGGGTATCGCTCGCGAACTGATCAACCGTATCCAGAATCTCCGTAAGTCCTCCGGCTTCGAGATCACCGACCGTATCGCGATCGTTCTCGAAGACCGTCCCGAGATCCACAACGCAGTCCTTCATTGCGGCGAGTACATCGCCTCCCAGGTGCTGGCTACTTCGCTCAGTCTGACTTCTGACAGCGAAAGCGGTCTGACAGGCGAAGCCGGTCTCACATCTGTATTGGAGATGGACGGATATAATGTAAAGATAAACATTAAGAAATCCTAGTCAACTAGTCCACTAGTAAACTAGTCAACTAAAAAGATTACACACATGAAAAAGAGTATTCAGTTTCTATTCCTTGCCTTTGTAGCCGTAGCCCTGGCGAGTTGCGACATGTTCAACAAGACTACACCTTCGTACCAGCTGAGCGACCTGCAGGGACTTTGGCAGGAGAATAACACCGAGCATTATGTCCGCTTCACCAAGGAGCAATCCGATGAAACGGGCTATCTCTACGGCCGCGAATGGGACGAGGCGGAGGATATAACCGAGGACGACCTTCTGCCCAAAGGCAACGGATGGTTCAAATATCTGTTTGAGACCACCGGCAACCTGACGGAGATCCACCTGATGGACAACGGCGGCGCGGAGATTCCCAAGGTGTATGTGGTCACGGTTCTCACCGATACCGAGCTGTCCTATTACGAAAAGGAACATAAATCGATTAAATTCAACTTCACCAAAGTCGTTACAACGAAATGAAACGCGCTCTCCAAATCATAGGGTGGACGCTTCTGGGTATCGTGCTGACGGTAGTGGTAGCAGCCACTATCGTATGCTACGTGGTTTTCACCCCCGAGCGTCTTACGCCTATTGCCCGCCAGGCAGCGGACCGGTTCATCACTGCCGAGCATCAGATAGGGTCGGTGGACCTCACTTTCTTCTCTACTTTCCCGCGTTTCGGACTTCGCGCCGACGGACTGCTGATCATCAACCCCAAAGCGGGAGCGCAAAACGATACCGTTATAGCCGCGCCCAAACTGGTGGCTACGGTGGATGTGATGGAGTTTCTGAACCATCGGAACCTCCATGTGCACGAAGCGGTACTGGATGAGGCGTTCGTCAATTTCTATATCGCTCCCGACGGCACAACCAACCTCACCGACGTCTTCGTCACCTCGCCCGATACCACGGAGGAGGATACCGCGGCTTTCTCCCTGCCTTTCAAAGAACTGCGCGTGGACGGACTCCGTGTCAAAGCCAGATATATCACCTTCGAGGACGCCAAAGACACCATCTCGGCCGCCTTGGGAGAGACCGGGCTGGCAGCATCTGCGGCGAAATGGAGCGATATGTTTGTATCCCTGGACGCGAAGGATGTATGTGCGTCGCTCAAGGGAGACCGGTATGCCGACTCCATCAGCGTCAGACTTGACGCCCCCATGGCGATAAACCTCGACTCCATGCATTTCGCTTTCCGCAGAGCCGAACTGGCAGTCAACGAGTTTGCGCTGGTGCTCAGCGGTTCGGCGGATATACGGGACTCAATAGCTCTGGACCTGGGTCTCGCTACCAAAGGCAAATGGCAGATCAAGCCGCTCATGGCGCTTGTGCCGGAGAAATTCGCCAAGTCGCTCAGCGACCTGGATGTGGACGGAGAAGCCGAACTGGAGGCGGTCATACAGGGCTTTGTATCCGAAACCCAGATGCCGCGCGTGCAAGCGCATCTGACGTTGGAAGACGGAGAAGGATCGTACAAACCGCTGCCTTATACCCTGCGCGATATGGAGCTGGATGCCAACGCAGACATACGGCTTACCGAAGGAGAGATATCCAACGTGGAGATTCACCGGCTGGCGGCAAAAACCAAAGACTCCAAACTTGCTGCTAACGGCAGAATAGAAGACCTCATGGGCGATATGCTGCTTGATCTGGCGCTGAACCTCGATGCCAACCTGCCGGACTTCGCGTACTTCCTGCCTGAGAAGATGGACCTCTCCGGTCGCGCCAAAGGTACAGCCAAGGCCCGAATCCGTCTCGCTGACCTGACCGCTATGCGGCTGGAGAAAGGTAAGATATCTGCCGACCTTGACCTGAAGGATATCCATTATGCGATGGATTCGATGGTAGCCGATCTGCCGAAGACTCATGCTACGATACAGATGCCGAACCCCAGACCATCCAAACCGAAGGTCAACTGGGCGCATATAGGCCTGATCACCGACAGAGTGGATTTCGAGATGGCTACCCCGCTGAAGGCTGCCCTCAAAGAGTCGACGATACAGTTGGAAGCAGGCAATATGCTATCCAAAGACCCTGTCCTCTATGCGGCAGTAGGCTTGGATTCCGAGCGGCCGGTAGAGGTAGAAATGGACTCGATGGGCGGCACGATCGATGCACCTGCCCTCCAGCTCTATGCGGAGTATAACACCAAAGATACGACTGTCATGCCCGTCGTGCAGGCGACGCTCAAATGCGATGCGCTGGACGGCTTCTTCAAGGATATCAAAGCCGAGTTAGGCATTTCGCGACTGGAAGCTTCGCTCTCCGGCGGACGCAAGGATAAGTCCGCTCCGCGCCTGCAGGCCAAACTCCATACCTCCGCGCTGGATGCCCGCATGGGAGACGAACTGTCCGCCAAGACCGGCACCCTCGCGCTCGAAGCCGCTGCGCGGTACAAAGCCGGAGAAGAGAACATCCTGCTCCAGTGGAACCCGAGACTCAAAGTGGACCTCAAGTCCGGCGAACTCAATATACCGGAGCGGTTGCCCGAACCCGTCTATATCCCGTCTATCGAGTTCAGTTATTCCAACCGCGAGATGACGATCGCCAACTCCCGTATCGAACTCGGCAACTCCGATCTCAATATAGCCGGCACCGTCCGTAATATCGGCAAATGGTTCCGCCACGAGGCCATCCTCGAGGGCAAACTGGATGTCGTCTCCGACCACTGCGACGCTAACCAACTCATGGCTTGGTTCTCCGCCGACAAAGGCTCCGAGGAAGATACTCCTACAGCGAGCGAAGGCGAGCGGTCTAACAGTGAAACGGTCCAACAGCAAAGCGGTCCAACAGCTGAAAGCGATCCCTTCCTAGTTCCTACCGACGTCGATCTGGCGCTGACTACCCATATCCGTTCGGTGGATGTATTCAACCAGAACGCCAAGGACCTCAAGGGCGGGCTCTATATCAAGGACGGTACGCTGATCCTCGACGAGATGGGATTCGTATGCCGGGCTGCCAAACTGCAACTCACCGCCATGTACCGCTCCCCGCGGCGCAACCATCTCTATCTCGGATTCGACTATCATATGATCGACGTCGATATAGACGAACTGCTGACGATGATTCCTAATCTGGAGCAGATGGTGCCGATGCTCTCTTCCTTCAAGGGCGCAGCCCGCTTCCATCTGGCGGCGGAGACCTATCTCAACAGTGCTTACCAGCCGAAACTGTCCACCCTCCGGGGAGCTGCTTCCCTGACCGGAAAAGACCTCGTCGTGCTGGACGGAGAGACCTTCTCGAAGATATCCAAACTGCTGATGTTCAAGAAAAAGACGGAGAACCGTATCGATTCTATCGATGCGGAGATCACAATCTATAAGAATGAGATCGATGTCTATCCGCTCTGCGTGCAGATGGATAACTATATGGTGGCCCTCGGCGGACGCCATAATACCGACATGACCTTCGACTACGATATCAATGTCCTCTCGCCTATTTATCTCGGCGTGAATGTCAGCGGTAATATCGACGACCTGAAGATCAAACTCGCCAAATGCAAGTTCGCCCGGGATTTCAAACCCCATTGGTATCAGAAAGCGGATAACCAGTCCCGCGAACTGCGCGAGCGGATCAAGCAATCCATGGAGAAAAACGTCAGAATACAATAGACCGGCCTGTGGCCTGACAGAATACAGAATACAGAATACAGATATGAAAAAAACAGTTATTTTAGGAGTCATTGCTATGAGTTTATTAGCATGTAACCGCACCAATCCGTTGTTGGATCAGCCCGATACGCCCTATGGCGTACCGGCTTTTGACCAAGTGAAAATCGAGCACTATCTGCCTGCTTTCGAAGCGGCTATAGCCGAGAACAAAGCCGAGATAGACGCTATCGTGAATAATGAGGCCGAACCGACCTTTGAGAATACCATCGTGGCGCTGGACCGTGCCGGTCTGCTGCTGGACCGCGTGCAAGGGGTCTTCTTCAATGTGCTCGAAGCCGACGGCAACGACGAGATGAACGCTATCGCAGAGAAAGTGAGCCCCATGCTCTCCGAACTGAGCGACGGCATCATCCTCAATGACCGCCTCTTCGCCCGCGTGAAATTCGTCTATGACCAGCGCGACCAACTGGGGCTCAACCCCGAGCAGATGCGCCTCGTCACCGAGACCTACAAGGCTTTTGCCGACAACGGCGCTAACCTGCCGGAGGACAAGAAAGAGCGGCTCAAAGAGATCAACCAGGAACTGGCGCTCCTCTCTCTTAAGTTCGGCAATAATGTCGTAGCGGAGACCAACAGCGATGATTTCAAGCGTTTCATCTCCGATGAGTCGCTTCTGGCAGGTCTGCCTGAGTCCGCCAAGGCTGCTGCGGCTGAAGAGGCTGCTGCCGCCGGACATCCGGGAGAGTGGCTCTTTACGCCCAAACGGACCTCCTTCACCCCGGTGCTCCAGTATTGCGAGAACCGCGATCTGCGCAAGCAACTCCTGATGGACTATACCACCCGCGGTAACCGCGATAATGACAACGACAACAAAGCGGTGATCATCCGCGAGATGGAGCTTCGTATCGAGCGCGCCAAACTCTTCGGTTATGACAACCCCGCTGACTATATCCTGGCGGACTGCATGGCGAAGAACCATCAGACGGTGGATGCTTTCCTCGCTTCCGTCTGGGCTCCCTCTCTCGAGGCTGCCAAACGCGAAGCTGCCGAACTCCAGAAACTCCTGGACGAGGACATCGCTGCCGGAAAAGTACTCCCTTCCCTTCAGGGAGGGGACGGGGGTAGGCTTGCCCCTTGGGACTGGTGGTATTATGCCGAGAAACTGCGCAAAGCCAAATACGCGCTGGACGAGGAGGAACTCAAGCCCTATTTCGAGCTCTCCAATGTCCGCAAAGGTGCTTTCGGTGTGGCTACAAAACTCTATGGTCTGCAGTTTGAGAAACTGGAGGATATGCCGGTGTATAACCCCGAGGTGGAGGTCTTCAAAGTGACCGAAGCGGACGGTTCGCTCGTAGGTATCCTCTATACCGATTATTTCCCACGTGCCGGCAAACGTCCGGGAGCATGGATGAATAATATCCTGCCGCAGTATATCGATGCCGAGGGTACGGACCATCGGCCGGTGATCATCAATGTCGGTAATTTCAACAAACCTACCGCCGGCAACCCGTCGCTCCTCTCTATGGACGACGTAGAAACCCTCTTCCATGAGTTCGGTCATGCCCTGCACGGCTTGCTCTCCAAGGCGCATTATAAATCCCTCTCCGGCACCAATACCCCGCGTGACTTCGTCGAACTGCCGAGCCAGTTCATGGAGAACTATGCCTATGAACCCGAGGTGCTCAAGACCTATGCCTTCCATTATCAGACGGGCGAAGTGATCCCGGATGAGTTGATCGCGAAGATCAATGCTGCCGGTAAGTTCAACCAGGGCTTTGTGACCACCGAACTCCTCTCGGCGTCTATCCTCGATATGGATTTCCATGAGTTGACGACCGCCGAAGGACTGGATGTGAATGCGTTTGAGAAACAGAGTCTGGAGAAGATGGGGATGATTCCGGAGATCATCGTCCGCTATCGTCCTACGTTCTACAATCATATCTTCACCACCGGTTACGAGGCAGGCTATTACAGCTATACCTGGGCGGCCGTGCTGGATGCAGACGCTTTCGCTGCGTTCAAGGAGACAGGCAACCTCTTCGAACCCAAGACCGCTGCGCGTTTCCGTCACCTCCTGGAGCAGGGCGGTACACGCGATGCACAGGAGCTCTATCTCGAGTTCCGCGGCAAAGAGGCCGATCCTGCTAACCTCCTCCGCCGCAAGGGATTTATCGAATAATATTCTTATTTCGCTTCGCTCAAGCGATTATTGCTACGCAATATTCATTATTCATTAATCATTATTCATTCCCTTGAATCGCAATACGCAAACGATATTGTACCATCTCTTGCCGGTAGCCTTCTGGCTGCTGGCAATAGGTGGTGCTATCCTGCCTGTTTTCCTACTTTCAACTTTCAACTCTCAACTTTCAACTTTCAACTCTCAACTTTCAACTTTCAACTATTTTCTCCCTTCCCTCCCGGTGCTCCTCGCTGCTCTCCGCCTCACGCATATCCCCCGCCATGCTTCGGCGGTGGAACCGGCTTTCCAGACGGCGGTGCTGATCGGTATCGCTTCCTACTGGGTGCCTACGGTTGTATTTCTGATTCTGCCGGCATGGATATACCTTGCCTATCGCCATCTGATGGAGACCCGTGCGCTCCTTGCCTCCCTTATCGGCTTGGCGCTCGTCGCAGTGTGGGTGGCTGTTTTCGTTTTCCTCGGAATAATAAAAACCCCTCCTTTTACGGAGGGGATAGGTGTGGGGTTCCTGTCTTGGATCCCTATAGGCGCTTTCCTCGTCGCCTATATTGCTTCTACCATTGTACGACAAAACCTGCGTGTACGTTGATGTTTTGCCGCACAAAATCTACATCAAATATCATTCAAACAAATCATCCATAGTAAGTTGGATTGGAATCTCGTTTGCCCATTGGTTGTGTCTCAATCCGTACGACGTAATCATGAGTAACGAAACACCTTTTTTCGTTCCTGAATTGGTAATAAAAGTAGAGAGTTTGTTTCGCAGCATTTTTGAATATGATTCAGTCAACTCATATTCACCTTGTGCAAATTTGATTTCACAAAGGTTGATGACTTGATCGTCCCGGTCTATCAGCATGTCAATTTGCGCACCGCTCTCGCCGGCATCTTTCGGCCGGTATTGCCAGGAATACACATTACTAATAATTCCGGAAATACTTAATGCGCGTTTTATCTGCTCGATATGTTGAAAACAAACGCGCTCAAAGGCTAATCCGCTCCATGCGCTATATTGCGGTTTGAGTATCATCTGTGACCAGAAGTTTGCACTGAAAGAATGTACGCCGGCAAGGAACTTGAAGTAAAAGAGCGTAAAGTTGTCAATCAACTGGTACACAATATCTTTTTTGCGTTTGCCCAGCGAATAAAAAGAACGAATAAAATCGCATTCCTCCAGTTCTTCCAGCATCGCAGAGAGCTTCCCGCCGATATTCAGTCCCGTCGCCTCGATAATCTCCGAACGCGTCATACCTGCTTTTTTGGTTCCTAAGGCGGTAATAACATCGATATACGGTTGCGGATTGCGGAATAAAGAGGCGTATAATGCATTAAATTCACCACGAAGAGGACTTGTTTTCTCAAAAAACAATCGGTCAATATTTTGAGCAGGGCTATATTCTTTTTGCATAAACTGCCAATAATACGGAATGCCGCCGAGAACCATATAAGTTTCGAGAATATTACGGCGACTCATTCCTAAATTATTAGTTATCGCAAACTGCTCGCATTCTTTTAGTGTGAATGGTTCCAGATATATCTGTCGTGTCAGGCGGTTATGCAATCCTCCGTAGTTCTTAACAATCTTGCTGATAATCCATGAGGTAGCACTTCCGCAAATAACCAATATAATATCTTTCCTCGCAGAAGCCCAGCCGTTCCAAAAATGATCAAGAGCCGCAACAAGGTTTGATTTCGGAGTATCCATCCATGGTAGTTCGTCTATGAATACAATCTTCTTCCCTTCCGGACGACTCTGCAAGAACTGTTCCAACGCAAAGAATGCATCAAACCAGTCGGATATACGGGGTACTTTTGCCATACCTGCATTCAAAAGAGAGCGTCCGAACTCTTTGAGTTGGCCCTTCTTGTCTATATTCTGCAGTCCTGTGTGCTGGAAAGTTATATGGGTATTATACGTCTCGCGTACAAGATAGGTCTTGCCTACGCGACGACGACCATAAATAGCTACAAACTGTGAATCCTCCTTAGTCAATAAAGAGAGCAATAACTGCTGTTGGTGTTGACGGCCGATAATCATAATTTCTCTATGCTTAACTTAAATCCGCTGCAAAGATACAAATAATTTACCAAATGTGCAAGAAAAAAGTAAGATTTGGTACACAATAACGCATTTTATACGGCAAAAACGCGAGATAGTGTACCAAATGTGTGGTTTGTGAGTATGATTTGGTACGCTACCATTGTACGACAAAACCTGCGTGTACGTTGATACCCGCCTGGGCGTAGTACCACGGCCAGCATGCTTTCCCGTTCTGGAAATAAGAGCAGTCGCTGCCGCCGTTCGACGCATATTTGGCGTTGAAGATATTATTGATTTGGCATAAGAGTTTTACCTCCGGTACTCCTTGTTTTCCTTCTCCCCATTTTTTCGTCGGCAGATTATACTGCAGGTTCACGTTCGTCGTCGTGTAGGCTTTCAGCACTGCCGTCTCGTTTTGGGTGTTGTCCAGATATTGCTTGCCTACGACGTTGGTCTGGATGGTGCCTACAAAGCCGGCGATATCGAAGGTGAAGAGGCTCATGGCGGTAACCGAAGGGGAGAAAGCAATCGTCGTCTCCTTGAAGAACACCTCTTCTTCGCCTACCCATTCCCAGTTCTCGTCATACCGGGTGATGGTCTCCGTGTAGTTTCGGATCTTATTGCGGGATAGTACGATATTGCCTTCCCATCGGAACCATCGGGTGAACTTCACTCCGGCGCTCAGCTCCATACCCATGCGGTAGGAGTCTTTGACGTTGGTGGTGGACTGTTTGCCCACGTCGTTCACTTTTCCCGTCAATACCAACTGGTTGTCATAATCCATGAAATAGAGGTTGAGCCCTATGTTAAACCGCGGATGGGCGTATTGGTAGCCCAGTTCGTAGTCATACAGCCGCTCCGCCTCCGGCATCTTGCCTATATAGCTCTTGGTAGCAGCGTCGTAATAGATATTCTCCGTATAGTTGGCGCGGCTCGGTTCGCGGTTGGCGATAGCGAACGAACCCGACAGCAGGTGCCCTCTGTTCTGGTAGGTCAGACCCGCTTTGGGGTTGAAGAAATGGAAGTCTTTGTCGAACGGCAGATCCATCATGCTGTCGTCGCTCATTCCCCGCATCATGTAGCGGATAAACCGGTACTGCAGGTCGGCGTACAGGCTCAGTTTCTCCTGCGCCCGGTTGATCACCCGCCAGTTGACCTTGGCATAGGCGTTGGCGTCTATCTTGTTTGACCGGTTGCGATAGTATTCGTAGTGGAAAGGCAGCGGGGTGGCGGAAGGGGTTTCCAGATAGTCCAGGATACCCCAGTGCGCACCGATATAGTCGTTCGCTGCCGCGCCGAACTGGGCATCCACCGATTCGGAGATATACTTGGCGGAGAGCACAGCGCCCGCGAAATGGTTATCCAGCCATTTCTGGTAGAATCCGTAACTCTTGCCGCTGTCGCCGAGTCCCCAATAGCTGTATTTTTTCTTCTTGTATTGCTCGTAGTTGCCTTTGCCGTGGGTGTAATGCAGCGTGGCGTTGAGGCTCCACTGGGGTGTGAACCGGTGGGTGACGGCTATCTGCGCATGCTGCTGGGCATAACTGTCCCAGTTGAGCGAGTCGGCAGGGTTCGTCCGCCGGTCCGCCCCGTTGATACCGTAAGCCGTCTCGTAGTCCACGCCTTCCCAGGCCTGCGCCGTGCGCTCCTTGCCGCCGAATAGACGGGCCACCACCTGCGTCTTACGGCCGTACCAGCCGAAATCGCCGTAGTAGCTGAGCAGGTCGCTCGTCGAATGGTAGAGGAATCCGTCGGAGTTCACTTTCGAGAACCGCGCATTGGCTACCCATCTGCCCGGCAGCACCACGTGCGCATCCGCCATCTCGCGGAAGGTATTGTACATTCCGCCGTTGAAAGCGATGGTGAACCGGCTGCGATCCATCTCCCCTCCGTCCGTCCGCATATTCAGACTGGCGCCGAAGGAGGCGGAACCGTTGGTGCTGGTGCCTACGCCGCGCTGTACCTCTACCTGCGACAGGGACGAACTCATATCGGTCATGTTCACCCAGAACACCCCTTGGCTCTCGCCGTCGTTCAGCGGTACGTCGTTCACCGTCATGTTGATCCTCGTGTGGTCCGTGCCGCGGATGCGGAAATAGGTGTAACCGACACCCAGACCGTCATCGCTCGTCACCATCAGACCCGGCGTGGTGCTCAACAGATACGGCAGGTTCTGACCCGTGTTGTCGCGGTTCAGATCTTCCTTTCGGATGACGGCGGTGGACAGAGTAGTCTGCTCCACGCGCTTCGCCGTCACCTCTATCTCTTCGATCCGGAAATCGTTCACGCCCAGCGTGTCCGATGGCAAAACTTGCGCAGAATCCTGCGCGTTCTCCTGCGCACTTACTTGCGCAGCAAATGTACCAATAGCGAAAAAAATGGCCAAATGGTACATGTCCAAATGATGAAATGTCTTCATTTCCTTTAACAGTATTATCTGTTCAAGTTCTACGGGTATGTTCTCAGCCTTGGCACCCCGAATGAATCTAACAGAATGTAAATCGACTGCAAAATTACTGCAAAAATTGCACATACGCAAGATATTGAGCAATTTTTTTTGCCTTTTTTCTTGCATGTTCCCCAAATTTGTAGTACCTTTGCAGCCGCAAAGGTCAATAGAATAAATATGACTCCGGTACAACAGCAAAAAGCAGCCAAAGCCTTCGCGGAGCGATGGGAAGGCAAAGGCTATGAGAAAGGCGAAAGCCAGATTTTTTGGACAACACTTCTGACCGAGATCTTCGGTGTTGAGCATGTGGACTCTTTCCTCACGTTTGAGCAGCAGGTCAAGTTGGACCACACCTCTTTCATCGATGCTTTCATCCCTTCTACGCATGTCATGATCGAGCAAAAATCGCTGGGAAAGAACCTCGGCGAAGGCATCAAGCAATCAGACGGCTCCGTTCTCAACCCTTTCCAGCAAGCCAAACGCTATGCCGCCGAACTGCCATACAGCCAGCGTCCGCGGTGGATCGTCACCTGCAATTTTGCCCAGTTCTGGGTCTATGACATGGAGCAGCCTAACGGCGAGCCGCAGGTCATACTGCTCAAAGACCTCGAGAAAGAATACTATCGCCTGCAGTTCCTCGTCGATGAAGGCAATGCGCACCTCAAGAGAGAGATGGAGGTCTCTGTCAAAGCGGGAAACCTCGTCGGTATCATTTACGACAAACTGCTGGAGCAATATATAGACAAGGACAGCGTCTCGACGCTCAAGAGCCTTAATATCCTTTGCGTGCGGCTTGTTTTCTGCCTCTATGCCGAGGACGCCGGGCTCTTCAATAGCCGCACGGCTTTTCATGACTATCTCAACTTCTTCCCTGCGTCGCAACTCCGCCGCGCGCTCATCGACCTATTCCAGGTGCTTGATACGCCGGAAGACCAACGAGACCCTTATCTCGACGATGCTCTCAAAGCCTTCCCGTATGTCAACGGAGGGCTCTTCAGTTCTGATACTACGGCGGCAGGAGCACCGGTCGTTATTCCGCAACTGACCGAAGAAATCAAGCAACTGCTTCTGGAGAAAGC
>DGVB01000015.1 GCA_002395805.1 Bacteroidales bacterium UBA4295 | reverse complement strand
GCACATACCGCCGGCAACTCGTCTATCGGCACTTTCTTCAAATCTGCCGGCGAATCGATCTTGTTAATATACGTATATTCCATCTCTTAGGGTCCCCAAACAGCATGCGCATACTCGCGCAAACTAAATCGGCTGCAAAGGTACAACAAAAATTGCACATACGCAAGAGATAGAACGATTTTTTTGTCCGGTGAACGAGTGATTTTAGTGAATAAGTCGCCCAAACACGTCGTATATGTGGCCGTTGACAGAGATAAGGAGTTTGCCCTCGTGAAAGAACTTATGGGCCTGCTCGGTCGGATTCTCTGTGGCGGGCTCCGAAGCCGAAGGCAGCGGCGGCTGACAATCCGCATCCTGTGTCCAGGAGAGGGAGGACGGGATAGCATTCATATCGCGCTGGACATTGGTAAAGAGCAGGTTACAATAAGACATGGTGCCGTTCACTCCGGCGAAGTAAATGCCGTAATTGGGCGTAGTATTGACCATGATATTTTTGAGAGAAATATTACTTAGCGGTTTATTAGCTGCCGCCCTGACGTAGATAGCATTGTATCGCGAGTCGTAGATTTCGATATTGTTGAAATGGATATTATAGATGGCGTAATTCGAGGTAGAGCCGATATTTAGCGCCCCTTGCATACTGCCCCAGAAATCTCCTTTGTTTCCGCGTGAACCGCTGACGCATCCGGCATGTCGGATTGTGATATCATAGATATTGAACGCCCCGGTCTGACTGAACCCGTTTCCGCTAAAGTCGGAGTTGACGCGCACTCCGGATTCGAGCGGGTCTGCTATGAACAAATGGTGCGCGGTGTGTCCCTGTCCGCCGAAAAAACCGAGCGAAGCGGCTCTCCAGTTATTCTCCGCCGTGCAGTAGGCATAGGTGACATTCGTGCACAGTCTGCCGGAACTCCAGGAAGCCATGTCGTCGTCACCGTTGTTGCGGAATGAGCAGAAGCGAACGGTGTGTCCGTTGCTGGCATGCGAGCAGTTGACGCCATCGGCGTAGTTATTCCGGAAGCGGCAGTGCTCAATAAGGAGGTTGTTGCTTCCTTTGTTGGAATAGTCGCATATCCATGCGCCGCACTCGAAATGCTCCACCCAGCAATTGCGGATCACAGAGTTAGAACCGAAGCAGTCCTGGAAGCCTTTGCCGACCTGGTTGGAGCTGTTATTGTTATAGTACCTTTGGTTATTAATGGTATTGAGATAGAGTCCCTCGATACGGAGGTTGCTGCCGGACCCTTCTATACCGCGATGGGAGAAGGTAGCAGGATTATCGCTGGCTGCATCGAAATAAATCTCGGTGTACCACATTCCCGCTCCGATGAGCTGTGTGTTGTTGCCATTGGTCAGGTAGAGCCGCTTATGACTAATCCATCGTCCTTCGGGGAAATAGATGATTTTCCCCTGGTTAGCGTTGATGAATTCCTGCATGTCGGAAGTACCGTCGTATTGGATCTTGTTGCCGCTCAGGCTTTCGAAAGTGACTTTCTCAGGCACAGGCTCCAGCTCGACAAAATCAATCGTATAAGGGGTAGAGTTGTTGTCCGTCTTCACGATCTTGAGATATTCGGAGGAGGCTACCGGACGAGATAACCTGATGTGCATTTCGTCAAACCTCATGCGTACCACATTGCCGTTTCCGGGTGTGGCGGGTGTATTGGTGGGGTAGTTACCTCCGTTGACGGTGTACTGCCATGCCCAATAGCTATTCAGCGTGAGCGAACCCACTTTGTCGTTTCCGGCATAGATGTCTATATTCCCGGTCGTACCTGTACCGGCCGCGTTGTCGGGCAGAGAGAAGCGGACGGTCAGCCCGTCTCCGGCTTGGTTCACTTTCCATCGAACGTAGCTGTTTTTGCCAATGAGTTGCAGCGCTTGCTGGTGCGAGGCCTCCGACTGCAGGTTTGCCTGATCGTCGGAAGCGGCGAGGAAGGTGCCGTTTGTCTCGCAGAAGCCGGGTTCGGCTTCATATCGCTCGTACGGACGGTTGTAATAGCCTCTCTGCTGTGCGTCCGTGCCAAACGTATATACGTGCGAGCCGTCAATGACCGGTGTAGGGTCGGGTGTGGGATCAGGATCGGGCGTAGGTGTAGAGCTGTAGCACGGCTCCGGGAAGGCGCATGGAACGGCGTATCCTTTCCGATTAATCCATGTATAGATATTCCCGGCATAGTCATTGGTGTAGAATACAGGGCATGTATGGGTGCCGGTGTAAGCGGCGGTGCGGAAAAAGCAGTCGCTGTTTCCTATAATGTTATCGCTCGGGTTTTGCCACCACTGTTCCGGGTTGGTGCAGAAGCCGAACAGATTGCTGTAGATAGCCGTTCGGGTGCCCGAGGCAGGCGTTGACCAGTTAAGGGCGAGCTGGGCAATATTGATCGTCTTGCCGTAAATATTGCCGGTGATATGGTAGAGCCTGTCGCCGTCCCGGGAGATATTCTGTCCTCCGTCCGGGGTGAGCGAGAAATTGGTGCAAATACCGCGATAGCTGTTCTCTGCCAGCCAACTAACCCACTGGGTGCCGGTGATATCGACAGCGAAAGTGAATGACTCATCCGCTTCAAAATCATTGGAGGAGGCGAAACTATTCGTGGCGCAATTCCACTTGACAATATAGCATCCGTCCGGGCCGATAGGGTTATTAAGCGTCTGGGCTGCGTGGATAGGTAAGCAGAGGAAGAGAGCGAAAACAAAGAATAATTTATCGTGAAGGCGCAGTGAGTTCATTTCCGAGTAGGTCATAGAAAGTATTTTTTGTTTGTATTAATAGCCGTCCCTGGTGCAAGACGAGGCGGTTGTTTTTCGCCGGGGTTTGCGATGCGCTGGGGGGGAACTGCTCGAAGAGCTGCACACAGCTGGTTCGGATGCGTCCGTCCGTCATAGTGGCTTCCACATAGTAGAAATGCGGAGTGACGGTGTCTGTGAGTTGGTAAAACTGCGCCGTAGCCCCGGCCACAGCGACGCTGTCTTCGTACCATTGATAGCTGACGAACTGTTCGTCCGTATTATCGGCAAAGAGCACGTCGTTCCACTTGCGATACACAAAGTCCAGGCACGGAGTACAGTCCTCCGTGATGACCCGGAAAGTGTCGGTATCAATGAGTTTGCTGTCCTCCAAGGTCACCATCTGGAAGATGATGTCGTCCAGACCGAAGTCGTTTCCTACACCGTAGTAGTCATTCAGATCCTCTACACCGATCTCAATAGAATCGCTGGTGACGGGTGATGTCCAGAAGGTCTGGGAATAGTGCCAGAGGTTGTCTTTTCCCAAGGTCATCACCTCTCCTAAAGACTCTTTTTTCATTGTTCCGTCCGGCATCTTATACCGAATAGTAAACTGCAGCTTCGCGGGGTGAGAACGCTGTGAGGCTTCGTTCAGATCCGCCGCCCAATAGGAGAAGACGTACAGCCCCCCTTCCAGGAGCTGCAGCCCCGGGTTCTCGGGCGTGCTCGCTTTCCATGCGTAGCCGGAATGAGCGGCGTCGAACATGGCAAAGAGATTGCCGGAATGGGGGCTGACATTGGCGTAATCGCGCCAGGTATGCTTGGCGTTATGAGACAGCAGATAGACACCGGACTTGCCCTGATACTGCGGTTGGTCATAGAGGTCCGTCCCATACGGGTCGAACGGCAGATACTCGTAGTCGGAGGTATAGCCGGTAGGCTGCTGATGATAGTCGGTGTAGTTCTCAAAATCGCCGTTCGCCATCAGGTTATCGGTCGTGATAAAGGTTTTCGTGCGGGCCTCGCAGATGTACTCTGCCTCGCCGACAGCGGTACCGGTGATATCGATGCAAGAGGTCTGTGCCCCTGTGCTCCATACGTAAAAGAGTGTGTCGTCTATTGCCGGTGAACAGAGGGTCAGCGTGGAGTCCAGACAAAGGGTCAGTATAGTAAGAAGTGTGAACATGAGATGAAGCTGTTATTGGTTGACCGGAATGATCTCGACGCGGCGGTTGAGTTCGCGTTGTGTACGAGTGGTGCTGGTGCCCTGATACTGCACATCGGCGCTGTAGCCGTGTACGATGAGCTGGCGTGCCGGTACACCTAAAGCCTTGAGCAGGTCGGCGATCGTTTCCGCACGGCGGTTAGAGAGTATCTGGTTTGTACGTTTGTTGCCTTCTTCGCTGGCATGGCCGTTGATATACACGCGCTGGGCAGGGTTCGATTTGAGGATTTCTGCTACCTGTTGCAGGATGTCGGCGGGCTCGAGTTGCGGATGCTTGTAGTCGTTGACATTGAACCAGATGACGGACTTCTCCAGCGTCTTCTTGAGGCTGACGATAGTGTCCGTCGAGGCGAGCATGATCGTGTCCGTGTGTTGCTTAGTGAGATAGGTGGTGTCGTTGAGAACGAGACAGCCGGATCCGGTTACAGGTTTGGGGGCTTTCTTCGCCGGTCGGAAATGTATACCGACCTTGATGCCCACCGCCCACGGCCGTATAGCATTCGTGTAGGTGGAGTTGGCAATGCCTTGGTATTCGGGCATAAAGGCATGCCGGCGATAGTCATTATAGCCTGTTTGCTGCCATCCTATTTCGTGCTGCTCGGACTGGATATCATTGCATACGACAGAACCGTAAACGCCGGCAAAAAGATCCAGTTTCTCGTTGAGCGGCACGATCATGCCGAGGTCCAGTTTGACGCCCGCAGCGATCTGGCGGAGAGAGAGCTGATGCGGCTCTTTTGTAAAATCGTTTCCGATGTGTTCCGTATAGAAATCATGATTGTTGAGCCCGTATAGTTCGAGGTTCCACTGAGGATATTGTCCGCAGTGCTCTACGGCGCCGGACACGAGACGATAATGGGAGATCAAGGGCAGGCCTACGAATCCTCCCAAGGCTGCAAAAAGACCTGTTTTGTCGTTGAACCGATGCTGGTACTGGACGGTCAGCGGGATAGAGAGCATATAGGTGCGTTGGTCCTCCTGCCAGTCGTGGGTGACGGCGCGGTGGTTGTAATTCTCTCCGTCGGTGTCGGTCTGTCCGTTCCACTGGAGCATGGTGTTCAGTCTGGCGCGTGAGCCGTAAGTGGAGAAATCTACACCTAGTCCCATCCCCCATTCGGGCGTGAAGAAATAGGCGTAGCGCAGGCTGATCTCGCCTCCTATATGACCGAGATTCTGTCCGTCCCTCAACCTATATCCCATGGAGGAGTAGGCGCCTCCCAAATAGAACTGCAGCGAGGATCCCTGGTCTGCGGGTTGGTCATGAACGGGGGCCTGTTTGGTGACCTGCGGGTGCTCGATTCGCTCTTGTGTATGGAGGACAGAGTCGCGATAATGGACGAGCAGCCGTTCTTCGCGGTAGAGCAACGTCCTGTTTTGGTCGGGTTGCTCCACCTGGGTGACGACCCTGTTGCTCAAAGAGACGGTATCTACAGGCACAGAGGCAAAGACGGAGTCGGTCTGCTGCAGGATGCGTTTGGTGATCACATAAGAGTTGCCTTTTTTGCCTTTCTTGGTGACGGTATATTCGCAGTCAAAGAGTTCGTTGAGCACTTCTTCGGGGCTGGCGTTATGGAAAGTGACGGTCACCCGGCGGGTGTTGCTTACTTCTTTCCGTTTGTAACTGACGCGGGTACCGGTAGTCTCTCTGAGGTCTGCCAGCACTTCTTTGACCGTTTTGTTTTTGTATCGCTTGCTGAAGGTGTTTTTAGCCGCAAAGACGGATGTAGGAACAAGCAATAATAGCGCTAACGTGATGATTGATAATCGTTTCATAACTATTAAAAGAGCATGCATCGACAAGGATATTTTTTCTGATGAGGGAATACAAACCGGATTCCCAACTCCAATCCTGCCTGAACAGGATGCGATTTGGCGGAGATGTTGTTGGTAGCGGTGATCCCGTTATAGGCGGACATGAAGGAGTGGATCTCTTCCATCCCTCCGCGGTCGTTTCGGAAGCCGAGTTCAGACTCCCCGGGTGACAGGGCATTCATAAACCCGTAGTTGCCGTACAGATTCGCGAAGAGCTGTATATTCCGGCTGATGGCATAGGAAAGGCCGAGTTTGAGGAAAACGGAGAATTGGTTTTTGACCGAAACAGGGTAGTCGCCGCGGAAATTCCTCTCGCGGTAGAATCCGTGTGCCGGCACGTCGTACAGGTTCAACCCCCATATACCATAGTCTCCCTGATGCTCTACATCGGCATGGAAAGAGGCTTTAGTGAGAACGGGTATGGCATACTTGGCACCGACTCCTATATTGAGCCCGAGTTCGTCCGTCAGGGGGTAGCAGAAATAGAGTGTGAGGGGTATTTCCACCTGATAGACGTCCTGTTGGTCCCTCAGCGAATGGATGAGGGTCAGATGGTCGTAGGTCTCCCCCTCGGTATCATTGACGTCTGCCCATCGTGCTATCCCCGAGAGGGACGCATTGGCTCCATAATGGGCGAAATCTACACCAACTCCCAGCCCTACATACGGTGTGAAGAAGAGGGCATAACCCACATGCGCCTGCGCTCCCCAACTGCCCTTGTTAACACCTCTCACGTCCGGCTGGGTGGGTTGCACCTTGTAGCCCAGGGTGCTCCATCCGCCGCCGACGGAGATCTCCAAAGCGGAGTGCATCTGTGCCGCGGCGGGAAGGGACAGACCTATCGAAAGAAATATGATTATAATCCGTTTACGCATGCTCCTTGCCCATTATACGTTTTAGATCCGTAGCGGATATACAACCCGCCGCGGTAGATATATTTGATCACTTCCGGTGCCTGCTGCGGTCTGTCCGTCTCTACACTGGCGGGGAAGGCCTCAAAAGTGTTCGCACAGGCTTTGACGGTAGTGCCGTCTGCCAGAGTCATGACGCAGTAGTAGGTCTTGCCGTCGCCCCTGAGCACGACTCCTTCGGTGTAGAGGAACTGACGTGTCTCTCCATCCAGTATGGCGTCATTGCAGTACCATTGGTATGCGGTAAAGAGATGATCGCCGTTGTTGACGAAGAGCAAGTCATCCCATTTGCGGTAGATAACGTCCACGCATACTTCCGGCTCTACACAGTCGATGGCGGCGGAGACGGTTATCTTTTGCGTCTTGGAGCAGTCTCCCATCCGGTCGGAGTGCTGCGCCGTCTCGTCGGTAGCAGCGGCAAAGACGGTGTATTCGCCTACGCCTAATTCCGTCCAGGAGAGTGCAGCGCCATTGCCGGACTGCGTCGAACCGCTCACTTCGCTGTTGTCCTGATAGAGGGAGTAGTTCCATCCGGCTTCACTGCCGGCTAACTGTAGAGTAGCCGTCTCGTCCTTCTCCAGACAGATAGAGGTGGCGGACGCTGTCAGTTGCTGGTCCGCAGGCCATGCTTTGGGGCAAGGCGAACGATAGCCGTTGATGGAGGTGAAATAATGGTTGTCATACCATTGGTCACGAGGGTCGTCGTCTGCCGGCTTGATGACCGGGTCGGACTTGCCGGTGTACGGCGCGAAACGGAAGAGGTACTGGTCGTTATTCGACACATACGAACCTACCGCCCACTCGCCCGGGAACTCGCTCTGCAATGATCCTTCGTTCGACCATTGCCACCAGTTGCAAGCCTTGGACGGACCGGCAGCACCGCATTTGGCACCCTTGGCTGTTTCCTGACCGAAGAGACGCGCAGCGATCTCGGTCTGCTCACCCAACGCAGGTGTATAAGACGAACCATTCGTGTATGGGATTTGCGAGAAGTTAAATTCCGCCCCGAAAATGGTGTCGCGTATATGCCACAGGCGCGAAGCGTCCAGGTTGAATTGTGTCCCTTCGTCGTTCTTGATCCGGAACCGGTCAAAAGCAATAGAGCGCTCCAAGGCAGGGTCGCTGGCGGGTTTCATAGCCCAGTCTCCGAGTGCGGTACCGGCTAAATTGACCGCAAAGACGAAGGTCTCGCCCCATTCCATAGTGTTATCCATCGCCCAGGTGTCATTTGTGCAGTCCCAGAGCACGATATACGAGCAGTCCTCTGAGGTCTTGGGTTGCTTGGGCAGGATATAATCCGTGTGGGTGGTAATCGATTGCTCGCATCCGTAGTAGAATACCTCGTACGAGAGGGTGTCGCCTTTGAAACAACCTACATCGCTGAGGTAGGCTTTGATGGTAGCTGTACCTTCGCTGCCGACGATGGTCACTTTCCCGTTCGCATCGACTGTAGCAAAAGTGGGATCGGAAGACTCGTAAGTGATTTCGGTATTGATCGAATGAATCGCATCGGTGCGCTCGATAGCATAGGTATAGATGCCGCCGGCTTTCACCTCTTTGACCGCATCCGGCACGGAGTCCTTCCATGCGATCTGGGTCTGGAACTGGGTGACAGGTACCGTCGTGGTGAAGCCCTTGTAGTAGAAAACAGGACTGGCATACTGACTCGCCATCTTACCGCAAACCATCCGCGGAGACGGGATGTTCGGATTGGAGAACAGACCCGGAGCTTCCCAGTTGCGTACGTGTAACATGTAGGCACCGTTGGTGAAGTTAGCCCCCGTGAAACCGCCTATGTTGACCACGGCGGTCTTATTGTTATAGGTGTAAATAATCCATTTATAAGCGTCGGTCTGGGCATTGGTAGCGGAGAGCAAGGCTTCCGTGTACTCCCAGTCGCCGCCGGTGTTACCCGTCTGGCTACCGCGATAAACATAACGCATTGTCTGTACGTTCTGCAGGTAGAATACATCTTCGCCCTGACATTTATCGCCGGTTTTGATGATGTACCATTGGTCATTACCGTCGTTATGCTCGATGTCGGCTTCGAGGAAACCGTTGTTGTCTCTCAGATAAACAGACGCACCGTCATGAATCCAGTATTGCGGGAAAGTGGTGGAGCCGTTGTAGTTGTACCACTCGATTTTACGGCTCTCGGCGGCCGTTTCGGTACACTCGCTGGCGGTGACGGTCTGCGTGTCTTCGCAATCCATACCGTCAGTCTGGAGCGTCGCTTTGAGGGTAATAGCCCCGGTGGCATTGCCGCCTAATGTCACCTTGACGGTCTTCGTGTTGCCGGAGGTCGTCGGTGTTCCTGTTGTCACGCCGGTGCCGGTGACGGTGATCGTCGGTGCGCCGTCGTCGGTGGTGCAACTGAGCATATACCATCCGCCGGGGTACATCAGTTTGCTTAGACCCGGTTCGCCGTCGATGGACCACGTGAACGCACTACAGCCTTTGACCTTAACCTGATAACTCAGTTCGGCTCCTTCGAAGCAACCGGCGTCCTTTAACTTGGCAGTGATCGTAGCGGTACCGCTGTTGCCTGCCGTCACTTGACCGGTCGCAGCATCGACGGACGCAACAGACGCATTGGAGGAAGAGTAGGTGATCACTCTGTTGACCGAATGCGTATTGTCCGTGCGCCGGGCTGTGAATGTGGTGTCCTGACCGGCTGCCAGATTGACGATAGCGGAAGGTGCCGTACCGTTCCAACCCAATGAAGTGGCGGGCAGAACGGCTCTCGTACCGGTCACCACTTGCAGGTTATTGACCGAAGTATGCATCTCGCCGCTGACGTCATAATCGACCATCTTGCCTACTTTCATGTCTGCCCCGCAGACGCGGATGGCATACTGCTGGTTATTGCCGCCTTGGCAGTACATGTAGTCCCAGTTACGGCAGTGCAGTACCAGCGCTTGCTGCCATGTGCTGCCTGCCATATTGGACATATTCATAATGTAGATCCGCCCCTGGTCGCCCTGGTAGAAGATCCATTTGTACTCGTCGCTGTTGCTTACGGTCGGCGAAGTGATCGCTGCGGCGTAGTCCATGTTGCCTCCGTCCGTGGCTTGTATGGGACCATGGTAGAGGTAGCGGTTCGTCGTGAGGTTATAGAGATACACGACATCTTTGCCTGATACCTGCGGGTCTCCCGTAGGCAGCGCCAGCCATCGGTCTGCCGTGTTGTCATTGACCGTCGTGGACATCTGTACCACGCCGTTGTTATCCACCGCATAACCTTTGTTGTCGTCCCATTTGAAGACGTACGCCTGGTCCTCGCCGCATTGCGAGATGATGCCCGTCAGCAGACCCGAACAAGCAGCGTACTGTGCTGTCTCGGCGGTGGGGAACTCGATCGTCAGCGGTGCTGTCGTAGCGTCCGAATGGATGTAGAGCGTGTCATGACCGAAATGTGCTTTTGCGCCGGCAGGCAGTTGCTTTGCCGTCGGAGCGCCGGCAGTACTCGTACATCCGATGATGTACCATCCGCCGGGGTAGAAAGTCTGCGGGCCGCTGACGGGTACACCGTCGACGGTGATGGTATAGTCCGGGCAGAGTTTCTCAACGATCACCTGCGCATGGGTGGTGTAAACACCATCGGGACAGTTGGCGGTCCTGATTAAACAGTAGTAGGTATAATCCGTCTCGCCTTCGTTGGTAGCCGGATGGCAGGTCTTCGTCTGTGCGCCCTGACCGGTGTAGGCTACGGCAGTAGCTTCGCCTGCAGCGGTCACGTAGCGGTACCATTGGTAACTCACTCCCGTCATGTTGCCGCTTTTCTCCTCTGCTACCAAGCTGAGGTCAGCTCCTACTGGGACAGTCTGCGTCACCGGATCCAAGGGGTAGAAGAACGGGCAGCACTGGTCGTCATTGACGGAGCACGGCGCAGCGTAACCGTTGCCTATTACGTAGTGGTTGTTGTCGTAGAAAATGTGCGTGCCGGGCGTCATCTCCTGCGTCGTGAATGCTGCACCGGTCTTGGTACCCGTATATGGAGCAAAGACGAAAAGCGGCTGATCGTTTTGGTAGCACCACCAGTTCTCCTGATAGTCCCAGATACTTCCTTTCTTTTGGGTGGGGTCTATGGGATAGCAACGGTCGCTGAATAGCGTCGCGGAAGCGAACATACGCGCGTAGATCTTGGTCTGCTCGCCGAGGGCCGGAGTGGTATTGGTCCATCCTCCTTCTGTCTCGAACTGGGCAAAGTTGTACATGGCTCCGTATATGTTATCGCGTATGTGCCATAGACGCGCGCGGTTGTCCTTGTACATGTTGCCGCCTTTCGAACCCCGGAAGGTATTCAGACTGACAATCGTATTCTCCACAGGGTAGTTTACTCCGTTTCTGGATTGGGGGTTGTTCACCCAACTCTCATACATGGTGCCCGTCAGATCTACGGCAAGTACAAAAGTCTCGTCGTATTCAACGTCGTTGGAACTTGCCCAGGTGTTATTCTCGCAATCCCATTTGACGATGTAGTAGCCGTCCGGGCCGACAGGGTTGTTGAGCCTGTAGTCTGCCCAACTGTTGCCTGCGCATAGCAGCGCCAGGCATACAGCAGAGCCAAATCTAAAACTATTCATTATTCATTATTCATTATTCATTAAAAGAGTTTCTTTTTCGGCGCAGGATTCGTCCCGTGCTCACCGGATCCCGCTAATTGCATAAAACAATCTGCAGATTGTACCTGAATGGTCTCGATAACTGGTTTCAAATATGTTTTCATAAGATATTAATTTTATCAATCCATCAATCCATCATTCCATCAATCCTCCTTGTGCATTATATACCTTGCCGTTATGCAGGATATATAGCACGCCGTTGCGGAGCACCTTTGTACATTGTACATTGTCATTTTGTACATTTTCCAAGCTCGTCGGTATTTTGTGGCTCTCTATGAGAAGCAGGCCGTACTCGGTAGTTATACCATTGCTGAGATCGAGCGTGTAGGTCTCGCTTAGTTCGCTGATCGTCGTGCCGTTCTGCGTGAGGTAGAGGGTATAGTCTGTCGGGATATTCAGGCTTGTCAGGGTGTATGTGCCTGCAGCCGGTGCATAGAGCGAGAGGTTGTATTGTGCCTCACCGTTGATTAGTTGTGCTTCGTGTACGCAGAGCTTGGTGTCATATGCGTTCGTCCAGATCTGCGGCACGTTGACGTTACCTATATTGCCTGCTTTCGCTACATCGATGCCCGGCGTGTAAGCCTGTCCGCCTGTCTCGCTGGCGGAGATGAAGAGCTGGTCGCTGAACGGCTGACCTTCGCTTGCAATCTGAATTGCGGTAGCCGGTGCGCTTGCTTGGCGAGCAGGGGCTAACAGTTTGTCATGGGTAGCCTGGCTGAGCGTCATGGTGCCTGCCTCTTGTTGTACCATGAAGGCGGTGCCGACAACAAGCGAGTATTCATTTTTGTTAACGGTCAGGAACGTCTTGTCGCCGCTCTGATAAACCTGAATGTAATTACCGCTCACTCCGGCATTGGCATGGTGAAGTGTTCCGTTACCAACACCGTTCCAGTTCGCGTGTGTTTCATCTCCGGCGTAAGCGTTGAGCGTCACATTATCACCTGCAACGAGTGCGCCTTCGGTGGTCTTCTGCATGCGCAGGGTGTTGTAGTTATCGCGGCTATCCAAGGTGATGGAGTACAACTTGTTAGGCTGCATCACGCCGCTGAATTTCTTGTACGGATATTGTCCTAGACCTTGTTTTTCTCCGAGGTACTCCATGATCGCGTAGTCAACACCATTGGCGAAGTTTTCCTTAAGCCCGCTTCCATCAATACCTTTAATTCCAGAAGCAGCATTAACCGGGAACGGTACGGTGAAGTCGTACCAGCCGTAATGTACGGTTCCGCTTGGATCCACGGTATAGAGGAAATATGCGTTTCCGTTAACGGTAAGGTAATTGGCATTGCGCACTTGTCCGGAAGCGGCTTCGTGCTCGCTGTTTCCTGCGTTGGTACAGATGGTGAAGTCGTTTACCGTCAGCGCGCTGCTGAGCGTCAGATCACCTGCTGTTTGAACCGTCAGGTTGCCGATACTATGTCCTTGTGCATCTATCGTGATAGCTTTGTCGATAACGGCATCTTCATTATAGTTGCCTGTCAGCGTGAGTGTGCCGTTAGGATCTGTTGCATCGATGAGTTCGGCGAGTGTGGACTCAGAAAGCGTGACATTGTACGTGATATACGCCTCGGCATAGCAACCATTAGCTTCTATCGTTGCCGTGATGGTTGTGCTACCCGCAACGTGAGGTGTTACGGTTCCGTCCGCAGCTACGGTAGCAACGGCCGTGTTGGAGGAGGTATAATGGACAGCGCCACTACTCAAAGTAGAACTTGCTTCATGTTGGAACGTGCCGCCCGATACAGACTGCGTTACACCGCCGCTGAGATCAGCGTCCCAAGTCAGAGCCGGGCTTGAAGGACTTACCGCGTGCATACGCGATACCTCTATAGACGCGATACCCGCGTGATTATCTGCCGCCTTGATGACGAAAGCGTTCTCGCCAACCAAAGCTGAGTTGGATGCCACGGTGTAGATGTACTCGAGTTCGGCGTCGGCAGTAAGGTTGATAGTCGCAATCTCCGTACCGTCGGTCTTCTGCAACTTAACGGAGGTTTCTGCATCTGCATAGAGACGTACGGTGATGACCGATCCGTATGCCAAGCCGTTCGCCAGATTAGCCCGTACGGTAGCATTCGTATTCATACGATAGTACGAGGTGTTCATCTGAGAAGCGAGGTACGCAGGGTTGGGGACAGAACTTTTTTCTGTAAATGCAGAGCGCAGATATGCATTGCCACTTTGGCAACCATCAGATTTGCCAACAGCTACATATGGAGAAGCTAAATTCCATTCATTAAGATTCCAATTGTGGCGATGTAGGAAGAAATCAGTACTAGCGTTAATGTCGTAATTACCGGAACAATTACCATGCATGCTGACGATGCGGGATTCTCCACATTGGCCTTCATAGAATTGATAATCTGTAATATGTTCGTTATCTATACTAAGCGTGGTGATTGTTTGATAAAGTTCCCAGTTTCCTGTATTCTTTCGCTCACCAAATGTGATATACCGATTCGTACTATTATTCTTGATATAATAAAGTTGTTGATCTGAACCATTTTTTCCAGCAGGAATTAGAAGCCAATCATCACCTGTATCTTGTGCTTCCAGTAGGCCATTATTATCAACGGCATACTTTTGAGAACCTCCTATATCACCTACTCGTACTTTACACTTTGTTATCGTCGCCGGTTCGTTGCTATTCCACAAACCAGTAAGAGTAGCACTGCTACCAGTAAAGGAGTTGTAGCCGGTGACGGTCATGGTGTAAATGTTATCGGTAGCCATCTCGCAGGCTGCGACAGTTACTTCGCAGGTGGCGCTGCGTACATTGTCGTTCATGTCGGTAACGGTGCAGGTGATAGTTGCACTACCGACGCTCACGGCGGTCACTGTACCATTGCTAACTGTGGCTACACCCTCAGCGTCACTACTCCATGCTACGGTCTTTGTGATGAGGTCAGACGGGTTCTTGGTAAGCGTCAAAACGAAGTCGCTATTACCGACCCAAGTGGTGTGTGCGCTCTCGTTGAGCGCTACGGATGAAACAGCTTTGTAAGCCCAAACGGCGTCCAGTGTGATATCTTCGGTGACAGGACTGCTGAAGTCGTAGTCCGCACCGCTTAGTTGCCATTTGACAAACGCATAACCTGCTTTCGTTGGAGCACTTGGCTCAGTGGCAGTACCTCCATTGGGTACTTCTTGCGGAGCAATATCACTACCGCCATTGCTATTGAAAGTAACAGTATTCGGCGCTACTATATCGCAACGAATCTTTCCTCCATCGAACGAGATGCGGATGTCGCTTTGCTCTGCGAGGGTGAATTTACAATTACGCCAGTAGTTACCATCAGATTGTGGAGTCGTTGAATTGAAATTGTTCGAACCATCACGTTTAGCAGAAGTGGTGTTCCATGTTAAACCCGTAGATGGCGATGTCATATCTACATATAGTGCGTTGAAAGTTTCGTTTCCGATAACTGCTTGTGCATCACCGTCATTTGTTTTTGTGGAAATAATAAATGAATTGGCGCCGGCAGGCACATTGTGTAAAATAGCAGTTGCGTTGGTGGAGCTGTTGTTGGTCATTACGGTATTATAGTTCCAGGCAGCACCACCATTACCCCAAGAGGTCTTAATACGCCAAGTCTTGGAGTTATCGAATGTATAATTTTCTACTTTTACAGATACCTTTCCATTGTAGGAAACGGTTACTTTTTTAGGAGAAGCCAACTCAAACATAAGGTGACCACCCGTTGCGGATAAAGCTACATCTGAAATACTGTTATCAAACATACCATCGTAGTTTCCGCCATTTATCTTCTCTGACCACGATTGATTCTTAATAATTTCAAAAGGATATTTTCCTGACGGAGCAATAAACGTGAAAGAACATTTGCCGGAGGAGCCACTCTCGTACGTCATCTGGCGAGAAAGATCGTTTGACCAATTACCAGAATCTCCACCATCCGGAGCCGTCTGCAAGCAGCCAACAATATAGTAATTCCCACTTACACCCCATTTTGCGTAGAGATCCATGTTACCGGTAACGGAGGTAAATGGTTCGGTGCAAGCCTCATTGGTGTACCAAGTTGCAGTACCATTACCATAAGTAATAGAAGAAAGTCCTAATTCCGACGCGCTGGCAGTACTACCTTCCGGAACATTGTTGCGCACTATATTGCTGCCACCATTATTCGGGTGGAGAGTAACGGTGTATTTCGGACCTACATCAGCATGATCCACAGCATTGATAGTAATCTTACCACCATCGAACGAGAATGTTACGTCTTTAGTGCCAGAACCACTCACTTGGAACTCGCCACGTAGATCTTGTGCTGCTACAACAGGGTGTCTAAACCAGCCATAACCAGATTTACTATGGTCGTACACTTCTCTATTCGTAAACGATACATTACTGGAATTATTTTGGTCGATATAACATCCACCAAAACAGTTTACTCCATGTACTGCGGGATAACTCTTTATATCAGAAGAGTATGAAGAAACTGTCGTAGCCTGATCTGTGTTTGCAATAAAGAACCGATAAGTACTTCCTCCGGAAAGGGTCACTGTTGCCTCTCCATTAGCATCTAAGTTCGTTGCATTACCACTGTTGTAATCTTCGACAAATAATTTCCATCCCGACTTACGAACAGGATAAGTTGGTAATGTATAAGCAATCCATGCACCTCCATTGTCGCCATTCCACAAATAAATAATACGTTGAGGTGTCGATGTAGACATTCTTGCCCCCGAAGATTTACCGCTCACATAGCAATTGTCATTATAGTACATCTCAAAGCGAATTTTCGTATCTCTTTCGTCATTGTCATGTGTTGCCGGTAGGATATATGATGTCACGTGTTTATAGGTAGTGGCATCATTGTTCTTTGCGAACTTGATTCCTTCGCTGGTCCAACCGCTGCCGCTGAGCATTATATCCGTTTTTAATCTGCGGTTACCGCTATTGTTCGGGGCTGCGGCTACATTTTGCGGCACGGCTACAATCCAAACTTTCTCGTTATTGGATGCACCATCGTT
The DNA here is from genome assembly GCA_002395805.1 of Bacteroidales bacterium UBA4295. GTDB lineage: Bacteria > Bacteroidota > Bacteroidia > Bacteroidales > Paludibacteraceae > Colicola. The sequence continues at coordinate 56,681 of DGVB01000015.1, read as the reverse complement.
GAAGAATACATAAACATCTCCGTCGAACGGCATCTTGAAGGAAATTTGGTTATCTCCACTTTGCCCTGTAACTATAGCTACATTGCCTTTTGCTTCCGATGTGTTGTCAGCTGTACGTTGTGTACCCCAGTCGCCATTAGTAATCTTGAGACGATACCTATTGTCATTACTTGCACTTACATTTTGGAAGCAATAATAATATGTCGTGTTATCGGTCAATTTAGTATTCAGAGGCAAGGCGTTTACTTTCCAGTCCTTTCCGACCCATTCCTCCAATCCAGGTAAGGCTTCACCTGTAATGTACCAATCTGCCCACGCAGCACTACTTCCTACCATTAGCAGGAAGAGCGCTAAAAGTGACGTAAGTAAAGTGGAATGAATAGAGGAAGTAGTTGATTTCCTTTGAGATCGCTCGAAGGGGGTTTGTAGTCCATTCGCAGCAGTAAGTAAATTGTGTTTCATAATGTATTGGATTTTTTGGTTAATAATTTTCATGGTTCTATTTGGCGGTTTTTCTTTAATAAACCGCTGCAAAATTATATCTTTTCGCGCATATGCGAAAATTATATGACTAAAATATAGATTTTTAGAGCTTGTATATAAAATGTATTATTTATTAAATAATAAGCCGAAATCTTAATATAAAATTATATAGAGATTTTATATAATTTATAGTCCTGTTTTCTGCCACTGAATCGGGGTTTTATGCTATGAAGACAGGGGTTTTGTCGGGGTTTTGTATATCCCTTTCTGCCGTAATCATTTTTCAAAAAACACGCGAAAAAGTATATATATACATAGTATATATATAGTAAAAGCGCATTTTGCGCAAAAAAAAGCAGTTATCCTATGGGTATCCTATGGATATGGTATGGGTATCTTATGGGATGATCCCGATTTTTAGCCTATTTTGTCGTACATCGACCTCCTCCCCTTCCCCTTCGGGACGCTTTTTTTTGCTAAATTTCTCGCTCAAAATCTTGCATATGTCCGAAAAAAGCAGTAAATTTGCAGCCGCTAAGGTTTAGAAATATGAAACTATCGGAAATCAAGCAAGTCATCGGCTCTATCGCACAGGTGTCCGGCGAGGGCGATCCGGATATCCGCTATCTGCTGACGGACAGCAGGCAGCTGAATGTACAATGCACAATGCACAATTCACAATGTACAAGGGATTATTCCGACGTCCTTTTCTTCGCTATCAAGACGGACAAGAACGACGGCGCGAAATATATCCCGGAATTGCAGGCAAAGGGCGTGAAAGCGTTCGTGACGGGCGACGCGGTAGCTGCGTTGCAGGAGCTCGCCGTCTATGTGCGTTCGCGGTTCCACGGCCAGGTCATCGGTATCACCGGCTCCAACGGTAAGACGGTCGTCAAAGAGTGGCTTTACCAGCTGCTCAAGGACGACTATACGGTTATCCGTTCGCCCAAGTCCTATAACTCCCAGATAGGCGTGCCGCTGAGCGTATGGCAGTTAGCTGACGCTGACCGTCCTGCGGACTGTAAGACCGCTTTGCTGAAAGACCGCTTCGCTGTAAGACCGGCTTCGCCTGAAAGACCTGTTCTGGCGATCTTTGAGGCGGGGATCTCGCAGCCCGGAGAGATGGAGAAGCTGGAGCGTATCATTCGCCCTACTATCGGCGTGATCACCTATATCGGACATGAGCACGACGAGAACTTCGTCTCGCTGGAGCAGAAACGGGCGGAGAAAATGAAACTGTTCATCCACTCCGAGCAGGTGATCGAAGATCCGACGCACCAGAACGTGCGCACCTGCGCTGCGGTCATGCGGGCGCTCGGTTACGACGAAGAGACGATCGCTTCGCGCATTCTGCATCAGACCCACGAAACGGTGCTCAAAGTGAACCTCTCCGCGCTCGTCGATAACGTCCGGTATTTCCGCTCGCTGCTCAAACCCGAGACCAAACTGACCTGCATGGTCAAGGCCTTCGCCTACGGCGCCGGCAGCGTCGAAGTCAGTCGCGCCTTGCAGGCTTCGGGACTGGTTGATTATCTGGCGGTGGCGGTGGCCGACGAAGGAGTCGAACTGCGCCGCGCAGGCATCACACTGCCGATTATTATCATGGACCCCGAAGTGGCGGCGATGGATCTGATCCTGGAGAACAACCTCGAACCGAACGTCTATTCCCATCAGTCGCTCAAGACCGTCATCGCAGCAGCCGAAGCGAAAGGGCTGGAGAATGTGCCGATCCATATCAAGATCGACTCCGGCATGCATCGTCTCGGGTTCTACAAAGAAGACATGCCGTGGCTCATCGACCGCCTGACGCACCAGAAAGCAGTACGCGTGGCGTCCGTCTTCTCCCATCTGGCAGGCTCCGACGAGCCCCAGTTTGACGACTTCACCCTCGAGCAGATCCGCTATTTCGACGATTGCGCGGAGGAACTGATCAGAGGAGTCAGGTGTCAGGAATCAGGAGTCAGGATTCTCAAGCATATCTGCAACTCCGCGGGCATAGAGCGGTTCGCAAAATACCAGTTCGACATGTGCCGCCTCGGTATCGGTCTATACGGATTCTCCTTCGCTGGCGCCAAACTGCGGAATGTGTGCACGCTCGAGACCACTATCCTCTCCGTCAAGACCGTCAAAGCCGGCGAGACAATCGGCTACGGGCGGCATACCCAACTCAACGAGGATCGCACGATAGCGGTCATCCCGATCGGCTACGCCGATGGTTTTGACCGGCGGTTCTCCAATTACGGCGGCGAAGTGTGGGTGCGCGGCAAGCGATGCCCGGTGGTCGGCAATGTATGCATGGACCAGGCGATGATAGATGTCACCGGCGCTGACGCGCGGCCGGGCGATATAGCCGAAGTGTTCGGAGAACATATGCCGCTGCAGGAACTCGCCGACAAACTCGGTACAATAACATACGAAATTCTAACCTCCGTCTCCCGTCGTGTCCAACGTCTCTATTACTACGAATAAGCTAACGATCGGTTACCGGTTTAGAACCGGAGCAAGCCGGCCATTCGGTGAGGCAGTCGTTCAATCCGACCTCTCGTTCTCGCTCTATGAGGGCGAGATGGTCTGCATGCTCGGACCGAACGGCTGCGGTAAATCGACTTTGCTACGTACCCTCGCAGGATTGCAACCGGCGTTAAGAGGAGAATACAGAATACAGAATACAGAATACAGACCGGAAAAGAGTGTGGCCCTCGTTCTCACCGAGCGGCTCTCGATGGATAACACCACCGTACATGACGTCGTGGCACTCGGACGATATCCCTATACTTCGTTTCTCGACGGACTGACGGACGAAGACGAAGCGATCATTGCCGATTCCCTGCAGCAAGTGGGCTTTTCTGCTCCCTCCCTTGAGGGGAGGGACGGGGTGGGGTTCTCTTTCTTTAACGCCCATTCGGACGGCGAGAAACAGCGGATCCTGATCGCCAAAGCCCTCGCGCAACAGACACCGATCATTCTGCTGGATGAACCTACGGCGCATCTGGATCTGCCGCATCGGATACTCATTCTGCGCCTGCTTCGCCGTCTGGCGCACGAGCAAGGCAAGACCATCCTGATCTCTACACATGAACTGGATCTGGCGCTTGCGCTCTCCGACCGTATCTTACTGATGACACCCGGCAGAGGAGTTCAACTGGACACCGCCGAGAACCTGAAAAAAGCCGACGCTTTCACCGCCGCTTTCGGCATGGACATATTCAGCCCGTTAGGATAGAACGTAATTTTGCAAAACTACAAACATATGATAGCTACATTTTTTCTCCCGGGGCGTGTATGCGCCACCAAAGCTATTCGTGAGATAGCCCGGAAAACAACCGCCAAGTACACCATGATCTGTCTCAAACCCGAGATCGAATGGGTCTATCTGGGACAGGAACGAATGATACAAGTCCTCGAAATGACCGGGGCGGATATGGCGTATTCTGACCATTTTGCGAAGATCAATGACGTGGTTACCGAGGCGCCGGTGATAGACTACCAGGCGGGTGCGCTGCGCGACGATTTCGATTTCGGCGCAGTGATGCTCTGGCGCACGGACAAGCTCCGGGAACTGGTCGCTGAGATGAACACGGAGTACGAATATGCCGGGCTCTACGACCTGCGACTAAGAGCAGAGCGGCTGGAGCATATTCCCGAATACCTCTACTATGAGGTGGAGACGGACACCCGCAAATCCGGAGAGAAACTATTCGACTACGTCGATCCGCGCAACAGAGCGGTTCAGATAGAGATGGAAGCGTGTGTGACCGCTCATCTCAAACGTATCGGCGCGTACCTTCAGCCGGGAGAATACAAGACACTGCCGGAGGCAGGCGAATTTCCCGTCACGGCTTCTGTCATCATTCCCTGTAAGAACCGCGCACGTACGATCGCAGACGCTATCCATAGCGCGCTGAACCAGAAAGTGCGTGAAGGCTATTCATTCAACGTCATCGTCGTGGACGATAACTCCACCGACGGGACAGCAGAGATTATACAAGAAGGGATCAATGGTGACGCTTCGCTAAATGGTGCGAATGGTGAATTGATTTACATCGCTCAGGACAAGACATGGCATGCCATCGGCGGTAACTGGAATGTAGCTATTCACGACCCGCGCTGCGGTAAGTATGCCATCCAGCTGGATTCGGATGACACCTATTTCGACGAGAATACCGTGCAGAAATTTATCGACAAATTCGAATCCGCCGGTTCAGAACCGGAGCAAGACAGCCATGCGGCTCCCCGTTTCGGCATGGTCATCGGTACATACCAACTGACGAATATGGCAGGTGAGATCCTGCCTCCGGGTGTGATCGACCACCGCGAATGGACAGACGACAACGGTCGTAACAACGCCCTCCGTATCAACGGTCTCGGTGCTCCGCGCGGCTTCTATGTGCCGCTACTGCGCACGATCAATTATCCTACTACCAAATACGGCGAAGACTACGCTGTAGGTCTGCGCATCAGCCGCGATTATCCGATCGGTCGCATCTATGACGTGCTCTATAACTGCCGGCGGTGGGAAGATAACTCGGATGCCAACTGCGACATCGTCGCTATGAACCGCAATAACTGGTATAAAGACCGTCTGCGTACATGGGAGTTGAAGGCGAGAATGAATAATGATTAATGAATAATGAATAATGAATAATGAATAATGAATATCCGTGTCGGCATATTAACTGCCCCGCACATTGAGTTTGAGCAGCGCGAGAGCACTTTCGTGCTGAAGGATGTGCGTATCGGTATCGGTTTTCATTGGGACAGACATGAAGACCAGGAGTTCGCCGGCACATTGGAGATCAAGCAGAGCTCTTCACCAGTAAAAGGAGGGAAACCATGGCAAGTAGCCATCAATACCATCGACCTTGAAGAATACCTCTGTTCGGTTATTTCTTCGGAAATGAATGCCAACAGTCCGATGGAGTTGCTCAAAGCACACGCCGTTATCAGTCGCTCCTGGGCTATCCGGGCGATGCAGAAACCGAACCACGAAGGTTTTGACGTCTGTGCAGATGATCACTGTCAGCGCTATGAAGGCCTGCGCCGAATGAACGAACGTGCCGTAGAAGCCGTGCGCGCTACCGCCGGACAGGTACTGCTATACGGCGATGAAATATGCGACTGCCGGTATCATAAGTGTTGCGGCGGACGAACGGAAGTATGGCGCACGTGCTGGGAAGACATCGATGTACCGTATATTCAGTCCGTCCGGTGCGACTGGTGTGATCCGAAAAGAAAATCCCTCGTACCTCGTACATCTGTCCTTGGTACATCTCTCAATGACTACGACCAGGAAACCACAGATTTTCACGACTGGAAGGTAACCTATACCGCAGCGGAACTGAGTGAGATCATTCGCACCAAATCAGGAATAGACTTCGGAGAAATAACAGACCTTGTTCCGCTTAAAAGAGGTGCTTCGGGACGGATCTGCGAACTGAAAATAGTAGGCACAAAACATACGGAAATAATCGGCAAGGAGTTGAAAATCCGCCTGTGGCTTTCGCGCACCTGTCTCTATAGTTCATGGTTCGAAATAGATCCCCCATCCATTCAGGAAGGCGACGAACGTAGGCCTCTCTGGACATTTACAGGACATGGCTGGGGGCATGGAGCCGGATTGTGCCAGATCGGTGCGGCAGTCATGGCTTCCGAAGGAAAAACATACGAAGAAATCCTGAAATTCTACTATGCGGGCAGCAGACTTAGCGCTACAACGCGATAAATACAAACACCTCTCCGATGCCGAATGGCGGTGGTTTTTGCAGCAAGTCGAGGGTCGTGAACGGACGGCAGACAAGCTGCCTGCTTTCGCGGCCATAGAGGATTGGTGGTATCCCGTGCGGCTGAGTTGCGAGCAGTGCTCGTCAGAGGCCACCGCAAGGTATAAAGCGTCTCTCTTTCAGCAAAGCGGTCTGTCAGCGCAGCGGTCTGTACTCTGTCAGTCCGAAGGACGGTCTCTATTAGACCTCACCGGCGGCTACGGCGTGGATACGTATTTCTTAAGCGAACATTTTGCACACACCGACTATGTCGAGCAAAACGAGGAACTATGTCGTATAGCCGAGCACAATTTTAATGTACGAAGGAACAATGTACAAGGTACAAAGGGCTCCATCTCCGTACATAATTGTACGGCCGAAGAATTTCTTTCTTCCTCCCTTCAGGGGGGAATGGAGGGGGGCTATTCCCTGATTTTCCTTGATCCTGCCCGCAGAGACTCTCACGGAGGAAAGGTTTTCCGCCTCGAAGACTGCACACCGAACGTAGTGGAGTTGCTGCCGGATCTCCTTTCGCACTTGGCTCCGGACGGCAGAATAATGCTTAAACTGTCTCCGATGCTTGACCTGACGCAAGCGATAAACAGGTTACAAAGTGACCATGTTCATGGTACAAAAATAAATTGGGACGTTTATGTTGTGGCCGTCAAGAACGAGGTCAAAGAAGTGCTGCTGTTGAGCGGCGGAGCAGGACAGATCACCGCCATAGATTTGGCAAAAAAGGACCAGGCTTTCTCCTTCACAAAAGAAGAAGAGCGAGAAGTTTCTTCTCTCCCCCTCCGGGGGGAGTTGGAGGGGGCTTATCTATACGAACCTAACGGCGCTATTCTCAAAGCCGGGGCATATAAACTAATAGCGGAGCGGTTCGGTCTGCAGAAGCTGGACGTCAACACGCATCTGTATTGTTCGGAGACACTTGTACCCGATTTCCCGGGGCGTGTTTGGCAAGTGATAGAAGCCCCTTTCCCTCTTACCCCCAAAGGGGCAAGAGACCAACAAGCGAATATTATAACTCGCAATTATCCCCTTACACCCGATCAACTTAAGAAAAAGCTGCACCTCCGGGACGGAGGCACAGCTTTTATCATCGGCTGCCGTGTGGCCGGTAAACCCACACTCTTTTACGCCGTTGTAGGCACAATAGCGTCTTTGTGATATTCTTTCAATCCTTCTATCGGATCCTGCAGAATGGTGCCTAATGGCAGCCCTTCTGCCTTCATGGCTTCCTCCAGGATCGGCCGGTAGTAATAAGCGATAGAGCCTACGAAACCGATAGGCGCTTCTGCATGGTACTGTACCAAATTCCGGCGGATGAACTGCACAAAATGGTCATAGACCAGGTCGTGAATGCGGGGGTCGTCTATATGATCGGCACAGAACTTGGACAACTTCGCCAAGAACCGGTTCGGGAAAGGCTGACGGTACACTTTCTCGATGATATCTGCCATAGAGGTCTCATATTCCTTGAAGAAAGCCTCCTTAAGGTCGTCGCCCAACTGATTCTTCAACAGGTCACCTACAAGTCTCTTGCCCAACACCGCAGCAGACCCTTCGTCGCCCAGGATATAGCCCAGCGAAGGCACACACCATTCGATGTTCTCGCCGTCGTAATAGCAACTGCCCGAACCTGTACCTAAGATGCACGCCACGCCTGCATTATGTCCGAGCAGACCTCTCGCAGCACCTAACATATCAGAAGCGACGAACACTTCCGCTTTCTTAAAGACGGTCTCCAGTGCTTTTTGCACAAACACTTTTTTCTCCGGCGTGCAGCCTGCTCCGTAGAAGAAAACATGCGTCAGCGTACCTGCCCAAAGAAGCTGCGCTATCTTCGGTAGAAGCTGGTTGCTGATGCTGTTGCGCATCGCATCGGATGTCTGGAAGAGCGGATTAATACCATCGGTGAAGACATCGGAACATTGTCCGCTCGCGGTGACAAGACACCAATGCACCTTCGTACTGCCGCTGTCTGCTAATAGAACCATAAAACCATTTACGATTTAGTCATTTACCATTTGTTCATTTGTTTTCTGCGGCAAAAGTACAATTTTTTTTGCACATATGCAAATTTTTTTATATCTTTGCGCCAAATTTGATTTTTAATCTGTTACTACCATGAACAATTTTAGTGCACAAGACCTGGAGCAATTGCAGGCTCGAGGCATCTCTGTAGAGAAGGCAGAAGCACAACTGGAGTGTTTCCGAAAAGGTTTTCCTGAGTTAGACATCGTCGCTCCTGCTTCGACGAAGAAGGGTATTCTGGCGCCGAAGCGCGCTGAGCAGGAGGCGTATATCGAAGCATGGCAGCGGTACTTGGCCGAAGGACACAAGATCCTGAAGTTTGTTCCTGCTTCGGGTGCAGCCAGCCGTATGTTCAAGAACCTTTTCCAATACCTGGAAGATGGGGTCGAGACGCCGTTTATTCAGGATTTCTTGGCACACAAGGACTATTTCGCTTTTGGTCCGCAGTTAGCAGGCAAAGAGGGTCAGGAAGCTGTTCGGTATCTGTTGCAGGACATGCATTACGGCGATCTGCCGAAGGGTTTGCTCTTATTCCATAAATACCGCGACGGCGCGCGCACGCCTGCGCTGGAGCATCTCGTAGAAGGTGCGCTCTATTGCGCCGAGCCGGCGAAGGAAGGAGAGAAACCGACCGTTTATCTGCATTTTACGGTCTCTCACGACCATCTGCCGCTTTTCCGCCAGCATATAGCGGAGAATCTGCCTAAGTTCGAAGCCAAATACGGCGTGAAATATGATGTCACTTTCAGCGAGCAGTTGCCGAGTACGGACACTATCGCCGCTAATCCGGATGGTACGCCTTTCCGCACGAAAGACGGTAAGTTACTCTTCCGCCCGGGTGGTCACGGTGCCCTCATTGAGAACCTCAACCAGCAGGATGCAGATATCGTTTTTATCAAGAATATTGATAACGTAGTGCCGGATCGGCTGAAGAAAGACACCGTTCGTTACAAACAGATTCTTGCGGGTGTGCTGGTAACAGAGCAAAAGCGTGTTTTTGAAGCGCTGAAGGATCCGAACCTGAGCGATGAAGAGCGCGCCAAACTGAACCGTCCTATCCGTGTATGCGGCGTTGTGAAGAACACAGGAGAACCCGGCGGCGGACCGTTCCTGGTACGCGAAGCGGACGGCTCTATCTCCTGCCAGATCCTCGAGTCCACACAGATCAGCGACCCGGCTCTGATGGCACAGAGCACCCATTTCAATCCGGTGGATTTGGTCTGCGCTATCCGCGACTACGAGGGCAAACCGTTCAATCTGCCCGAATACGTGGATCCGCAGACAGGTTTTATCTCCAACAAGAGCAAGGATGGCAAAGAGCTGCTGGCGCTGGAGTTGCCGGGTCTCTGGAACGGCGCGATGGCCAAATGGAACACGATCTTCGTCGAAGTGCCGGTATCGACCTTCAACCCCGTGAAGACGGTAAACGACCTGCTCCGCGAGCAACATCAATAATAATAAACCCCGCTGCTGAGGCGGGGTTTATTTATTTACCGTTTATTTTACTCTTACGCCTTGTATATTATACTTGGCTCCGTTGTAGATCAGATAGAGCACTCCGTTCTCGATTACTTTCTGAGTTCTGATATTTGAGTTCTGAATGCTCTCTATGCCTTGTTCGGGAATATAATCCGGATCTTCGTCCCACATGCCTACGTGGTCGCGGATTGTACTATATGTAGAGAAATTGAACGAGTTGCAGAACTGTTCAAAAATCTTACCCACATACGTCTTGCCGTCTTCGCCTACAATACGGAATGAACCGGTGTAATAACCGTATCGGTACGGTCCTTGTTCCGCTTTCTCTTCGTCATAGCCGTCAAACTGGAGCCGCAGTTCGGCATCGGTAGCCAAAACAGCGTCCGCCTGACGTCCGTTGGTGTTGATATAGCAACTCTCCAGATCAATATTACCCCGTGCTACGTTGTAGACACCGGAGATAGCGCGCTCTTTCGCGGTGTAGATCAGGAAGGTAGGCATCGGGTACCCGGTGCCGCCGGCTTCGTTGGTAGCGAAGGTGATGTACCATCCGTACAAACCCTCAGGGAATTGATCTTCGTATCCATCCATATAGGCCGCTTCCATCCCCCATACCTCCATGACGACAGCGTCCTCAGGGATGTCGGCAGCCTGCGAAACGAATTCGTTTCCGGAGATGGCATTGGATGCTTCGAAATAGTTGCCGTTCTCACCTTGGTTAAACGCTTGCACGGTCCACGTCCAAGTGCCGTTCTTCGGCATCGTAGTGGTCTTGGTCAAACCGTTGACGGTGAGGGTAGCGTAGAACTCGCCATCGCAGAAGAGAGTGATCACATAGCGGTCTGCTGCTGTAGCTGCTTCCCAAGAGAAAGTGACGTTATCGCCGCCGAAGACCTCCGCATGCAGGTTCGTAGGTTCGTAACTGTTGACGCCTACGGTGAAGGAGCATGAAGCCTCTTGTCCGAGCGGGTTGTTATTCTTATCTACCACTTGTACGACCGCGTTGTAGGACTTCCCTTCCACTACATTGACTGTCAGCGGGGACGCAGGGCGGTCTTTGGTATCGAAATTATCATATGCCACAGTCTCACCCGACCATACACGCACATAGAGCCGCTCGCCCTGACCGAGCTCCGGCGCTTCCCAAGTAAGCGTAGCGGTGGTCTTGTCGTCGGCTACCGTAGCAGCGAGGTTGGAGACCTCTTTGGAGACCAAAGTGAAAGGTATGGTAGCTAACAGTTCTCCTCTCGAATAGCCTGTCTCGCCTTGTACCAAAGCATATACTTGCACTTGGTAGGTACCCGGTCTAAGACCGAGCACAGGCGAAGCGGCAGTACCGATATTGATGACGCTTGCGTTCCATCCGTCGCCTCGCTGCATGCCGGCTTCGTCCGCATTGAGGATCCACTTGGTGGAGCAGTAATAATGGTTCTCATAGTCATCGTCCTCCGGGAAACCGATGCCGTCCTGTTGCGCAAAACGGTCGCACTCCCCGGTGGTAGCAACGATGCCTGCGATAAGTGCTTGCTCGGAAGCTTCGAAAAGACCGACAGCGAAAGCAGTGCTGTTGTACGAATACCAGGTGAACTGCGCCTCACAATAACTGAGGGCCCAGATCGAAGCGTCCGGTATCTCTTCCTGCGACGGATCTACCTCTCCCGAATGACCGATCTCGGCAACGACGAAATTATCCATCGAGAGCGTCCCGTAGCTGCCGGTACCTCCCGCGAAGCGGAAGGCGATATAGGTGGCATTCGACGGCAGGTCGCTCAGCGCCACTACGGCGTGCTGATAAGTCAGAGTCTTTGGCAGCAACTGCAGCGAAACGAAAGTTGAAGCCTTATTGGGATTAGTCATATATCCTACCTCGAGTTGGCCGCACGCGTCGGTGGTAAGGTTGGTTTTGTAGTCGAACGCTACCTCCAGCGTGTTGAGCGGAGCGTTGAAGGTCGGCATAGCGAATACCTGTTCGCTTCCGGGACCACCTCCGATAACCTGCAGGTGTGCTTGTCCGTTGACAGTCGAGGCAGTGCCTTCTTCGTCATAGGTCTTGTCGGCTACTACGCTGATAGTGCCGGAAGTGGCTACTGTCCAGCAGTCCGGTTCTACTACATCGTATCCCGAACCGTGTTGGTCGCGGCTGAAGGTCTCCAGCCATGGCACGTCGAATGGTACACAAGGCGTCTTGAATGCTGTCTTGGGCGCCAGACTCTGTTCGTCAGCCGAGCAGTAGGAGCGTACATAGAACTCATATTCCGTCTCTTCGTACAAGTCGCTCAGCGTGATGGTCTTCGCGGAAATCAGGGTGGCTGCAGACCAGTCCACCTCTTCGCCTTTCTCGATGAGCAGGTATTGGTATTGTGTCGCATCGCCTTGCCATGAGAAGGTGGCGCTGTGTGCGGTAAGGCTGCCAAGTACGATGTTGGAGGGATTCTCACAAGCGGCATTCCCTACGATAGAGACACCGTTTACGGCATCGATGTAAATACGTTCGGTAGAGCCGGTCTGGTGAAAACCGATGTAGATGGCACTGCCTGCATACTGCGAGAGGTCAATCGTATAGTTCCGCCATTCGCTCTTCCAAAGCCGGTGTGCGGCATCACCCTTGGACTGCGAAGTATAATACGTGTCGAGTAGTTCGAAAGAACTGGCGTCCGTGCCGCTCAGTGACACCTCGATGCGAAGTTGCCCGGAAGAAGCGTAGTCGCCTATACATGCCTGAAAACTCAGACTCTCACCTGCAGCTGGCTTCAACTGCGGCGTAATGAGCCAACTCTCAGTGCCGGTCACTTCCTGGATCATAGCGCAGTTCTGACCGAACTTGGCGGCTTTCTTCCATCCGTAGCCGGGGTAACCGTCAATGACGGACCAGTCCTCCGGCGGAAAACCTTCGCCCTCAAAACCTTCGTTAAGTTGTTGTGCGTAGAGACCGGTGCTTAGCAGCGCGGCGCACAGAAAAGAAAAGAAATGTTTCATATTCGTTGTTCTTTGTGTAAATGCTAAAAGTGCGCAAAATTACGTAATTTTCTTTATATACACAAATATTTGAACATTTTTTTGCTTTTTAAGCGCAGAACGACGAATAATGAAACATTTTTATTAATCAAAACACCATTTGATACCGAGGCAAGGATTACACATAAATCCCTTACCGATGAAATTGTAACTGAACTCGATTTCGGTGCCGATATTCAGGTTCGGACATTTGAACCATCGTCCGATGTTATACCATAGTTGCGGTTCGGAAATAAATACAAAGGATTGTTGGGTGGGGTCAGTATAGGTGCCGTTTTGGTAGTCGGGCACCAATAATTTCTGTCCCCATATATCGAGAAAACCGGAGAAGCGAAGCCCGGGGGCTGTACAGAAATCATCGCATCCCCAGACAAAAGTGAACTGAAGCGGTATTTGATTTCCCGCCTGACGAATCCATTTTCCGCTTCCGTCTTTTATCTGCCACATATTATAGTCATCTACGATATACTTGAATAGTATTTCCAGATTGAATATATTCTTGTAGTCGGCTGTATGCAGGCAGTAGTTCAAACCCACTAAAGCGGCATGCTCAATTCCATAGCCGCGGATGTCGCCGAGCGGGTCTTTGTAGAGGCCCAGACCGCCGTTGTATTCCACTTGCACGGAGAGGTCTTTGGCGGGAGTCTGTGACCAGAAATTGAGACACCGCGCGATCTCGAAATAGCCCATGAAGGGTGTGTTCTTCGGGTCGGAGGGGTGGATGTTATAGTCCAGATCGATGAATGCGAAAGTATTGCCCCAAGGGTCGGGGTAGAAGAGTTCAAGCGTGGTAGTGACGCGGTTGGAGCGTTGGTTAGCGCATGCCGTGCCAAGCGAACCGAAGTCGTAGTATAACTGCAGGTTCGTGCCTGCACTCGCCATCAGCGAGCACAGACACAAACCCACAGATACTATGGACTTCTTAATACTCATTCACTCTTTCTCCTCCCCTACAGGGGAGGTTGGGTGGGGCGTTACTTTACCTCGATACCCAGTGCGTTATAGCGAACACCGTTGCGGATGATCACTACCTGACCTGCCTCGATGAGTTTGAGGGCTTTAGCTTCGTCTGCAGTGTTCTCGATGCCTTCTCCATAGATGAGCTCGATAGTACCACCGGCTACTGTCTCTGCCAGGTTAATCTCCGGCAACTGTTTCTCAACATCCTCTGCTTTGTAGTAGTGCTGGAGAATAGCCGTAACAATTACTTTACGGCCAATAGTGATTAACGCGGCTTCATCAGCAGTACATTTAACGCGGTATGCCTCGAAATTGTAAGTCGGGTTAGCCATGTCGTCGGTCATGAAGAAAGAGATGTTGCCGTAGGTGGCGTCATATGCCACAGCGATCGAATCAACATATCCGGTAACAGCATAGCGGTCTGTAGAAGTACCACTGTTAGGCAGTGCCATAGCTGCCTCAACAGCCCCTGCTACATTCACTTCAATAATCACTTCTTCCTCTTGGCTCTTCTCAATGAGCTCAACAGTACCGTTGGAGATCTCAATTGTTCCGTTGTAGTTGTAGAGTTTGCCGATAACTACTACACTATCGCCCTTGCCGAGTTCCAGACCTTCTGCACCCTTGCAATTATAGGGTTTGAATACATCCTCGCCACAAGCCATCTCGAATGTGTGCTGACCATTATTGTTCACTTGGTCTGCTCCTTTCAAACGGCCGTATACTTTAAATACATCGTCTGAATAGTCACCCGCGTTGAGCGAAGAACCTTCTTCCAGAGCCTCGCAAACAGATGCATCAATCGTGTCAATTTGTACAGTAGCGCGCTCTATGATCACTACGTCGCCGTTCTTGATTTCCGGTGCGTTGTTATAGTTCATGATTTTGCCTGTTACGGAAATCTTGTCGCCTACGTTGAGTGCTTCGTGTCCCGGCAGGTTGCACCAGTAGCCTTGTACGGTTTTCTTGGAGCCCTTAGCATCATCCATCCAAAAAGTCTGTTGGTCGATAGAAGCATCGGTACGAGAAGGACTGATAGCACCGTTGGTGTTGGTAACATAGCCTGTAACCGTGTACACTTCTTGGGTCTCGTCATTGTGCTGGGCAGGCATAAGAGTGAGTGCTTCTGCACAAGTGATCGATTCTTGAGCGTTGAGGCTCATTGCAGCAAACAGGATTGCTGCGAAAGTAAAAATCTTTTTCATTTGCGTGTTAATTTTAATTAAATTGGAAATAGTAAAATTATTTGGTGTTAGTTATTCCTCGTTTTCTTCTTCGGCTGGCTCCGCCAACAACAGGTTCTGTATCTCCCATGTCGGAGCGGAAGGTACTTCGATGCCGTCAATGTCTGTGTCATAACGGAAGGCGATAACAATCGTTTTGCCGTTGTATTCGCTCAAGTCCCATGTGCCTGCAGAGCGGAATACCCAGTTACTGCCGTCCGGCAACTCTTCCACCCATTCGAGTTGTTTCCATTCAGTGGTCGTTACATCGCCGGTGTAGTTGTCGGTCACCATGACATTAAGCCATTTGGGGTTGTCTGTCACATTGCCGTAGCGTATTGCATGATCGAATGTCAGCTGCGGCTGGACGCTCTTCTTGAGACGGATGTTCGGCGAGATCAGCCAGTCCTCCACACGATGGTTGGTGCCGCTGACATAGGCCGATGCGGTCATGCCGTAGGCTGCTTGATACCGCCAGATATAATTCAGTCCGTCCAGCGAGACATGTTGGATCGTGAATTTACCAGGACCTTCGCCGACGAATTTCGCTTGCAGATAGGTGGATATATTCGCCATCCACGCGTTGTTCTTACGTTCGAAGGACATTGTCTCGGTAATATACCCTGTGGTTAATTCAAACTCGGTGCCATTCACAACCCATTCGTCAGCGGTAGCGCCGTTCTTACCCATATATGCCACGAGATAGATCTCTTTGTCTGCGGCATAAGGATAGGTGGCTTGCAGGTATTTGAGAATGATATTCATGTCTGTAATCTGGCTCACTCCGGCGGATTCATAGATCCGCTGCGGCAGCGCGATAGCTGCTTTCAGTTGCTCGTTTGCATAAGGAACCCAACCTTCCGCGGTTAACTGGTAGAGCGCGTTGATATTCTCGAAATGTCGGGCCTGTTTGGCACGTCTCGGTGCAGGAGCGCCGGCCGGCGTATGGTTGACATAAACTGCATCCAAAATCTGAGGCTCACCGCTCTCTGTGGAGTAGCGTCCGATGATGGTGATCGCGTCGCCCGTCTGGATACCTTTGTCTTTCCATACCTTGTTGCCGTCTTCGTCCGTCAGACCATAGACATAGATGCTCGCTTCGCCGTCAACCATGTAGAAACGACCGGAGATAGAAGACTTCACTTCTCCTACATAGCCGTGAATCATATGGCGCTTCTCATCCGGAAAAGCGAGCAATTCGCTCAGCGTCAGTTCGTATGGCAGGAAATCCGATAACTCCGATGGATCGGGCTCGTCTTCGCTATAGACATAGGAGATCAACGCAATCAGACCCTCTTTGGCAGTGGTGATTTTGCCGCTCAGGAAGGCCGGAATACCGGGTACTGTAGCCGGAGTGAGGTAGTCAGCACCGCGTTTCTGCCAGATCGTCTCGTAGTCATCCGTGGTGAGCGCAAAACCCTGAGCTCCTGTGAACTCTTTGACGCGGCTGGATTTGCCTTCGCGCATCGTGTACAGTACATCGCAGGTAGTACCGTTATCCAGATACGGGAACTTGCTTTGCATTAATGCCGGCACGTACATATCCGCCGAGGCGCTCTCTGTGAAGGATTTCTCCGTGGCGATGGCTAGCAATTCTTTCAGACCGGTGGAGTCCGTCGGATCAAGCGCAAGGGCTTTCTCTTGGTTCTCCGCAAAAGTGGTGACGAGTTTGTAGTCATCGTCCGTCAGCGTGTAAGTCATGCCGGTACGCACGTCCGTGATCTGCGGATCGCCGTTTCCCATATATTTCTCGTCGAAATAGTTCTCGCACGAAGTACAAAGGGACAAGGTACCAAGTACCAAGGCTGTGCTTAATATAATTTTCGTTTTCATAATGACTTAGAATTGCAATTTGAGACGTATATTCCACTGTCTTCCCTTGTTGTAGAAGAAATAGATGTTATCCTTGGTGTTCTCCGACACGGTGGTGGTTGTCGTGCTGGCGGACCAGGCTTTCTCGATATAGTATTGGTTCAGCACATTCGTCACATTGCCTCCGAGGGTAGCGCGGATCGGTCCCATATCGAACGAATAGCTGGCGCGCAGGTCCAGACTGCCGCCTAAAGGACAGCGGTAAGGCTCTACGATATTCATCACTTTACCCGGCGTCAGATCGCTTCCCGAGAAGGAATAATAACTATAGTTGCGATCATACAGCGTATATTCGCCGCCAATACGGAAGCCCTTGAACGGCTTGAAGAGAATACCGAAGTTGGCGGTTGTCTGTGCCTGTCCGCCGACGTGAATGCCCTTCATGTTTACTTTCGCCCAGAAATGGTCTGGCGCTCCTATTTCCGTCACTTGACCGTCGGCGGTCATAGGCAGGCCGTGTTCGTCGTAAGCGTAACCGACTACGCTGTCGCGGTCCCATTTCCAGTCTCCGAGCGAAACCATGGCGCTGATCTCCAGCCATTTGGTCGGACGGGCTTTGGCTTCGAACTCCAGACCCATATGGCGCGCGCCTACGCCCGTCATATTAAGGTAGTAATTGGTCACCTGGTCGTTCAACGTGCCGTATTTGGTCATCGCTTTGTCCATCCATTCTGTGAAATAGCCGTTCACGTGGATCGAAGCGTATTGGTTCTCGAATCCGTACCCCACTTCCACGGACGCGATCTGCTCGTTGCGCGCCTGGTTGTTGATGGCATTGGACGTGCTGACGGACATGTAGATATTCTGGTACTTCGGCGCACGGCTGATGTAACCGGCGTTGACGAACACGTTGTGCCATTTGGCGAACTTGTAGTTCAGACCGCCCTTGATTGTTCCGCTCACGCGTACAACGGAGTCGCGCGCGGTTACATTATTATAATAGTAGCGGTCGGTACGCCAGTTATGGTTGAAAGAGAGCGAACCGTTGATGAAGGCGGAGAGATTGTTCTTGCTGTATTCCAGGCTTCCGAAGATTCCTTCCTGCACGATCGTACCTGTGTAGTCGCGGTAGGCGATGTCGCCAACTCCTAATTTCTCGGTCACCCAGTTGATGTCAGCGGCATTGGGATTATTCGCCGGATTGACCTTGCTACGCGTAGCGTCGATATAATAACTGCCGCCGAAAAGGTCGCTTACGACCGCTTGGTGGATTCCTTGGTAGTAGCGCACATCGACACCGGCTGTCAGTTCGAGGCAGTCAAGGAATTTCTTGTCGTACGTCGAGACGAGTCCCACCCAGTTATGGTAGTTACGGTTCTCGCAGATGACGAGTTCCGAACCGGACTCCGAAGCAGCGTTGATCTCTTGCACCATGCCGTAGTCAAACATACCGGTGACGGGGTCGCGGAACGTAGTGGTGATCTGACCGTTTGCTGCTCCGTTGGTGAGGTCGCTGTACGAATAAGCCGAACCGTAGCCGTTCTCCGCCGTGCGTCCGAAACCGCGTCCGATGGAGACATAGGCGGTGGTGGAGAGACTGCTTAGGTCGTCAATCTGCCAGATGTGGTTGAGACTGATCTGCGGCTTGTGGTATTGGTTATAGTTCGTACCCGCCTGTTTGCCGTCGCGTCCGAGACCGTAGGAAGGGTTGTATCTGCGGCGGTCCATACCGGACGGCATGTATTGCGCCACGCGGTTCCACTCCGCCAGCGTCAGCGCGCCGTAACGTCCTGCCGGACGCGTCCAGTGCCACTGCGGCGCACCGAAACCGGTGAGGGAGAGCTGGTGGTTCTCGTTGATGCGTTTGGAGATATTCGCGAAATAGCTGTATCCTTGGAAACTTGTTCCCTGGATATATCCGTTACCCCAAGTGCGGCTGCCCATGACGGTGATCGCCCAACCGTTTTTCATCAGACCCGTGCTCACGCTGAACATCACTTTGTTATATCCGTCGTTTCCCATAGCGTAACTCAGCGAACCGCCTTTCTTGGCGTCTATACCGCGGGTGACGATGTTGATCGTACCACCCACAGAAGGAGCCGACAACTTCGAAGCACCCATACCGCGCTGGGTCTGCATGACGGATGTGACGTCGCTCAGACCTTGCCAGTTGCTCCAATAGACCGTTCCGCCCTCCATGTCGTTCATGGGGACACCGTTGATCATGGTTGCTACGTTGGTGTTGTCGAAACCGCGCATCCAGATCTCCGAGTCGCCCCAACCGCCACCTTGACCGTTGGCGTGCACACCCGGTGTGTTTTTCAGCACTTCCGGAAACTCCTGACCTGCCAGACGCTCCTCAATCTCCAGCGCAGTCACTTGGCTGACCGCTACCGGCGTCTGTTGCGTACGTGCCATCTGGCCGGTGATCGTCACGTCTTCCAGGGCTATCGCTTCCGGCTCCAGACGAATGACGCCGAGGTCGCCTTTCTTGGCGCCGATCTCCAGGGTCTTGTACCCCACATACGACAACTGCAGGGTCGCTCCGGGCTCCACGTTCAGCGTGAAATTACCATCCAAATCGGTGGTGTTTCCGTTGGTGGTTCCGACCTCCAGAACCGACACGCCGATGAGTTCCTCACCGGTCTTTGCGTCCCGAACGCTTCCTGTCACTTTCTGTGCCTGGGCGAACAGACTCCCCGCCGCAAACAGACACAGCACAAAAGGAATAAATCTTTTCATATCTTTGAACTATTCATTATTTCAGCATTTTGTTCAGCCGCATAGCGAGCCGTATTCCGGCGGTATAGAGCTGCCGCTCCATTGGCTGCCGCCAGGTGTAGATATAGTGATATGGATTGCCGTCCCAAATCTGCTGGTATTGGTAGATCGCTTCGGTCATATGGTAACTCTCTATCAGCAGCTGCTCGTCGCTCTTCTGCTCGATCTCTTTTTTCATATCCCGGTATTCGTCTTCGATCATCTGGGCGTACTCGGTGTAGCTATACCCTTGGCTCTCGATGATCTTGGAGTCCCATACGGCATGCAGGTTCGTCTCGCGGCCGAACCATTTCATCTTCACGGTGTTACCGCCTTTGTCGTCCATGTGCGCGATATGCACCGGACAATAACGGTCACCGTTCAGGTGAATGATAAATCGCATGATATGGTTCGCATTCATCGGATCCACTTTCTCCCCCGCCATCTCCAACTCCAGCGAATCCAGCGCGCGGAATAGGTTTCCGCCTTCGGAGCGGTAATGAACCAGCGCATCGGCTACAAGGCTGTCGCTCAGCCCTGCCTCAAAATCCTGGTAATGCCATCCGTCTTTGATACTCTGCGGGTAGATATTGTCGCTTTTGATCTCGTCCGCCCAGTTGGACCAGTAGATCATTCCGCGCTTGCCGGTGATCTTGTCCACTTTCTTCTTCACTCTGCAACTCAGGTTGTCATACGCGATTTTCGCGATAATACGGTGTCCTTCTTGTCCCCATCCGAACGCCGGCATGCTTTGCATACTCATGCCCACTATGCATACCAGCAAATAAAGAATGTGTTTTTTTATCATAAGTATCAGTAATTAAGTTTCCCTATATTTTAATTTTCCCTAATTTTCGATAATTTTTGACCTTTAAAATCTTTCTTTGTATTATAGGGCAATATCATTGCCCGCCCTTTGTCCCTTGTCACTTTGCTCTTTGTCACTTTGTCCCTTCTTCGCCGGATGTTTGAATAGCAGGTTGATGATCATCACTACTGCCGTCCCGATGATGGCTTCGGCAAACATGCCCACACCGCAAAGACAGCCGATAGCTGCGGCGCACCACACGGTGGCTGCTGTGGTCAGACCTTTTACCGTGTCGCCGTGCTTGAAGATAATACCTGCGCCTAGAAAACCGATTCCTGACACCACTTGCGCTATCACACGGGAATTGTCGCCGCCCATGATAGAGGGGGACATCAAAACATACAGCATACTGCCGATCGCGATTAATGAGATGGTCCTGCGGCCCACCGCTTTTCCGTGCATCTCGCGCTCCATACCCATCAAATAACCCAGCGCCGTCGCCAACAGAACTTTCGTCAGCAACTGTATCCAATTTGTCTGAATAAAAGTGTCAATCATAGCCGTCTCGAAATCGGGTGCAAATTTACAATTTTTTTTCGAATTGTGCAAATAATTATGTAAAAATAATCGACAAAACACAATGACGGAGAACACAAAATAGGGTAAAGATTGTGATCGCACCATAAGATACCCATAGGATAACCATAAGATACCCATAGGATATTTGCCGTTTTTTGCACTTAATGCGCTTTTACTGTATATATACTATGTATATATACACTTTTTGTTGAAAATTTTATATTTGCATATGTCAAAAAAAAGTAGTAATTTTGCAGGCTCAAATGTACGTGCGTATGAAAAGGAACATGAAAAGACTGTTAATTTTTATTGTTTTGTGCATGCCTGCGTGGGCGTTCGCGCAAGCAGAGGATCAAGCAAATCCGCTTTATACGGCGGATGCCAAGATCTGGGTGAATGACAGCTATGAAGCTGTTGCGCCAGAGGCAGCGACGATGTACGGTTTGGTCAAGAAAGTGGACACCGCGTCCAATACTGTGACCATGCAGTATTATACGAAAGCGGAGGATCGCTTGCGCTCCGTCCAGAAACGAGTGGCGACAGGAGAAGGACAGGGCTTGCAGAAAGGCAAACAGCTCTATTTCAACGCAGAGGGCAAAGTGGAAGCCATGGAGATCTACACCCTCGTGATCGAGGAGCGCAAGAGCGTTGTGCCCGGCACGCCTCCGACCAAAGTGCGCAACCGTCTTGCCCAAGAGACGTATCTCTATCCGAACGGCAAGACCAAAGAGGAAGTGATCCTGAGTTACAAAGCCTCCAAATACGGCGCAGAGGGCATTTTCTATACCCGTAAGTGCTATTACCCCGACGGAGCGCTGCAATACGAGGAATCTTTGGACGAGAAGACCACGAACCTGACGACCGTTTATTACAATGAGAAAGGCAAAGTGGTGAAACGTCCGAAGCAGAAGTTCGAACCCTATATGCAGATGCCGGATTTCCCGGGTGGACAGGACGCGCTGGCGGAGTACCTCTCTGCGAACGTCAAATACCCGAAGATCGCGCAGGAGAATTCGATCCAGGGCCGCGTGATCGTGCAGTTCGTGGTTGCCAAGGACGGCAAGATAGAGAACGTGGAGGTGGTTCGCACAGGAGGCGATCCTTCGCTTGACAGAGAGGCAGTACGCGTGATCAAGTCCATGCCGAGATGGCAACCCGGCAAACAGAGAGGCAAACCGGTTCGCGTCAAATACACCGTTCCGGTGAATTTCAGATTGCAATAAATATCACAACATCAACATATTAACGCCGGGCTTGGCAGTTGTGAGTCAAGCAGGCATAAACATTTGTAGGTTTATCCAAATATGATTAAAATTACTTTTCCGGACGGTAGCGTCCGTGAGTACGAAAGCGGCGTGACGCCGCTGCAGATTGCGGAGAGCATCAGCTCCCGCCTCGCGCAGGACATCCTCTGCGCCAGTGTGAATGAGAAAATTGTAGAGTTGAATTTCCCGATTGAGGAAGATGCAGCAATCAAACTGCACAAATGGGAGGACGAGGAAGCTAAACACGCTTTCTGGCACACGTCAAGCCACCTGATGGCGGAAGCCCTGCAGGAACTCTATCCGGGCATTCAGTTCGGTATAGGTCCCGCTATTGAGAACGGGTTCTACTATGACGTGATGCCGCCGGAGGGCGTGGTCATCAACGACACCTGCTTCGCAGCCATCGAGAACAAGATGATGGAGCTCCGCGCGAAGAAAGAGCATCTGGAGAAACGCATGGTCTCCAAAGCCGATGCGCTGAAGGCGTTCGGCGACAAAGGTCAGACCTACAAATGCGAGTTGATCTCCGAACTCGAAGACGGCCATATCTCCACCTATACGCAGGGTGCGTTCACCGACCTCTGCAAGGGTCCGCACTTGCTGAGTACGGAACCGATCAAGGCAGTCAAAGTGCTCTCCTGCTCCGCGGCTTACTGGCGTGGCGATGAGAAACGTCCGATGATGACCCGTATTTACGGTATCTCGTTCCCGAAGAAAGCGATGCTGGATGAGTACCTTGCGCTCTTAGAGGAAGCCAAGAAACGTGACCACCGTAAGATCGGCAAAGAACTCGAACTCTTCATGTTCTCCGATATGGTAGGAAAAGGTCTGCCGATTTGGCTGCCGAAAGGAACGGCCCTGCGTCTGCGTCTGGAGGATTTCCTCAAGAAAATCCAGAAGCGCTACGGTTACCAGCAGGTCATCACTCCGCATATCGGTTCCAAGCAGCTGTATATGACTTCGGGCCACTGGGATCACTACGGCAAAGACTCCTTCCAGCCGATCACCACGCCGGAGGAGGGCGAGGTGTATATGCTCAAACCGATGAACTGCCCGCACCACTGCGCGATATACAAGAACAGCCCGAAGAGCTACAAGGATCTGCCTTTCCGCTGCGCGGAGTTCGGTACCGTCTATCGCTATGAGCAATCCGGTGAGCTGCACGGACTGACCCGTGTACGTTCGTTCACGCAGGACGACGCACATATCTTCTGCCGTCCGGATCAGGTGAAACAAGAGTTCATCCGCGTGATGGAGATCATCAATATCATCTTCAAAGCGCTGAACTTCGAGAACTATGAAGCGCAGATCTCTCTTCGTGACCCCAACAACCGCGAGAAATACGTAGGTTCGGACGAGATCTGGGAGCACGCAGAGAACGCTATCCGCGAGGCTTGCAAGGAGATGAACCTGCCTGCTCGCGAGGAGACAGGAGAGGCTGCATTCTACGGACCGAAACTGGACTTCATGGTCAAGGATGCACTCGGCCGCCGCTGGCAACTCGGTACGATCCAAGTGGACTACAACCTGCCGGAGCGTTTTGAACTCGAATATACCGGCGAGGACAACCAGAAACACCGTCCGGTAATGATCCACCGTGCGCCGTTCGGCTCCATGGAGCGCTTCGTAGCTGTGCTGATCGAGCATACTGCCGGTAAGTTCCCGCTGTGGCTCACGCCGGATCAGGCGGTTGTGCTGCCGATCTCCGAGAAATCGAACGAATACGCCTGGAAGGTGAAAGAGATCCTCGAGCAGCAGGATGTACGCGTCATCGTAGATGACCGAAACGAGAAACTCGGCCGTAAGATCCGCGATAACGAACTCAAACGTATCCCGTATATGCTCATCGTCGGCGAGAAAGAAGCGGAGCAGGGACTTGTCTCCGTTCGCCAGCAGGGCGCTGAAGAGAAGGGCTCGATGACGATCCAGGAGTTCGCGGACTTCATCAACGAGACGGTGAAAGCGCAGATGAGCGCTTATTAAATTACAAATTACGAATTACGAATTGAGCGTAAGCAAAGCGCAGATAAAGCAGGTTCGCTCGCTGCAGCAGAAGAAATTCCGCGACGAACTCGGTCTCTTTGTAGCCGAGGGCGATAAATGCGTGGAAGAGTTGCAGAAGGGCTTCGAGTTGGTCTCCCTCTTTCGAGAGGGGGACAATGCTACGCGTACAGAGATCGAGCAGATGAGCGGTCTCCAAACGCCTCAAGGCACCATTGCGGTCTTCCGCAAACCCATCCTTCCTTTGGCTCCCTCTCTTGAGGAGAGGGCGGGGGGAGAGGTTATTCTCGCTCTGGACGGCGTGCAGAACCCGGGCAACTTAGGTACGATCATCCGCACATGCGCCTGGTTCGGAGTGCACGATATCGTCTGCTCGCCCGATACGGCGGATTGCTACAACCCCAAAGTGGTGCAAGCCACCATGGGAGCCCTTGTCCGTGTCCGCATACACTACACCGACCTGCCTGAGTGGCTAACCGGAATCAGGTCGGCCCCCAGACCCCCTAAAGGGGGTGTTGCTTTGTCAGGAGTCAGGATTTACGGCACGCTGCTGGACGGCAAAGATATGTACGAAGTCCTACAGTCCGAAGGACGGTCTTACAGCGGAGCGGTCCTTCAGCAGAGCGGTCCTACAGCGGAGCGGTCTATAATAGTCATGGGCAATGAAGGGAATGGCATCTCGGAGGAGGTAAGGAAACTCATCACACATTCGATCCGGATACCTTCATATCCCAAGGGCGCAGAGACATCCGAGAGCCTCAATGTAGCGATCGCAACCGCAATCGTTTTGGCAGAATTCAGAAGAATGGAGAGTTGAAAATCTGGCGGTACATATTACCGATGCTGGCGCTGGTACTGGCACTCGCTTCCTGCAACACGACGAAATTCGTGCCGGAGGGGCAGTACCTGCTGAATAAAGCCAAAGTCAGATGCGTGGACGATAAATCCGTCTCCGCCTCCGACCTGCGCAGCTACCTCAGGCAGAAACAGAACACGGAGATCTTCGGCTTCTGGAAACTGCAGCTGCATGTCTATAACACCGCCCCGACGGACACGACCAGCAAGACCAACAAACGCCTGGCGCGCAATGCCCACAAGATGGGCGAAGCGCCGGTGATATACGACGAAGAGCTGACCGCTATCAGCATGCAGCAGTTGCGGCAGCAGATGAACAATATGGGTTATTTTCACGCCGAAGTGGATACGCAGAAAATCATCAAAGACCGCAAGATCGACCTCACTTACCTCGTCACCGCCCACCAGCCCTATATGATCCGCCATTACACGGTAGATATCCCCGAAGAATCGGTACGGGTGATCGCGGAGGACGAGCGATGCAAAGTCAAGGAAGGAGAACAGTTCTCCACCGCGACGCTGGACGAAGAGCGCGAACGTATCTCGACGACGCTGCGCAACAGGGGGTATTTCTATTTCGAGAAATCGATGTTAGAGTTTACCGCCGACAGCTCGCTTAACTCGCACGAAGTGGACGTGAAGATCCATTTCGCGCCGTATGTGGCGCAGTTGGACTCGGCTTCGCTGAAGAAACTGCGAACCCGGTATTCGGTGCGGAAGATGTACTACCAGATCGACTACGACCCGAGTCATCTGCCGGATTCGATCGTGCTGAAGCGCGACAGCGACCGGTACGGGAATGAATACAGCTGGACAGGCAGGCGGTTTTTAAGAAAAGATGCGCTGCGTCAGGCGAGCCGTCTGGTCCCGGGGGTACGCTATGCCGAGTGGCGCGTGGAGCGGACCTACGCGCGCATGAATGCGCTGGCGCCCGTGAAATACGTCGATATCGCTTTCACGCCGGTAGGCGACACGCTGCTGGACTGCTATATCACCATCTCGAGAGGAAGGCTTAACTCGTTCGCTGTGGAGGTGGAAGGCACCTATTCAGCGGGGGACTGGGGCGTAGCTGCCGGGGTCAATTATACGAACAAGAACATCTTCAAAGGTGCGGAAGTGCTTACCCTCGGTGCACGCGCTTCGTACGAATGGCGCGCTAACGGAGGAAGGGCGATTGAGGCCAAAGGGGAGGCGGGATTGCTATTCCCGTCGAATGTGAAAGTGAATATCGCCTATAACTACCAGCAGCGGCCGGAGGAATATACGCGTACGATCGCCAATGCGGGTCTGGGCTATATCATCCCCCGCACGCCCGGCAGCCGATGGACCCACCAGTTCAACCTCATAGACATCAACTATATCTATGTGCCGTGGATGTCGGATAAATTCCGCGAGCAGTTTATCAAGAAAGCATCGGTGTTAAAGGCCAGTTACGAGGATCATTTCATCCTGGACTGGAGTTATACCGGCACCTTCAGCACACTCAATCCGCGTTTTCCGAACCGCTCTTATCTGCAGTTAGCCTTGCGCGCCGAGACGGCAGGCAATGTGCTGTACGGTCTGGCGAAAGCGGCTTCGCTGCCGCAGAACGAGTCCGGCCAGCATATGCTGTGGCGGATCCCGTTTGCCCAGTATGCGAAAGGGGATATCAATTTCACTTACCATGGTATCATCACGCCGGAGCACCATCTGGTAGGCCATATCGGTCTGGGCGTAGCAGTACCGTACCTGAACGCCTCTGTGCTGCCGTTTGAGAAACGCTATTTCGGTGGCGGGTCGAACAGCGTGCGCGGATGGCAGGCACGAACCTTGGGTCCCGGTACCTTCCGCGGGAACGGCAACACGATGGTCTATGACCTGCAGGTAGGCGATATCAAACTGGACATGAATATAGAGTACCGGTTTAAGGTGCTCAGTTTTCTGGAGCTGGCGGCCTTCCTCGATGCCGGCAACATATGGACGATCCGGGACTACGAATCGCAGCCCGGAGGGGTGTTCCTCTTCAATGAGTTCTACAAACAGATCGCGTGGAGCTACGGGGTAGGTATCCGTTTCGACCTCTCGATATTCATCTTCCGTGTCGATTTCGGCGTCAAACTGCACGACCCGAGCCGTATCGCGGAAGGCAAACAGTGGCGTACCGCGCCGAATGGGTTAGGGTGGAAAGACGATATGACCTTCCATTTCGCCATAGGCTATCCGTTTTAAAATGTTAAATTTACAGATGATATCGGGGCTGATAGAAGCCGGATGCGACGAGGCGGGACGCGGTCCGCTGGCAGGAAGTGTGTTCTGTGCGGCGGTGATCTTGGACCCCTCGCGGGTAGCGGAGATACCCGAGTTCGCATGGCTCAACGACTCAAAGCAGTTGACGGAGAAACAGCGCGAAGCGCTGAGGCCGGTGATCGAACGGGAGGCGGTGAGTTGGGCTGTCGTGGAAGTGACGGCGAAGGAGATTGACGAACGCAATATCCTGCAATGCTCCATCATCGGCATGCAGCGCGCACTCGACCGGCTTTCCGTACGGCCGCAACATATCCTCGTTGACGGCAATAAATGGAAACCGTACGTGCCCGAAGGGGAGCTGCTGGAGATACCGGCACACACGGTGGTGCACGGCGACGCGACATACATGTCGATCGCTGCAGCGAGTGTGCTGGCGAAGACATACAGGGACGAATACATGCTGCGGCTGCACGGGGAATACCCCCAATACGGATGGGATCGCAACAAAGGCTATCCGACGGCGGAGCACTATGCCGCGCTGAGGAAATACGGGCCCACACCGTACCACCGAATGACATTCAACCTGAAAATATAAACAACAAATCACAAATAACAAACTACAAATAACTATGCTATTCATTTCTCGCAACAACTCGGTGCAGGACGGTCAGGCTCGTCCTCGCCGCAGAGTAGGCTGCCTGGGCGGCTGCCTGATTTTCTTCGCAGTGTATTTCCTCTGTAGCGCCATTCTCGGCTGGATCATGGGAGATATGTTCTCTTCCTCCACCGTCACGCTGCAGGACAAGACCGTTTATCGTCTGCAGATGAAGGGTACTTTGGTCGAGCAGGCGCAGGAGCCGAATCCTTTCGCCGGCCTGATGGGTTCTGTGCCTTACGGCAACTATGCGCAGGAGCAGACGGTAGGTCTGGATGAGATCTTGAGCAATATCCGTCTGGCGAAGAACGACGACAAGATCCTCGGTATCTGGCTGGACGGCGGTGAACTGGCTACTGCTCCGGCGAACGCGAAGACGATCCGAGACGCCCTGCTCGATTTCAAGGCGTCCGGCAAATGGGTCATCGCTTCGGCGGCTTCGTACGGCCAGACCAATTATTATATCGCTTCGGTGGCCGACCGCATCTGTCTGGACCCGACCGGCGAAGTGAACTGGAACGGTCTCGCGGCGCAGAAGATGTATCTCACCCGCGTGCTGGAGAAGATCGGAGTGGAGATGCAGATCATCAAGGTCGGTACCTTCAAATCAGCGGTAGAGCCGTATTTCCGCACCTCGATGTCCGACGCCGACCGCAAGCAGACCGAGGAATATGTCGGCGGCATATGGGATGAATACAAGACCGCCGTAGGCGCTTCGCGCGGACTGAGCGCAGCGCAGTTGGACGCTCTGGCGGACCGCTATATGGGGCTGGAGCCTGCGCAGGAGCAGGTGGCGGCAGGCCTGGTGGACACCGTCGTTTACTGCCAGGATATGGATTCGCTACTCCGCGTCTATACCGGCACGAAGGACTATAACACCATCACAACCGACAAACTGGCGCTCGTAAAACGGCCGGAGTCGAAGGCGAAAGACAAAGTGGCGGTGCTCTATCTCGAAGGCGAGATCACCGACGAGACCGGAGACGGAATTGTGGGAAAAGACGTGGTGAAAACTCTCAAGAAGATCCGCAAGGACGATGATGTCAAAGCTCTCGTCCTCCGCGTCAACAGCCCGGGCGGTTCGGCTAACGCTTCCGAGCAGATCTGGCACGCCGTACAGAATATCAAAGCCGACAGCATCCCTGTTGTCGTTTCGATGGGTGACTATGCCGCTTCGGGAGGATACTATATCTCCTGCGGTGCGGATTATATCTACGCCGAGCCGACGACCCTCACCGGATCTATCGGTATCTTCGGCACCATCCCGAATGTCAACGCCCTGCGCAACAAAATAGGTCTGGATATCGACGGTATCTCGACCAACAAACACTCCGACCTGGAGAACAATATCGTCTTTAAGGGAATGAACGCCGAGGAGCAGGCGCTGCTGCAGACCATGGTGGAGCGCGGGTATGACCTGTTCACCCGCCGCTGCGCGGAGGGACGCCATGTGGAGCAGGACTATATCAAATCCATTGGCGAAGGACGCGTATGGCTCGGCGCCAAAGGCAAGGAGATCGGGATTGTCGATGAGATGGGTAATATCGACGACGCCATCGCCAAAGCGGTCGAACTGGCTGGCCTGACGAACTACAGCCTGACCTATTATCCTGAGAAAGCGGATCCGTATGAGGAACTGATGAAGATGCTGGACAACACGACCGACGAGGAGAAACTCATCCTCAAGCTGCGCGAGTTCTGCTCTCAGCCCCGTATCATGGCGAGAATGGATGAGGTGAAGATTTATTGATATTCGTAATTTGTAATTCGTAATTCGTAATTGAAAAACCTGCTATACATACCGCTCGCCGGGCTCTACGCCGCAGGTGTAGCCCTCCGCCATGTGCTCTTTGACCGGCATCTGCTGCCGTCTTTCTCCGTGGATGTGGCTACGATATGTGTGGGCAATATAGCGGTAGGCGGGACGGGCAAGACGCCCATGACGGCGTATATCGTCCGCCTGCTGCTGGAGCACGGCTATCATCCGGCGATCCTCTCGCGGGGCTACAAACGTGCCACGCGCGGCTTCGTCATGGCGGACCATACCTCTACCGTGGAGAGCATAGGGGACGAGGCGATGCAGCTGCACCGCGCTTTCCCGGAGGTGCCGATAGCTGTGTGCGAGAGCAGGGTGCGAGGGGTGAAGCAACTCAAACGCCAGCTGGAGACGCTGGATGTGGTCGTGCTCGACGACGCGATGCAGCATCGGGCTATACGATGCGGATTCACGGTGCTGCTCACGCCCTACGACCATCTCTATATAGACGACCATATGCTCCCCTGGGGCTCCCTGCGCGATTTGCCTTCGCGCGCCCTGAAGGCGGATGCCGTCGTCGTCACCAAATGTCCGGACAACATCCGCCCGATAGACATGCGGGTGGTGGATAACAGACTCCATCTGCCTACCTATCAGCAGCTCCATTTCGCCGGCATCAAGTACGCTCCGATGGAGCAGGCAGGCACGCCGCTGGTCCTCTGCGGCATCGCGCAGCCGCAGTATATGCTCGACTACGTGAGGACAATCTATCCGCAGGCAGAACTGCTGGCTTATCCCGATCATCACCAGTATAACCCGCAGGATATAGAGGATATCCTCGCTGCCGCGAAGCATTTTGACTTCGTGCTGACGACCGAGAAAGATATCCAGCGCCTGCGTACCACCCCCCTCGCGGACAGGCTGGCGGCGGTCGGCAAACGTCTCATCGCGCTCCCTATAACCCTGCGCTTCTGTTCGGACAAAGAGAATTTCGACAGACAGATACTGACCTACGTACGCGAAAACGTCAAAAAACGGAAATAGAAATGCGGCAATACATCACTATATTACGTCGCTTTGTGCCCCCCTATAAAGGGCAGATGGGCTTGAATATCCTGTTCAACCTGCTCTCGACGGTGCTCTCGCTCTTTTCGTTCGCAGCGATCATCCCCGTCCTGCGGATCTTATTCGGCCTCACGGAGATGGAGGTTGAATGGGTTAACCTGGATCAGGTTCAAGGGCTGCAGCAGACCATCGCGGCGCTGCGAACGAATCTCTATTGCCTTCTCAACGAACAGATAGCCCTGCACGGGGCGGGGTACGTGCTGATGCTATTAGGTCTCTTCCTCGTGCTGATGACCGGCCTCAAATGCAGCACGGCATGGCTGGCGAACTATTTCATGGTGCCCATCCGCACGGGCGTTCTGCGCGACCTGAGGCAGCAGCTCTACGACAAGATACTCTCGCTCCCTATGGGCTATTTCACGGAGGCAAGGAGGGGCGA
The DNA here is from genome assembly GCA_002395805.1 of Bacteroidales bacterium UBA4295. Lineage (GTDB taxonomy): Bacteria > Bacteroidota > Bacteroidia > Bacteroidales > Paludibacteraceae > Colicola. The sequence goes on along the minus strand of DGVB01000015.1, from coordinate 25,501 downwards.
TGTGATATCCCGCATGACCAATGATGTCAACGAGGTGGAGGCGTCGATCATGTCGGCGCTGGATATACTCTTCAAGGACCCGATCATGATCATTGTGTACCTCATCACCCTCTTCGTCATCTCCTGGCAGCTCACCCTCTTCGTCCTGCTCCTCATGCCCGTCTCGGTCTTCCTCATCGGGCGCATTGGGCGGAGTCTCAAACGTGCATCGAAGCAGGGACAGGAGCAGAACGCGGAGATCCTCTCTGCGATCGACGAGACCCTCCTCGGCTTGCGGGTCATCAAAGGATTCAACGCCCAGAGCAAACTGCGCGTACGCTTTTCGGCGCTTATTAACGCTACACGCGCTACCTTCAACCGCATCAACCGCCGCTATTATCTGGCGCACCCCCTCTCGGAGTTCCTCGGAACGGCGCTCATAGCAGTGATCCTCTGGTTCGGAGGACTGCTGATCCTCAGCGATCATGCTACGATCGATGCCTCCACGTTTATCTATTATCTGGTGATCTTCTATTCGATCATCAATCCCTCGAAAGACCTCTCCAAAGCCGCCTACGGTATCCGACGCGGAATGGCTTCGCTGGAGCGGATCGACGCCGTGCTCTCTACGGTCTCCAATATCCCCGAACCCGCAGCGCCGCAGGCGGTGGCGTTCGACCGGGAGATCGCTTTCGAGCATGTCTCTTTTGCCTATGTTCCGGAGAGAGAAGTGCTGAGGGATATCAACCTGACGATCCCCAAAGGCCGGACGGTGGCGCTCGTAGGCCAGTCCGGCAGCGGCAAGACGACCCTCACAGATCTCCTGCCGCGCTTCTACGACCCTGCGGCGGGCGCGGTCATGATCGATGGGGTGGATATACGCCGCTTCGCTACCCATGACCTACGATCAATGATGGGTATCGTCTGCCAGGAACCCGTCCTCTTCAACGATACGGTCTTTAATAACATCACCTTCGGTGTCGATACCTCCCTCCCTGCGCCGGACGGCATGACATGGGAGCAGGCGGTGGAGAAAGCCGCACGCATTGCCAATGCACATCAGTTCATCTCCGCCATGGAGCAGGGATACCGGACCGTGATAGGCGACCGAGGCAGCCGCCTCTCCGGAGGACAGAGACAGCGGCTCAGCATCGCGCGCGCGATCCTCAAGAATCCACCCGTGCTCATTCTCGACGAAGCTACCTCGGCGCTCGACTCCGAGTCCGAACGGCTCGTACAGGAGGCGCTCGAGCATCTGATGAAGGACCGTACGACCCTCGTCGTCGCCCATCGCCTCTCCACGATACGCCATGCCGACCTCATCTGTGTCCTACATGAGGGACAGATAGTCGAGCGAGGCACACATGAACAACTATACGCCCTCGGCGGATTCTATACCAAACTCGTCGATATGCAGCAATAAAATGGTAAATCGTAAATCGTCAAATCGTAAATCGCAGCACAAAGTGCTGCTCGGTATGTCCGGCGGCATCGACTCTACCGTCTCCGCCATGCTGCTGCTGGAGCAGGGCTATGAGGTGGTGGGCGTCACCTTCCGTACCTACGACAGTATGAAGGACTCCTGTCTCGCCAAAGAAAAAGGGTGCTGCACGGTCGAATCGATCATGGAGGCGAAGCATAATGCCGAGCGCATGGGATTCGAGCATCATATAGTCGATTTCCGTGAACCCTTCAAGCGGTGTGTCATTCGGAATTTCATCGACGAATATATGTCCGGCAGGACGCCGAACCCTTGTGTCCTTTGCAACTATGCCATCAAATGGGGAGAGATGCTCGCCCTGGCTGACGAGATGGGCTGCGATTATATCGCCACCGGTCACTACGCACGTATCGTGGAGCGCGAGGGACATTGCTATCTGACGGCGGCGGCGGATACGAATAAGGACCAGACCTATTTCCTCTGGATGCTCACCGAACCCCAGCTCCGCCGAACCCTCTTCCCCCTCGGCGACTATACCAAAACGCAGGTCCGAGAGATAGCACGGGCGCACGGATATGAATCCCTCGCTACCAAACGCGAGAGCCAGGAGATATGCTTTGTCCCCGATGACGACTATCGCACCTTCCTGCGCGCGAACGTGCCCGATTATGATGAACGCGTGCGCGCGGGAGAGTATGTCGATGCGGAGGGGAAGGTGTTAGGTACGCATGCCGGCTTCGTCAACTACACCATCGGACAGCGCAAAGGACTCGGTATCGCACTCGGCCATCCCGCGTACGTCACCCGTATCGATGCCGATGCGAACCGTGTCACACTCGGCTCCAACGACGATATGTATGCCTCATCGCTGCGCTTCCGGCTCGTCACCCCGATCAAACCCATCCCGGACCCCGCTAAACCGATCATGGCTAAGATACGCTATCGTTCCAAAGCGGTACAACTAAAAACCCCTCCCTTCTCCCTCCCACACAGGGAGGGTCGGGGAGAGGTCTTCTCTCTGTCCTTCTGCGAGCCCGTCTGGGGCGTCACGCCCGGTCAGTCCGTCGTCCTCTATCAGGACAACTTGGTTGTCGGAGGAGGAATAATTCTATAAATCGGAATCCTACAGCGCAGCGATCCTATAGTGTAACGGTCTTACAGCGCAGCGGTCTTACAGGCCGTAGGCCGATCAATCGCTACTTGAAGTAGCGCTTGAGCAGCCCTTCGAAACCGCGTCCGTGACGTGCCTCGTCGCGTGCCATCTCGTGTACTGCGTCGTGGATCGGATCCAGACCTAACTCTTTCGCGCGCTTCGCGATCTTCAGCTTGTCCTCGCATGCGCCGGCTTCCGCCATCATGCGTTTCTCTAAGTTCGTCTTCGTGTCCCATACCACTTCGCCTAACAACTCTGCGAACAGCGATGCATGGTCTGCCTCTTCGTACGCATATTTGCGGAAAGCGGCTGCTATCTCCGGATAACCCTCGCGGTCGGCTTGACGGGCCATAGCTAAGTACTGACCTACTTCGGTACACTCACCCATGAAGTGTGCGCGCAGACCTTCGTGGATGATCGGGTCTTGCTCGTCCTTGGCTACACCTACGATATGCTCGCAGGCGAAGTCCAACTTACCTTCTTCCGCTACTTTCCATTTCACAATCTGTTTGCATTGCGGACACCGCTCCGGTGCCTCGGTGCCCTCGTGTACATAACCACAGATCGGGCAAATAAATTTCTTTACCATAGTCTTAAATTTTTAAAGGGTTAATTATTAGTGTTGATTTATCAATTCATCATTTCACCATTTCACCATTAAGTGGCTTCGCCTAGCCCAGTTTTCGTAGTGCAGCGCAGCGAAACGCTTTTTGTGAGGGCATAAAGCCCGTGTTTTCGTGAGCGCTTAGCATGTGTATTACGCCTTCGGCGACGGTTACATCCTTCGGATGTGCGGTGTTGTCCTGACGGACAACGATAAATGTATTTATTAGTAGGCCGGCGGGACGGCATCGCGCAAGCTCGTTCGAGCGTCCGGCGCCAAGGCTAATCGCATGCTTAGCGCGAGTTTTTGATTAACTAAAAAATATTCTTATCTCGCTTCGCAATATTCATTATTCATTCTATCCAATATATCCTGTGCCCTTGCGGCTAAGAACGATTACTGCTACGTTATACTTCGCAGTTTTCGTAGTGCAGCGCAGCGAAACGCTTTTTGTGAGGGCATAAAGCCCGTGTTTTCGTGAGCGCTTAGCATGTGTATTACGCCTTCGGCGACGGTTACATCCTTCGGATGTGCGGTGTTGTCCTGACGGACAACGATAAATGTATTTATTAGTAGTCCGGCGGGACGGCATCGCGCAAGCTCGTTCGAGCGTCCGGCGCCATGGCTAATCGCATGCTTAGCGCGAGTTTTTGATTAAACTATTTTTGCCCTCGCTCAATAATATCTTGAGCCCTGCGCAGCGCAAAATGAATGTTCGCGCATATGTTATGCGGGTCCATCTGCTGCTCTATTCCGCCGATCATCAGCTGCTTGTGCACATGGTCGTTCACACCCGACAGGATGATCGTCATTCCCTCTTTGTGCGACCGCTCGATCAGCATACTCAGGTTGTGCATCGCCGTCGAATCCACGAACGGCACCTTGCGCATTCGGATGATACGCACCGGATATTTCTCGCTGCTCACATGACCCATCACGTCGTCGAAACGGTTCGCGATACCGAAGAAATACGGACCGTCGATCTCGTACACCTCTACCCCTGCCGGGATCGTCAGGTGCTCCAGGTTCATACTGCTCTCCGTGTCTTCGTTCGGGTCTATCTCGTCGTGGAACGTACGGATATGTGTCTCCTCGTTCGTACGCATCAGGAACAGAACCATCGCCAGCAAGATACCTACCTCTATCGCTACCGTCAGGTCGAAGATCACCGTCAGGAAGAAGGTGATTGCCAGCACCCAGAAATCGCGGTTGCGATGCTTGAATAGACCGGCTATCGTCTTCCATCCGCTCATCGAATAAGCTACCATGATCAGCACCGCCGCCAGACAACTCATCGGGATCATACCTACTAACCTGCCCATGAATAGCAGCACCAATAGCAGCACCACCGCGTGGATGATACCCGCTACCGGAGTGCGGCCGCCGTTGTTGATGTTCGTCATCGTGCGCGCGATGGCGCCCGTCGCTGGGATACCACCGAAAAACGGCACCACTATGTTCGCTATTCCCTGCGCGATCAACTCCGTGTTCGAGTTATGCTTGTCCCCTATCACGCCGTCTGCTACCATCGCGCTCAGCAGACTCTCGATGGCGCCTAACATCGCTATCGTGAAGGCCGCCGGGAAGAGCTTCTGGATCATCGTGAACCAACTCTCCGTCCCTCCCCCTTCAGGGGGCAGGGGGGCCTCCAGATGCGGGGCAGGTATGCCGTGTGGTAAGGTATATAGATCGCTGATCGTCTGGATACCGCCTACCTCCCATCCCTCCGGGGCGTAACCCTTCAATAGCCATACCGCCGCCGTCGCTAAGATGATCGCCGCCAGACTGCCCGGAATACGCTTGGTGATCTTGGGCATGAAGATACATATCAGCAACGAGAACATACCGATACCGAATGACCACCGGTGTACACTAAAATGCTGCGCGTAGTAGATCCATTTGTCGATGAAGTTAGCCGGCACGTTCGTCAACCCCAAACCGAAAAAATCATTCATCTGCGTGCTGAAGATCGTCAAAGCGATACCGGCCGTGAATCCGACGATAACAGGATAGGGTACGAACTTGATCACCGATCCTAACTTCGTCAGACCCATGATGACCAGTAGGATACCCGCCATCACCGTCGCGATCATCAACCCGCCCAAACCGAACTCCTGGATGATTCCGTATATGATTACGATGAACGCACCTGTCGGACCGCCTATCTGGACCTTGCTCCCGCCGAATAGGGAGATCAGCAGACCCGCTATGATCGCCGTCACAAGACCCTCTGTCGGACCTACGCCCGATGATATTCCGAACGCAATGGCGAGCGGGATAGCTACGATGCCTACTATGATGCCCGCTAACGCATCCTGACCTAACTGAGCTGCGCTGTACGAGCGGAGGGTGGTGAATAGCTTCGGAGAAAAGACCTCTTTGATGGAGTATTGCATAATTTTTCTCCCCATTTAGGGGGCGGGGGGACCTGTTTTCGCCGCAAAGGTACTGCTTTTTTTCTATATACACAAACTTTTTTGCGAAAAAAAATTATCGCTGCCGCTCCCCTACAAACAAATCCGGCCGGTCAGTGATGATTCCATCCACCCCCGCCGGCGCTTTGGCGGGATCATCGACCGTCCATACCTTCACCTCTTTCCCATGCGCATGCATATCCCGGACAAAATGGCCGGTGGCGAAAAGACGGAATATATTGAAGGACGCCACGAAATCGTATTTCTCCCAGCTGAATTTAGCAAAACTATTGTCAATCAATAGATTCCCTATTCGCACAACCAGCAGTTTCTCCAGCCGAAGCGTCGGATCGATAGCATGCAGTTTGAACAGCACATCGTCGTTGAAAGACTGAAAAACCACATCTCCCTCCATCCCGTGCGCTTTCACAATACTGTCGGCGAGCGCCTCGATACCCGGGTATTGGTCGTCACGTTTCTTCTTGATCTCCAGCAGCAAACGGCACTTGCCTTTGCATAATTGCAGCACCTGCTCCAGCGTCGGTATGGTCTCGTTGGAAACCGTTCCGTCCCGGTTGAGCAGCCTCAGTTCCCTAATCTGCGCCAGAGTCATCTCTTCGATCTTGCCTTTGCCGTTCGTCGTGCGGTTCACTTTCCGGTCATGGCAGACAACAATCTGCCTGTCGGCGGTAAGGTGAAGATCCACCTCCACCATATCCGCTCCTGTAGCGATGCCTTTCTCGATACAGGAGAGGCTGTTCTCCGTTCCCAACAATGCACCTCCGCGGTGCGCAATAATCATGGATGCCAAAACAGACATACAAATCAGTAGTTTATTCATTACAAATGAAGGTTGAACATTTTGTTAAATACGATTTTTACCACCGATTCGAACCACTCGAAACTATCCTTCGCTGTGCTCGTCGCCTGCAGGGACTGCACGACCACATCGTCGATCGTCTCTTCGTGTATTAGTGTGTAAATCAATGCATTGCCGAACTTATGGGTGAACAGGTCGGAAAGCCTTTCGCCGCCCGGCGTGTATCCTAGTATCTCATCCTTGTAGTCTCCTATTCCGGGGAAAGAGAGGGAGATGATATCTTTGGTGAGGAAGGCGTTTACCTGCGCCGGGAAGTAATTCTTCGCCGTGCCGAGGATCTTGCCTATCAGATTGATGACGGACTCCTTCGTATCCGGATAGCGCGGGTTGGCGTTCGCCTCAAACTCCTCCAGCACCTGCCGGTTCGGGATCTGCTCCATCACGGAATAGAGCAGGTCAAGCGAGGTGTAAATATACCCCGAGTCGGAGACGAGTTCGGAAATATTATTGAGCAGGTGCACGAGCAGCTCCTTGTCTCGCGTCTCAACGGCGCTTCGGATCAGGTCCCGGAATGCCGGTACGGACTTGCCCTCCGGGTCTCTGTTATCGCCATACCGCACGCAGTAAACCATCGCGTACCAGGTCATCACATTGCGTTTGTAGAGCTGCATCGGGTTGGCTTTGTAACTGTTCCGCCCCTTAAACCATCCCCGGCATCTCAGCGTCCAGTCCACGCACCATTCGGTGAGCATCTCTTCCACCTCTTGCGGCAGTTCCGGCAGTTTGAGCCCTAACTGGTACAGCACGTAGATAAAAGACATCTGCGAATAATCGAACCATTCGGAGTCTCTGTTGCTTCCTGCCCGCAGGGCCTGCACGATCGGCTCTACATGCTGATAACCCGCCATGGCGGCAATGATGAGCAGCCGCTCCATGGCGAAATAGCTGAGGCTGTCGCCGGACTTGTACGCCTCGATGATCTTCGGTATCCAGGCTTGCCATTCCGTTTCGCTCGGTGCATCCGGCCGGCCTTTTCTGGAATAGAAATAGGCAAAGGGTGCTATGGCAGCCAGATCGATGGCGTGCGTATCCCAGTAGGTCGCATATTCGATCACATTGTTGACATAGTCGGACTGGAAGAGCACCTGACGCCGCATGACGAGTTGCACGAAAGGCAGCACGATCCGGAAGAGGGTGAAGTTAGCCGTCAGATGTTTGGCTACAGCGGTGATCTCGTCGAAGATATCGCCTACCTGATACCCGGCCTGCCCTCCTTCGTCTCCCGCGAGCACGCGGTCGATGATCAAGAGGATATTGATCCGCGTACCCGTCTCCAGGAACGTCATCACCCTCTTGCGGCGGGCACCTTGAACCAGACCGACGAGCGGCGTATGATGGATATAATTGTACATATGCGCCACTATCTGGCGCGTGATATTCTGCTTCAGCGGCGTATAGGACATCGTATGGCTCTTGTTCGAAGCATAGTAGATCATCAGGCATATATTGTCCTTGATCTCGGTAATAGCGTCGTCCAGGACGATATCCAGCAGTTCGAACGGATCCCGGTCGTACAGCCCCTCGTTGTGGTAATCGGTCATGAAAACGCCGTTGATCAGCGTGCCGGAAGCCAGCCGCTTGCGGTTCATCAGGGGCGCGAGCCTTGCGCTCAGCCCTTTGAACTGCGCAATAGTCCCATTGTCCGCTTTGTTCTTCTCGATGATCTTCGTCACGTTGTTGTACTCGGTGATCGTCTCGCGCAGGTCGTCCTCGGTGTAGGTCAGCAGTTCGTGCAACAGCGAGAAGAGCGGGATTTCGTAGTTCTCCGTCACGAGGGTGTTCATCACATCCGTGACGAGGGTCATGATCGTGAAATTATCGCTATGGTCGCTCGCCAGGCGGATGATGGTCCGGGGATTGGAGGTACGCATATAATCCATGATCAGCACATTGCGCAGCGTACTGATGAATACTTCGTTCGCAGCGGCTTTCTCTATCGTACGGACATACACCTCCGCCGGGATAGGCGTGTCGTCGGCCAGATCCTTCGTCTCCCGATCGAAATAGGTTACGGCGAGCATGTACTCCAGAAAACGCTCGTAGATAAACTGCACTTTCTCTCCCTTGACGAGGCGTAAGATCGGTCGCTCGGGTTTGTTGAGCAGCTCTTTGAATGCAATCGTGTCGGCTTTCTCTCCCAGCCACGCTGTCATCACAGAGTCCTGCGCCGTACCTCCTTCGTAGGACGCTAACAGACAGGCTGCTATCTCGCGCAGGATCTCCACCTGCCTGTTGCCGGCATAGGAGTGGTTGATATCATGCACCATCTTGGCGAACAGCGCGATGGAGGTATATCGGGCGTTGTCGTCCGGCAGGCTGTAACCCAGATAATTGGTGCAGACGATCTTGAGAATCAGCGGGTTCTTGATGCGGATGATGTTCTTCCGCGCGATGTCTTCGTATCGCGTCGCCATCTGGTAGAGGTCCTGATAGATGGCGTAAGCGCGCGTGAGCTCGCTGTCCGTGAAGGAGCGAACGGTCGCCTCTTCCCCCAACCGGCTGAAAAGGGACATGTCCTGCTGCTTCTGCTGCGGCCTCAGTTCGTTCTGCCAGGTGTAGTTGCGGCAGGTGAAAATAACCCGGAAGGCGGATAACTCATGCCGCCCGAACAGCGCGTATATGTCTTTGTACAGCGCGAGTGCTCCGCTGTCGCCCGCCTCCGTATTGGGATAGGTCAGCACCTCGTTGATGGCGTCGAAAAGAATGAAAATACGCCTCCCCGCCTTCACCGCCTTGTCGCTCGTCAGCTGCAGAAAAAGATGGATGTCTTTCTTGCGCGAGAGATCGAAAAGCGTCCTTAACCGCTGCTCCAGCGTCTGCTCCGCAAACTCCGAACTGGCGAAGGTGATGACCGCGTCTTCGCTCTCGATCAGCTGCTCTGTCCAGTGGCATAACTGCGTCGTCTTGCCTTGACCCGCTTCGCCCAACAGCGGCAGCAAGCGGTCGTCCGACTCGCCGAAAGCGCGGAAGATAGCCGCCAGATTATCCCGCTCTACGAATAACTCGCGGTTGTATTTCTTCTCCGCATACATATGGCTGAGGTATTCCTGCGAGTACCCCGCCATGCACTGCCGCAACTCGCTCCAGTTGAGGTCCTTCGCGATGTCGAAGGTCGGTACGATACCTTGCATCCAGGCGTCGAAGTTGATGTTCATCTGATCGGTGATAACGGTGACGGCATGTTCATCGGAGGAGATGAAACTGATCTCTTCCTCTTTGAGGGTCTGGAAGACATAGATATATCCTTTCCCGGAGCGGTGAATCAGCGGATAGAGATCTATCTGCCGTCCGTCGGGCGCGGTGAACCAATAGAAATTATCTTCCGGCTCTTCCTTATACTGCGCGAGCACGCCCAGGATATCAGCCAGTTCGTCCACCCGCCCCTCTATCTGACCTACTACCTCTTCGTAGATACTCTCTGCCAGGGTCGTGCCGTGTCCTTTGTATTCATTGCGGATCTGGACGATACTCTTCTCTTTCTTGCTGCCGAGCCACAGGTTGCGTTTGGGCGTCGCGACCTTCAGCATCGCCTTCGTCAGCGGCTCGTCCGGGAGCACATCCTTCGCCGCCGCTACGATCCTCGGCAGGATATCATTGGTCCAGTCCCCGAACGAGAGCGGACGCTTGGTGTCGATCTTGTTCACCGCCCAAACGGCCTGCGGATGAGGCGTTTGCTCCGCATCGCGCACCAAACCCAGCAGCACGATAGACAGATACTGAGCCGATACTTCGAAGAAATCCAGGGCATAATTCATCGCTTTGGAATAGACGCCCGCTTCGCGAAAACAGCGGTATTGCTCCAGAGGGTGAGCCAGAGAGATAGGAAGAGATCCGGTCATAATACTACATTTTGGGCGCAAAGGTAGTAAAAAATTTGCATATATACAAAAAAAATAGTAATTTTGTCCCCGAATTTTTAACACCATCCGGTATGCTGATTACGAATAACAGTTTTTTATGCGGATATTTCTCGATCCCCCGTTCCTTGCAACCTTTGCAGCAGGGATGGCAAAAAAACGTCTGCACGGCTGAGGAGCGCGCGAACCTGAATAATTATTATTTCCCGGAGTTCGCACAGTGTATGACGGCAGAGATTACGATGTTCACCCTCCCTCTGAACAGGACCTGTACGCTCGATCTCGGCGAGGAGCAGGTATCCTTCCTCATAGAGAATATACGGCTCTGGGAAGCGCCTTTCCATATCGTCCTCTATGCGGTCAATATCCGGTTCGAAGGCGTGGAGTTCAACCTCGTCACCCGCGCGCTCAATATCCTCCGCAACTGCGCCTATTATACCTCCGCCCAGCGCGAGTTTATCGATATCGCCCTTGCGCCCGTAGCCGCAGTGTATGGTGGCGAAACATCCCTCGATATGTCGTGGCTGGTGGAGAGCGGAAACAAATTCAAACTATTCCAGATTGTCCGTCTGCAGGAAGGAATAGAGAAGGGTGACGAACGGCTTCTTCTCTACGACGCCGGCACCCTCGCCCCGCATACGCCTCTCAGCACGGGAATCAACAGCCCTGCCTATGTAGACCATGTCCTCGCGGAGCATACGATATCCGTCTTCGCCGGATGGACCGGACTGGCGCTGCTCGATACCTTCACTCTCCTCTCCGCCGATACCCCTGAGCGTGTGCTCAAAAACTGGGAAAAGGACTATTTCGAGAAGATCTATATCTACCAACTATTCCGGAAGGTATTCCTCTATTCGGTTAATCTCCATTATCGTCGCCGGAGCGAGGATGTAGCCGTGCTCGAGTCGCGCCTCAGTGAATTCGAGCAGCGGTACAGCTATACCTCTATCTCGTATAATTTCCTGCCGAATATCATCAATTCGGCGATGGAGAAGAGTCTCAATACCCAGCAGGACTACGACCAGCTCGACAAGATGATAGGCAAAGAAATCGAAGTGCGGCGCCATCGGGCGGAGGAGCGAACGAATAATTTCCTCACCTTCCTCACCTGCCTCACCATCTTCTCTGCCATCTATGATTTCGCGAGCCTGCTCAACGATTCTTTCGGGTATGACACCTTCTTCCCCAGCGGCTATTTCGGCTTCCGGCTTGTAGGTACCACCTTGCTCCTGATAATCCTCCTGGTTTACCTCTTTCTCGTGCGCAGAAAATAAACGAATCGGGAAATTTTAAAGATTTTTTTCATTTTTTTGACAAAATATTTGGCTATCTCAAAAAAAAGCAGTACCTTTGCGCGATTTTTCGTGTAATTGTGCGAGGAATCCCCTAAAACGACGAAAAAATATAAATATATACTACAATGTCAAAGATTTGTCAAATTACAGGCAAGAAAGCCATGGGCGGATGCAATGTCTCGCACTCGAAGCGCCACACCAAGCGCACCTTCGATGTGAACCTCTTCCGCCGCAAGTTCTACTGGGTAGAACGCGATGTGTGGATCGAGCTGAACGTGAGTGCAGCCGGTCTGAGAACTATTAACAAGATTGGCCTCGACAACGCGCTGAAACAGGCTGCGGAGAAGGGCTATCTCTATTAACGAAAGGAGCTAAACAATGGCAAAGAAAGTAAAAGAAGCCCGCGTTCAAGTAATCCTTGAGTGCACTGAGCAGAAGGCCAGCGGTGTTCCGGGTATGTCTCGCTACATTACCACCAAAAACCGCAAGAACACTCCTGATCGTTTGGAGCTCATGAAGTACAATCCCTATCTGAAGCGTTATACGCTCCATAAAGAGATTAAGTAATTAACCCCTATTTTAGAAAGGCTTAGAACTATGGCAAAGAAAGCGGTCGCAACCCTTCAAACCGGTAACTCCGGACGTGCGCACACCAAGTGCATCAAGATGGTTAAGTCGCCGAAAACAGGGGCTTACATCTTCCAGGAAGAAATTGTGCTCAACGAGAAAGTACAGGAGTTCTTCAAGTAAAGAAGTTTTTTCTGCAAAAAATGACATATGCGCTTGCGTATGTCATTTTTTTTGTGTAATTTCGGACATCTGCCTTTTTGTATTCCCTCTCTCTTCCCTCCCACACACAAAAATTCCCCCGTAGCTACTTTCGCGTCCTGCAGACCATACGCAACATTGAGCGATTTTTTGCCGCCCGCGACCTTCTGCCGCTGACTGATTATAGCCGACCTTCGTCCCCGACGTATATCGTATATGCCCTCTCGGAGGCGTGTTTTGGCGATGGGGTGCGCCAAAACTCGTTGAGCAGGGGGCGAATTACTCCGAAGGGCATATACGCTATCCGCATGGTTATAAGGTCGGCTATAATCGCGGTATGATATACCGCCACAGCAAAAAAACGCTCAAAAATTTGCGTATGTGCAATTTTTGTTGTACCTTTGCACTCGCGTTTGAAAATCTTAAATGATATCATGTTAGGAATAATCATTAATCCTAAATCGGGCAAGAAAGCCTTCCGCGCGCAGCGCATCTATCTATGGAAACTCCTGCGCAAGCGCCATCTGCCGTTTGCTTATCGCGTCACTAAATTTGCAGAGCATGCCATTGAACTGGCACGCGAACTGGTGGAGAAAGGATACGACGAGATCCTCGTTCTCGGAGGCGACGGTACCCTCTCGGAGGTGATCAACGGTATCATGCGTGCGGAGATAGCACCCGAGCAGCGGGCGAAGATACAAGTGGGACTCATGCCGCGAGGTACGGGCAATGATTTCGGACGGTATTGGGAACTGACCAAGAACCACAAGGAGAGCCTCAAACGATTCTTTGAGGGAACGGGACATCCTATTGATATCGGCTGCGTCACCTACTGGAGAAACGGCATCGCCCATCACCGCTATTTCATCAACTCCGTCGGCTTGGGCGTCGATCCTCTATGCTGCAAGAAAGCGGACACACTCAAATACTACATCGGTTCCCACCATGTCAACTATCTCTTCGGGCTCATCGCAGCGATCATACAGCATAAGAGCCAGCATATGATCCTCACCGTGGACGGCAAAGAAGCGGTGAACGACCTGCTCTTCACCATGAATATCGGCAATGGACCTTTCTCCGGAGGAGGTATCAAGCAGAACCCCGATGCAGAACCCGCGGACGGTATCTTCAATGGCATGTTTATCCGCAAACCGACTTTCAAACAGATTATTGAGGCGCTGCCCAAACTATATAACGGCCGGCTGACGGAACTGCCCTTCGTCTATCCGATCGTAGGCGCAGAGATAGAGATCAATTATCGCAAGCATATTATGATAGAGGCGGACGGTATCCTGGAGAATTTCCTCGGCCCGTGCAAGGTGACCTGCATCCATCACGCCCTTCAGTTCAAATGCTAATAATAATCATTAATCATTAATCATTAATCATTAATGAAGCCGCAGGGTTCCAATAGGGTTTATACGCGTGAGACGGACGAGTCCGGCCGCACGGTCATTCGTGTGGAGGGGACGAACCGCGACGAGAACCGCGCCTTCATCTATATGGCGCGCCATTTCCATGCGCTCGGTCTGCCTGTGCCCGAAGTCTATCAGGTCAGCGAAGACGAGATGACTTATACCCAGGAGGACCTGGGCGATACGCTCCTTTTTGACGCCATCCGCCATGGACGGGAGACCGGCTGCTTTCTGCCGGAGGAACGCACCTTATTAGAACGCGCCATACGCGCGCTCGCGCATATACAGGTGGAGGGAGCGCAGAATTTTAATTGGAACTACTGTTTCCCGGTACCCGCTTTCGACGAACGGTCTGTCCGATGGGATCTGAACTATTTCAAATACTGCTTCCTCAAGGGCACCAAGATCGAGTTCAGCGAACCGAAACTGGAGGACGATTTTGACCGCTTGGTTGCAAATCTAACAGCGCAGCGGTCTAACAGTGAAACGGTCTTACAGCGTAGCGGTCTAACAGCGCAGCGGTCTTTTATGTACCGCGATTGCCAGAGCCGCAATATCATGATCAAAGACGGTCAACCGTATTTCATCGATTTTCAGGGCGGCCGCCGCGGACCTACCCAGTACGACGTGGCTTCGCTATTATGGCAAGCCAAAGCCAATATCCCAGCCTCGCTCCGCGAAGAACTGATAGACGCCTACCTGGATGAGTTGGAGAAATTACAAATTACGAATGACGAATTCAAAATAGATAAAGCCGCCTGGCGGGCTGACTTGCCGCATTTTGTCCTCTTTAGGACACTGCAGGTACTCGGCGCTTACGGCTACAGAGGTTATTTCGAACGCAAACCTCATTTCCTGGAGTCTATCCCCAATGCCCTGCGCAATTTACGCGAAGTGCTTGCGGAGATAAAGGACTACCCCTACCTCCGCGAACTCGCTGATAGCCTTGTGAATCAGTCTGTACTCTGTCAGCGTAGCGGTCTGTATTCTGTCAGTCCGAAGGACGGTCTTACAGCGCAAGCGGTCGTACAGCGCAGCGGTCTTAGTGTTACCATCTATTCCTTCTCGTTTAAACGCGGCATTCCCGAGGACAAGTCCGGCAATGGCGGCGGATATGTGTTTGATTGCAGAAGCACCCATAATCCCGGTAAGTATGACGAATACAAATCTCTGACGGGTCTGGATCAGCCTGTGATAGATTTTCTGGAGCAGGACGGCGAGATTCTCTCTTTCCTCGAGTCTGTCTATGCCCTCGTGGATCATCATGTAGAGCGGTTTATCGAGCGCGGTTTTGAACATCTGCAGGTGGCTTTCGGCTGTACGGGAGGCCAGCACCGATCCGTCTATTGCGCCGAACATCTGGCGAAGCATCTGAAGGAGAAATATCCTGTCCGCATCCATCTCATCCACCGCGAGCGGGGGATAGAAACGATAATGGATTAATTAATCATTATTCATTAATCATTAATCATTAAAATGTGGGGCTTTATTTTTGCTGCGGGATTAGGCACGCGTCTCAAACCGCTCACCGATACAATGCCGAAGGCGCTGGTACCGCTGGCGGGCAAACCGCTGCTGCAATGGCAGGTGGAGAAACTGCGTGACGCAGGTATCACAGATATCGTCGTCAACGTGCATCATTTCCCGGACATGATCATCGATGCTGTCCGTGCCAATGACGGATGGGGCGCCAATATACGCATCTCGGACGAACGCGACCAACTCCTCGACACCGGAGGAGGACTGCGCAAGGCTTGGCGAGAAGGACTCCTTCCTGCCTCCGAACCCCTCCTCGCCTGCAATGTGGACATCCTGTCCAATATCAACCTCCCTGAGTTGATCCATACCTATACTTCTTCTTCTCTCCTCCCCTGCGGGGGGAGGTCGGGTGGGGGCTTGCCTTCCCTTTTAGTGGTCAGCGAACGGCAAACGCAGCGCTATCTCTGTTTCAACGGGGAGGATTTATTATGCGGCTGGACCAATATAGCGACCGGAGAAAAGAAAGGATTCGACGGGCGGCATTTGGCGTTCTCCGGTATGCAGATACTCAATGATGACACGCTCTCCCGCTTGCAACAGATAGATGAGACTAAATTCTCGCTGATACCTTTTTATCTGGAGATCATGAAAGAAGTGCCTTTGCAGGCCTACGTCCCGTCCGGCTACCGGATGATGGACGTCGGGAAAATAGACCAGATAGAAGAGGCAGAGGCCTTCGCCGAGAGCCTGCAATAAAAGAAAAGGACACCCATCGGATGTCCTTTCTTGTGTCCCCCGAGGGACTCGAACCCTCGACCCACTGATTAAGAGTCAGTTGCTCTACCAACTGAGCTAGGGAGACAACATAAATCGCTCTCTTCTCAAAAGCGGGTGCAAAGGTACTGCTTTTTTTTGATATGACCAAATTTTTTTGTATTTTTTTTCAAAAAAAACGCATTGATGTCCTATTTCTACACGTGTCGCAAAATTCCTTCACGATGTGGAAAAATTGACAATGATTGATTTTTCTACAAAAAGAAACAAAATGATAAATGTTTTCGAAATAATGATAGGTGATATTCGAAAAAAAAGTATTATCTTTGCAGCGGATTTTGTATTACACTTGACCTTATGATTCGATACAAAAGATTATCATCTGTTGTTTTTCTTCTGTTAGTCGCAGTTTTACCCCTGGTAGCAGCGGCTGATATGGGTGTGCAGATGAAGCGCTATGCGGAGAGGTATCCGAAAACGGCAGACTCGCGCGCCAGACTGAAAAAAGCGAACGAATTCTTCGCTTTCCTCTATGCGGCGCAGTATATCGACGAGCCAATTGTTTTCCCGGCTTCCTCGCATATAGACTCGGTGGACGTGAATGTATATTACTATATCGCCGAATGGTATTACGGGGAGGGTAATTACCGTCAGACGGTTGATTATTGCATGCGCGCGACGAACTGTTTCGGCGAGGTGGACGATGTGTCTAAGAGCGATGTGTATGCGCTTCTTGGGGCTGCCTATTTTCGGATGAGTGAGTATGACAATGCCATTGAGGCGCTGAATAAAAGCTATGAACTGGATAAATCATTCGGTGATCCCGATCGGCTCAGCTCTTCGCTCAATAGTATCGCCAGCGCATTCGTGGCTGCCGGTCGGCCGGAGGAAGCGGAGAAATATATACTGGAAGCAATAGAGATTAATAGCACGACCCGGAATCTGGCGCGCAGGGCGGTGCTCTACGGTACTGCGTCGGAGATATACCGGACGATGGGAAAGGGGCATAAATCGCTTACCTACGCCCGCGAAGCACTGGAGATCGACCGTCAGCGCGGCGACAGTGCCCATATGGGCGTGCGTCTGTCGCAGATGGCCAATGCGCAGTTAGTATTGGGCAAAACGCGGGATGCCAAGCGATCGTTGCAGAGAGCGATACCTTTGCTGCAGGCTGCAGGCAACAAACACTCTCTGGGGATCTGCCAGAACCAGATGGGAGATATCCTTTCCGCTGAAGGTGAAGACGTCGAGGCGGCGGAATACTACCGCCAGGCTGCCGAGATTTTCCTCGCGCAGGGAGATATATATAATGAATCGCACGCGCGCGAAGGACTGTATAAATCTCTCAAGATGGACGCTCCGGGAGAAGCCATGATGCATCTGGAGCGAGCCAAAATGCTGCATGACTCTATTTACCAGACCAAAACGGGTGAAGCTCTTAGCCGATATAACGCGATGTATTACAATGATATATTGCAAATTGAAAAGAAACGTGTGGAGCGGGAGAAACGTACGATCCTGATTGTCTCGCTGATAATAGCAGTAGCCCTGATTCTGGTGATAGCCACCGGATTCTATTACGCCCGTCATCGCGAGCGGCGAGCAGAGCAGGATTTCCGCAAGAATGTGACTTCACTGGAAGATAAATACAACGAGGTGCAGCGGCTCTACCAGAATGTGGTGGCGGAGCGGATGCTGGTAGGGAAGGATATAACGGACGATGACCGCTATTTCCTGACCAAACTGACCGCAGTGATCGGTACCCTCTCCGAGCAAGGAATATCGGATGTGGGCACTATAGCGGATGAGATGCATGTCTCTGTGACCACTCTCCGCCGCCGGCTCGCCACTATCCTCTCTGAGACACCGCAGACCTATATCCTCCGGGTGAGGATGGAAAAAGCGAGGCATCTGTTGCATGAATACCGGGATATCACGGTATCCGAAGTGGCAGAGCGATGCGGATACAGCCAACCTGCCAATTTCACCAGAGCTTTCTATCGCTATTACGGCATAAATCCCACAGAAGCCAGAGTGCAAAAAACGGAAACTAACCCCAAAACGGTTTAGCAATCTGTCGAATTTATGCATTTATCAGACGATGCACCATTGCGGTGCATCGTTTATTTTATGCCATAATATATACAAAATGATAAGTCGTGGTCACTTGCTGATAAGTCTGCCTGAAATGATAAATAATTCCGAAATTATGATAATAATTTATTCAAAAAAAAGCAGTACTTTTGCGCCGAAAATATAAAATAACAAACAATTTTCATTAATCAATCAAAATTATTGAACCTATGAAAAAAATCTTCTCACACGTATTGATGATGCTTCTGTGCATCTCTTTTTCTTTGCCGGCAAACGCGCAGTTCGGCGGTAACTTCGGCCGCATCAAAGGCGCTATCGAGCAAGGCGCGAAGAAAAACGAGATCGAGAAGGAGCAAAAAGCCAAGGAGGACAAAGCTTCCCAACAAGCAGTCCAGGGCAACGGAGTTGTTTACTATGTCAGTGCCGCTGGTTCCGGTCGTGCTGATGGTAAGTCTGCCGCTACGCCGAAAAAAGAACTGCAGGCTGTTCTTAATCTCATTCGCGACAACGGAGAGAACGGCGCGGTCGTTCGTATCGCCGAGGGCAACTACCTCGGATACATGAACTCCGGCTATATCGAGATCTATAACTTCATTACCCTCGAGGGCGGATGGAACAGCGATTTCACGGAGCGCAACCCCATGAAGTATATCACGAAGATCGAGCCGACGCAGGACCAGCTCGGTTCCAACGGTTCGAAAGGTGTGATCCATACCAACCGCGTCCTGGACGACGTGATGGCCAAAAAGCCCAAAGGCACCCTCATCATCGACGGTATACATGTCAACCTCGGCTACGAGAACCATTATATGCCCGCTGATCCTTCCGACCCGCGTTTCGGATGTCCCTCCAAGGCGTTCGAGACAGGACGTATGGTCGATGCTATCCCGCCTCAGGTGGAGCACCAGATATTCCATTCAGACGGATGGATCGCCGGCAATGTGATCATCCGCAACTGCCTCTTCGCCAACGGCGTCTATTTCGCGATCCAGTTCGGCAGCCGCTGCGGTGAAGTGGAGATATGCAATAACGTCTTCATCTCCAACCGTTACGGAGCGTGCCGCATCACCGCCGGAGACAAGAACGGTGAGGCGTCGCATGTCTCCTTCCACCACAACACCGTCGCTTTCTCCTGGTGCCGCGACAAGGAGATGGGAGATATGGGTTACGGATACGAGTGTATGACCCAGATCAACTGCGACATTCATCATAATATCTTCGCCTGCAACAACTACGCCGCTATCGCCCGCACACATGTCCTCAGCGGACCCGACAAGGTCATCGAGGCGAAGCGCGTCACCAATATCTACGACAACGCTTTCTTCATGAACGCAGCCGACCTGCAGCTGCCTCCTACCGGCGGCGGCAAATGGACCAATGTCAAGGTAGCGCAGTTCGAGGATCTCGACGAGAGCCTGATCCCGAAAGTGGAAGGTAACTTCGAACTCAAAGAGGGCGACTCGTTCATCAACGCGCTCGACCAGGACTACCTCAAAGCCTTCGCGAACCTCAAAGTCGTCAGCAGCAGTTCGTTCGACCGCAACTCCGCTGCCAACCAGTTCCGAAATGCCATGGGAATGAATATGCAGGGATCCGAAACTATCCGCGTCTCCATGTACGGAAACCGCTACAATTTCGATAAAGCACTCAAACTTTTCGGCGCGAAAGCCGGATATGGAGCACAAAAACCCTAAATATACGGTGCACGAGTGGGTGATTAGTGGGTTGTTCGTATGACAAACACGGCACGACACCGACCCGATAAACGAACAAAACAACAAAATATAAATCATTATGAGAAGAAAATTTCTATTTATGGCAGCCGTAGCAGCCGCAATGCTGCTGACGGGCTGCGGACCGAAAGAGGAACCAACCAACACCGTCGTGCTGGAGAAAATCCGTATCTTCCCGGCTTCCATCTCGTTGCTGGAAGGTGAGGAGCAGCAACTGACGATCCGGTACACGCCGGAGGAAGCCAAAGAAACGGCTCCTGCTGTCGTCTGGTATAGCGATAAACAGCGTGTCGCTTCCGTTGACGACAACGGTCTGGTCAAAGCCGACCGCGTCGGAACCACCGTCATCACCGCGCAATGCGGCAAACTCAAAGCCACCTGCGAAGTGGAGGTACTGAAAAATAATCTTCCGGAAAATCATTACTTCTCCGTTTCGCCCAAGACCATAGAAGCTCCGGGAAACGGCGGTACATTCACTATTAGAGTCAAGGGCAATATTGAATGGACTGCCGAGGTAGAGGCAGACTGGGCTACACTAAGTGCCACCTCAGGCAAGAATGATGCAACGCTCACATTGACCGTAGAACCTTCCGACGTGGACGAAGAGACTTCGCAAACCATCAAATTCCTCGCCGAAGAAAATATATATAATGTTGTGGTCTATCGGGCAAAAAAGATTCTTCCTATGTCACTGGACAAAACAGAGGCAACTGTTAAGGTTAGCGGAGGCAGTTTTACGGTTAATGTAACCAGCGAATCAGACTGGTCGGTTTCTTGCGATGATCCAAGAGTAAGCTTCAGCAAAAGCAATAATTCAGTAACTGTTAACGTCCTGCAAAGCACAAGCAAGGATTGGAACAGTGCAGGAGACTATGATGACCGCAACAAACTTAAATACTGGGAAAGTATTCCTATCACATTCTCCGATAGAACATCAAAAGCCGTCCTGACTCTTTATCAAGAGAGACCATATTTGTATTTGAAAAAAGGTTCGGTATTCAAGCCCCATGGTGATATTATCGAATCAACGAGCAGCGATGAAACAACATTTTATGTGGACCTCTATTCAAATATATCATGGGAAATAAAACTTACTGTATCATGGGCGACAGTAAGCCCAACATCAGGTACAGGAGATGCCAGTTTAAAGATTCACTTTGATAAAAAGACATATTTCGGTACTAGAAAAGGATGGTTAGAAGTGTACCCTACCGGAGGGTATAAATGCACATCTGCATCTTATGAATTATGGCAGTGGTGATATTATCTGAAACCCCGATAAGAGGTTTACAAAAAATTGAAAGCAAATTTATATTAACAAACAACCAAATTAACAAATTTATGAAAAAGTATCTCTTTATGGCACTGGCTGCAGCAGCCATGCTCTTTTCCGGTTGCGAGAACCTGCAACCCACGGAAGTATCCCAAAAGGATCTCAAAGACAAAGTAACGGTTTGCGGCTATGCGCGTTACGTAGTGAACAAACTGGACGGTAGCACGCTGAAAGAAGACACACCGAAGATCCTGGCGGAGCAGCCCATCGTCCTCTACTACGGTATCAAGGACGCAGAGGGTAACATGTCCTACCGCCATTATGACCTCAATACCGACATGGCGGGCTTCTTCACCATCGACCTGCCCCTCCAACCCGGCAAGACCGTGATCGACGAAGTGAAAGTACAAGCCTCCTTCTCGCTCGAACTGGCTACGTATGCCAGGAACACCAAAACCAACACGAATGTGCGGACCGATGCGGACTTCTTCGGTGAAGTGGTGAACCAGAACCTGGTTGCCGGCAAGACCTATTATTGCGACCTCCTCGTCAAAGCCGTTGCATACACCTCCAACGCCGACCTCGACCAACCCAAGTAAATAGAGATTTTTTAAGAAAAAAACATTAAAAACCCCTTTGAATCCTTTAGAAGCTTCGCTTCCTACGCGTATTACTGCTAAAAAATCCTTGTGAGTAAACTCCCAGATATTTTTTACCACTAATCCACGACCCTTGCGGGTAAAAGAATTCAAAGGCAATAAACACAAAAAACAACTTATTTACCATTTGGTCATTTACCATGTACCATTTATTGAATCATTGAGTTATTTTTTAGGTTTATGTCCGAAGTTGGCTATTAACTCGAAAGAGTGTGTATTTGATTGATTGAGCGTCGTGGGAGCTTGCTCATAACGACGATTAAGCAAACAAAGACACAAAGTCCAAAGGACTAATAGGCAACTGAGGGGTTTTATAGGTTTTTTTCTAAAATTCTAAAAGCATTATGAACATTAAATATCAAACGCAGATGAAAAAGATTTTTGCAACAATTCTTGCGGTCTTGGTAGCAATGCCTCTTCTCTTCGCCAAGGACGAGAAAGCGCAACCGCAAGAGTGGAATGAGCCGGGTGTTGGCTCCTGGGCAATAGGTATCACCTTCAACCCCGTCAGCCTCGCTTCGCGTCTGACCGTTCAGCCGAAAGCCGGTACGGCGGTCAACGGTACTATATCCGGCAGTATGGCTATCGAGAAACAGCTCTATGCCCTCTCTCAGGACCCGGTACTCGCCATCCGCGCCAAATACCGCATCCAGCAGAACTGGAACCTGCGTATGGCATTGGGTTTCAGCGGGTCGCATATCCATTATTCCGAGTACGTACAGGACGACGCAGCGGTGCTGCTGAACCCTGCTTCCGAGAACAAAGTGACGGACGCCGTCAAGTCCGACCTCACCTCCGGTAACCTCGTCCTCGGTGCGGAGTTCGTGAAAGGTAAGAAAGTGAAATTCACCATGGGCTTCAGCCTCCTCTACGCCATCGGCGGCGGCAAGCTGAATTTTGCGTACGGCAATGCCATGACTTATAGCAATCCCATCCCGTCCTCGATGCCGTATTCCGGTTGGATCAACGGTGCTTCGGCTGCCTTGAACCCCGACCACGGAGCTGCGGCTGCGCAGGGTATAGGCTGGGCGCGACCCCTCAAGACCAACAACTCCGGCGTACACCACGGTATAGGCGTCGCTATGGATATGGGTATCGAGTGGTTCTTCCAGGACCGTATCTCGCTTGGTGCGGCAGTTACTTTCTCACCGGTTATGTTCACCTTCCGTCCGCAGACTTATACCGTCATGGAAGGTCTGAGCACCTACACCGGCAAGGTGGAGCAGTATAACCTCCTCGTCAGCCCGGGTAGCTGGTCCTGCCTCTACGGTACGGAGAACATCGGTTTCCAATTGTCGTTGAACTATTATCTATAAGGTAACTTTTCCCCGTGATCTTTGAATTATCATTTTTAATTATCATGTTAGAGAACGAAATTGTTTTTTAGGTTTATGTCCGAAGTTGGCTATTAACTCGAAAGAGTGTGTATTTGATTGATAGAGCGTCGTGGGAGCTTGCTCATAACGACGATTAAGCAAACAAATCCACAAAGTCCAAAGGACTAATAGGCAACTGAGGGGTTTTATGGGTTTTTTTCTAATAAATTAATTAAAACAATTATGAAAAAGATTTTTTATTTCATATCCTTGGCAGCAGTAGTCTTTGCCATGGCATCATGTAAAGACAAAGAGGAACCTACTCCCCAAGGCGAGGAAGTAGTACCGCAGCAGATCAGGCTGGCGGACGCCTTCCAGGAGTATTTCATGAGCGAAGGAGAGACGGCTGTCATCCAATATACCGTCACCCCCTCCAACGTCAATGTCACCTACACGCTCGCGTGGGCCTCTTCCGACGAGAAAGTGGTCAAAGTGGACAGCAAAGGTAGGGTAACCGCTCTGGCAGCAGGTTCCGCTACGGTCACTGTCTCTATCAACGAGTATCCGGAGGTAAAGCCGGCGGTGGCTTCCATCACTATTCTGGCGCCCGCGAAAGTAGGAGATTATATCTACGATGACGGCTCCTGGGGCGAGAATCCAAATCCTGATGGCAAGAAAGTGATTGCGGTCGTTTACTGGCTCGGCAACGCTTCTCTCTTCGACCCGATTCTCGAGGTGGATTATCCGAACTGCACTCACGGTCTGGCAATGTCTATCAAGCAAGGAAAGGCAGGCGAATGGATGAAGGATTTCCATTCTTATTTCCTTGGTACGGATATCGAATACGCTTCATTGGAAGAAGTCTTTATGAATATGGGTAACGGACCTCTCTGCGATGGTGCCGGTACGTTGACCGAATGGGGTGTAGTTAACTCCGGCTATGCTGACCTCATTCGTCCGTATTTTGAGAACAAAGATTTATGGGCCGGAGGCGGCTGGTGCGGATTAGGAGGTTATACCTATACCTCCGTACTCGAGGAATACACCCGCACGTATGATGATGCAGGTAAGTTCCCCTTCGAGTTCTACCTGAACGCTATGAATCTCGTAAAAGACATTGAGGCGCCGCTCACTACCTCGCGCTGGTATGTTCCTTCTATCTTTGAGGCGGCACTGATGGTGAACACCGCGCTTACAAAGCCGGGTGATTTCAATAACACCGCTGTGGATGACGATATGAATCCGATTATCAACAACAATAACGACAATGTAGCAGTTGTTAACGCTGCGCTTCAGAAAGTGCAGGGTGCCGATCTCCTGCCTACGACGGATGAGTATGCTATCGCTTCTGCTACCGACGGTTATGCGCCTTTCAAGGAGCAATTGGATTTTATGGACTGCCACGACTTTTTTGAGTGCATGTACGTCTGCCGTATTGATACGACGCACACACCCTCAGAAGCAGCCGCTATCAATGCGTATTGGGATAACTGGCTCAAAGACAATGCCGGCGACAAATACGAGGAGTATAAAAACTACGTAGAGACCGGTAATGAATGGAATTATCAGAAGATCGATAAACGCTTTGAGGTTTATCTGAAAATCAGAGGATATGAAGATGTGCCCTATGAAAAGGTAGAAGGATCCGGCCTGATAGCTGCCGTCGTTATGATTGTAGCGCAAAGTTATGCCAATGTGGGTGTAGCAGATGGAAAGATGCATGCCCGCATTGCTAAAATTGATGGCTATTGGCCATACGTATCCGGCCAGAAAGGAGAAGACAACGAAGGCGACGTAGTCCGCGCTATCATTGCATTTTAAAATAACAAATCACAAATAACAAAAAACAAATGAAAAAAATCTTTACAAAACTGCTTGTGCTGCTGGTGGTAGTGGCAAGCGGAATGGTTCTCACCGGATGTGAGAAAAACAATGCAAAAAACATCGTTGGCAAATGGAAATTGGTTTCAGTTTCACAAGAGATCAAAATTGGCGACCAAGTAGTAGAATCAGGAACCGGGATGCTGTCTTATTCCTTAATCTATGTGTTTAACAGTGACGGTACACTCGAGCAGATCACAGACTATGGTGAGGGAGAGGTATCGGTGACAGGATTGTACACATTAGACAACAATAAACTCATACTTCGTGATCCTACTGTACCAGGCAGTCTTATATTAGAAGTAACAGAGCTGACCGCCAAGAAGTTGGTTCTTACAAATGTTGAAACAGAAACGGAAGAAGGCAAAATAGCCACCATTACAAGTTCTCAGGAATTCGAGAAAATGAACTAAAATCCGTCTCTGTACAGAGTACGTACCAAGCTATGCAGGGCCGATTACCCTGCATGGCTACAAAAAGCTGACG
>DGVB01000012.1 GCA_002395805.1 Bacteroidales bacterium UBA4295 | reverse complement strand
GCTGACCTTTACGATGAGGTCACTATGCCGCCCGAACTCCGTCGTGCCCACCAAGAGAACGACCGCGCGGTCATGGCTGCCTATGGCTTCTCTACCAAAATGACCGAATCCGACTGCGTCGCTGAACTGTTCAAAATGTACCAAAACCTAACAAAATAAGCACCCCCACCACTGAACATTACTATACACTACCGAACACTACTATACATTACTGAAGCATGTACCAATTTTCCCCAAAAGTACATGCTTTTTTGGTACATGCTTGGAGTTTACCATGTACCAATTTCCCCCAAAAGTACATGCTTTTTTGGTACATGCTTGGAGTTTACCATGTACCAATTCTCTAAAAATGAACGAGAAAAATTGGAACATGCTTGCATATGTCAGAAATTAGCAGTACCTTTGCGGAAAATTTTGAGCGGGAAACGTAAAGGCCGTAATTACTGCTAAGATTAAGATAGTCTCTCCCAAAAGATCTGACATATGGAAGAAAACACAAAAATTATCGTTGTTTCCACGAGCCCCGAATCGGACACGTACGGGCATGAACTGGCTCAGCAATTCGCCCGCGGCGCCAAAGCCGCAGGGCTGGAAGTGGAGCCACTCTCGCTGTACGGCAAGACAATGGAACAAGCCTTCGAGTTAGGCAAGCGCCTCTCCCCTCTGCAGGCTCCGAAGCCGGCTGCTGCGTCCCCGCAAAAGGCGGCAGCACAGGCTCCTCTTCGGGCGGACGTGCGCGTTCAGAAAATGGTGCTGGCAATAGGCACAGAGACTTTGCCCCGCCGGCAGATTGTCGCAGAACTGGGTCTCAAGCAGGGCAGCCGTGCATGCTTCATCAACAACTATCTCCGCCCGACCTACGAGCAGGGGTATATTGATTTCGCGTACCCCGCCTCGCCTCACAAGCCTATTCAGGCCTACCGCCTCACCGCCAAAGGCCTCGAACTATACCAACAGCTCACCTCCCCCGCATCGTAGTATAGGCATAATCTCACCTGTTTGGCATGTACCAATTTCTGCTAAAAAGTACAAGCTTTTTGGTACATGCTTCTTCCGGGAACATGCCTCTTCCGGCGGAGGCCAGTTTCCCCGGTTAACGGGGACACTTCCGGGTACATGCTTGTATACGACATGCTTGTATACGACATGCTTGGAGATAGAGTCGGAAGTTTTTCGTAGAAAATCACTGAAAATCATAAAAATACAGTCTAATAATGATAAATTTGCAATTGACAGGAATGTTTGATTCCAAACAAGGCAAATGACATGAAGACTGTATATGACCTATTGACTGAATTTAAATCAGCCCATTTATGGAAAGGCGCTCTGATCGTCTTTCCTCGTGCAGAAACATTGGAGAAGTATTACCGTGTTTATTCGATGGTTCTTTCGCTCGAACCCGAACGGAAATACGGCTACCGTAAACGCATTCTAAACCATCCTGATTTCATCCGACTCTTCGGCTGTCAGGACGAACTCCTTATTCATGACGCAATTCGCGCGATGGAAGCTCCTTGCGACTTCTGAAAATCCCCTTGCGCGATAACAAAATTTCACAACACATCGGTGATAAAACGTCACCGATGTTTGATTTTATTCGCAGTAATTTTGCACCGCCTTTCGGACCGGAGAGCCTCCGGACGCAGCCTGCCATTCGGGTTGCACGACGAGCATCCGTAACCTCCGATCGGCGGTGTTATGATTTATACATTTTTCTCATCGGTGTTTATCGCCTTGTTTATCGTAGTGGGCACAATCGCCCTCTATGGTTATCTCGACCTCTCGCGTCGGAACTTCCCGTTCGGCTGGACTTGTTACCAGCATGTGATCATCCTTGCGGCTATCGCTGCGATTTGTTTCATCTGCGCCTGCATCCTCGGCGCCCTAATCCCTGCCGGATATGTGTGCTAAGAAAAGGGGCTTCTCTATCATCCGCAAACCGGACATGCCGCTGTTTACCTATTGCAATAATGTCGAAGTGCGCTATGTCGGTACATGCCCTGAGACGGGTATCTCCTTCTATTCCTCCACACGTACCACCTACGGCGTAAAAGTCTATCCCGACGAACGAAAAGCAGTGGAGAATGCGACCGGAGTAAAATATGGTAAACCTTATGCGCATGGTAAAGCGGAATATCTGTATTTTAAAGATGCGTTCGGAAAGCATAAAGGCATCCTTGCTTCACGCGCCGTCTGGATGGCTGCCGGCAATACAATCCCGGAAGGGATGACGATAGACCATATAAACGGCTGTACGACCGATAACCATATCGGCAACCTGCGCTGCGTCTCGAGTGCTGTTAACTGTCGAGACGGAGGATTCTTGCGTAAGTTACGCAACAAAGGCATCAACCCTATAGCCATTCAGCGGTCGTACCTCTTGCGCTATTTCGCTCGTATGGCAAAGATCAAAGAAGCAATCCCGCGGTGGAAATACGGCTGCCTCACCTTCGACCAACTGCGCTCTATCCTCTATCTCCCGGCACGCGAACTGACCGACTGCCTGCAATCATTGTATAACGTCCCAATCGAATTTCAATTATGAACACCAAATCTTCCCGCGCGATGCACTACGCGCATGTCTTCGCCCGCCGCGGCGAGTCCAAATCTTATGCCCTCCGGTACGGATGGATGATGGTTACACTACGTACAGCCCTGCTGAACGGTATCCTCCGCTTCCGTTTCGTCAAAGTTAACGGCGATATCCGCGATGCCAAAGGTACACTCCATCCGCTCCTCATCCCGGACGACAAAGCTCCGAAAGGAACGAAGACCGGCAAGCCGGATTTCTCCACCATCGCTTTCTTCGACCTCGACAAACAAGAGTGGCGCTCCTTCCGCATAGCCGATTTCGAAGAAGTCCTCGAAGCTTTTGTCCTAAAGGAGGTGCTGCTTTAATGCGTATGGCTCCGAGCGATAGCATGTACCAATTTCGGCCCAAAAGTACAAGCATTTTGGTACATGGTTGAACTTAGGCATGTACCAATTTTCGCAAAAAAATACAAGCTTTTTAGTACATGGTAGAACCCCAAAAAAGACAAAAAGAAAAAGAACCAAAAAGAATAAAAGAAAAAGTTCCTCCTCCTTTACACGAGGAAGAGGAAGAAGAGGAAGAATTTATTTTTATGGATTTTGAAAAATTTTGGCTTTTGGTAGGTTCTCGTGGGAGAGTGGCGCATTTCTATCAATCGGAATGCGAATACCTCTGGAGCACGTTCACGCCCGAACAGCAACAGGCGATATACGACGCGGTCAACGAGAAACTGCAGACGGGCAGGTTTGTGCACTACAACCCCGCCAATGCCATCCGGGACAATATGCCGAAAGCGCCGAGAACACTGGTCATTTCCGCGCAGGAGTACTACCGGCGGTACGGCACGCAAACTAACCTCGACGGCTGGGTCAGAACCTTCCTCCCCGAGCAACAAAAAACAATTTACATCAAACACGAATGAAATGGACTCCCTTCGGTTTCTTCTTCGAGAAGAACGAACTCGGACACATCCGACCGAATCAAAGGTACTACCGCGCTGAGATCGAGGTCTTCTACGGCAAAAAAATCCGCCAGCACGGCAGACCGCGGAAGAAAGCGAATCGCTAGGCGGATGTTGGCAAAGAAAAATCATTCTGAACCCGTAATGACCAGGACATGATAACAATTTACAATGCACAATGCACAATTTACAATGCACCATTAATTATGGAAGTAATACTATCTAACAAAGTGAAATCATTTACCGGCTCGCTCGGAGAGGAGTTCGGTTATCACATTCAGAGACGCAAGAACGGCTTTTTTGCAAAACGCAATTCCAAAGGCAATGTGCCGATGGACGGACACTGGCGGTTTATTAAAGCGTGCGCAAGACTCGCTTTGGATGACCTGCATATAGAAGACATACTCGTCACCGCCGGGGAACTGAGAGGTGCACTCGACGAAGCGGGGGATATATTGATCCCTTGTAGGCTCTGGACGGCTCCCAAAGGCGAAATATGGCATGCATCGCAAGTAATTGACCTCGTAAATAATTATGGCTTATGAAAGAGAATGCAATTACCTTTGAGACCCTTTGCGCTCGGCTCGAACGAGCCATTCACGCTGACGTCGGCATGCGCGGATTGAACATCCTGCTATACGGGTGGATGCAGAAGTACGGCAAACTATCGCGACCGGTTTTGAACCTGCGCAAGAAAGCCGACAAGGTCTTTTGGCTCACACTCGGAGAAGCCGTGCATTTCTCCAGATATGCGGGGTATGACCTCACTCACGATTAAAAACTATATGTTTTGACATGGAAACAGAATGGTGCTATTTGCCGTTCTGTTTTTTTATACTACTTTTGCACCGGATTTCAAAAACACATGCAGAAGCTACCCGAAAATATTATCCAACTCGTCACCGCTGCCATCCTCTCCATCGGAGGCTTGGTTATGCTCTTTTGCGGCGTCTATTTAGACCCGCTCGGAGAGTTGCACGAATCGCTCCTGATAGGCTTCGGTGAGGTCGCCACCTTCGCCGGTGCGCTGTTCGGCATAGATTACACCTACAAATTTAAAAATCGTAACACCAATGCTAACATTAACCCTGACGAGAACCCGCCAAACAGGTAAAGCGGTATTAGGGAAACTGGTCATTCCCTTTTCGCAGATACCGCTATCGGAGGGAGAGCCGGACTCGACCGTTAACACGATAGAGAATGCGGATTTTATCATCCCCGCCGGCACTTATCCCCTCGCACGCACTTGGTCGCCCAAGTTCAAGAAACTGCTTCCGATAGTGGAAGACGTACCCGACAGAGAAGGGATACGCATCCACCGAGGAACAATACCGGAGCACTCAACCGGATGCATACTGACCGATATGACCGGACAAACGATGCTCGACGTTTTGTTTAACCGAATTGAAAACTATTTTAGCGATGAAGAAACAGAAATTACTATTATTGACCCTGTTGGTGCTTAGCGCAGTTGTCGTAGGCGTCTCCGGCTGCAAGGCATGGAGAACCATCTCCACCACCGCCACCTACGTCTCGCAGAACGACTCCACCAAGACAACCGAGACGATCACAACCAAGACCGTCGAAGAGTATCAAGGCGTCAAGAAGAGATAGTGCTAAAGGTTGAGGCACTCTAAAGAATTCGTCCATCTGCTTACTCATTTTTTTCTCCAAGCGGTCAGGAGTTATGTTGACCGCAAACGATATGGGAAAAGTCACTTATTCTCCTGGTATCCAGTATGTCCAGGGTTCTTTGGCAAAACCGAAGAAGCTGAACGGTCACAAACATGGTGACTATCTGATCGGCACGCACCGTACCGCGCCGACCCAGAGCAGCGATTGTACCCGTCTGTATCTCCGCAAGGCCGACACCTACGACCGCGCTACACAGCCTACCGGCGATGAGCTGAAGGCACGCGAGCGCTTCGCAGCCGTAGCAGCGTTGGTTAAGGCTCGTAAGGGCGACTTGTCGCAGATCTCTGCCGACCAGGATGCATTCTTGGCGCAGAAAGACACCGCCGGCGGCAAGAAGACTATGCGCGCGTACTTATGGAAAGTCTGTGGTGCTGAGTATGATCAGCAACACCAGGGTTAACCATGGGGTCCCCAAACAATTTTAATTTTTGGGGAGAGCGGAGCTGCCCCGAGTATTTACTACTAAAACGAAGTTTTGGTACTTATACGAGGGGCTTGCCCGCGACGGAAGGTCTGCGGCGAGCAGTATGACGCTCAGCACAACGGTTAACCACCGCTGGTGCAGCGCAAAAGGAACCGCTCTCTCATTCATGAGGGCGGTTTTTTTGTTTTTTTCTTGCGTATGTCAAAAAAAAGCAGTAAATTTGCAGCCGCAAATTATTCAAAACAACACGTTATGATTTTAGACAAATTGGAAAACGCTGATTGGTATTTCGACAGCGTACCGGGATTGAAAGAGTTTATGCAGTTCTACAACGACAATGATCTCGAGGAACTGCCGGCATGCAAAATCTATCTGGATGGCAAGGATCTGTATGTGAATATTGTTGATTTCAAGGGCAAAGAGGAGGCCAAATGCCGTATGGAGGCGCATCGCGACTATCTGGATATCCAGATCCCTCTGGGGGACGACGAAGAGATGGGATGGAAATCCCAGGTGGACTGCCAGGACGTGACACAGGAGTATGACGAAGGCAAGGATGTGGAGTTCTACGGAGACAAAGCTACCGCCAAGTTCACCGTACCTGCCGGCCATTTCGCTGTCTTCTTCCCCTCCGATGCCCATCAGCCGGGTATCGCGCCGGGCAAGGAGTACCGCAAGATAATCGTGAAGGCAAGAGTGAATAAATAATTCGTAATTCGTAATTTCGAATTTTAAATTACTATAATACCATGGCAACGAAAAAAGAACAACACCTGCCGATAGTGGCGCGCGATCCGTATTTGCAGCCTTATGAGACTGCTTTGCAGGCACGTGCCGACTACGCCAGAAATAAAGAAGCAGAGATAACCGGTGGTCAATCCTTGGCGGATTGGGCGAGCGGATACCTCTATTTCGGTCTTCATCACGACCGCGCTAACAAGCAATGGCTGTTCCGCGAGTGGGCGCCGAACGCTACCGCCATCTATATCAAAGGCGATATGAACGGCTGGCAGAAAGACGAGAACTACCGCCTCCAGCCTGTAGGCAACGGCGTTTGGGAAGCCATACTGCCGGAAGACGCTATCCGCCATGAGCAACTCTACAAACTGCTCGTAGAGTGGAACGGCGGCTACGGCGAGCGTATACCTTCCTATGTCCGCCGCGTAGTGCAGGACGAGAATACCAAGATCTTCTCCGCCCAGGTATGGGACGAGCCTGAATACGAATGGAAGAACCGTCAAACTTCCAAACCTTCAAACAAGCGGCAAAGCCGCGCAAACAGCGAAGCCCTCTTTATCTACGAATGCCATATCGGTATGAGTTCGGCGGAGGAGAAAGTGAACAGTTATGAAGAGTTCCGCCGCGACGTACTGCCCCGTATCGCCAAATTAGGCTATAACTGCGTCCAGATTATGGCAATCCAGGAGCACCCTTACTACGGTTCTTTCGGATACCATGTGTCCAATTTCTTCGCCGCTTCCAGCCGCTTCGGTACGCCGAACGAACTGAAGGCGCTGATCGACGATGCGCACGGCAGGGGTATGAAGGTCATCATGGATCTCGTGCACAGCCATGCCGTGAAGAACGAACTGGAGGGACTCGGCAATTTCGACGGCACGCCTTACCAGTATTTCCACGACGGCGCACGTCGCGAGCATCCCGCTTGGGACAGCCTCTGCTTCAACTACGGCAAGAACGAAGTGCTCCATTTCCTGCTCTCGAACTGCAAGTTCTGGCTCGACGAATACGATTTCGACGGTTATCGTTTTGACGGAGTGACCTCGATGATCTACCGCTCGCACGGTCTGGGTGAAGACTTCAACGGCTACGGCTCTTATTTCAACGGTAACGAAGACGGCGACGCGATCATGTATCTGACCCTCGCTAACAAAGTGATTCATGAGGTCAAACCCGATGCTATCACGATCGCCGAAGAGATGAGCGGTATGCCGGGCCTGGCTGCGAAGATAGAGGACGGCGGCGTCGGTTTCGACTATCGTCTGGCGATGGGTATTCCCGATTTCTGGATCAAATATATCAAGGAGGTCAAGGATGAAGACTGGAAAGCCGGTCATATCCTCTTCGAGATGACCAACCGCCGCGAGGACGAGAAGACCATCTCCTATGCCGAGAGTCACGACCAGGCGCTTGTGGGCGACAAGACCATCATCTTCCGCCTCGTGGACGCCGATATGTACTGGCATTTCGAACACGGCCATTCAACCTATATGGTGGATCGCGGTATCGCGCTGCATAAGATGATCCGTCTCGTCACCGCCTCCACCATCAACGGCGGTTACCTCACCTTCATGGGGAATGAGTTCGGCCATCCGGAATGGATCGACTTCCCGCGCGAGGGCAACGGATGGAGTTATAAATACGCCCGTCGCCAATGGGGACTGGTGGATAACCCCAACTATTTCTTCGCGGATCTCAACCGCTTCGACGAAGCGATGGTGCACCTGCTCAAGGAGCACCTGCTGATCCAGAAACCGACCGCAGAAGAGAAGAAATACAACGTCGGCAACCACCTGCCATGGGTGATGAAATGGTGGGACAACGAGGGTGACCAGGTGGTGGCTTATTCCCGCGGAGACCTCCTCTTTATCTTCAACTGGAACGGACAGAAATCCTTCACCGACTACGGCATGCTGGTGCCCGAAGGCAAATACAAAGTGGTACTCAATACCGACGCCAAAGAGTTTGCGGGCTTCGGCCTGAGTGACGACTCGGTAGAGCATTTCACGGAGCATGACGAGTTATACGCCAAGGACGGCAAGGGATGGCTCAAGATGTATCTCCCCGCCCGCAGCGCGGTGGTATTAAAAAAGGTAGATTAACTGGATGAACCAGTTAAACTGGTCAAACTGGATAAAACAACACAACAATGAAAAAGTACTTATTGATTTTGGCAGCGGCGTTTCTGATCGTCGGCTGTACGAAGAAACAGGCGGCACAAACTGCAGAGAACCAGGAACCGCAACAAGAACAGGCAGCGGCTCAAGAGCCGGCAGCCGATGAGAATGCCTATATCGATATCACCGCCCTGACGCCGGACGGCAAAGAGTTGTCCCTGAGCCGGGTGGTTGGCAAAACGGACTACGTCCTCCTCGATTTCTGGGCTTCATGGTGCGGACCCTGCCGCCGGTTTATCCCGGTGCTCAAGGAGATCTATGCTTCCCAGCCCGAAGGACATTTCCAGATCCTCAGTTGCTCCGTCGATCAGGATGCTATGGCTTGGCGCGTAGCACTGCAGGAAGAGCAGATGCCTTGGCCGCAGATGCGCGAAGATGAGGAGCATATGTGCTCCGACAAATACGGCGTGCAGTACATCCCCCATACCGTGCTGATCGACCGTGAGGGACATATCGTAGGCGTCAACCTCGAGGAACCCGAGATCGCCGAAATCCTCCTCGGCCAATAAATATTCATTATTCACTATTCATTATTCATTAGCAATATATGCGAGTAATTATAGAACCTTCGTATGACCTGCTTAGCGAGTGGGCTGCGAATTATGTGGCAAAACGAATCAATGAGTTCGGACCCAAAGAGGGATATCCGTTTGTACTCGGTTTACCGACCGGCAGTTCGCCGCTGGGTATGTACAAACATCTGATCAAACTGAATAAAGAAGGAAAAGTGTCGTTCCGCAATGTGGTGACCTTCAATATGGACGAGTATGTGGGTCTGCCCGAGGAGCACCCGGAGAGTTACCATAGCTTCATGTGGACCAATTTCTTCTCCCATATCGACATCCGCAAGGAGAACGTCAATATCCTCAACGGTAATGCCGAAGACTTGGCGGCGGAATGCGCACGTTACGAAGAGAAGATCCGTAATATCGGCGGTATTCATCTCTTCCTCGGCGGTATCGGTCCCGACGGACATATCGCGTTCAACGAACCCGGTTCGTCGCTTACCAGCCGTACCCGTAAGAAGGAACTGACCACCGATACGATCATCGCCAACAGCCGTTTCTTCGACAATGATGTCAACAAAGTGCCCAAGACCGCACTCACCGTAGGTGTCGGCACGGTCATGGATGCCAAGGAAGTACTGATCGTAGTGAACGGACATAACAAAGCCCGTGCGCTGCAGCACGCTATCGAGGAACCCATCAGTCATATGTGGACCGTATCTGCCCTCCAGATGCACCAGCATGGTATTATCGTCTGTGACGAAGCGGCTTGCGAAGAACTCAAACTCGGTACATTCAAATATTTCAAAGATATCGAGCGCAATAACCTCGATCCGAAAACACTGTTATAAATTACGAATTACGAACTACGAATGCTGGAGATTTATAATTCTTTAACCCGATTCAAAGAGACATTCAAGCCGCTGAACGAAGGACACGTAGGCATGTATGTATGCGGACCTACCGTCTATGGCGACGCCCATCTGGGGCATGCCCGTCCGGCTATCACCTTTGATATTCTCTACCGCTACCTGCAATACTTAGGCTATAAGGTGCGCTATGTCCGTAACATCACCGACGTCGGTCACTTGGAGCACGACGCCGACGAAGGCGAAGACAAGATAGCCAAGAAAGCGCGGCTGGAGCAACTCGAGCCGATGGAGGTAGTCCAGTTCTATACCAACCGCTACCATCGCGATATGGCGGCGCTGAACGTACTGCCGCCGTCTATCGAACCGCATGCGTCGGGACATATCATCGAGCAGATCGCTTTTGTGCAGAAGATCCTCGACCGCGGATATGCCTATGTATCCAACGGTTCGGTCTATATGGATGTGGAGAAATACGCCAAGGACTATCCGTACGGCAAACTCTCCGGCCGTAACCTCAACGATATCGTCACGGAGACCCGCGAACTGGACGGACAGGACGAGAAGAAACACTCATACGACTTCGCCCTCTGGAAGAAAGCCGCGCCCGAGCATATCATGCACTGGCCCAGCCCCTGGAGCGAAGGTTTCCCCGGATGGCATATGGAGTGCTCCACCATGGGCACCAAATACCTCGGCGAGCAGTTTGACATCCACGGCGGCGGACTCGATCTCATCTTCCCGCATCATGAAGCAGAGATTGCGCAATCGTGTGCTGCCCTCGGACATGAGTCCGTGCATTACTGGATGCATAATAATATGATCACTATCGCGGGCAAGAAGATGGGGAAGAGTTATAATAACTTCATCACCCTCGAGCAGTTCTTCTCCGGCAACCATCCGTTGCTGTCGAAACCCTTCGGCCCGATGGTCATCCGTTTCTTCATCCTGCAGGCGCACTACCGCTCTACGGTGGATTTCTCTTCCGAAGCCCTCGAAGCCGCAGAAAAAGGACTTCAGCGTATGCAGGAGGCATATGCAAGACTTCTGAAGATCAAACCATCCGCAGAAACAACTCCCTCCCTTTTAGGGGAGGGCCGGGGAGAGGCTTCTCTTCGTCAGCGCTGTGCCGAAGCCATGGACGACGATCTGAATACGCCGTTCGTGATCGCCGCACTCTTTGATTCTGCCAAAGCCATCAATACTGTTCATGACGGCAAAGCTACGATCTCCGAGGCGGATCTGAAGGAACTGAAGGAGGTATGGAAGACCTACGCGATCGATATTCTGGGTCTGAGATTAGAAGAAGAAGGCTCTTCCCTTCAGGGAGGAGACGGAGGTAGGCTTCATGCTTTCCACAGCGCAATTGACCTGTTGCTCAATATCCGTCTGCAAGCGAAGCAGAACAAAGACTGGGCTACCTCCGATAAGATCCGCAATGAACTGACGGCCCTCGGGTTCCAGATCAAAGACACCAAGGATGGCTTCGAATGGTCTATCTGACAGCAACGCATGTTGCGATCCTACAGCGAAGCGGTCATACAGGCTTTTTATGGCCGGTCTTATAGCGTTAGCGGTCATTTCCTTTGTCAGCTGCGGCACCAAGCCGCAAACTGACACGGAAATCGTCGAAGACAGCCTGGTATGGTATCCCGGACGGACATTCAGTTATAAGACGAAGTTCAACGATCTGCAGGCGAAGCAGCATGAGGTAGCCAGTCGTATCGGTCTATCCCGTCCGCCGAAAGACAGGGAGGACGCAGCGAAGATGCGTCATCATCTGGTGGAGATCAAGACGAATGAGAATTATATCGTGGATAGTCTGACCCACTCGGTACCGTACCTCATTCCTTCCGCCGCCCGCGAACTGGAGGCTATCGGAGCCGAATGGGCGGATATATTAGCCCGAAATGGTCTGCCGCACTACCGGTTTTATGTCACGTCTGTACTCCGCACGGAGCAAGACATCAAGTATCTGCAAAAAAGCGGCAATATCAATTCAACGACCCAATCCTGCCATTGCTACGGCACCACGTTCGACCTCGCGTATATGCGTTATAATAAGGTAACGCGCACACACGCGTATATGCATGAGGATAATCTGAAATTAGTGTTGGGGCAGGTGCTGCTGAATCATCAGCGGGCAGGGAAGATATACGTCAAGTATGAGTGGAAACAATCTTGTTTCCATATTACGGTAAGACAATAAAAAAAAAACGGGCTTCAGCGGCCCGTTTCCTTTTTCTCTTCTTTCTCGCAGACATCAATCAGTCCGCATCCCGAGCAGTCTTCCTGTCCGGATTGTTCTTTTTGGCATTCCTCATCTTTTAGCGGCTCTGCCGCGGTCTTTTGTCTTTCGACTTTCGACTTCTTCACTCGCTCGTTGATCTCGATGAGCGTGAGCACAAGAATCGCCATTACTATGAATGCTATCAGCGCTTTCATTCGTCATTCGTAATTCGTCATTCGTAATTTTCCTCTACGCGGTCTTCTTCGATCACGAGGTTATCGATGATGAACTGTTGGCGTTCGGTGGTGTTCTTGCCCATGTAGTAGGCCAGCAGTTCTTTGACGTTGTCGTCCTTACGCAGGGTTACCTGGTCCAGCCGGATACCGGCACCGATGAAGCCCTTGAACTCATCCGGCGAGATCTCTCCCAGTCCTTTGAATCGTGTGATCTCCGGCGTCTTGATCTTGGCGATGGCTTTCTGCCGCTCCTCCTCGGAATAGCAGTATATCGTCTGGTTCTTGTCCTTCACGCGGAAAAGCGGCGTCTGCAGGATATAGACATGTCCTTTCTTGACCAGGTCGGGGAAGAACTGGAGGAAGAAAGTGAGCATCAGCAGCCGGATGTGCATACCGTCCACATCGGCATCAGTAGCGATGATGACTTTGTTGTAGCGGAGCTCGTCGAGTCCGTCTTCAATATTGAGCGCCGACTGCAGACAGTTGAACTCTTCGTTCTCATACACTACCTGTTTGGTCAGTCCGTAGCAGTTGAGGGGTTTGCCTCGCAGGGAGAAGACGGCCTGGGTACGTACGTCGCGGCTCTTGGTGATGGATCCGGAAGCGGATAGACCCTCCGTGATGAAGATGCAGCTCTCCAGCCGTAGATCGTCGTCCGCGTCCTTGCTGCTCTTGACGGGTTTGGGGTCGTTGAGGTGAATCTGGCAGTCGCGCAGCTTGGGGTTGTTGACGAGGTTCTTTTTCGCCCGCTCCCGCGCCGCTTTGGTCACACCTGCGATCGCCTTGCGCTCTTTCTCGCTGTCCTGGATCTTCTGGAGCATGATCTCCACGGTCTGCGGTGTTTTATGAAGGTAGTTATCCAGCTGCTGTTTGACGAAATCATTGACGAACTTGTTGACAGAGATGCCGCCGGTGGGGCTCATGTCTTTGGAACCGAGTTTGACTTTGGTCTGGCTCTCGAAGACAGGTTCTTCTACGTTGATGGCGATCGCTCCCACCACGCCGTTTCGGATGTCCGCCAGCTCCTGGTTCTTGTTGAAAAACTCTTTGATCGTCCTGCCGATCGCCTCGCGGAAAGCCGTCTGGTGGGTGCCGCCCTGAATGGTGTGCTGGCCGTTGACGAAAGAGTAGTACTCGTCGCCGTTCTGGTCGGTATGGGTGAGGGCAATCTCGATATCTTCGCCCTTGATATGGATGATAGGATAAAGGGGAGAGACCGTCATATTCTCCGTCAGCAGATCCAGCAGACCGTTCTTGGAGACGAATTTCTTGCCGTTATAGACAAGCGTCAGGCCGGTATTGAGGTACGCATAGTTGCGCAGCAACTCCTCGATATAGTCATCGCGGAAATGGTAGTTCTCGAATAGCCCTTTGCTGTCGTCCGGCACAAACTCAATGACCGTACCGCGTTTCTCCGGTCCGTTGTAGTCCACAATATCGGTATCCGAGGTCAGTTTGCCTTGCGCAAACTCCACGCGGCGCATCTTGCCTTCGCGGTACGACTCTACGGCGAAGAAAGAAGAAAGGGCATTGACGGCCTTGGTACCCACACCGTTCAGACCCACGGATTTCTTGAAGGCCTTGCTGTCGTATTTACCGCCGGTATTGAGGACCGAGACTACCTCCACCAGTTTGCCCAAAGGGATACCGCGTCCGTAGTCGCGCACACGTACCATCTGATGGCTGGCATCTGAAGGCTGACTGCTGATTTCTACTTCAATCACCTTGCCTTCACCCATACGGTACTCATCGATGGAGTTGTCGATAGATTCTTTGATGAGCACGTAGATACCGTCGTCGGAGTGACTGCCGTCGCCTAACTTACCGATATACATACCCGGACGCCGACGGATATGCTCCATGTCGTCAAGGTGAATGATGTTCGCTTCGCCGTATTCCACGGCTGCCAAGTTTATTTCGTTTTCTTCTGCCATATTCTAACAAAGTCCCCGCTCATGGGCGAGTTTGAGTAAATATTCTTTTGCGGGTTCGTATTCATTGGGTATCACGCCGTCGAGGATAGCGTCCTTGATAGCCGCTTTCAGTTCTCCTACGGTGGAGCAAGGCTCCAGATGCAGGATCGCCATGATCTCGTCGCCTTTCACCGGCGGCTGGAAATTACGGATACGGTCGCGTTCTTCGAGTTCGATCATCTTCTCGCGGACGAGTTGGTAATTGCGGTGATATCGCTCCACTTTCTCTTCGTTCCGGCTGGTGATATCCGCATCGCAAAGCAGCATCAGGTCGTCTATATCATCTCCTGCTTCGAAGAGCAGACGCCTTACTGCACTGTCCGTCACGGTGTCCTCGATCAGGTTGATCGGCCGCATATGGAGGTCCACCATCTTGCGGACATACTCCATCTTCTCGTTCAGCGGCAGTTTCATCCGTGCGAAGATCTTAGGGACCATCTTGGCGCCTAAGTAGTTATGATTCCGGAAGGTCCATCCGGCATGCGGGTCCCATTGCTTGGAGCGCGGTTTGCCTATGTCGTGCAGCAGCGCCGCCCAGCGGAGCCATAACAGACCGTCCTGCGGACTGTTGGACCGCTTTGCTGTTGGACCGGCCTCGCCTGCAGGACCGCGTTGCTGTAAGACCGCTTCGCTGTAGGAATCCTGCAAGGAGGCCACGTTGTCCAGCACTTTGAGGGTATGGTAGAAGACATCCTTGTGTCCGCGTCCCTCTTTGACCTCCACGCCTTTGAGTGCCGCCAGCTCGGGGAAGATGAGCGGCAGCAGACCCGTCTTGTCCAGCAGCAGCCATCCTTCCGAAGGGCGGCGGGAGAGCATGATCTTGTTCAGTTCCTCCGCGATCCGCTCTTTGGTGATGATACCGATGCGTTCTTTGTTCCGCGCGATAGCGTCGAAGGTCTCGCCGTCGAGGTTGAAACCCAACTGCGTGGCGAACCGTATAGCCCGCATCATACGCAGCGGATCGTCACTGAAAGTGATATCCGGATCCAGCGGCGTACGAATGATGCACCGCTCCAAGTCTCCTATCCCGTCAAACGGATCCAGCAGTTCGCCGTACTTCAATGCCTTCGTACATTGTACATCGTCCCTTTGTACATTATTCAGGCATATCGCCATGGCGTTGATGGTAAAATCCCGCCGGTTCTGATCCTCCTCAAGCGTCCCGTCTTCCACGATCGGATTGCGGCTGTCGTGCCGGTAACTCTCTTTCCGTGCACCGACGAACTCCAGCTCCATCCCTCCTTTCTTCACCTGCGCGGTACCGTAGGTCTTGAATACAGCGAGATGCGCTCCTTTGCCGAGCCGCTTCGCGACCGCATCTGCCAATGTAATCCCAATGCCGGAGTTCTCTCCCCCTTCAGGGGGCTGGGGGGCTACCACCACGACATCGATATCGTCGGACGGTCTATGCAGAAAGAGGTCCCGCACCCATCCGCCGATGACATAGCACTCCAGACCCATCCGATCAGCCTCTTCGCCAATCAGATGCAGTATAGGGTTCTCTATTTTCGGATCGGAAATACGCATGATTTGTAAAATCGGGTGCAAAATTACAAAAAAAAAATGAAAAATGCAAAAAATATTTGTGTATGTAAAAAAAAAGCAGTACTTTTGCAGGCTTTTCGAGTAAAAGCACGTCATTAGTATTAACCCGGGCAGGGATTCGTGTAATCCAAAGCCCACAAAACAAACCAAAACAAATGGCAACAAAAATTCGTTTGGCTCGTTATGGTCACAAAGACTATGCTTTCTACCACATCGTAGTAGCAGACAGCCGTTCGCCGCGTGACGGCAAGTACATCGAGCGTCTCGGCTCGTTCAACCCCAACACCAATCCTGCAACCGTTATCCTCAATTTTGAGCGTGCGTTGTACTGGGTAGGCGTAGGTGCTCAGCCGACCGACACCGTACGTACGATCCTTTCTAACGAAGGTGTATTGCTGATGAAGCACTTGCAAGGCGGTGTAGCCAAGGGTGCTTTCAGCGAGGAAGAGGCTCAGAAGCGTTTCGACGCATGGAAGGCTCAGAAGGATGCCAAGGCAGGCAAGATCAGCCAGGCAGAGGCAGACAAGAAAGCTGCTGCAGCCCGTGCTCTCCACGCACAAGAGGTAGAAACCAACAAGGCTAAAGCTGCGGCTATCGCAGAGAAGCGTGCTGCTGCAGACGCTGCACTCGCTGCTGCGGCTCAAGAGGCTGCGCAGGAAGCTGCTGCCGCTGAGGCAGAGGCTAAAGGCGAGGCTCCTGCAGAGGAAGCTGAGGCGCGCGAGGATTAAAACTCGCGTGACTCGCGGCGCTGCCGCTCAATTACGCTACGTTTTATCCTTCGCTTTTCGGTCGGAATATCGTCCTTTGGACAGACATTCCTCCCGAGAAAAAAGAACCAAAGAAACCCGGAACATTCGTTTCGGGCTTTTTTTTATTCATAGAAATCGATGTAAACGAACCGGATACGCGGGTCTGAGGCGAAGAGACTGTCTGCATTATGGCGGCTGATCTCTCCGCCGAAGAGTGCGAAGCAGTCACCGTCGCGTTGAGACAAATCCGAACAATGGAATCGATTGAACGTATAGCATCGGATGGCGGCAACTGTGTCTGTTTTATAAG
Organism: Bacteroidales bacterium UBA4295; assembly: GCA_002395805.1. Taxonomy (GTDB): domain Bacteria; phylum Bacteroidota; class Bacteroidia; order Bacteroidales; family Paludibacteraceae; genus Colicola. The sequence continues at coordinate 118,180 of DGVB01000012.1, read as the reverse complement.
GAGGCACTTTACTTGCTAACACGTTGTATCCCATCTTCTGAAGAGTGAAATAATCCTCGTCGGAAAAACACTCCACCCACACTCATTTCTTGTATTTATGAAGCCATTGATCAATAATGGCAGGATCGGAAATTTTATCCGTTACCAGTGAGAGCCCCGGATTGGCGGATAAAATAGAATCCATCCTCGGAAAATCAATAGGAGTGAACAGACCATAGATCTTACGAGCCATAAACTCGTCGTGAGTGGGAGCGTAAGTCCATTCGAAATTCCAGTCGTGCCAAGCTACTAACTGACCGTCCGAAGTGACGGACAGATCAAGTTCAATGAAATCAATGCCATGCTCCAAACTATTCTGAACCACTTCCAAACTATTGGAATAGCAATATCCATGTATACTTCCGCCGGCATGGGCAATATATTCTTGGCGGGTACAGCCTTGTATTATTGCTGCGAGGAAGAGAACAAATAGAAAATGGAAGATTGTTTTCATTGCTTGAAATAATTCATACGGATCAGTTTGTCGGAGAGGGAGCGGTGAACGGAATAATTGCCGTGTTCATCGGATAAATTCGCTTCTCTCAAGTCCCGCCCAAATCCTCTCCAGAAATAAGATTTCTGCCCGATGAAATCCAAAATAGTTGGGAAGATATCTATTTGTTCTGCCTGTTCTATTATTCGTAGCGTGTCTATTTGGGGTGAGACTATAATAAGCGGACATCCGGCTTGACCGGTGCCGAAAGGCAGGTTCGCGCGCAAACCGTAGTCCCGCACCTCATCGCTCATGTTACAATTGAAAATACGGTGGTCTCCTGTGATAGCGATCGTACTGTTTTGCATCACTACGGCCGTGTCTGCCCATGCCAAAAAACGCCCTACATGCCGGTCCGTGAAATGCGCCGTCTGCATATAACTCCGTATAATGGGTGGAACGCTGTCGGGAATATTGACCTCTTTATCCGGCGAACTGTCGAACGGAAGATGCCCGTTGATAGAAATACCCATTACGCATGAAGGCACAGACGAAGCGGATATAGTCTCTATTAATCTGTCTATCATCGTGCTGTCTGACCATGCGAAACGATAGTCCGTGTCCGGTTCTATCAAGTCCTGATAACCATATGCGGGAGTCATCGTGTGCTGGTTCCATACATTGCGGCAGGGGTTGACAATAGCACTATAGGGAAAGAAATGGGCAATATTGGGATAGGTGCAATAGTCATAATCAACGCAAGCAATCCCTTCCAGAGTGGGGTACAGCCCCGTATTGACGATGAGTTGCCCGTCCCCGGACATACCATACTGGATTTGCGATTTCACATCCCTGACATAAAGCAGCGGATGGGAGCTGATAAAAGCGCTCATAGCAGGGCATATAGGGTTGCCGGAGACATCTTTTGCATCCAATACCCATCCTTCAAAACTCTCTAACAGCAGTATGACGAGATTCCCCTGCAAAGGTTCGGGCTCGGTATAGGGCTGTATAAGAGTGGCTAACTCTTTCTCTTCTTCTGCTGTCAGTTCCGCAGGTGTACTTCGTGTGGACCATGACCGGATAAAATCCGCCGCCATGAAAAGCGGATAGGCTAACACAGAGCGGTGGTGGATATAGTGGGTAGCTTTGCGCTCGTTCTCGCTCACATCAACAAAAAATGCCTGCGGTACACTGCACGGATTAACCCATTCCCATGTAAAAGGAGCTCCGTTGATATACGGGCGATGATAATGCCAGCGCATGTACGAACCGGTGAAACTGGTGCAAATTCCCGTCACGACAACAATCAACACCTCCCACCATCGAAAAGGAGCCGCTTTCCATAAACAGCATACCGCAGCCACACAGGTCAGAAGAGGAAAAAGCAGCAATGAGAAATCAAAATAAGGAATGATACTCCGCCAGAATCCATCCATGTTTCCCGTGAGGGTAAAGAGATGCCATGTGATGAAAAGGTGGTTTACCCGATAATAGATAATTTGCGCGATGAGCCATAGGTCGGTAATGCCGAGCAAAACAAAGACAGGCCATCTCTTTGACGTGAAAACGACCGGAAGCGCCAGCAGTATCGCTGCTGCCCATTTGCTGATTTTATTCGCCGGCGATATATATAAACCGGTATCAACGAATGCGTCGAATAAAAAACATTTGGCGGCAAGCAGACCGACTACCAGCAGAAAACGGAGCCATGCTCCCCAAGACGTATTATTCAGAGTACGGATACACATAAATTCAAATAGGTTGCAAAATTATATAAAATATTTGAAATACACAAAAAAAATTGCATATTTCAAAAAAAAGCAGTACCTTTGCGCACTTAAGTGTTAGAGCTATGAAGAAAGTTACCGTAATCATGCCCAATTACAACCATGCGCCGTATTTGAAGGAGCGTATGGAGAGTATTTTTTCGCAGGACTATCCGGAGTTTGAAATCATTCTGCTGGATGATGCATCGACGGACGATAGTGCGGCGATATTGCGCGAGTATGCCAAAGACCCTCGAGTGAAGACGCTCATAGTGAATGAATCGAACTCCGGCAATACTTTCCTGCAATGGGAGCGCGGACTGAAAGAGGCTACGGGCGAGTATATCTGGATCGCAGAGAGCGACGACGTAGCCGAACCGGCATTCCTGAGCCGTATGGTAAACGCCATCGAGCGGGATAAAGCCGTCCTTGCTTTCTGCCATAGTCAGTGGATAGACAGCGAAGGAAAACCCATCGAACGCAGCCGTGACACCCGATGGAATCGGGACTTTCTGATGGCCGGATTCTCTTTTGTCAAGCAATATCTCCTCGCATACAATAATATATGCAATGCTTCTGCGGTGCTCTTCCGCCGCGATGCAGCGCAGCAGGTGGATATGGCGCAGGTAGCGCAGTTCACTGCTAGCGGTGACCGCCTCTTCTGGATCCGGTTGGCACTGCAGGGACGGGTGGCATTTGTGTCGGAGGCGCTTAACCGGTTCCGCCAGCACGCGCAAAAAGTATCCGGATCGGCTGAGGAGAAAGGATTAAATATCATCCAGGACCACGAAATATACCGCCTCATCGCTCCGGAACTCTCCCTTACCGGCAGAGATAAACATGTCATCTGCGGCTATCACTGGAAAGCCACCCAGCGGCCAACCGTCTCTGAAGAAGGACGTGCTTCCGCCATCGAAGCATGGTCCGCAGAACCTGAATTCGGGCGGTTGTCGTTCCTTATGTATCTCCTGCAGCGAGCCAAGGATAAATGTTAACTTATCTGCTCAATATAGCCTTCGCCATTGCCGCTACGGTGCTGTATATCAAAGCGCCGTGGACCTATAGTTACGACTATTGCGTGACGCTGATGGCGTGCTTTATTGCGCAGAACGTGCTTTTCTTTGCTACCAACAAAAGGAAGAACTGGCTGGGCTTTGAGTTCTTCTTCGCCCTCTCCTTTTTCCTCGTCAATTTTGTCTATCCGGTTTTCTATGCGCCGGATCCGGACCGAATTTACTGGTCGTTCTTCTCCTTCTCGTTCAACGATAATTATGTAACGCGTGCCACGGCTTTGGCCTATTTCGGATACGCCTGGTATATGTTAGGTGCAACACGGCTGCTACAACTGAATCGCGAGGAACCGGACAAACCCACTTTCACCATCTCAATGAGACAGTATATATGGTTCTTCGGTATTACGATGGCGGCTTGGCTGCTCTTTGTCATTACCGGCGGTCTGGCTGCGCTACAGAGCGTCTATGCCGAAGGCTCGAACCTCCGCGACGTAGGGATATATAGTTATTTCAATAATATCTTCACGATCGGTTGTTACCTGATGGCGATTTTTATCTTCCGTCTGCCGAAGCAGAAATGGTGGTTTTATCTGGCGGTGATCGCTGCCTTTATGCTGATTCTGCTCTCTACCGGCAGCCGTCAGCTGGCAGTCAGTCTGGCATTGATTCTGATTGTCTCTTTCAGCATGTACGTCTATCATCTCAAATGGTGGCAGGTAGTGGGGCTCGTGGCGGGCGGCTCGATAGCGCTTTTTCTTGTCATGACGCTGCGTACCGAAGGACTGGATCCGGGAGCATGGCAAGCCAAACTGGCGCACACCAAACTGGAGGAGTTCTGGGATATATACGAAGACCTCATCGTCAATGATGTCAACCTCTTCCGTCTCTTCGGTTGGGCGCAGGAGAACGACCTGACCTGGTTCACCGGTATGACACTGGATATCACATCCCCTATACCGGGTTTGGGCGGATATATCATCGCACATTCCGACCTGCCTCCGCAGATGCTGCACGGCGGTGACCTGCCTTCGTACCTGTTCCTGGGAGCAGATGCGGAGTGGGGGACCGGCACCAACATGGTCGGCGAAGCATACCGTTCGTTCGGTGCAGTAGGCACTGCAATCGCGATGTTCCTCATCGGCCTGTGGGTGAAAGAGAGTTTCTATCGCGCAAAGGACAGCGTCTATTGGTATCTGATGTCGTTCCTACTGGTTGGACACGCCCTGATCTATCCCCGTGCTCCGCTTCTCTTCGACCCCCGTCTGGTTACTTGGAGTCTCTTGCTGCTATGGGTTGTGATGGGTATCACGCATATTCAAAAGAAGGAGGTAGCCGTATGAGAATCCTCTATTGCATTCCTCATCTCTATAACTCCGGCGGAATGGAGCGGGTGCTGACCCAGAAAGTGAACTGGCTCGCAGCGCATACGGAGCATGAGATTACGATTATCACTACCGAACCGGTGCCGGCTGGTGCTTCGGAGTGCTATTTTCCGCTCTCTGAAAAGGTCAAAGTGGTGGAACTGAATATAGACTTCAATGCGGACTATACCAAGCCCCTTCTGACGAAATACTATGCGCATATGCGTCGTATGCGTGCATATAGGTGCGCGCTAACCGAATATATACGCGCGAAGAAGATAGACCTCTGTATTTCCCTTTGCGGCAAAGAGATAGCTTTCCTGCGCCATCTGCCTTGCCGCACGATCGCAGAGATGCATTTCGCCAAAGACCAGCGCCGTCTACTGCTCATGGCGAACCATAAAGGCCCGTTCTGGTCTTTGCTCGGCCGTGTCCGTACATGGCAGTTGGTGCGTGCAGTCAAACCACTGGAGAAACTGGTCGTCTTGACCGAAGCGGACAAGCGGGAGTGGGAGGAATCCGGATGCCGGAACGTGACTGTTATCCCGAACCCATGCGTGTTCGATAAGGTACAATGTACAATTCACAATGCACAATGCACAATGCACAATGCACAAAAGGCAAAGACTGTTCTTGCAGTCGGGAGGCTGCATGAGCAGAAAGGTTTTGACTTGCTGCTTCAGGCATGGGACAGGGTACAAAGGGACAAGGTACAAAGTACAAAGGATTGGACTTTGCGGATCGTAGGCGAAGGACCCAAACGGGCAGAACTGGAGGCGCAGATGAAGAGCCTGCAGCTGCAACATATTATTCTCTTTGGTCGTGCAGAGAATGTTGCGGATGAATATAGCGAAGCTTCGCTCTTCGTTCTCTCCTCGCGCTATGAAGGTCTTCCTCTGGCGCTCATCGAGGCTATGTGGTGCGGAGTGCCCTGTATCGCTTTCGATTGCCCGCAGGGTCCTGCGGAACTGTTAGCGGACGGAAGGGGATGGCTTGTGCCCGCCAACGATGTGGAAAAATTGGCGGAACAGATTCTGTACGTCATCGCTCATCCGGACGAGGCGCAAGAGCGCGCAGCTAAAGCCCAAGCCTATGCGCAGGCTACCTATAGCGAAGAAGTTATTATGCCAAGGTGGGAGAAAGTAATGAATAATGAATAAAGAATAATGAATATTGTTCTTGACAATATTATATTTATGCTCCAACAAAATGGAGGAATCTCTACTGTTTGGAGTGAACACTTGCGCCGAGCTCGCGCTGACGTCGCGCTGCGCTTGACGGAGTTGGACTACAAGGAGCAAATGGCTCCCCGATTCATGGAGCGGTACCGCGTTCCCGCTTACAAGGCAGAGACACCGGCGATTTTCCATTCCTCTTATTTCCGTGTCTTGCCGCAGAAAGGGGTACATAATGTGACGACGGTGCACGACCTGACCTATCATTTCTACCGCCGCGGCTTGGCGAAGGCGGTGCACCTATGGGAAGAAGAGCGGGCATTGCGGCATAGCGAAGCGGTGATATGCGTCAGCGAGAACACCAAACGCGACCTGCTGAGGTTCTATCCATGGTATCCGGAGGAGCAGATTACCATCGCCTACAACGGCGTGAGTGATGATTTTTATCCGATGAAATCGGTCAAAAAGAAAGGATTCCTGCTCTTTGTAGGTAACAGCAAAGCCGCATACAAACGTTATGACGTAGCGCAGCATGTGGCGCAACTAACGGGTATCGAACTGGTCACGGCGGCTAATGTGACGAAGGAGGAATTGAATAAACTCTATAACGAAGCCCTCTGTCTGCTCTATCCATCGGACTACGAAGGCTTCGGTCTTCCGGTGCTGGAGGCACAGAAAGCGGGGTGTCCAGTGATCGCGCAGAATAACTCGTCTATTCCGGAGATCATAGGGGAGGAAGGACTGATGATTCAACACGACACACCGGAACGGATGGCGGCGGAGATGGCGGATATAGTGCGTCAACTGCTGTTGCGTCCTACGGATAAAATCATAGCGGCAGGGATAGAGAACGCCAAGCGGTTCTCATGGGACCAGTCGTATCAACAAGTAAAAAAAGCTTATGAAAATATCTATTATAACCATCACTTATAATTCGGCGAAGACCTTGCCGCGGGCGTTGGAGAGTGTGCAGAGTCAGAACTACGATGATATCGAACATATTATCGTGGATGGCGCTTCTACGGACGGCACTATGGAAATAATTGAAAATTATTCCAAAGGACAAAGGGACAAAGTACAATGTACGAAGGAAGTGCGCTGGATTTCGGAACCGGACGGCGGCATATACGATGCGCTGAACAAAGGCATCCGGATGGCAACGGGCGATGTGATCGGATTTCTGCACTCCGACGACGCGTTCTATTCTCCCGATTCGGTTGCGCAGATAGCAGCCGCTTTTGCGGACGGGAAGGTGGATGTGGTCTATGGCGATCTGCAGTACTGCCATGGCGACAAAGTGACGAGGCGTTGGGTCAGCAATGCCTTCAATCCCCGTGCGCTCAAGTACGGGTGGATGCCTCCGCATCCTACGCTCTATGTCCGTAGGAAAGTGTATCAGGAAGTCGGCGAATACGATGCGTGGTTCCGGATATCGGCGGACTACGATATGATCCTTCGGATCTTCACCGCCGGATATAACTCCCGCTATATCCCCGAGGTGCTGGTGAAGATGGAAACCGGCGGGGCAAGTAACAGGAACACCAAAGCGCGGCTCTCCAAGACCCAGGAGGACTACATCGTCCTGAAGAAGAACCATGTCGGTGCGGGGTATATCACCGTGGCCTGCAAACAGCTGCGCAAAGTGCGCCAGTTCCTGAGGAAATCATAAATGGTAAATCGTAAATGACCAAATGGTAAATATCTCTATCGTCCTATATCGTCCTTCATGGGAACAGCAGGTGCTGCCGCTGGTGGAAGAGTTGCTGCGGGTGAAGAACCTGCGGAAGATATACCTGCTGGATAATACCGAACCTTCTTACAGTCCGAAGGACGGTCTTACAGCGCAAGCGGTCTTACAGCAACGCGGTCTTACAGCGCAAGCGGTCTCACGTAAACTGCGCTATATGCATATGCCGGAGAACCTCGGTTACGGCCGTGCGCATAACATCGCTCTGCGCGAGAGCGCGTACTACAAGACCGATTTCCATCTGGTGATGAATAGTGACATCCGTGTCAAGGCCGAAGATATCGATGCTATGCACGACTGGATGTTGGAGCACCCGCAGGTAGGACAACTGATGCCGAAAGTGCTTAGTCCGGATGGCTCACAGCAGTACCTCGCCAAGCGACTGCCTGCGCCGATTGATGTCTTCGGCCGGCGGTTTCTGCCCGCAGCCCTCATGGCACGGCGCAACAAGCGCTACGAGATGCTTGATCTGGATCTGACTAAACCGGTCAACGCGCCCTACCTCAGCGGATGTTTCATGTTTCTGCGAACCAAAGCAGCGGTCGAGGCGGGACTCTTCGATGAACGTTATTTTATGTACCCCGAGGATATTGACCTCACCCGTACTATCCATCGTAACTACCTCACGCTCTATCATCCCGCATGGACGATTGTGCATGACCATGCCCGCGCTTCCTATAAAAACAAACACATGCTCCGGATTCATATCCGAAACATGTGCCGCTATTTCAATAAATACGGCTGGCTCTTCGATTCCGAGCGCAGACGCTTCAATCAATTATAAATTTGGAATTCATATCGCCATCAAGCGATATGTCAGGTACCCTGCATAGACGATTAAAAGTAAAGCTCCTGCCCACCGCGGGAGTTTGTTGTCTTTGTCGATCTTCAGCGCGAACCAAACGATGAAACTGCCTAAAGCCGCCATGAGTGCGTCTACCTCTATCCCCTGGTAAGCCGGTAGCGGGCGGATTGCTGCGCTCGTGCCGAGAACAAAGAACACATTGAAGATATTGCTGCCAACCACATTGCCCATCGCGATATCACTGTTCTTCTTGAACGCCGCAATGACGGAAGTCGCCAACTCCGGTAGTGATGTCCCTAATGCCACAATCGTCAGCCCGATGATAGCTTCCGATACCCCGAACCGATGGGCTATATCGACTGCGCTGTCCACAATCAGTTCGCCGCCTATCGCCAGTCCGACGATGCCGGCGAGAATCAGAACCACCGCTTTACCCACACCCATCTCCTTTACCTCCACTTCTTCTTCCTTGCTGTGCTCCTGTGCTTTCGCGTTGCGGAAGGTAATATACAAGAACAGACTAAATAGCGCGAGTAGCGCACACCCTTCGGCTCTTCCGATGACCGGGACGTCCTCCTGAGGCAGGAAAGGAATAATCATTAGTAACACAATAGCTCCCGCTGCCGCTGAAAGCGGAATGTCAAAATTGCGGGTACTGCGGTGCGTTGCTATCGGGTAGATCAAGGCCGTTAGACCGAGTATGACGAAGGTGTTGATGATGTTAGAGCCGAGTATATTGGTGATCGCCAACTCCGTCGTGCCGTGTCCTACCGACACCATGTTCACCACAAACTCCGGCATACTCGTCCCGAAGGCTACTACAGTGAGGCCTATTACTAAGTCGCTGATACCGAACCGCTTGGCGATGGACGATGCGCCGTCCACCAGCCAATCGGCACCTTTAACCAAAGCGACGAAGCCGACAATAATGAATACTACTGCCACCCACCAGCCGATATTTAATAATGATTGTATCATAATTGTTATTCTATGTTTTTCTAGGTCAACCTAGGTCTTCCTATTTAGACATTAAACAAAAAATGCATGATGTCGCCGTCCTGGACGAGGTAGTCTTTTCCTTCGATGCCGAGTTTGCCGGCAGCGCGGCATTGCGCTTCGCCGCCGAGCGCTACGAAATCTTCGTATTTGATTACCTCCGCGCGGATGAATCCCCGCTCGAAATCCGTGTGGATCACTCCCGCGCACTGCGGCGCTTTCATGCCTTCGCGGAACGTCCATGCCCGCACTTCGTCCGATCCGGCGGTCAGGAATGTGCGCAACTTGAGGAGGGCGTAGGCGGCTTTGATCAGGCGGTTCACGCCGCTTTCCTGCAGACCTATCTCCTCAAGGAACATCTGCCGCTCTTCGTAGCTCTCCAGCTCCGCTATCTCGCTCTCTATCTTCGCCGCCAGCACCAGCACCTGCGCATCTTCATCCTTGACAGCCTCGCGCACTTGCTCGACGTAGGCGTTGCCGCTTACCGCCGAACCCTCATCGACATTGCAGACGTACATGACCGGTTTGTTGGTCAGCAGAAACAGGTCTTTGGCTGCGGTCTCTTGCTCTTTGTTCTCCAGCTCCACAGTGCGCGCGTTCTTGCCTTGAGACAGCGCCTCGCGGTATTTGACGAGCACCTCCAGTTGCAACTTGGCAAACTTGTCTCCTCCGGCTTTCGCTGCTTTCTCGCATTTCTGAATACGACTCTCCACCGTCTCCAGGTCCTTCAGCTGTAACTCGGCGTCAATGATCTCTTTGTCGCGAACAGGATTGACGGACCCGTCCACATGGACAACGTTCTCGTCGTCGAAGCAGCGGAGGACATGAATGATGGCGTCCGTCTCACGTATGTTGGCGAGGAATTTGTTGCCTAATCCTTCCCCTTTGCTGGCGCCTTTGACCAGTCCGGCTATATCGACTATCTCAACGGTCGTCGGAATGACGCCGCGCTCGGGGTGACATATCTCGCCAAGCTTAATCAGCCGCTCGTCGGGTACGGTGATTACACCTACGTTCGGTTCTATCGTGCAGAATGGGAAATTCGCGCTCTGCGCCTTCGCGTTGCTCAGACAGTTAAACAGGGTACTTTTGCCCACATTGGGCAATCCCACTATTCCACATTGTAAACTCATAGTCTTATTTTCACATTTTTAGATTTTCTCATTTTTTCATTTTTTCATTTATTTCGCTATCAGGCGAATGACCTGCGCTTTGTTGTCCACCTCAACTGTCCCGAAACGTCGGAAACAACTTTGCCCGAGCAGTAAGGGCGCAGACTGGTTTTTAATGACAGATGCTTTGATGTCTCTGAGAATCACATCGCCAACCCTCACTTCGCGCAGGTTGATGGTCGTGCCTTCATGGATTTCCCCGGTAGCGGTCATGAAATTCTGCTTGCCCATAAAATCCGCGTTGGTCAGATAGCCGTTCTTGAGCATGAAGTTCGCCTCCACGCTTGATATGGACACATCTGCAGCGCCGGTATCGAAGACGAAATATAGCGGCAGACCGTTGATGGTACATTGTACGCGGTTGACTCCGCCTTGCTGCGTAAAGGGCAGTTCTGTCACTTTGTCCAGTATCGTCTCCTGGTCGCCAGACTGCGATTGCAGTTCCGCTAATTTCTCCTCCAGCATGGTTTCATAGCCGGCTACCAAGGCTTTGAACTCCGGGTCATCTTTCAGGAACTGATAGCGGCTCAAAGTCTGTATGAGCCGTATGCTGTAATTTCCTGCCTTGTAGTCCCGGCGAATCATATCGAGGGTGTGCGCCTTATCCTTAACTATCGCGTACGCATGTGCGAGTGTTCCCCATTTGCCGTCCATCTGTCCTTTCTTGTCCTGCGCGATCTCTTGTGCATGGCGTGCGAGCGCAGCCGTGTCGCCTGATAGTGCATCGAGGACATAGAACTCGCTCCTTTTGTCGTCCGGCTTGCGCAGTTTCTGTGCTTCCGCTATCTCTTTGTGCACGTTCTCTTCCTCGCCTTTCCGGCGGAATATCTCCGCGCGGATGCTATGAACTGATATAAGCCAATCCTCGTCCTCCAACAATACGCGGGCGGTATCCAATGTCATCAGGGCTTCATCCATCAGCCCTGCTTCGCACAAATTGCGCGCGATGAGGTAATAACATTTTCCTTCGGCAGGCGTCTCTTGTAGTGCTTTGCGCAGGTATTCGTTGGCTTTCAGGAACTCTCCGCGCTCTCTTGCCACTTGTGCCAGACCACGCCATATATGTTCCGCCGAGTCCGTTTTGAGCGCCAGACTGTAGTATTTCTCTGCCTCGTCGAGCGCTTCTACCCGTTCATAAACCGATGCTAACTCCGGATAAACGGATTGAGGGGCGTCTATCTGTTCCAACTTACGGTTGAGGTAATAGAGAGCATCCCAGTAACGCTGCATTGTGAATGCGCAATAAGCTGCGGTGGCGTTCGTCTCTACTGCTTTCTGTGCTTTCGCCACCTCGGTTCGTATTGCTGCCATCAGCAGATCCGGACACAAGATATTGAGCGTATCGCCTTCTTCGTACCACGTCTCGCCGATGAATATTGCGCGGGCTGCTTCGCGGCAGGCGGAGATATAATCCTCTTGCTCGAGAGCCAAAAGCGATTTCACACGGTGTGCCGTGATATTACCGCCTTGCGCTAAAGTGTTCGCCATATCGCTATAACGCCGCGCCTCCTTTGGGTTGCCGGCTTTGTAATAGACGTATGCCAGTTCGCCATAGATATAAATGGTGTTCGGGCTCTGCTCCAGATATCGTTTGTAGTACTTGACGGACTCTTCGTATTCACCTAACCGGTAACACACATCCGCTACGTCATAGATATAGGTGGTGTTATCCGGCTGCATGGAGAGCGCCACCAGATACGCCTCTTTCGATGCCTGATAGTTCTCTACTTTGTAGAACACATCTCCGCGGATGGCATGGACAAAATGAATCCATTGTTTGTCTTTTTTCGGCAAGGTGGCCAAGGCCTTTTCCGCGGCCTGCATCGCTTCGCCATAACGTGCATACTTGCGTTTGGAGTATATCTCCGCGATGACCGCCCAGCATTTGCCGTCTTTTGGGTTTTTCCCGACACCTTCCTTGCAATAACGAAGGCACAGGTCAAGGTCTTTGTTTTTGTATGCTTCCTCTGCGCGCTGGAAATAGTACGAATCCGCAGCAATCATCACTTGTGCCGTGAGAGCAATCAGGAGTGTAAAAAATATCTTTTTCATATCACGTAAAGGCTTTTGGATTAGTAGTTCAGTTCCGTATCAATCTTGCTTCTTAACTCCTGTTTCTCCAGCTCCGCTCTCTGCTTGTATTCGTTGACCATCTCGTCAAACTCTTTCATTCCTCGCAGACTGTCCAAGTCCATGTCCCACGCGATGTGGTAGAAATGGCGGAAACCGCATTCAAACGCTTTCTTGAGGTGTTCCAACGCCTCTTGAGGATGGCCGATTTGCGCATAGACACACGCGGCGTTGTACTGCTCTCCCGCGGAGTTTTCCTTATGGATCATCGTTTGAGCGGCTTCGTACGCCCGGGCACTATCCCCTGTCGCCACATAGGCTTCCGGGCTCAGTTCCTTTCCGTCCGCCGCAAACGCCTTGCGCCCCTGATCGAAGGCCTGTGCCTGTTTGTCCGGCTCATTCATCATGCCGTACAGTTTGCCGATACGGAACCAGTATTCGTAATCCCGGGGATCGGAAATCATGCCTGCCATGAAATCCTCAACTGCTTTTTCGTACTCGCGCTGGATTTCATAGATGCGGCCGCGTAATTGGTAAATGTTCGCTTTTTCACTCGGCGAGGGATCGAAAGAGAGCGCTTTGTCCGCCATGGCGAACGCCTCTTTGTACCGCCCCGTTTCGGCATACAGATCCTCCAGATTCAGATACGTGGCTGCAGATGTCGAATCGACGCCCAACTGCTTGATTAACATCCGTTCGGACAACTCTACATCGCCGATATACGACTCCAGAACCGACGCAATATAGTGTATCAGGTGGGCACTGTTGTATTGTGGCAACATGGCAAAACCTGCCTCCACCGCCTTGCCGTATTCGTTGGTGTGGCGGTATGAATCGTAGAGATAGATTTTCCAGAACAACTTATCGGGTTCCTGCGCATGAGCCGCCAGGAGTGTATCGCGCACTACCGTCGGGATAGTGTCATCCAGTTGCTCCAATACATCTTCGGAAACGTCCCATATATCGATCCGGGTTGCTTGCATCAGATCGGATAGCGCCTCATGCGGTTGTTTGTTTTTCACTCTCATCAACGCGCGTTGGGTGAGGAAACGGCTTGCTTCCTTGCTCTTGGGCTCGCATTGGCTCAACACCTTGTCGCAGTACGCAAACGCTTCGTCCTGCCGCTCGTTCTCTACCAACGCATCGATCATCAGCATGTCCATGTCGCGGTTTTCAGTTACGTTAGTTACCGCCGCTTGGGCTTGTCGGAGCATCGCTTCCTTGTCGCCTTTGTTTTGGCTGAACAGGAACAGTTGCCTGTACGGATAAGGCTCTTGGGGATCCTCTCTGAGAGCCTGCTCCAAATACGTGATTGCTTGAGCGGTATCCTTTGCCTCACTATATAAGTCCGCCAGCAGTATGTTCATCTGCGCACGACCCTCCTTGGCTTTTTTCGGCAGGAACTTGAGAGCCGATTGAGCATACTGCAACGCCCATCCGTAGCGATCCGACCGGACACAGGCAATCGCCGTCCACATGTGGGCAAAACCGTTCTTGGGATTAGCGTCCAATTCTTTGGAAAGATACTCGAATGCGGTATTGTAATCGTCGCCCTGTGCCGCCTCGATGGCGCGCATCATACAGTAACTCTCCGTCGTGTTCTGCGCCGCCACCATTAACGGCACACACACCATCCATAGCAATCCGAGAATGAGTTTTTTCATAAACTTGTCTATTTGGTTTGTCTGATCGTCAACACGCGTTTTTCGGGAAGGATCTGTATGCGTCCCAACCGCTCCAAATCGCGCAAACAGAGTATCAGCGGGCAGTCCTGGTTCTCGATATAGCGCAGACGGATGTCCCGAAGTACCATTCCTTCGCCGATCTCCAACCGCTTGGCAATCACAAAGATATTGTCAATAATATCGTCTCGGGAGACATACTCGTTTTTAAGCATAAAGAGCGTTTCTACACCCGATATGGTGCTTTGTGTAGCCGTTGTGTCCACCGTAATGCGGATTACCAGACCGTTGATTTTACCCTTCAGTTCCAATTCGCCCGTCTGGTTCATAAACGGTATCTGCGCAGTCACGCTATCCGTCTCTGTGGCTACTGTTTCCACCTGTTGCAATATTTTCAAGGCTTCGCGGCATGTTGTGTCTCCGGCATGAACGGCTTTTCGGTAGTACGCGATAGCGAGGCTGGTGTCGCCTTTCATTGCCGCCATCTCCGCCAAGCCGCGGTAAACGTCACTCTGCTGTTTTTCTTCTCCAGCCAACCGTTGCAAACAGAGCGTCACTCCTCCGCCCGACAAACTGTCGATCCGATAAACCGCCGAATCCTCCGAGGGTCTCAAACCGGCTTTGACGGCTTGGGCGCTATACCGTGCTGCAGCGAAAAGGTCAGCACGCGCTACCCCAATCCTCGCACGCTGCATATACAGGCAAGGCGTCTCGCGCATCTTCATCGCGTACTCAATGCTCTTTTCCGCCGCCGTGGTGTCTCCCGCCGCCAATTGTGCCTGTACCAGTTCACAGTGTTTGTCCATATCGCCCGGTTGCTTTTTGATTGCCCGTTGTAATCGCTCCACTTCCGTTCCTCCGCGACGAGCCTGCTCCACATCCGTTACCGGACGTTTAGCATAGAGCGTCCCGCTCACCAGAACGCATACCAACAGACCTACTATCACCTGCGCTTTTCGCATTTTTCTATTTTGGGCTGCAAAGGTACTGCTTTTTTTTGAGATATGCAAGAAAAATCGTCCCATGAGGCGTTTTTTCCGGTTGCGGAGCGGGTGGAGGAGGTTCCGGGGACAAACCATGAAGAATACGCTCCATGGCAGCTGAATGCGGGCGTTTGAGGGGGCGTTTGAGTGAGAAAGGTTTTTCTGCGGCAACCGGTTCGAAAGAGAGATCCGCCAGGTCATTCTGCGGTTCCTGCGCTTTCAGGCGTTCTGCCTGCAATTGGCGGTAGATGGCGACGTACGTATATTGATAGAAGCGTGTATAGGGTTTGAGTCCCGGTTCGGGCTTGGCTCCGCCTTTGCAGACCGTGAAAATAGCGCACTCCCCGCGAATGGAGAGCGGAAACGCGGGATGACGGTACAAAAAACGAAATCGCAGGATCCAAACGGCTAATTATGTGTGTTTTCAAGTGTTTCGGCATATGTCATAATGTGTTGTATATGTGTTGGTTACGGAGTTGCAATTTCAAGCATTGTCTAGGAATAGTCCTTAACGCGCAGGTTTTGCCCCTATTCCGGGTCTGATTTAAGCAAACTAAATTAATATTCCGCAATAACAGTAGCCGAATAAGGCGCTACAATCGCCTGGGATTCTTCCATTTCCGAGAGGCCGTTCACGTTAGCCTCGCCGTTGAAAGCCAGCAATATATACTTGCCTTCCGGAATCTCCACCTGTTGCGCTTTGTCGCCACCGTTGAGCAGCACAATCAGCGATTTGGCGGAATCAATACCTTGCAGATCATGAATATAATATCCGATGACTTGTTCGTCGGGGGTATCCAAGAACGTCACGTGCTCTTTTACCAACTCAGCCGTTCCGAGGCGGAATCCTTTGTGCGCACGACGGATAGCAATCATCCGGCAATAATAGTTAAACAGATCCGCATACTTCTCTTTGTTTTCCCAGGGGATGATGTTAATAGAATCGGGGCTTTGGTAACTATTATCAATACCTCGTTTGGAGCGATAGAGTTCTTCTCCGCCATACAGAAAACTCATTCCTTGGGATACGAGAACTGCGGTCTGTGCTAATTTGTTCATACGCAACTTAGTCTGCTCGCTTTCGCCTTTATTTTTTCCTTCTCCCTTGGTGCTTATGTCGATACGGTCACGCAGACAGTAATTGTCATGGCAAGTGATATAAGACACGTGCTGCATAGGTTCGCCGCTCCATTCGGGACAAGCGATAAGACCGCGCATCACATCCTTGCAGGAAGCAGGATTGCCGGACGCAAAACCGCGTTCATGGTCAAATGGCGAACCGATAAGGGCGTTCCGGATATCATCGCTAAACGCCCCCACACGCGGCATCTTATAGGTCCATTGTTTCATGGCGAGTTCTTCATAAGGGTATGCAGGCGACATGGCAGCCCAACCCTCACCATAAGTGACAATAGTGGGATCAATCTTGTCTAATGCTGCGCGGATGGCTTTCATGGTCTCTTGGTCGTGAATACCCATCAGGTCAAACCGGAAGCCGTCAATATGGTACTCTCGTGCCCAATAACAAACGGACTCGACCATGAACTGGCGGTACATCTCATGATCCGAAGCGGTCTCATTACCACAACCGGAGCCGTTTGCGTACGTGCCATCGGGGTTCAAACGGTAGAAATATTTCGGGACCACGCGTCCGAGAGCGCAGCCCATGACGTCATAAGTGTGGTTATAAACCACGTCCATCACCACGCGGATCCCCGCTTTATGGAGTGCCTGTATCATCTGTTTGGTCTCGCGAATACGGCAAGCAGGGTCATAAGGATTCGTGCTGTATCCTCCGTCCGGCACGTTGTAGTTGACCGGGTCGTATCCCCAGTTGTATTTGTTTTGATCAAGGGCAGTCTCATCAATCGATCCGTAGTCGAAGAACGGCAGAATCTGCAGGTGTGTAATACCCAGTTGTTTGAGATGTTGAATGGCTTTCTCTTCGGCCATGCCTAAGAATTTACCTTTCTGCTCAATACCTGAATTAGGCGCCATCGTGTAATCGCGCAGATGAGTCTCATATACCACGATATCCGTGGGATCGGTCATATCAGGACGAACGTCCTTTTCCCAGCCTTCAGGGGAAGTGGTCTTCCAATCAAGGATAGCTGCCCGTTGTCCGTTGACACTCACGGCCTTGGCAAAAATACCCGGAGACTCGGCACTCCACTCGCCGTTCTGGTAAGAACGAATCGTATAAAACTGACCCGCCCAATCGCCTTTGACTGTTGCCTTCCAGAAATCATTAGAACCCTTGGTCAAGGGAACAACTTTTATACATTCCACCTCGTCCCCTTGTCCCTCATCGTAGATTCTTACTTCCATTTGTTCGGCGGCATTGGACCAAAAGGAAAACTCGGTTTGTCGGGGACTATAGACACATTCGTTCTCTAAAAGAAACTGCTCTTTTGAGCATGACAATAATGCCAAAGCAAGCATACATAAAATGGATTTTTTCATGGTGGTAATAATTCTTCTTTGCAAAAGTACTATTTTTTTTGCAATTACGCAAATTTTTCAGCAAAAACATATGCATATATGTAGAAAATTTGACGGAAAAAGCGCGTGCGCTTGCGTATGTGCAATTTTTGTTGTACCTTTGCAGCCGCAATGGTATTGAGTTGTCAATTCCAATTTATATTCATTTAATACTTAAAACTATGGCAAAAAAAGCATTGAACAAGTGGACAGCGCCGAAGAGCGTAGCTCCCGAGAAGATTATTCAGTTTGGTGAAGGTAACTTCCTCCGCGCATTTGTGGACTGGATCGTTTGGAACATGAACGCAAAGACGAACTTCAACGGTTCGGTAGCTGTTGTTCAACCGATCGAAAAAGGTATGGTAGAGTGGCTTAACGGTCAGGACTGCTTGTATCACGTTAATCTGCAAGGCCGTTTGGACGGTAAGGCTGTGAACAGTCTGGAGCGTATCGATGTTATTTCTCGCGCGCTGAACCCGTACACCCAGAACTGGGCATTCATGGCGTTGGCAGAGCAACCGGAGATCCGTTTTGTCATCTCCAATACTACGGAGGCGGGTATCACTTTCGACGACAGCTGTAAGTTTACTGACGCACCGGCAAGTTCTTATCCGGGCAAACTGGTGCAACTCCTGTTCCGCCGTTATAAGACTTTCAACGGCGATCCGACAAAGGGTCTGATCTTCATGCCGTGCGAGCTGATCTTCCTCAACGGACACCACCTCAAAGACTGCATCCGCAAGTATATCGAACTGTGGAAAGACGATTTCGGAGCTGACTACGAGGGCTTCAAAGAGTGGTTCGAGAAATACAACTACGTCTGCGCTACCCTCGTTGACCGTATCGTACCGGGCTTCCCGCGCAAAGACATCGCCGAGATTCAGGAGAAAGTGGGTTACAACGACAACCTCGTTGTGCAGGCTGAGATCTTCCACCTCTGGGTAATCGAGAAACCGGAGAACATGTCTATCGCCGAACTGGAGGCTGAGTTCCCGGCTAACAAGGCTGGACTGAACGTCCTCATCGCTGAGAGCGAGAAGCCGTACCACGAGCGCAAAGTGACGCTGCTGAACGGCCCGCACACTGTGCTGAGCCCGGTAAGTTACCTGAGCGGCGTGAACATCGTCCGCGACGCTTGCAACCACGACGTACTCGGCAAATACATTCACATGGTGATGTTCGACGAGCTTCTGGAGACGCTGAATCTGCCGAAGGAGGAACTGAAGGCTTACGGCGAGAGCGTATTGGAGCGTTTCAACAACCCGTATGTGGATCACCAGGTGACCAGCATCATGCTGAACTCGTTCCCGAAATTCGAGACACGCGACCTGCCGGGTCTGAAGGTTTATCTGGAGCGCAAGGGCGAGCTGCCGAAGGGCCTTGTTCTCGGTCTGGCGGCTATCATCGAGTACTACAAAGGCGGCACCCGCGAGGACGGTGCTCCGATCCAGCCGAACGACGCACAGGAGATCATGGACCTCTTGAAAGAACTCTGGGCTACCGGCGACACCCGCAGGGTGGCGGAAGGCGTGCTCGGTGCAACCGACATCATCTGGAAAGAGTCCAAAGAGGACCTCAACAAAATCCCTGGTCTCACCGACATGGTAGAGCTGTACCTCAACTCGATCGAGTCTGTCGGCATGCTCAAGACCGTTCAGCTCATGCTCGCTGCCGACAAGGTAGATGACGTGATTGCAAAGATCAAGAGCCTGTTCTAAGTAACCAAGTGACTAAGTACCAAGTACAAAGGAATTTATGACAAATATTCTAAAAATCAATCCGGCGGATAATGTGGTGGTAGCAATACAACCGCAAACCGCCGGAGCGGTTATTGAAGTGGACGGCAAGCAGATCACCGTGCTGGAAGATGTGCCTGCCGGACACAAGATAGCTATCAAAGATCTCGCAGAAGGAGAGAATGTCATCAAGTACGGTTTCCCCATCGGACATGCCAGAGAGGCGAAGAAAGCCGGCTCATGGATGAATGAGAATAACATTAAGACCAACCTCGCCGGACTGCTCTCCTATGAGTATCACCCCAAAGAGGTCGTGCTCAATATCCCCGATGAGAAACGTACCTTCATGGGCTATCGCCGCAAAGACGGACAGGTCGGTATCCGCAATGAGGTATGGATCATTCCTACCGTAGGGTGCGTCAATGGTATTATCCAGAAATGTGCCGAGCGTCTGCGTCAGGAGACAGGAGCGGACAATATCTTCGCTTTCCCGCATAACTACGGTTGTTCGCAATTAGGTGACGACCATGAGAATACCAAGAAGATCCTGCGCGATATGATCCATCATCCGAACGCAGGAGCCATCCTTGTTGTAAGCCTCGGTTGCGAGAATAACCAACCCGATGTATTCAAGGAGTTCTGCGGTGAGATCGATGAGGATCGTGTTAAATTTGTGACGACTCAGAAGATTCAGGGCGACGAGGTGGAGTACTGCATGCCTATCCTGCGTGACCTCTATACGAAGACGCAGCACGACAAACGCGTCGCGGTACCTCTGTCCGAACTGCGTGTGGGGCTCAAATGCGGCGGAAGTGACGGTTTCAGCGGTATTACTGCGAATCCGCTGCTCGGAATGTTGAGCGACTGGCTCGTAGCGCAAGGCGGTACTACCGTACTGACCGAAGTGCCGGAGATGTTCGGCGCAGAGACGATCCTCATGGACCGTTGTGCCAACAAAGAACTCTTCGACCAGACCGTTTCGCTTATCAACGATTTCAAGGACTATTTCCTGTCCCACGGTGAACCGGTGGGTGAAAATCCGTCTCCGGGCAACAAAGCCGGCGGTATATCAACCCTCGAGGACAAAGCCCTAGGATGTACCCAGAAATGCGGTAAATCTCTTGTGCGCGGTGTAATGCCTTATGGCGAGCGTCTCCAAGTGAAAGGTCTGAACCTCCTTTCGGCTCCGGGAAATGACTTGGTGGCTTCAACGGCGCTGGCTTCCTGCGGATGCCATATGGTGCTCTTTACCACCGGGCGCGGTACACCGTTTGGTACGTATGTTCCGACGATGAAGATCTCTACGAACTCGAATTTGGCGAAGAACAAACCCAATTGGATCGATTTCAATGCAGGAGTTATCGCCGAGGGCGAACCGATGGAAGAAGTAGCTAAGCGTTTCGCAGATTTCGTTATTGCAGTAGCAAACGGCACGAAGGTTAACAACGAGAAGAACGGTTATCACGAGATAGCCATCTTCAAGAATGGTGTCACTCTTTAGCCTCTTTTATCCCCGTGTGTGTCCGATGTGCGGACGGTACATCGGGGATAAAAGTGTTTTCCTATGCGAGCACTGTATGGGCACTTTGCCCAGAACGGAGCAGGCTGTTGAACGGCAGAATAGCACAGAGATGGCGCTAGTAGGCATGCGCAAGGATATAGTGGCGGCACTCAAAGTAATGCATTTAACTCGCGCAGCAGCTTACCTCTTCTACGAGAAAAAACATCCGATACAGCACTTGGTGCATAAGATGAAGTACCGTGACCAGCCGCTCATCGGATACCATCTGGGAAGGCAAGCAGCCATGGAGATGCAAGACACGGATTTCTTCGATGAAATCGAGGTGATCATACCAATGCCACTGCATCCCAGACGTTTGCGCGAGAGAGGTTACAACCAGTCAGAATATATCGCTCGCGGCATAGGAGATTACCTCGGAGTGGATGTGGATACAAGCCATGTGACAAGAGTAAGAAACACACCCAAACAGGCGCTGCAGAGCGGCGAAGGGCGGATGCAGAATGTAGCAGATGCTTTTGCTGTGAACCATCCAGAGCAACTCTATCACAAACATATCCTGTTGGTTGACGACCTGATCACTACCGGTGAAACCATGCGAAGTTGCATCCGGGCAATGCGTCTCATTCGGGGAGCGAAAATAACAGTCTTTGCACTCTGTAAAGCACAATAATATGACAAAGAAATACGATTTTTTAATTATAGGCGGCGGTGTAGCGGGTATGAGTTTTGCGCTCAAAGTAGCCCGCGCAGAGAAATACCGCATCGCCTTGTGCTGCAAAACAACGCTGGATGAAGCCAATACGGCGAAAGCGCAAGGCGGCATTGCATCTGTCACCAATCTGATGGTGGATGATTTTGAGAAACATATCCACGACACGATGGTAGCCGGCGACTGGCTGAGCGACCCGGCGGCAGTGGAGCAAGTGGTGCGCAATGCCCCAAGAGGAATATCCGAACTCGTTAACTGGGGTGTTAATTTCGATAAGAAAGAAGATGGTTCTTTCGATTTGCACCGCGAGGGAGGACACTCCGAATTCCGTATACTCCACCACGCCGATGATACGGGCTTTGAGATCCAACGTGGACTGATGGAGGCGGTGCGCCGCAATCCGTATATAGACGTCCTGGAAAACCACTTTGCCGTAGAGATTATCACCCAACATCACTTAGGTGTTCGTGTCACCCGCCGGACACCGGATATCGAGTGCTACGGAGCCTATATTCTTAACCCTGAAACGCAGAAGATAGATACCTACCTGAGCCGAGTGACGCTGATGGCTACCGGCGGAACAGGGGCTGTATATGCCACTACGACCAATCCCGAGATAGCTACCGGAGACGGCATAGCCATGGTCTATCGCGCGAAAGGACAGGTGAAGGACATGGAGTTTGTGCAGTTCCACCCGACATCCCTTTTTAACCCAGCCGAGACCCATCCGGCATACCTTATCACCGAAGCAATGCGTGGTTACGGAGGTATCCTACGGTTGCCGAACGGTGAGGAGTTCATGCAGAAATACGACCCGCGTCTGTCCCTCGCTCCGCGTGATATTGTGGCCCGCGCGATAGACAATGAGATGAAGATCCACGCAATTGACCATGTCTGTCTGGATGTAACCCATAAAGATCCGGAGGAGACCAAACATCATTTCCCGAATATCTACGCCAAATGTCTCTCAATAGGCATTGATATTACCAAACAATATATCCCTGTAGCTCCTTGCGCACACTACATGTGCGGCGGTATCAAGGTTGATTTGGATGGTCAATCGTCTATTCGTCGTCTCTACGCCGTTGGCGAATGTTCTTGTACCGGTCTTCATGGTGGAAACCGCTTGGCATCGAACTCGCTGATTGAAGCCGTTGTCTATGCCGATGCAGCAGCCAAGCATAGCCTCTCTGTGATAGAAAACTACGATTTCAACGAGAAAATACCGGCATGGAATGATGAAGGAACTATGTCCATCGAGGAGCGTGTGCTGATAGCTCAGGATGTCAAAGAAGTGGAGCAGATCATGTCCACCTATGTCGGTATTGTCCGTTCTGATGTGCGTTTGCGTCGTGCTTGGGAGCGGCTTGATGTGCTCTACGAAGAGACAGAAGATCTGTTCAAGCGCGTCAAGGCCACCAAGGAGATATGCGAGTTGCGCAATATGATCAATGTCGGTTATCTTATAACCCGTCAGGCAATAGAGCGCAAGGAGAGCCGCGGACTGCACTATTCGATTGACTACCCAAGAACCAATAATGACCATCCGCAAGAGGTGTGGTAAATTGAGAATTGAGAGTTGAGAATTGAAAGCGATTTCGTTATATAGTGTCATCCCCGTACGGGCGGAGGCGAGTGAAGCAGCGGAGCAGAATACCCAGATTCTGTTCGGCGAAACATTCGATGTGCTGGAAGAAAAACCCCGATGGAATCGGGTGAAATTGCACTTGGATGGTCAGGAGGGGTGGATTGATGCTAAGATGTGTACCCCGATGTCTGCAGCGGAATATAAATCATATCGCGCAGCGTATGATTCAGCCGCTATGGTAGCTATGCCGATGGCATATGCCGTAAGCGAGAACAACGGTCAGACCATTCCTTTGACTGCTGGAACCCGCTTAGCCGGCTATCAGGAGAAAAAGGATGATGAGCTAAGAACTGTCTTCGCGCGGTTTGAGGTGCTTGGTGTCGGTTTCCGTATCGATCCGTCTATGGTATACGCTAAAACTCCCGATTTGAACGAACAAAATCTCTTGCAGACGGTGCGCTTCTTTCTCAATATTCCATATTTATGGGGCGGTAGAAATGCCTTGGGTATGGATTGTTCAGGATTCACTCAAACAATAATGAGTTTGTTCGGAAAGACACTCAAACGCAATGCCTCTGAGCAGGCACAGCAGGGACGGAAGATTTCCGATGTATCAAAAGTGCAGGCGGGAGATTTGGTCTTCTTCGACCATGAGGACGGAAAAATCAGCCATGTAGGTATCGTGATAGACGGTGAGCGTGTGATTCATTGCTCCGGTCGCGTGAAGGTAGAAAAGCTCGATTCCAACGGTATTTTTAGTGCCGAAAAGGGCGATTATTCACATCATTTGGTAACAATCCGAAGAGTCTAAAATCTGTATATACTATGAGTAAGAAAATCGTTGTTTTCACCGGTGCCGGGGTAAGTGCCGAGAGTGGTCTGGGGACGTTCCGTGACTCAGACGGTTTATGGGAACATTATCGTATCGAAGATGTCTGCACGCACGAGGCATGGCTTCGTAATCCGCAGTTGTGTGTGGATTTCTACAACGCGCGGCGGAAGGATACACTGGCGGCACAACCGAACGCGGCACATATAGCGATAGCGAAGTTGCAGCAGGCTGTGCCCGGAACGCGGATTATTACCCAGAATATTGATGATCTGCATGAGCGGGCGGGAGCCTCGGAGGTCGTGCATCTGCATGGCGAGATCACCAAACTCCGTTCGGAGAACAATGAGACGGCTACAGTGCCTCTTCAGGGCTGGGAGCAACATTACGGTGATCGCCACCCGGATGGTTCTCTGTTACGGCCTTACATCGTCTTCTTTGGCGAAGGAGTGCCGTATTTTGATGAAGCCTGCCGCATTGCTTCGGAGGCGGATATTATGGTGGTGATAGGTACAAGTTTGAATGTCTATCCTGCCGCGTCACTCATTCATTACGCGCCGAAAGACTGTCCTATCTATTTCGTCGATCCCGGCCAGCCGGAGTTCGGCATGTGGGCAGACCGTATCACCCATATCCGCAAAAAAGCCACCGAAGGTGTCCCGGAGTTGGTCGAAAAGCTGATAGCTGAATATTGACGGCTTTTATTTGAACCCGAAAACGAAATAGACTGCAGCTATTAATAGCAGGCAAGCTACGAAATGATTCCACCGTAGTTCCATATGGAATGCGATGGCGGAGAAGACCACGAAGACAACGAGTGTGATCACTTCCTGAATCACTTTCAGTTGCATCAAGGAGAACGTTCCACCATTCCCCTCGAATCCTATGCGGTTAGCTGGTACTTGCAGACAGTATTCAAAGAACGCAATACCCCAAGATAGAAGAATAACGAAAATCAAAGGTGTTGCATTGGAGATGAACCCTGTCTGCTGCAGTTTAAGGTGCCCATACCAGGCAAGCGTCATAAATACATTCGACGCTAAAAGCAAAAGAATAGTATATAAAGCGTTCATTTCTTAGGTAAATAATTTTCTTTAATGTTGGTCAGCGCGCCGAAGATTGAATCTATCGCTTCAGGGTTGAGCGTTTTGATCTCCTCCAGCAGTCCTTTCACTTTCTCGCGTGAACTGACATGCTCAAACGGGCATAGTTTGGTCTGTTTCTGATACGCTCGCATTTGTGCATATTTGATGATGTCCGCTTCTTCAATCAGGCATAGCGGACGGATGATTTTCAAGGGCATCTTGTCCATCCGAAGAATAGGTGGCATAGTAGCGAAGGCTCCTTGGAAGATCAGGTTCATCAACAGCGTCTGGACAATGTCATCGCGATGGTGTCCGAATGCGATCTTGTTACATCCCATCTCTTGCGCAACATTGAATAGTTCTTTTCTCCGATACCAGGAGCAGAGGAAACAAGGGTTGTCGATATCTCGCACTGTTTTTCCTTCCTTAACGGGAGGGGTAGAGGGAATGCTTATATCTCGCACGATTAGCGGTACTTTTGCTTCGTCACAGAAAGATTGCAGATAACCCAGATCGGTGTGGTAATCCCGCTCTCGCACTCGCACGTGCAGCGCAGTGACTTTAAAACGCGGTACATATATCTGCGCGCGCCGGCCTAATAGTTCGGTCAGTAGCAGTGAGTCTTTCCCGCCACTCAGACCGATCAGTATATGGTCGTCGTCCTCGATAAGTTGATAGTCAGCGCATGCTTTGTGAAAGCGCTTCGTCAGTCGTTCGCGCTGCTTCTCCAATGCTATTTGTTCCAACGTCTTGATCACCTCTGCTGGTTGTTGGCAATCAGTGTGCTCACTTTGCGGCTGGCTTCGCGTTGCAGTTTGATGCAGAAATAGATCAAAACCAGAGTGCATACCGATGCGGCAATAGGATTGACGTCTCCGCTCATAGCGATAGCGTCATACACACCGTGCGCAAAAAAAGGGACCAGGAATACTTTCGCTGCATTCTTGGGAGACTTGTCTACGAAACGATAGATAGCAAAGTAATAACCCATCATGATAGCGAAAGCATAGTGCCCTGGGACGGCCAGTAGTGCACGCATGATTGCTGTGCTCATCCATGCTTCACCGCTCATTATAACATATCCGATGTTCTCCAGTGTGGCAAAACCGAGGCTGACAAACACGGCATACACAATGCAGTCGAAATCTTCATCGAAATGCGGATTGCGTCTTAACAATAGCCATAGAGCCAGCAATTTGGCTCCTTCTTCAGGAGCAGCGGCAACGAAGAAAGCCATGGTTGTAGAGCCGAAAAGGGTGGTGGGCTCGCCGGTACCGAAGAGCATGGCATGGATGCATTGCTCCAAAAATGCGACAGGCAAACAAATCAGTATGCCGGCGAGAAAAGCACGCCATACCCAACGGAAAGGTTCCGGGTGCGGGTCTTTGCGCCAGATATACAAACCTAAAAGAGCGGCGGGCAGCACAGCGGCTGCAATCATGATATAATACATAGAGTTTGGTGGGATTTAATTATATTTGTTTTTACTATTCAGCATCGTGCGGAAAGCCTTGGACGGTTTGCCTTCGGGCGTGAAAGAACCCATGTCGTATCCGCCCCATCCCAACGGGATATATTCGGCCGGTCTCCATCCGCCGTATACCTCCGGCTCCCAATAGAAGATACCCATGCATGAATCAATATTCTCCATCCGTTGCACGAAGTCGGTCATGACAATGTCGGAGAGCGCTTCGATGGAGTCGTACACTGCTCCTTGTCCCCAATTCATCATACCTATTTCGCATATCATTACCGGGCAATGAAACTCACGAATCAGTTGCCGCACATTGGTCTCTGCCAAATCGTTCATCTCCGGCCAGGATTTATGGCACCACTCTTCCATCATCGGGTAGTGACTCAGACCAATCATATCCCATTGACCGCCATGTTCCTGCATCGCCCGCCAGAACCAATCGCGATACATATAGGCATTGTCTACATGTACAATCACCTGGATGTCCGGAAAAACTTCTTTGGCGGCTTTGTATCCGACCGCGGTGAAACCCGCATAGCGATCCCAGCAGCCGTTGGCGTTGTTGTCTTCGTAAACCAGTTTGCCTATAGGCCAAAGCATGCCGTTCGGCGTCTCATTGCCAACCTGTACCCATTCGGGTTTTATCCCTTTCTCTTTTAACGTATTGAGTACATCCAGTGTATGTTCACGCACTGCTTCGCATAGTTTCTCATAGCCGTACTCTTGCCATGCCATCGGAATCGTTTGATGCTGCGGGTCGGCGAAAAAATCCGAATAATGGATGTCTATCATCAGCCGCAACCCTTCTTTGGCTGCGCGCTCGGCGAGACGTACCATATCTTCTTTGTTGCTCCATCCGGTAGAGTGGTTAACCCATACGCGCAGGCGTACGGCATTCATGCCGCACTCATGCAACAGCTGCATGCACTCGCGCGAAGCACCTGTCTCATCCCGAAAAACGACGGAGTCATGCTCCATTTCGCTCAACCAACTCAGATCACCTCCCTTGGCCCATGAACCGCGAGGGGTGTCGGCGGAGTAGTAGCAACTCGTCAGAATCATACTGACAGTAATGCATGAAAAAAGGATTCGCTTCATTTTTTCCTTGTTTTTCAATAAATAAGCGGGACATGACATCTGTCATACCCCGCTCGGTACCGCGAGCCGGGGTCGAACCGGCACGCCCATCACTGGGCAAAAGATTTTAAGTCTTTCTTGTCTACCTATTCCAACATCGCGGCGCGCTTGACTCCGCCGAAAAAATCGTGCGTCACCAAGAAATCGACTGCAAAGGTACTGCTTTTTTTTGGAATATGCAAATAATTCTCTGTTTTTTGTGATAAAATTTGGAAATATGAAAAAAAAGTGATATCTTTGCACGTTCATTTTTTTATACCATTATGATAGCACAAGTCGGAATGTTAGGAGAACTATTGAGTAACCTTAGTACTTTAGAAAAAGTTTTAAGTATTGTAGCGTCGCTGATTGCCATTATCGGGACGATAACAGGAATTAATACCTGGATAGCTAAAAAACGTGCAGAAAAAAAGAAATCGTCGGTTTTCCGTTATGTATCTCGTGCCAATTTGAGCCCTACGGACATTATGCATGATCGCGGGGAGGTAGTTAATGGATTTGATGCTAACATATATTTCCCTCGCAACGAGGTGGATGATGCCATAGAGAAATTTTTGCGTGAAAGCAGTAAAACATCGAATCTATTGGTGGTAGCGGGATTACTCTCTTCCGGTAAATCGCGCGCGGTATACGAGTCTATCAAGAAGAGTGACTTGAAGACAGTAGCATTATGCTATGATGCAGAGAAAGAGGAAAACTATGAATGGTCTCTGGATCAATGGAAAAAAGCCATAGAGAAGCTGAAACAAAAAGATTGTGTGTTGTGTATAGATAGTATTTCGGATTTGCGATTTGCGAGCACTTTGGAGATAAAAGAGAATGAAGATGAAGATTCACGGCTCGAAAACTGGAAAAAACTTCTACAAATGATTCATTCTCGTAAATTGCGATGCATTGTAACATTAGCAACACCTTCTCAGGAAACGGCGCAATCCTTTGCAAAGGATTTTCTGGAGTTATGCAACACAGATGAATTCAAAGGAGAAGGAAACGGTTCGGCAACCATCCGTGTGGTAGAGATACCAGAGATAACAAAAAAGGATGAATTATACAAGAAATGCAAAAGTCTTCTCCCCGGCGACTATTATTCTCCTGTAGTGGGTGATTATCTCAATTATCGATATTGTGATAGTGTCTGGAAACGATTCGAAAAGAGCAATCAGGCTGTCAGATTGTTCGTGGCGTTGATGTTAACTCTTAAATATAGCCAGTATAGCCATAATGTAGTACCAAGCAGTTATTTGAAAAAGGTCTATTTCCGTATGGCGCAAGACGGGAATGTATCGACAGAGAATTTGGAACAAGATTTTGCAGAAGCATACACATTATTGGAGAGTTTGAAACTGATTCGTATGTCCGAGTCTAAAGCGGTTTGCGTAATCAGAGGAGAAAATAGTTTTGAATATATCAAAGAGTGTCTGTTTAAATTATTGGATGAATATCATGAGAGAAAATTGAAAGATGCATCTGCGAAGGCGAAGGGAATAGTGGCATTGATAGAGCCTTATATACGCCGAAATGACAATTTATACATAGAGAAAAAACAGGCAGATTTACTTATCTCTATTGACCCGAATTCTCCCGGGCTCTATAAAGACGCTGTGGTATTTACGAATGCCAAGAACAGGGTTATTGTAGCGGACATAGTACGAGCAAAATTCGACGCACAATTCTTTACTTTGGACGGAGAAGGGGAAACGCTGCACCTTAAATCCGAATATCAAGATCAAATGGAAGATTTGTGCGATACAATCGGGGTTCTTATTTCCCGTTCTTGCCGTACCTATAACGGGCTGAATGAAATTTTGACAAATTATCTGAAGGCGGGAGTGGAGATAAATGAAGATATTATTTGTGAGTTACTGCGAATAGCTACCGAAGAGGATATTACTACAGCAGACAAGGACAGAATCAAAAATTATGCATTTGCCTTGGCAAATGAAAAATTCGGCAGAGAAACGGTAGACGGAGTGACTGTATTGCTGTCTCAAAGCCCACGGTTTAACACGTCCTACGAGTCTATAAGTGATGATTATAACCCAGAGCGAATTAAGCAGGGATTCTGCCTGCAAGCGGATAATTTCCATGCTACTTTTGAAAGAGTGAAAGAGGCATTCTCTACGAATCAAGAAAATCAATTGGAGGAAGATAGTGGGAAAACCTATCAGAAACTATGGAGTGATGCCTCCAAATCGCTGTTCCATTATTGTCGGAAATTGACAGAGCGTCTCCGCTCAAAAAGTGATTTAGAGGCTCTGCTGGCAATTTTGAGTTCCAATGAGATACGGTCTCGTTGCAGAGAGATTGATAATGAGTTAAGATATATCAATATGCATAGTGCGGAACGTTCTTTCGTCTTTATGAATGGATCTGCATTAGTGTGTGTGGCTAAGGCTGTGCTTGCGTACAACCCGATGGGATATATCGGTGAATGCAGGGATATGACGGTGTTGTTGTATCAAAATCTAAACGATCCCAAATATACATACGCATTCAATGCACAGTCTATCTTCTATTTAGTAGGATTACGGGATACCGGCGTGATGGGGGTAATACCTGACTTCGGCAACGCTGCCGCTTTTTACACCCAGCTTCGCGATACATTAAAAGAAATTGATTCGCACGAAATAGAGATAGAAAAGGCTTTAAACTTATGGCTATATCCGCTTTTTGACAAGATAAAGAGGGAGGAACATTTGGAAATAGCCAGAAAGTTGATTTTGTCTCCGGATGAGATGGAGAAACTGCGAAAAGAACGGGGAGAAACCATCGTCGGTAACCGTAAACTGGTAAATGCTTTGATTTATAACGCCCCATCTTATGAGTTGGCTAATCAGATTTATGAGGAGTATGAAACTATTGTTTCCAAACGAATAGACACCATTAATATTCTATTGGGACATATCAAAAATGGAGTTGGAAGAAGAATTAGTGAGCGAGAAAAGAAGGAATACTCCAAACTGACGATCAAATGGATAGATGTTATCCAGTCTCTCGAATGGAATAAATTTTCCACCGATGCAGGAAGAGCCAATAGTGTCTTGACCAGTATTGCTACCAGCCTTAGAGACACAAAATTGGAGGAAAAAATTAAAGGGTTGGAGTTGCCTAATGCCAATGTGCTCCAAAGAAGCCGATTAATCGGAAGATTAAATGCAATCAAGAATGGTACGATTGATAGCGTGGCAATGTTGCGAAATATTTGTCAATATTACAATTCGGCTCAAGGAGAAGATATTTATGAAGATTCGGATTATCTGACTCATGTGATTAAATATGCCTGTGAAAAAGGCTTGCCGCAGAGAGATATGGATGTTCTCCGCGCAATGATTAACGGTGACGATTATAGACTCCCTGTTGATGAGTTAATCAGCCCTAAAAAAGATTTTTACAAGCAAGTACTCTATAAAGTGCTTCCTAAAGAGGAATATGGGTTTGATACCCGCTGGGATTATATCAAATATGCCTACTTAAGATTATATACGTGTGATGCATTGCCTGTGCAGGGGGATAAGCAACTGGATCTATTGTTTAAGGTGCTAAGGACTACCGCATACGAAAGGCCTAATGACGCCATCGAAAGAATGCGGACTGACATCTATGATTTTGTTAAGAAACATCCGGTGTTTATCACGATGTATATGTCCACTATCTGCAAGCTGGCGGACCATTACGCTTCTACTATCCAAAATCTCAAAGACCCGAAAATCTATCAGGAGAAGATATTGCCGGAATTGGATGATGAAATTAAACGTAAAAGTCCTGTCCCTCAAACAGAAGAGGAAATCAAGAATGCCATCAGGGGCGTGATCAAAAGTAAATTAGAGCGAATTAACAAATTGCTCATGACGCTGGAGATTGAAGGTAAACCTTTGCCTTTTGATGATAGGTTTACCATATCAATCAGCAAGACGAATGAGAAAATAACAAAGGAAATTGGACCGTGGTTTGTAAAGGGACCGTTTAATACATACGATGACTCTACTCGACACAATGCATGGGATTGTTATGTAGAGGGGAAAACCAATTTGAATTATAAAGACTTACTGCCCAAGATAATATATTCCGAGGTGCAGCGGATCTGTAATGTTATGGCCGGACTATCCCCCGGAACTTGGAAAAATTTTGAGTACCTGAAGAGGGAATTAACATTACTTAGAGAAAAAAGTACTCCGGAGGAATATAAAGAATTGGCTTTTGCCGGGGTGGATAAAGCTTATACCAATTTTAAGCATGCGTACCCGGATCAAACAACAGATTGGGCTGATGACGTCTATGCGCAGTTCAGTATTTTATGCACAACGAAGGAGAGTCTTGATGAATGGAATGCTTTGCACCTATAAACCGAAAGCATAAAGATTCTTTGCAGCATGATTTTGCTATATATACTATGTATATATCCTTTATAATTTGAAATTTGTGCGCAAAATATATTTGCGTAATTAAAAAAAAAGTACTACCTTTGTAGCGGATTTTGAAAATAGTTTAAATACATATTCTATGAAACACACATTGATTGGGGTAATGGCGATGCTGATGGTTGTTTCCGGTGCTGCTATGGCAGATGAGGGACAATACGTTCGCTGTATCGCGTTTTATAACCTCGAGAATTTATTCGACACAATCCATGATGAGGGTAAAAATGACTATGAGTACCTTCCTGATGGCGGTATGAAATGGAATTCGCTCAAGTACGAAAACAAAGTGAAGAATATGGCGTATGCTGTCTCGCAGTTGGGCACGGATTTTGACCCTCGAGGTGTCACATGCGTAGGCGTAGCCGAGGTGGAGAATATTGGTTGTTTGGAAGATCTTTGTGCGGAGGCTAATAGTAAGTATGGCCGCCGGTTAAAACCAATCTTGTTGGAGGGACCGGATCGACGCGGTGTGGACGTTGGTTTCCTTTATGATACGCTGCTGTTTAAACCGTCCAAGGTAAACGGATATGAACTGAAGGCACATTATGCAGATGGCGGTGAAATCAAAACGCGTTTGCAACTGTGCGTGTCGGGCTATCTGATGGGAGAAGGCAGACCGGAGAAAATCCATGTGATCGTAAATCACTGGCCAAGCCGTTACGGAGGAGAACTTTCTTCGCGGCCGGGACGTGACACTGCTGCCATGTTGTGCAAGTCGATTTGCGATTCAATCTATCTCAAGGAGCCGAAAGCCAAAATCATTATAATGGGAGACCTCAATGACGATCCGTATAATCATAGTTGTAAAGATGTGCTGAAGGCTCGCAAGCATCGCGAGGAAGTAGAACAGCAGGGCTTTTTCAATACCATGTGGCAGATGCTGGACCGCGGTATCGGTTCGCTCGCATATAACGGCTCATGGAACCTATTCGACCAGATTATCATCAATGAACCGCTGATGAACGAGAAATTGGAGTCCGGCAAATGGACTTATTGGAAGGCACAAATCTTCAACAAACCTTTCCTGACAGTGCAGGAAGGAAAAGACAAAGGAACGCCCCTGCGTACCACAAAAGGAGGCGTATGGCAAAATGGTTACGGTGACCACTATCCCACAATGATTTATCTAATTCGTAATAAGTAATGGAACTACATCGAAACTCTGCTCCGATACGGATGCGCAATTACGGGCGCATTGTACAGGATATGATTGCTTATGCGTCGGGCCTCGAGGCCGGCGAAGAGCGTGATATCCTTGAGGTGTATATCGCGCAATGTATGCGTCAGCGCAATGTGGTGTGGAATAAGGATCAAGAGTCCGGTATTATACGGGTGCGCGAAGATATTATCCGACTTTCGGAGGGTAAATTGACTTGCGACTCGCCTGCTTTTAAGGCTTTGATGAATCCGGCTGAAACATCTCAATCCAAAAAGAAAAAATAACAATCCATAGCTAACACGTCATGCAAGAATGTAATGAATTCAAAGTGTTTGCAGGTTCCAAAGGTATTAGTCTGGCCGAGGGTATCTGCAAAGAGTTAGGATGCCAACTTGGCAAAATCCATGTAGACCGTTTCTCAGACGGTGAGTTCTGTACTTATTTTGAGGAGTCTGTACGAGGGCAGACCGTCTATCTGGTGCAGCCTACTTGTCCTACGAGTGACAACCTGATGGAGTTACTGTTGATGATAGACGCTGCCAAACGCGCCAGCGCGCACAAGGTGGTCGCTGTCATCCCTTATTTCGGATGGGCACGCCAGGACCGTAAGGATAAGCCGCGTGTATCCATCGGAGCCAAACTCGTAGCGAACATGCTCCAAACGGCCGGCGCGGATCGTGTCATCACAGTAGACCTCCACGCTGATCAGATTCAGGGATTCTTCGATATCCCGGTAGATCATATCTACGGCTCGAATGTGCTTGCACCTTATGTAGCATCGCTCAATCTCAAAAAACTGATTGTCGCTTCGCCTGACGTGGGAGGTTCCAAACGTGCTTCTAATTTTGCCAAGAAACTGCATACACTCACAGACCGCGAAGTGCCGATGGTGATTTGTTATAAAAATCGCCCCGATTTCAACAAAGTATCGGAGATTCGTGTGCTGGGAGATATCTACGGCAAAGATGTTGTGATTTTTGATGATATTGCTGACACAGCTGGTACGCTATGCAAGGCCGCCGAAGTAATGCGCGATGGCGGTGCGAAATCGGTTCGTGCCGTAGTAACGCACGGCGTGCTCAGCGGTAATGCTTGCGAGAAAATTGAAAATAGTGCGCTGGAGGAAATCGTTTGTACCGACTCTATTCCGGTCGATCCGGCTCGTTGCTCCAAACTGCATATAGAGAGCCTTGCTTCACCTATCGCACGTACTATTCGAGCCATACAAACACATACATCTATCAGCGAAGCAAATATCCGATAAATGAAATCCTTCGTTCATACATCGTACATCGCACTTTTGTTCCTTGTACTTTTAACGGCTTGCAGCAAAAAGCAGGCCGTTGTTTCCCGTCCTGCTTTTGCGGCTGATAGCGCATATGCGTATATCGAGCGACAAATGGCTTTCGGACCGCGTGTGCCGAATGGCGCGGCTCATATGCAATGTGCTGTCTGGCTGATTGAGCAACTCAGGGCTTGCGGTGCAGAGGTGGAACTGCAGAAAGGATTTATGCCTGATTACCGAGGCGCTAACCAACAGATTTATAATATCATCGGTCATTTCTATACCCCTGAAATGACCAACCGGCCCCGCATCCTCTTGGGCGCGCATTATGATACCCGTCCTTGGTGTGACGAAGAGGAAGATTATAACGACCGCTTCTACAACGTCCCGGGTGCTAACGATGGCGCTTCCGGCGTCGGCGTGCTCCTCGAAGTCGCCCGCCAGTTAGGTGTTAAATTAGCGGATTCAACCCTCACAAAGCCGGTCGATATCATTTTCTTCGATTGCGAAGATATGGGTACCCCGCGTGTCTATACCGGTGAGGAACGCGAAGATACATGGTGTCTCGGGTCGCAACTCTGGGCTACTAATTACGAGCGTCTTTCAGAGAAACCGGTCTATTCCTTTGGAATAGTCCTCGATATGGTCGGCGCGCCGGATGCCTATTTCCCGCTGGAAATGTATTCTACCAATTACGCGCAGAACTACCAGCAGAAAATCTGGAAATCCGCAGAGCAACTGGGATACGGAGCTATGTTTGCTTCCCAACAGTCATACCCTATAACCGACGACCATTATTACATCAATTATATCGCCGGCATCCCCTGTGTCGATATCATCCATTATGACATCCGTAACGCAACCGGTTTTCCGAATTGGTGGCATACCCGTAACGACGACATGTCCAACATCTCTAAATCAACACTCCAGGCTGTTGGCGAAGTGGTAATGAGCCAACTCTAAAAGTTTACTATTTTTAAGATTTTGGTGTGATAGGGGTTTTATGCTGGTTTTGTACTGGTTAAGTGCTGGTCAAATGCTGGTTATAACCGGTTCAAAAACGGGCAAAAAATGTACTATTATTAAGAAATGAGCAAATTATTAGAAATCAAAAACCTCCATGCCTCTATCGGCGGCAAAGAGATATTAAAGGGTGTAAACCTCGTCATTAACGAAGGCGAAGTGCACGCTATTATGGGACCTAACGGTGCCGGTAAATCAACCCTCTCTGCGGTCCTTACCGGCAATCCTGCCTATGAGGTTACTGCCGGGGAGGTTTATTTGAAAGGGCAAAACCTGCTTGAAATGGAGCCTGAAGTGCGTGCGCGTGCGGGTGTGTTCCTTTCTTTTCAATATCCTGTAGAGATCCCCGGTGTGAGCATGACGAATTTTATGCGTACTGCCCTCAATGCAAAACGGGAATATGAAGGCAAAGAACCTCTTTCTGCACGCGAGTTTCTGGCACTCATGCGCGAGAAAAAGAAGATGCTGGAGCTGCCGGATAAACTCAATAACCGTTCAGTGAACGAAGGCTTCTCCGGAGGAGAAAAAAAGAAGAACGAGATCTTCCAGATGGCCATGTTGGAACCCTGTCTCTCTATTCTCGATGAGACAGACTCCGGCTTGGATATCGATGCCCTGCGTATAGTGGCAGAAGGCGTCAACCGCCTCAAAACGCCTCAAAACGCTTCTATCGTTATTACCCACTACCAGCGGCTTCTGGACTACATCGTGCCGGATTTTGTACACGTCCTCGCAGATGGAAAAATCGTTAAAACAGGCGACAAATCTCTCGCTCTCGAACTCGAAGAACATGGATATGAGAATATCTAAAGGCGAAATATTTGAGCGTGTCTTCATCAACGAGGAGGTAAATCTTCAAATTGATCAGGAAGCAGGTTCGCATGTGAAAATACATGTGATAAATGCCTCGTTCTCTATTACTGTGACGCAATTAGGAGAGGGTTGCCGGACAGAGATTTATGGGCTGGAGAACTTGCATGGTGACGAGCATGTGACCGCCGAGACGCACGTTACGCACGCTGTGGGAGGCGGAACATCGAACCAATTGATTAAGTTTGTCTTGGATGATAATTCGCACGGACGATTCATCGGCGATCTGAAGATTGCGCAGGACGCCCAGAAAACCGAAGCACATCAGACGAACCGTAATCTTCTGCTTTCCGAGAGTGCTGAAATGCGCACACAGCCGCAGCTGGAGATTTATGCCGATGATGTCAAAGCTACGCATGGCGCTTCTACCGGGCAACTCGACGAATCAGCCCTTTTTTACATGCAGCAACGAGGCATAGACAAACAAAAAGCGCGTCAACTCCTCGTTAACGCGTTTATGAAAGAAGTTGTAGAAACAATTTCAGACGAAAAAATAAAAGCTAATGTTTTAACGTTCTTCGAAGAAGAGGCATTTTAGTCTTTGCTCTTTTAGCGAAGCGGTCTTTACTGAACGCGATTGATGGCGTAGTCGAGTAGTGCCAGCAAACTCTTCTTCTCAGGACTGTCACGGAAAACCGATAGGGCTTCTGTGGCTTGTTTTTTATACTCTAACATCTTCTGCACGGCATATTCGTCGCCTTTGAACCGCAACACAAACGCCTTGATCTCCTCTAATATCCTTGCTTGCTCTTCCTTTGTGCGAGGTGTATTTCCCTCTTGTCCTTCAATCAGGCGTTCTCCTAATTGTTTGATATGCTCTGCCTCTTCTTTCGGAGCACGGCGTAGCGCTTCGATTAACGGAAGCGTCACTTTGCCGTCCCGTAAGTCGCTCATCGTCGGCTTGCCTATTTCCTCCAGATCGCTGTAGTCAAAGATATCATCTTTGATTTGAAAGCAAAGCCCCAATAATCTACCGTAATCGCGTAGTGCTTTACGTTGTTTCGGCGTGCATCCTGCGCTCTCTGCTCCGGCTTCCGCGCAGGCCTGGAAAAGATGCGCGGTCTTTTGGTCAATTACTTTCAGATACCGCTCTTCGTCTATCCACATCGATTGACCTACATGCAGCTGTAGCATCTCGCCGCTGGAGAGACTGCGACCCAATTGGGATACAATCTCTAAAATTCGGATATTCCGCACTTCGGCTACCAGACCGATTACTTTGGCTAACATATAATCACCCGTGAGGATCGCTACTTTGTTGCTCCACTGGGTATGGACAGCCGGTTGACCGCGGCGGGTGTCGGAATTATCTACTACGTCGTCATGTACCAGACTTGCATTATGTAGCATTTCTAATGCTACGGCTGAGCGGAGCGTCTTGTCTGTCACAGGATTGCATATCTGCGCACATAGCAAAACCAAAAGCGGACGAAGCTGCTTGCCGCTGCGCGCAGCAATATAATCCAGCACCTTCTGCTGAATCTTGTCATCCGCCCGCAGAGACTCATGCAGCACTTTCTCATAGTGCTTCCAATGAGCCTCTATCGGCTGTCGTATGTCTGCCAAACTGCTCATAATTGACAAAAACGCCGCAAAGATACTAAAAAAATTG
The DNA here is from genome assembly GCA_002395805.1 of Bacteroidales bacterium UBA4295. Lineage (GTDB taxonomy): Bacteria > Bacteroidota > Bacteroidia > Bacteroidales > Paludibacteraceae > Colicola. The sequence goes on along the minus strand of DGVB01000012.1, from coordinate 80,007 downwards.
CATATATCAAAATTTTTTACTACTTTTGCAGCAAATTTAAATTCTATACACAACATGAAACACATCAAACTGCCTCATGCTGCGACTTTTGCAGGTGTTATTGTACTTGTTTTGATCCTCGTTGGTCAGCGTGTTTTTCTAAAGAAGAGTTTTCCGGATCAACCTCTGAAGATCGTACTGGAGAAGAATATCTCCTTGGAGTCCATCGTTGCGAATGACGATGCGGTAGTTGCCAAACTCAAAAAAGGGGATACGGTTCGTTTTTTGGGTGTAGTGGAAGGCTCCCATTATTATCCCTATGGACTGTTAGTGCAAACCCAAGATGGTGAGCGCGGACTCCTGCCTGCTGCCGATATGGGCTTCCCGATGATGATGACCAATAAGAAAGACAGCCTGCCCGTGACCGTTAGGAGTCTCTTCCGGGAAAAATCGAAAACCAAAGGCGACAAAGGGACTTTGAAGTACAATATCGTCAAGGCAAACGGCGAGAAAGCCGCTGTAAATGTGGCTGCTGTACGTCCGGTTTTGCCGGACAGCCTGAGTGACATGCAGTTACGCAGAGAGGGCGATTATTATATGACCAAAGAGAAGTTCCAACGTCTCTATATGGGGCATAAGTTGGCTGAGAATGATGCGCGCTATCGGCAGGCTTGGGTCATTGATAAGACCAAGAAAGGTTTTCTGGCCTATTATCCGAATATTGAACTTGTAGATACCGATGACGGTAAAATATATAATCCTATCGTTGTCTATGATGCGGACAGTGTGGCTGTGACATGCGGCTATGAGTCAGGACACGGTAACAACCGCTATATCCTCAAGTGGATGCCGTTTTTGGGAAAAATCGTAGATACGGATTTCTTTGCGCATTTTATTGAAGGTTCAATATATGGTTCATGGGCCAATGCCGACACAGAGAACTACACCGAGAAAGCCAAGATGACATGGAAAGATGTGCCGTTCTATATGTGGATTGCACTGATCTTGTGGGTAGTGTGCGGTCTGGCATGGATGTTCCTCATGGAGACCCTTCCGTTATTGATCTTGGAAGCTGGACTCTACTGCCGATATCTCTATTTCCACCTCAATGATGGCACGATTGCGTCTATTTTCGGTATTGTTGCTGCGGTGGCCATCTATTTGTGGTTCGGACTGATGGCGGTATGGGGGTGCTTATGGCTCTTCCTGCCGATCATCGTGATAGCCGGAATAAGTGGATGGGCTTATGCCGAACGTATGTTAGGTACCCATCCTCATACGCGTTGTCCGGATTGTCGCCGAATGGAGACCATCGATTTTATAAATCGTACCTTCGAACGGGAATACAACGAATGGCGACCGGAGTCGAAGGCAGTTCACTCCCATACCGAGCGGTGGAAAACCTGGACGGATGTGACGACCAAATGGAGTGACGGCAGAACTACCACCTCAAGGGAAAATGAACGGAATCATAGTCGAACCACAACACTCTACCACGACTACGAGGTTTACTATCATGTCAAAGTGTTTCATAACAACTACAAGTGCTCGGAATGCGGGTATAGAGAGTATATACCCGAGGAGGAATTGACCGAATTGGATCGTAAATTCACCGGTCAACACACAAGCGTTACAGAGGATTAATAGTCTCTGTACACGCTTTGTGTCAATTTTTCCACCTTTTATTGAAAAAAAAGTAGTACCTTTGCAGCGTGATATTGAGCGCTTGCGCGTGCAAAGGCAAAAACGCACTAACAATTTAACTCTTAAATAATATGAAAGCTTTCATGGACAAAGATTTCCTGCTGCAGACAGAGACCGCACAGGAGCTGTATCACAATCATGCGGCTAAGATGCCGATTATCGATTATCACTGCCACCTTATTCCGCAGATGGTTGCCGAGAACAAACGTTTCGAATCCATCGCACAGATCTGGCTCATGGGCGACCACTACAAATGGCGTGCTATGCGTTCGAACGGTGTGGACGAGAAGTATTGCACCGGTAAGGACACCACCGACTGGGAGAAGTTCGAGAAATGGGCGGAGACCGTTCCGTACACCTTCCGCAACCCGCTGTACCACTGGACCCATCTGGAGCTCAAGACCGCTTTCGGTATCGAGGAGCGTCTGAACCCCGAGACCGCACGCGCTATCTATGACAAGTGCAACGACCTCATCGCCAACGACCCGAAGTTCTGTCCGCGCGGACTGATGAAGCACTACCACGTAGAACTCGTTTGTACGACCGACGACCCGGCTGACTCGCTGGAATGGCATAAGATGGTAAAAGAAGACCCGACCGCAGAGGTACGTATGTTGCCGACATGGCGTCCGGACGCAGGTATGAATATCGAGGCGGCTACTTGGAAAGCATACATCGAGAAACTGGCTAAGGTTGCCGGCGTAGAGATCCGCAATTTCGCAGACATGGTAGATGCCCTCCAAAAACGTCATGACTTCTTTGAGTCGATGGGTTGCCGTCTCTCTGACCACGGAATTGAGGAGTTCTACGACGAGCCGTACACCGACGCAGAGATCAATGCCATCTTCCAGAAAGCTCTTGCAGGCAAGGAGCTGAGCGCATATGAGATTCGTCAGTACAAGCACGCTTACCTGCATGCGCAGGCTGAGATGGACTACGCTTCGGGTTGGACCCAGCAGTACCACTACGGCGCTATCCGTAACAACAACTCCAAGATGTTCGCAGCCCTCGGCGCAGACACCGGTTTCGACTCCATCGGCGAGTTTACGACCGCAAAAGCCATGAGCCATTTCCTCGATGAGATGAACAGCGAAGGACACCTCGCCAAGACCATTCTCTATAACCTCAACCCGTGTGCAAATGAGGTAATCGCAACTATGCTCGGTAACTTCCAGGATGGTTCTGTTCCCGGTAAGATTCAGTTCGGTTCCGGCTGGTGGTTCCTTGATCAGAAAGATGGCATGGAGAAGCAGATGATGGCTCTTTCGAACCTCGGTCTGTTGAGCCGCATGGTAGGTATGCTGACCGACAGCCGTTCGTTCCTGAGCTACCCGCGTCACGAGTATTTCCGCCGCACGCTCTGTAACGTCCTCGGCAACGACATCGAGAACGGCATGATTCCGTACACCGGCTACGAGAAAGCCCGCGTTCAACAGATGGTAGAGGATATCTGCTACAACAACGCGAAGAACTACTTCAAGTTCTAATCCCTCTCACACACCCCGCTTGCCTCTAATAGTGGAGGTAAGCGGGGTGGTTGTTGCAAAAAATGCAACTTGTCGGAAATTCCAACATGTTCCAAAATGGAAACAGTTGGTATAAATGCAAAATATGCATCTATACAATATGAACGATAAACCCATCGGAAATAGAGGCGAGATAATCATCTATCGTGCGGAAGACAACACGGTACAACTCGATGTGCGCATGGAGAACGAAACCGTGTGGCTGACAGCTTCGCAGATGGCGATATTGTTTGATCGAGATGTAAAAACAATTCGTAAGCATATCAATAATGCTTTGCGTGAAGAATTAGATAAATCCTTGGTTGTCGCAAATTTTGCGTCTACCAAGAAATATGGTCGTAGAGAGGGTTTTACGCAACAGAAAGAAGAAATTATTTACAACCTCGATGTAATCATCTCTGTCGGCTATCGTGTCAAATCTCAACGCGGTGTACAATTCCGTCAATGGGCAAACAGAATTCTCAAAGACTACCTCGTCAAAGGCTTTGCCGTCAATGAAAAACTCCGCCGTGAGCAGTTGTCGGATCTGCGGCAGTTGGTTCAGATAGTGGGTCGAACAGTACAAAGCAAGGCAGTAGAGAGTGAGGATGAGACACAGGCTATTTTTGATGTAGTGTTGGATTACACGTACGCGCTGGACACGCTCGATAACTATGATTACGAGCGGCTGACCGTCAAAGAGACTACGCCTGAAGAGCGCTTCCATGCTACATATGAGAATGCCATGCAGACGATAGCTGCGCTGCGTGAGAAGTTCGGCGGTAGCACTTTGTTTGGTAACGAAAAAGACGACTCGTTCAAAAGCAGTATAGGTCAGATTTATCAGACTTTCGAAGGAACGGATTTATATCCGAGTGTGGAGGAGAAAGCAGCGATGTTGCTGTATTTGGTGACTAAGAACCACTCCTTTTCAGACGGCAACAAACGTATTGCGGCTACGTTGTTCCTATGGTTCTTGAATAATAACGGCATTCTATACCGCGAGGATGGCACCAAGCGTATAGCCGATAATACCCTTGTCGCGCTAACCCTCATGATTGCCGAGAGCCGCACGGAAGAAAAAGACACAATGGTCAAGGTGGTAGTAAACTTGATAAACCAGAAGAACTGAAGGATATAATCAAATAAAAATAAACAAAACTATGGTACCAAAATTTGATAGTTTTTTTACTCCGTATTTGAAATGTCTTTCTGACGGAAATATTCATAATAACAAGGATTTAGTTGAGTATGCTGTCAAATATTTCAATCTGACAGAAGAAGAGGCTCAAGAGCGAATAGCAAACCAAAGTCAAACTCAGGTTTATAACCGTGTGTTGTGGGCAGGTACATACTTGCGCAAAGCAGGTCTAGCAGAAAAAGCCATAAATGGTCAGTATAAAATAACAATTGAAGGGCAAAAAAGACTAAAAGCAGGAGAAGTAACGCTTCGTACGTTAGCTGAGTATCCGGCATTCGTTGAGTTTTATGGGCGTAAACCAAAAGCAAATTCCAAACAGAAAAAAGAAGTAATCGCTATAGAAGAAGCAGAGAAAACTCCTATAGAGGTATTGGAAGAGGCATATTTACAACTTAACAACCAATTGGCGGACGATGTTTTAGCCTCTCTCAAGGATGTATCTCCGCAGAAGTTCGAGCAGATAGTAGTGGATGTGTTGGTCGGAATGGGCTACGGAGGTTCATTGGAAGATGCGGGAACTGTAACTGCCTATGTAAAGGATGATGGCATCGATGGTGTAATCAAAGAAGATAAACTCGGACTTGACAAGATTTACGTACAAGCAAAACGTTGGAATAATTGTGTGGGACAACCTGAAATCCAGAAGTTCGTCGGCGCGTTAGTCGGTCAAGGAGCAAAAAAGGGAGTGTTCATTACGACATCTTATTTCTCCAAAGAAGCACGACAATTCCAACCAAAAGGGGATGTTAAAGTAGTTTTGATTGATGGTAAGGAATTAGCTAATTATATGATTGAATGTGGCGTTGGTGTCTCGCTGAAGCAATTATATCAAATCAAACGCATAGATACCGATTATTTTGAGGAATAATAAAGATATATTCATTATGAAAAAGTTATCTGTTTTCATAATTGTTTGCGCGACAATTATTTTAGCAAGTTGTAATGGAATTAGTCCGGAAACCTCAAAAGCCTTTGTAGGTGAGTACTGGATGAAAACAACAACAGTTAGAATAGAGAGGGGAGAAGAATATCCTATGAATGAGAAATCTTCATGGTCTCCAGTTTCTATCTATGAAGAAGATGGCAAGTTATATGTCCGCACGGATAATTACGGTGCACCGGATACAGATACATCCTCTACAGCAAAGCATGAATATATAATAGATTATCCCGATCATCCTAATTATGTTGGTGCGCGATATAATGAAGAAGAACCAGAATCTGGGGGTATAGATGTTGTGCCAGCCAACAATATAACTTATGTATATTTAGTCAACGGTTTTTTGCGAACAATTAGAAATGGCGCTTATTTAAGGTCTTTACCTATTCAAGTTAAATCAGGCTCGGAAACAGTATTGAACTTATATGACTTCACCCCATTTAAAGTTACCTTGACCGATCCTAATGGAGTATATTTAGCCGAAGTTGATGTTGCTTATAAATATGGTCCAATGGTAAAGAAAGGAGAGGTTATTACATGGGATGTATCTTTGCCATTCGACTTTTTGAAGTCATATTCAACTCATGAGCAAGTAGATGAAGTAATACACAAAAACACGTTGTATAAACGCTAAACCACCATAATATGAAAGCGAAGTGGGTGAATATAGTGGATGAGTTGCGGGGAAATGTGGATGAGAGGCATTATGTGAGGCGGATTCCCGGAAATAGCGAATGGGGCGCGGTGTGCAGTAAGCCGGAGTTGAGCAAGAAGACTAAGAAAAAGAAGGCGGAGCACCCCACGGCAAAAGCCTTTGCGGAACTGATGGCGGAGACAAAGGCAATCATGCATGATCCGGTGCGCAAAGCGGAATGGCAGGCACGATATGAGGAGGCTTTGCGGAAGGCAAGGAAATATAACAAGCCGATTCAAGGACGGCTGTACGATTATATCAAACATGAGCTGAGTATCGAATTGAAAGGTGAAAATTGAAAGGTGAAAGGATGAAAGCAGGGTGTTCTCCCATAGATGTTACGGTGACGTCATAGTGAACATCCGATGGGCATCCGATGAGTACCCGATCAGCATCCGATGGAGATAGGTGGAAGGATCGAGGAAGAAAGGATGGGAGACCGACATATCGAAATATCGAGAAATCGATATATCGAAGGGGATTTGATAGCGCAAATGAGTAAATAACAAATGTATTTATGAAAAAGATAGGATTAATATTTGCTTTATTATATGTAAGTGTATTTTCTTCTCTCGCAATTGAAATCGAGATAGAAGACTACATAAAAGCACCGGTCAAAGGAAATGCAAAAATAGTAACGGTAACAGACCCGAGTATGGGCTATTATCGTGGACCTAAAGGGGCAAAATATATCATGCACTATAATCAAAAGGGACAACTTATGGATTACGCATGGATTATTGGAGATAGTATTGCCGAAGGGAAAAGGTATCAGTATGGAGAGAACATGTATTGGATATATGGTTACGATAAGAACGGACGTATTGATGGCATATTGACAAGAGTACAATTGGATTCTTTGGGAAGAAAAATTAATTCTTATACTGTTAATAAGGCCTATTATATGGCGGATTCTATTGTGTATAACCAGCAAGGGCAAAAGATAGAGGAATACACGATACCTACAGTTCAAGATACCATGGTATTAAAGTATGTATATACATATGATTCAATCGGTCGCCTTTCTACTGTTAAAAATGTTAAAAAATGGGAAGGATATAAGGTGGTTTATGGCAAAGGAGGGAATTATACCGAATATCACTATAAAGAGTATAATTACAACGGAAAACGAAAAAAGTATGAGAATAAATTTTATTATAAAGACGGAAATCTGGTTAAAATAGTAAGTGATGGCATAGAACTTCGTTTTTCCAAATTTGATGAACAAGGAAATTGGCAAAAAGCAGTTATGAGCATGGATTATTTTACAAGAATACTCACAAGAACAATTGAATATTATTAGATTAAAAATGCAATTTTCAAAAAAACTTGCATTTAATGTGATAGATTAGGACATTATTATGACTTATATATAGAGGGGGTATATTAAATTGAAAATTGAAAGATTTAAGTGGCGCGAGAGTGGCTTGAGAGAGGCTGATTGACCGCTAAGTTATCGCGAATAGTTATCGTCTCGTATCCGTTCGAATAAGGATATCGATAAATCGAAAGAAAACAAAAAAGCAAAACAATAACTAACAACAATATTAACCAATTTAATTCATTTAACCTATGGCTAAAATTATTACATTGGGCGAGATCATGCTTCGCCTGAGTCCGGAGGGACAAGATCGTTTCATTCAGTCTGATCATTTCCGTATCATCCCCGGTGGTGGTGAGGCTAACGTGGCTATTTCGTGCGCCAACTACGGTCACGAGGCTTATTTCGTTACCAAACTGCCGAAACACGAGATCGGTCAGATTGCCGTTAACTCGCTGCGTCGCTATGGCGTGAACACCGAGTTCATCGTTCGTGGCGGCGACCGCGTAGGTCTGTACTACTGCGAGACAGGTGCTTCGATGCGTCCGTCGAAAGTCATTTATGACCGTGCTCACAGCGCTATCGCCGAGGCTGATCCGAAGGATTTCGACTTCGACAAGATCATGGAGGGTGCAGCATGGTTCCACTGGAGCGGAATCACTCCGGCTATCTCGGACAAGGCAGCAGAGATCACCAAACTGGCTTGCGAGGCTGCAAAACGTCACGGCGTAACCGTATCGGTTGACCTGAACTTCCGTAAGAAACTGTGGACGAGCGAGAAAGCTATCTCTATCATGCGTCCGTTGATGAAGTATGTTGACGTATGTATCGGCAACGAGGAAGACGCAGAGCTGTGCCTCGGCTTCAAGCCCGATGCAGATGTAGAAGGCGGCGAGACCAACGCTGAGGGCTACAAGGGCATCTTCGAGCAGATGATGAAAGAGTTCGGCTTCAAGTACGTTGTTTCGACGCTGCGCGAGAGCTACAGCGCAACCTTCAACGGCTGGAAAGCCATGATCTACAACGGCAAGGAGTTCTACCAGAGCAAGCGTTACGAGATCAACCCGATCATCGACCGCGTGGGCGGTGGTGACAGCTTCTCCGGCGGTTTGATCCACGGTATGCTCAAGTATCCGGACAACCAAGGTCAGGCTCTTGAGTTCGCAGTAGCTGCTTCGGCTCTGAAGCACACGATCAACGGCGACTACAACCTCGTAAGCGAGGATGAGGTTCTGAGCCTTGCAGGTGGTAACGCTAACGGACGAGTACAACGCTAAAGCGCAAGTACTATTTGGTCATTTACCATGTACCATTTATTTGTTCATTTAATCATTGAGCCATTATGACACGGGAAGAACTAAAAGAGCGTTATAGACAATTCTCGCTACGTATTATCAAGATGGTGGACGCAATGCCCAATACCATTTCTGCTAATGCCATAGCTAAGCAGATTGTTCGTTCGGGCACTTCTCCTGCCGCTAATTATAGGGCGGCGTGTCTTGCTAAATCCGACAAGGATTTTATTAATAAACTCAAAATGGTTGAAGAAGAAATAGATGAAACAAGTCACTGGTTGAGTATTATTATTGATAGTGGCATGTTACCCAAATCGCGCGTGCAAGATTTGTATGACGAAAGTATCGAGCTGGGTAAAATTACCAGTAAATCAATTACTACTGCAAAATCCAAAGTGGACTTGTAATTGGTAAAATGGCCAAATGGAAAAATAAATGACCAAATCGTAAATAAACAAATCGTAAATAGATTTATGGCTAAATTTGATAAATTTCAGGTGATGGCGAAGATTGCCGCTGCACCGATGGTTCCTGTGTTCTATCACAAGGACGTAGAAGTTTGTAAGAACGTGATTAAGGCTTGCTACGAAGGCGGCGTACGTGCGTTCGAGTTCACCAACCGCGGCGATTTTGCGCACGAGGTATTCGGTGAACTGAGCAAATGGGTAGCTGTGGAGTGCCCGGAATTGGCACTCGGTATCGGTAGCGTCGTTGATGCTCCGACAGCAGCGCTGTATCTCCAATTGGGCGCTAACTTCGTAGTTGGTCCGTTGTTCAACAAAGATATCGCAGTGGTCTGCAACCGTCGTTGCGTGACCTATTGTCCGGGTTGCTTGACGCCGAGTGAGATCGGTGCAGCTCAGGAAGTTGGTTGCGACTTCACGAAAGTGTTCCCGGGCGATGTAGTTGGTCCGAACCTCGTGAAGGGTCTGATGGCTCCGATGCCGTGGTCGAAGATCATGGTTACCGGCGGCGTGGCTCCCGAGAAAGAGAACCTCGAGAAATGGTTCGCCGCAGGCGTTTACTGCGTGGGCATGGGCAGCAAGCTCTTCCCGAGCGACAAGGTGAAAGCCGGCGACTGGGCATACGTAACCGCCAAGTGCAAAGAGTGCTTTGAGATTATTGCTAATTGTAAAAAATAATCCGATATATCGAAAAATCGAGATATCGAAATATCGAAAAACACTGAATTATGAGTGACATTAAGAAAACCGTTATGACCAACTGGCGTTGGGTCATGTGTGCAATGCTTTTCTTCGCCACCACCGTCAACTACATGGACCGTCAGGTTCTGTCGTTGACCTTCAAAGAGTTTATTCAGCCTGAGTTCCACTGGACCGATTCCGACTACGGAACGATCACCGGTGTGTTCTCTATAGCGTACGCTATCTTCTGCCTTTTCGCCGGTAAGTTCATCGACTGGATGGGTACGAAGAAGGGTTACCTCTGGGCGATCATTGTATGGTCGTTAGGTGCTGTGATGCACGCGGCTTGCGGTATAGCAACGACTTGGTTTGTGAACGGCGTGGACAGCGTAGCTGCTATGCGTGCTGTGGAGGCCGGGTCTGCGCTTGCTTCGTCTATAGCGATGGTGAGTGTGTGGCTGTTCCTGGCTTGTCGTATGATCCTGGGTCTTGGTGAGGCAGGTAACTTCCCTGCCGCTATCAAGGTGACCGCTGAGTATTTCCCGAAGAAAGACCGTGCTTTTGCTACCTCTATCTTCAATGCCGGTGCGTCTGTGGGTGCACTGGCCGCTCCGGCTACTATTCCTCTGCTGGCTAAGTCCATGGGATGGGAGTGGGCGTTCATCATCATCGGTGCGCTGGGCTTCCTCTGGGCAGGTATCTGGATCTTTGTCTATGACAAACCGGAGGAGTCCGCTCATGTGAACGAGGCTGAGTTGGAGTATATCCACCAGGATGAAGCGGATGTACAAGGAGACAAAGTACAAAGTACAAAGGAGGAGAAACAGATGTCGTTTGGTGAGGCTTTCAAGCACAAACAGACATGGTCGTTTGCGTTTGGTAAGTTCATGACCGACGGCGTTTGGTGGTTCTTCCTGTTCTGGGCTCCGGCTTATTTCCAGGATCAGTTTGGTATCAAGGCTTCTGACCCGCAGGGTATTGCGTTGATCTTTACGCTTTATGCGATCGTGACGGTCGTTTCGCTGTTCGGAGGCTATCTGCCTAAGATCTTCGTAGAGAAGAAAGGCATGGAGCCTTATGCAGGTCGTATGAGGGCGATGTTGATCTTCGCTTTCTTCCCGATCTTCGCGCTGTTTGCACAGCCGTTAGGTGGTATCTACGGTCCTTGGGCAGTAGCTATCATCATCGGTATCGTGGGTGCCGCTCACCAGAGCTGGAGTGCGAATATATTCTCGACCACAGGTGACATGTTCCCCAAATCGGCTGTCGCTACGATCACCGGTATCGGTGCCATGGCAGGCGGCGTGGGGTCATTCCTGATCAACAAGGGTTCGGGCATGCTGTTCACTTATGCCGACAAGATGGGTGAGGCATTCTCGTTCTTCGGTTTCACAGGCAAACCGGCGGGCTACATGATCGTATTCTGTATCTGCGCGGTGGCTTACCTGATCGGATGGAGTGTTATGAAAGCACTTGTGCCGAAATACAAACCGGTGGTGATTGAATAATGAATAAGTTCATCGTCCTGACCATAGCTGCTCTCGTTTCGGCGGGCTGTACATTGCATCAGCCCGCCGAAGAGCAAGCTATCCGCACGATGTGCGAGCAGATGGTGCAGCACTATCCTGAAGCAACCCTTCAGGATGTTTACAAGACTTGTTTTCAGGATTTCTTCGGTGCCGAGCACCTGCTGCATGACACCGCAACGGCGCATCGTTTTCTGGCAGCAGAGATAGAGGCCTGCCGTGATCAGGATCTGAGCACAATGCCTCTGTATGAGCCGACAGGATACCGGCACCGCTTTACGCGTGCTAATCTGTCTCTCATCCATAGCGGGCAGATAAGTGAAGACGAGTTTTTTGCGCATTTTGTGGAGGCGGCAGGTACGAATAATGCTCTTCCCGGCAACTGGGAGGAGGAATGGCAGCAGATAGAGCAGATTGCGTTAGCAGTTCATCCCGCATGGACGGACACCGCGCTGCAAGCGGAGCTGCACTATGCTGCGTCTATCGCATCGCCGGTACGGCATAGCGAAGCCTTCCGGCAGGCTTATAATCCGCATTATCGGATAATGATTAATGAATAATGAATAATGATTAATGAATATTGCAAAGCATTAATCGTTTTAGCGAAGCGAAATAAGAATATTGCAAAACAATAATCGTTAGAGCGAAGCGAAATAAGAATAGTATGAAAAAGATTCTCTTATTCTGCGCCTGTGCAGCGCTTTTGGCCGGTTGCTCCGCATCGAATGCGCAGCAGCCGCAGCCCGCAAATGACACATCCGTAGTGTACATGACCCGCGATATTTCTCCCGAAGGTCTTGTGCGTATCTATGAGGCCTTGGGCCGTTCGGCTGAAGGACGCGTAGCAGTCAAAATATCCACCGGCGAAGCAGGCGGACATAACTACCTCAAGCCTGAGCTGATAGCACCGTTAGTGCAGAAGGTAAACGGTACGATTGTGGAGTGCAATACGGCTTATCGCGGCAAGCGCAACACCTTTGAGGCGCATTGGCAGACCATCAAAGAGCATGGTTTTCTGGATATCGCACCCGTTGATCTGATGGATGAAGAGGGCGATATGCAGATCCCTGTTCAGGACAGTACGTGGATCCAATATGACATCGTAGGAAAACACCTCGCGAACTATGATTTCATGATTAATCTGGCGCATTTCAAAGGGCATGCCATGGGCGGTTTCGGCGGTGTGCTTAAGAATCAGTCTATCGGTGTAGCTTCGGCTGCCGGCAAGGCTTATATCCATTCAGCCGGAGTGACGGATGATGTGAATGAATGCTGGTCTCATACCGCTAACCAAGAGGGCTTTTTGGAGTCGATGGCTGCTGCGGCGCAGGCCGTGCATGATTATTTCGGTCACGGCGAGCGTATCCTGTATATCAACGTGGCGAATAACCTCTCTGTGGACTGCGACTGCGACAGCCATCCGGCGGATCCGGAGATGAACGATATCGGTATCTTGGCTTCGCTTGATCCGGTAGCGCTTGATCAGGCTTGTGTGGATCTTGTCTTCCACTATCCCTCGAAAGAAGGGGACGACGCTGCAGCGCTGATCGAGCGCATCAATTCGCGCCATGGAATTCACATCCTCGAGCAGGCTGCTAAAATCGGTCTGGGTTCTCGCGCGTACCGATTAATCAATATCGACGCCGAATAAGCGTCCGCATCAACAGTCGCGAAAGAAGTAAGACTGTATTAGAGAAGGACCAGATTGACGAGCGCTAAAGCGGTCATGGCTTCGACGACGGGCACGGCGCGTGTGGCAACACAGGCGTCATGGCGACCGACCTTGACAGGTTGGTCGCCTGATGTATTCCGGGACGAAGTACAATGTACAAGGGCTTTGGGAGTAGAAGGGGTAGGTTTGAAAACGCATCGGAAGACGATGTCGGTACCGTCCGCTATGCCGCCGGCAATTCCTCCGGAGATATTGTTGATAGCCGAGCCGGGTTGTGTAACCCCTTCAAAACCGGTGCCGTACTCAAATCCTTTGCAGGCGTTGATCGACATGACGGCGAAGGCCAGTTCTGCCTGCAGTTTGTTGAATATCGGTTCGCCTGTGCCTGCCGGCACACCGCTGATGTGGCACTCGATGATGCCGCCTATCGAGTCTCCGTCCTTCTGATAAGCCGCGATGGTGTCTGCAAACTTAGCCGGGTCGGTCTCTGCGCCTACCTGGATCAGAGCGGCATGGATGGAGATCCCTTTGAGGCGCAAGGCTTGTTTGGCGATACATCCGGCTACTACGCGTCCGGCGGTCTCGCGGGCGGAAGCTCTGCCGCCACCCCGCCAGTCCCGGATGCCGTATTTCTGCTCGTAGGTCTTGTCGGCATGTCCCGGGCGATAGGAGTGTCTAAGCCATTCGTAGTCCTCCGGCCGGGCATCTCTGTTGCGAATAAGGAAAGCGATGGGTGTTCCGAGAGTAATTAACCCCCTTTGTCCTTTGTCCTTTGTCACTTCGTCACTTTCCATGACTCCGGAGAGCCACTCCACTTCGTCGGGTTCGCGTAGCGCACGTGGGGAAACTCCTTGGTACTTGGTACTTTGTCCCTTTGTCCCTTTCCCGGCTCTCCTTTCCAGCTCTTCGCGGATCATGTTCAAATCAATATGCAGCCCTGCCGGGACGCCGTCCAGCACACCTCCGACAGCCGCTCCGTGCGACTCACCGAAGCTGGTGAAAGTCCATTTATCTCCGAATATATTCGCCATAGTGGCATAAATTTTGCCGCAAAAGTACTAAAAAGTTTGCAGATATGCAAAAAAAGTTGTAATTTTGTGGCGATTTTTAAGAATATGCAAAGAAATTTATTGGTAGTAGCGCTATTGGGCGTGTTTATAGGCATGTCGGCGCAGCAATTGCCTGACTCGCATTTTGAAAACTGGTCTCGTGAGTATAACAAGGATGCTCAGTTGGCGAATTGGAACGGTTCAAATGTGACGCAGGTAGGTTTGAAATTTACGTTTATGTACCGCAAACCCGGTCGTACGGGTTATTGCGCCTATGTAGCGGACCGCGAGATAGGAGCGATAGGTATTACGGCTACGGGTCCCGGGTATATGAGTCTGGGACAACCATTCCAATACATGAAGGGTCTGACGATCAAGACGGCTACCGCCGGAACGGAAGGTGGTATAGCATGGAAATACCGTCCGGACACAATGGCTGTATGGGTCAAACGTACGGGCGAGAACACGGACAAAGAGGATTTTCATCTGCTTTATTACTCCTGGATCGGCACCGCCAAGAGCGGTCGTTACAAGAACAAGGTAGGCGGCTGTACGGCTACAGAGCGTGTTAACGAGGAGTCCGATATCCGTTCGGCAACGGACGGCAACGAGTGCGGTATAGATCAGCCGGTGAAGCAAGTAGCGGAAGGATGGTATCGCGCACGTGCGAAGTATAACGAATGGACGCTGATCAAGGTACCTGTTCTCTATAAGAGCGACAGCCGTCCGACGATGTGCAATGTCATCTTCTCCGCCGGCAACTATCCCGCTTTCCGTGCGAACGACGGGCTCTACAACGGCAATGCGCTCTATGTGGACGACGTAGAGTTGATCTATTCGTCGAAGATCGACAAGCTGACGATCAACGGCAAAGAATGGAAAGGCTTTGACCCCAATTCCTCCAAAGAGCAGGTATGCAAGCTGTCAGAAGTCAGCGCTCAGCCGTCGGGTATCCAGATAGCAGGCTATCGCGGTATCGGTACGCTGACGAATATCAAGGGCGAGAAAGCGCGTTTCAACGGTCGCAAACTGGACAGTCAGGAGATGACGGTCGTCCCCGGAGAGATCGGCGGCAAGCCCTGGGTGATCACCGTCAAAGCGGAGGACGGCAGCAGTACCCACACGTACAAATTAAAAATCATACATTAACAATCACGAATTATCAACTTGTTGGTAGAGAGTTTTAATATAATCGACTGTATTCTACTGGGGATATTAGCAGTGGCGTTTATCGCGCAGGTGTACTGGTACGGTCGCTATATGGCCGCACCGGCGCGGAAGATACGGAGAGACAGGAAGAAGCCTGCTCCCCTGCAGGGAGGGGAGAAGAGTTTGGCTCCTGTGTCTGTTATTCTATGTGCGCATAATGAGGCCTATAACCTCTCGCAGTACCTGCAGGCGCTGCTGACGCAGGACTATCCGGAGTACGAAGTGATCGTAGTGGACGACGGTTCGGAGGACGAGACGCGCGCAGAGATAGAGCGGTATCTGGTGCACGATCCGCGGCTGCACATGACGTTCGTGCCCTATGGTGCGCGGGTAGGATCTACCAAAAAACTGGCGCTGACCTTGGCGGCGAAGGCTGCCCAATACGACTATCTGCTGCTGACGGACGCGGACTGTGTACCGGAGAGCAGGTTTTGGATCCGCGAGATGATGAAAGGATTCGGGGAAGGACAAGGTACAAAGGATATTGTGTTGGGGTTCAGTCCTTATTTTGCGGAGAAAGGATACGTGAACAGTCTGGTGCGGTACGACACACTCTTCAACGGTTTGCACTATCTGGGTGCCGCTATCTGCGGGCATCCGTATATGGGAGTGGGGCGCAATCTGGCGTACCGCAAGTCGCTTTTCTTTGAGTCCGGAGGTTTCACCAAGTTGATGAATAATGTAGCGGGGGACGACGATCTGTTTGTTAATCATGTAGCGACGAAAGCGAATACGGCGGTGGTGCTGAGCCGGGAGAGTTATACCTGGTCGATCTCGAAAAAGACGATGAAGAACTGGCTGCAGCAGAAGCGGCGTCATCTGTCCGTATCGCCGGCGTATAAAGAGAGCACCAAGTTCCGGTTATCGCTGGAGCCGTTTATCCGCGGGGTATTCTACGCGGCGGTGATAGCGATGATAGCGCTATACGCTCCTTCGGCGGTCAGCTGTTTGTCTTTGTCCATGTCGCTGACAGAGGCTGTGCCGGCTATCCTCTGCGGCGCAGCGATACTGCTTTCCCTTATCCGATGGATTGTACAGACCGCGGTGCTTAATACATCGGCTCGGCGGATGGGAATGAAGCGGTTTAATATGTTCAGTATCCTATGGTTTGATATCACGCTTCCCCTCGTCTCGGCGTGGATGTTAGCGGTGCCGAAGCGCAAGGGTGCAAAATGGTAAAAACGAATCAGTAAACTTTTAAAAACAGAAATAATATGGCAGAAAAGAATCAATTGAACATTAATATCACCCCTGACAAAGCGCAGGGCGTATTTGCCAATTTGGCGCTGATAGCTCATACTCCGACGGAGTTTGTATTGGATTTCGCGCAGATCATGCCTGGTATGCCGCAGGCTAATGTGGTGTCGCGCGTGGTGGTGACGCCTGATCAGGCAAAGAAGATCTTAGGTGCGCTGCAGAATAACATCGCGCAGTACGAGCAGAAGTTCGGCGTGATCAAGCCGGTAGGCGGTCCGACGCATGGCGGTACCCTGCCGTTGACCTTCACCGGAGGGGAAGCATAGTCGCGTTCGGCAAATGGATCGCAAGAGCCAAACCGCTCCGCTAATTGGCAAGTGCGACCATTGCCTCCGAGGTTCTATGTGTTGCTTGCAACACTCGAAGTGCTATCCGAAGCACTTCTTCACCCGCAAAAATCAGAGATTTTCGGGGACCCCATTATAAAGAAATAACAAATTATCAATACAATGAAAACATTTCCTGCATCGCAGTTAATCATCAATGCGGATGGTTCTGCGTTTCATCTGCATCTCAAACCTGAGTTTTTGGCAGACAAAGTGATCTTGGTCGGTGACCAGGACCGAGTAAATATGGTAGCATCGTTCTTCGACGAAGGATCGATCGAATGCGACGTACAGAGCCGCGAGTTTCATACCATCACCGGTAAATTCCAAGGCAAGCGTATCTCGTGTATCTCGACGGGTATCGGTACCGATAACTGCGATATCGTGATGAACGAGATGGATGCGCTGGCGAATATCGATTTCGCTACCCGCACGGAGAAGGCGGAGAAACGAAGCCTGGACATCGTGCGCGTAGGTACCTGCGGCGGCATGCAGGAGGATATACCTCTGGGTACATTCCTGGTCAGCCAGAAGAGCATCGGTTTCGACGGTGTGCTCGCTTTCTACGAGGACCGCGACAAGATAGTGGATCTGGGTTTCGAGAAAGCCTTCGTGGATTTCGTAGGCTATCCTAAGAAAGCAGCGGTGCCGTATGTGGTATCGGCTAATCCGGAGTTGGTGGACCGCATCGCGCGGGACGACATGATGCGCGGCTGCACGATCGCTTCGAACGGTTTCTACGGTCCGCAGGGACGTGTGTTGCGTGTAGGTCTGGCGGTGCCGGATATCAACGAGAAGATCACTGCCTTCCGCTATGAAGGTCAGCGTATCACCAATTACGAGATGGAGGGAAGCTGTATCGCCGGTCTGGCGCTGCATATGGGACACCGCGCTATGACCGTCTGCTGTGTCATCGCACAGCGCAAGATCGAAGCTGCCAACACCGATTATAAACCCCGTATCAAAGAGTTGGTACACACCGTACTTGAGAGAATCTAATTCCGAACCTCCACACGGATGCCCTAAAAGGAAAACGGTTCTTATGGCGCTTAAATGCGCGCATAAGCTAAGATGGAAACAGGTGTAAATCCTGTACAGACCCGCTGCTGTAAGTCTCAATCGCAGTCCCTTAACCAACATGCCATTGCCGATGCGTCGGCGAGAAGGCGTTAACGGACGAGACAAGTCAGAAGACATGCCGCTTTCCCCTGTTCATATCACTCTCGCGGAATAGAGTGCGAACCGGATGAAGCAATCACTATTGTTTATATTGTTTTGTATGCAGTACATCGGCTTTTCAGTCGGTGCACTTGCCTATGCGCGTATACTCCTTATTACTAATTAATTAAAATATACAATGAAAAAAAAGTACTTCTTTTTGCTGCTCTTAGTCATAGGATGGCTGGGCAGCACAGCTATGGCAGAGGATTACCTGATGCCGCAGTACGGACACGAAACAAAAGTAGTATCCAAAGACGCTCCGCTGACCTTTTATGATTTCAAGGGAGCAGACACACATTTCACACAATCCGCTTTCTCAACGGTGATCTTCCAACCAGCTACTGAGGGCTATTCGATCAAAATCACCTTTGAGGAACTGAACCTGACCAAGTACAGCGCTTCGTATGATGTGTACATGCGTATTTACAACGGTCAGTTTGATGTGACGAGTATTTCATATCCGACCAGCGGAAATCCTACCGGCAGTTTTGTGGAAAATGCGAATCAAATTGCCTATATCCCCGGCGATGGTGCGGTTAATCCACTGCCGACCTATATCTCGGGGGCAGCAGACGGCTGTCTGTCCGTTTGCTTGTATTCGAAAGATCCGAGCCCGAAAGAGTCTTATTGGAAAGCTACGGTGGAAGAGGTGCTTTTAGAGACCATGACCGTTGAGTCCGCAGCGGGCGACAACACTTTTGTCGATGGCGAAATATGGGCCGGAAAGACTAATGTAGGAATGAGCGGTATGACTATCACAACATCCGGTTATTCTTCGCCTGATAAGCTGCAAACCATCACGTTCACCTGCTCCAACTCCGCTGTGATTGATCCCACAACACTAAAACTCTACGCCGGTACAGGTGTTACGGTAACTGGTCTGAGCGAGATTGCCGGCACAATCACGGAGAACGAAGGGATTTATACCTATACTTTGTCGGAAGGCTACGCGCTGAGCAATGGAAATAATTCATTCTCGCTCGGCGGCAATATCTTTTCTACTGCGGCGTTCAATGCCACTACATCGGTAAATATAACCGGTTTCAGCACAGCGGGAGGATTCACGACTTTCACTCCGGCTACGCCGGTTACGATGACCGTGCAGGCTATGTACCTCATGGCTGAGGATGCTACTTACACGATTTCCGGCGAGACGCAGTTCTTTGACGAAGGCGGCAAAGACGGCAAGGTGATCAAGGGCTTTAACGGCAAGGTGGTGTTCACTCCCGCTACGGAAGGAAGCAAAGTCAAACTGACCTTCAACAGCATCAATGTCTTCTATACGGATTATGCCGCCAACTCGACCGGCTATGTGGATTATATCAAGGTCTATAACGGTAACTCCACCGACGAGGCAGACCTGCTCTGGCAACTCTCGCAAGCCGAGGCAAGCACGACCACGCCGATTGTCATTAAGAGCACCGCAGCAGACGGCAAACTGACCATTACTCATCGGAATAATGTCTCCTATGACTCTAACCTGAAAGAAGGTTGGTCGGCTGTTGTGAACGAGTTCACACCGCAGGCAATGACCGTCAGCAGCGTAGCTGTCACCAAAGAGACGGGCACCGTTTCTGCAGGCACTGAGAACGCGCTGGTGGCTTCGCTGAAGATTACCACCGCCGAGACCGAACCGGCCCTGACTATAGCGTCGATAGAGTTGAATACCAACAACACCTATCCGCAAATCAAAAAGGCGAAACTCTATTACACCAAAGAAAACAGTTTCAGTACATCCAATCTGATTGGCGAAGCCACGGTGGACGCCAGCACGGTTACTATTAATAAAAGCAATGATATTAACTTCCGCGAGGGTGACAACTATCTCTGGGTAGTATGTGACATCAACGAGTTGGCGCAGAATGGCGAAAAAGTAAACGTGACTGTCACTAACTTGGCGTTCACCAACCTTTCCTCGGTGTCCGAATTCGGCGACCAGAGCGGCGAACTGACAATCGAGAACAAGGCTGTTCAGACTTGCGGTTCGCAGACTTTCACCATCCTCGGCAATTGGGCTTACACCCACACTGTCGCCAGCGAGTACAGCACCAAATATAAAGCCGAAGATTGCGACCAGACGGTAATCTTCAAACCCGCTACCGAAGGTCATGTAATCCAGATTGACTATACCGACTTCGATGTCTATTATGCCTCTTCTTCGTATAGTACGCGCGCGAAATATATTGTTTACGCGGGCGAGGGTACGAGCGGCGACAAACTATGGGAGTTGGACTCCAACGGCAAGAAACCGACGCAGATTCGTTCTACGGCAGCGGATGGCGCTTTGACGATTGTCTTCAACCCGAACACCACGTCTTCTTATTATACCGGCAACGGCTGGCACGCGACGGTGAAGGAATACAAGTTGCAAGCCATGCAGGTGGATACGATTGCTGTAGCTCAGGCTTCGACCAAATTAGTGCAGACGGGTGAGCAAAAAGCCGCACTACTCAATCTGGATATTCGGACAATTGGCACACTCAATGCCTTGAACCTCAATGCTTTGACGGTTGACCTGAAGGGAACGGAAGGAAATATCGAAACCCTCTATCTGTTGCAAGGCGAAAACGTATTGGCACAGGCTCAGGCAGCATCTCAAGTAGCCTTGACGCTTGAGACACCGCTTGCACTCGCTGAATATGGCAATGCATTTGTGCTTGCCGCCGATATCAAAGCCGGTGCCCTGGTAGAGACCGATGTCGATGCCGCTCTGAAAAGCGTCACCCTGAGCGGCGAGACGCAGACTATCACAGCCGGTGACCCAGAAGGTGCTCGCACCGTGAAGAACGTGCGTTACCTCCAAGCCGGCGATAACGGCACCGTTACCATCGGAGAGAACAGTCTGATGTTCTATGACGATGGGGGTGCAGACGAGAACTACAGTTCTAATTTCGAGGGCTATATCACCTTCGTGCCGGCTACCGAAGGCTATGCCGTAGAGTTGGTATTCAAGGACTTCGATATCGCTTATCTCTCCGGCGATCCGTTCCATATCTACTATGCCAACGCCTACGACGCTGAGGCTGCCTCGGATAAGAAATATGGTATGTACTCCAAACCGGCAGCGGACGAGAGTGTCATCTCCCGTGCCGCAGACGGTTCGCTGACTGTGTATGTCAAGATGCCGTCCAGCCGGATGAGAGGCTTTGAGGTAGAGGTGCGCCAGCATCTGTTGACCAATCTTGAGGTGGACTCGGTACTCGTTACCCCGATGGCGCCGGCTGAGGCTACCAAAGGAACGGGTGACCTCCGCCTGATGCAAGCGGCTGTATATGTCTCCGGTGACCGCACTCCGCTTACCATCACCGCCTTTGAACAGACCGCTTCGGACCTGCTCATCGACCGCCATATATACGCTACCGGTCATTCAACCACGTTCTCTACCGCAAATGAGTTTACCGGCTCTTATGTCATGGACGAGAAAGGCGTTTATTACTTCTGGTTCGTAGGCTCTGTGGATGCCGCTGCAGAGGTAGGTAATGTAGTGTCCCTTTCGCTGGATAACGTGGCGCTGGGTGAGCAGAAGATTGCTCCGCAAAGTGCTGCCGCTGTCTCTATCAACGTGGTCAGCGGTGCGCACGGCTTCTACCGTGTCGGCGCAAGTGCTCTGGCGGATTACGCAACGCTTACCGCAGCGCTCCAAGCCATCAGTACGATTGGCATGGACGGCGCGGTGGAGATAGCCGTCGAACCGGGTACGTACACCGAGCAAGTCACATTGCCTGAAATTAGCGGAGCCGGCGCAGCGAACACCATTACGATTCGTTCGCTTTCCGGCAACTACAACGATGTGACCTACCAATACAACAACACCCTCACGGCCGAGAAGGGCGTCTTCACCATTGACGGTGCGGACTATGTGACCCTCAAAGGGCTCTCTTTCACCTCTACCTATACCTCCAACCAGAACCCGGCGGTGGTCATCGTCCGCAACGCCGCTACGCATGTCACCATCGACAGCTGCCGCATCTACGCCGAGCGGATGACGGAATATACGGTGCGTCTGGACCTGCTTTTCGTGGACGCAGGCGAGAACTATTATAACAATGATTTTGCGCTCACCAACAGCGTGCTCGAGGGTGGGTACATGGGGCTCCGCGTAACCGGACACAAAGCGGCTGCGGATCCTTTGCAGCAGAACATGCTCATCAGCCGCAACACCTTCCGCAACCAGGGTAACCAGATGCTCTATGGCGATGCGGTCAGCAGACTGCAGGTGCTCAACAACACTTTCCGTGCGGAGGTGAAAAAGAGCAACTGCGCAGCGATTGACTGGCTCCTGATTGGCGACACGGCTGTCATTGCCGGCAATGATATTTACATGACTGCCGAGGCTTCGGACAACCTGAACTACCAGGCGCTCTATTTCCGTCCAAACAGCTATCAGGACAAGGAGAACGCTGTGCTGTATATCGTTAACAATGCAATCTATGCCGCCAACGGTTCTACCTACGCGTCATACGCCGTCAATCTCAATTCCAACCTGCCAAAACTGCTGGTTGCGCACAACACGATTGTGCTCAATGCGGAAGGTACAGCCGCTTCGCCGGTCTATATCCAGTCGGCGCCGGTTGCAGGTTCGCTCTTTGTGAACAACATTATTCAAGCCTCAGGCAAGGGGTACGCAATCCGCTATAAGAACGTCGGCTCGATTGCCAATACCGCCTTCCGCCATAATATCCTCTATACGCCGGAAGCAACCTTCGGTATGCCGACTGCGAATGTCAGTACGTTTGCGGATTGGAAAACCGCAGTGGGAGCTACGGACGAAGATGGTAACCTCAACGAAGCCGTTACGTTCGCTTCCTCAACGCTGCTTATCCCGCGTGAGACCAACGACGGACATCTGCTCACCGCCGAAGTGATGGCATCTGTTCCAGCTGATATCACCGGCAAGACGCGTGCAGCTACACCGTCCATCGGTGCGTATGAGTATGATGCCGACCTCTTCCGTGTGCCGGTAATAGCTGAAGGCTATCCGACCGCCAATACGCAGGACACCAAAGCCGATATCGTCATTAAAGCGGATAATTACGGAACCGCCAAAGTGATTGTGCTACCGGCAGAGAGTGATGCTCCTGCTATCGAGGCGCTGGCAGCTGCTACGACGGAGATTTCGCTTGTCAAGGACGGCGAAGTGACCTTTACTGCTACCGGTCTGAGTGAAGAAACCGGCTACAAGGCATATGTCCTCTTGTTCTCGCCGCTGGGAGAAGCCGCTGCTGCTTATCATGAACTGGCCTTCACAACCGCCTGGACGCTTCGTCCGGTAGTGCTGAACCCGATTGCCAAACAGACTGTGGCAGCCGGGGCGGCAGTCACGCTCACCGCTGTTCTTGCTACCGAATACGAGCAAGCCAAACCCTACACTTACGCTTGGCGTACCGCTTTCAGCGATGCAGTCATCGGCACCGAAGCCTTTCTCGCACTCACGGCGGACAAGGCAACCGAGTATGTCTGCACCGTCACCGACCGCTTTGGTCAGCAAGCCGTCGTTTCTGCCCACGTCTGGGTGGAGAAAGCAGCCGCTGCGGCTACCTTCGAGGAATACACCCTCGCCGCCAACGGTCACAAGGAGGTGGACGAGGCTTGGGTAGATAACACCGAGACGCATCTCTATAGCGGCACCTATGCCTTCGGCAACACGCCGAACAAGGCATACAAGGCTTATACGGGTTATGCCATCTGCTCCGACCAATCGACAGAGGCTACCGGCAATTATAACATTGACCAGTTCCGCTCGGCTGCGGGAGGCGCGTACGAAGGCAATAACTACGCCGTAGCGTATTATTCCGCCCCGTCCGTTTGGTTCGCCGGTTATATGGATCCGATTCTGCTCACCAATAGTGCAGAGCCGCAAACGATCACCGGATTCTATATCACCAACACCGTCTATACCCTTGACGCTATTCTCAACGGCGACTATGCCAGCGACGCTTTTGCGCAAGGCGACTATATGTCTGTTACCGCGAAGGGATACAACGGATCGGAGAAAACAGGTGAGGTGGTCTTCTATCTCGCGGACTACCGCTCCGAGAATGCCGACGAGCATTTCGCTCTCAATACCTGGAGATGGTTCGACCTCTCTTCGCTGGGCGCTATCACGCGGCTGGAGTTTGAACTCTTTACTACCAAGTCGGACGCTTATGGATTTACTACGCCGACCTATTTCTGTCTCGATAACTTCGGTGGTACCAGACCGTCCCCTGCGACGGACTTGGAGCAAGTCGCCAATGACCATTCACCAATCACCACTAAACTCCTCCTTGACGGACAGATCTTCATCCTCCGTGGAGAACGGATGTTTGACCTCAACGGCCGCGTAATACGATAAGCCATGCATGTGTTACTAACTATCTTATTGGCCGTTTCGCCCTATTTGGCGCGGGTGTATGAATATATGCCCGCGCCTGGGCAGTTCACCAACGCGATGCCGGCTGCTACAACGGACGATACGCCCGAGACGATGGCTGCTAAAGCCGAAGCCGCTATCGCTGACAACGCCGGAAAAACGGTCTGCCTTGGCGCGTGGGGCGGATATATTGTCTTCGGCTTTGACCATCCCGTTATCAATAGCGGTTCCGGATATGATTTCCGTATCACCGGCAATGCCTCTTATGCCTCCTATGCCAAAGATACTTCCCGCAAAGGAGGATCCGCCGAACCGGGCATCGTCATGGTCAGCTATGATACCAACGGTAACGGCCTGCCGGACGACCCGTGGTACGAACTGGCTGGAAGCGAATATAACTCGCCTTCTACCGTCCGCCGGTATGCCGTCACTTATACCCGCCCTGACGGACTTGCAGATATACCTTGGACCGACAATCGGGGCGGCTCCGGGGTAGTACCGCGCAATAGTTTTCACCAACAGGACTATTTCCCCCTTTGGGCACCCGACCAACTGACTTTCACCGGCTCGCTCTTGGCACCAAATGCCGTGGACGAGGGTGAGAACGGACAACACTCCTTCATTCTCTATTCCTACGACTACGGCTATGCCGACAACCATCCCAACAAAACCGACGGATGCAAGTTCTGCATCCGATGGGCGGTGGATAACAACGGCAATCCCGTGAACCTGCCGGCTATCCATTTTGTCAAGGTCTATACGGCGCTCCAGCAGGTCTGCGGATGGATAGGCGAGACCAGTACGGAGATCACCGGAGCGGAGGACCTGCATCCCGACATGCTGCCTACGGGCCTGGACCCGTCACCCATGCCGACCCCAACGCATGCCAAGATCCTCCGGGACGGACAACTCTATTTGAAGTACGAAGGAAAGATGTATGATGTACGAGGTACCCGCATAAACCCGTAAAGAATAAAAGAAAAAACGTCCCTCGGGGCGTTTTTTTATCCTTTTGGGCTTATTTTGAAATAATCGTTCCCTTGGGATAAGAATTTTGAATTTTTTGTTTGCATGTATGCAAAAAAAGTTGTACCTTTGCACGCAATTTTATATTTTGAGATATGAAAAAAATATTAATTAATCATTATTCATTATTCATTCTGCTGGCTGTAGCGCTTTGCGCATGCCAAAAGAAAGAAACAACCTCCTTCCAATACAACGTGGATAAGTTTTATGACCTTGAGATACTCCGCTACGACGTGCCGGAGTTCGATTCGCTGAGCCTGCAGCAGAAGCAGCTCGTCTATTGTCTGAGTGAGGCGGCTCTCTGGGGACGCGACATTCTCTACGACCAGAACGGCCGTTACAACCTGCGTATCCGCCGCACGCTGGAGGACCTCTATAACAACTACCCTTACGACAAGAAGGGAGAGGAGTTCGCCGCTTTCGAGCGGTACCTCAAGCGCGTGTGGTTCTCCAACGGTATTCACCATCATTATTCCGAGGATAAGTTCCTGCCGGAGTTCAGCCGGGAGTGGTTCGTTAACGCTTGCGAGAAAGCGGGTGTGACGTACGACGAAGCGATCCTGCCTGTCATGTTCGATCCGGCGGTCATGCCCAAACGTACGACCGCACAGGACGGCGTGGATTTAGTGGCTTGCTCTGCCGGCAACTACTACGGCGAGGGGGTGACGCAAGCGGAGGCGGAGGCATGGTACGCCGCCCACAAGGACAACAGCCCCGAACCGATGTGGATCGGTCTGAACAGCCAGCTGGTGAAGAACGAGAAGGGGGAGATAGAGGAGCGCGTCTATAAGGTAGGCGGGCTCTACGGCGAAGCGCTGGAGCATGTCGTTTACTGGCTCAAAGAGGCACTCAAATACGCCGAGAACGACGCACAGAAGTTAGCTATCGAGAAGATGATCGAGTTCAACGAGACAGGTGACCTGAAGACCTTCAATGAATACTGTATCGCGTGGGTGCGCGACCTCGACAGCCGCGTGGACTACGTCAACGGTTTTACGGAGACGTACACCGACCCGCTCGGAATCACCGGGACCTGGGAGAGTATGGTGAACTTCAAAGACCTGGCTGCTACCAAACGTACGCAGTTGATCTCGGAGAATGCGCAGTGGTTTGAGGACCACTCGACGACCGATCCCAAATACAAGAAAGAGGAAGTGAAGGGAGTGACGGCGAAGGTGATCACGGCGGCTATTCTGGCGGGCGACTGCTATCCCGCTACGCCGATCGGTATCAACCTGCCGAACGCTAACTGGATTCGCAAAGAGTACGGTTCCAAGTCTGTGACGATCGACAACCTGATGCATGCGTATAACGAGGCAGCGAAGGGAAACGGATTCAACGAGGAGTTCATGATCGACGACGAGATCCGCGCTATCTACGAGCAATACGGCGCTATGTGCGGCGACCTGCATACCGACCTGCACGAGTGCGTCGGTCACGGTAGCGGTAAGTTAATGCCGGGTGTGAGCAAAGATGCGCTGAAGGAGCACGCTTCGACGATCGAGGAAGCGCGTGCCGACCTGTTCGGACTCTATTATCTGGCGGACCCGAAACTGGTGGAGTTAGGCTTGCTGCCGAACGAGGAAGCATTCAAGGCGGGTTACTACCAGCAGATGATGAACGGCGCAATGACGCAGTTGGTTCGTATCGAGCCGGGTAAGGACATCGAGGAAGCGCATATGCGCAACCGCCAGCTGATTGCCAATTGGGTCTATGAGCACGCCGCCAACAAAGAGGTGGAGATTGTGGAGCGCGACGGCAAACACTACCTGAGGATCAATGATTACCAGGGTCTGCGTCGTCTGTATGGCGAGCTGCTGGCAGAGATCCAGCGCATCACTTCCGAAGGCGACTACGCTGCCGCGAAAGAGATAGTGGAGCAATATGCGGTGAAGGTGAATCCGGAACTGCATCAAGAGATTCTGGAGCGCTACAAGAAACTCAACCTGGCGCCGTACAAAGGTTTTGTCAACCCGGTTTATACCGCGGTGCGCGATGAGGCAGGTGAGATCACGGATGTGAAGATTGACTTCACCGAAGGTTACATCGAGCAGCACCTGCGTTACAGCCGCGACTACAGTCCGCTGCCGGACATCAATTAATGAATAATGATTAATGAATATTGCAACGCATAACCCTTCCGATATCGAAGAGTATAGCGAATAGAATCCTTCTATTACAGGCTATCCATGGAGATCCGCTGATGCGGGTCTCTTCGAATATGCCCGATGATGTGATTGTCCTACATGATGCATTGGAGAAGCTTCGAGAGGTTTATGGCGTTCCGGGCTCCCCTTCTTGCAGGAAGGGGTCGGGGGTAGGTCTCTCCCTATACCTCAAGAACTGTGGTACGGCATTGCGGTTCTTGCAGGTGCATATAGCGAAGTGTTATCCGGGCGAACCGATTACGTTGACGGGTGATGCGCGGCTGATGGAGCGGGACGGCAAACCGACCTCGCAGACTGTTTCCGCCCGCATCCTGCACGGTGAGGATATCCCGGTAGAGGAGAACGAGAGTCCCTATATCACCATGAGCCGCCGAATCAAAGAAAGGTACGAAGGAACGATGTACGATGTACGAAGGATTTACGAAGGGGGAGAGGTGCAAGGAGTTGAAGCCTGCTGGTCTTCCGCTGCTTTCTGGTACGAGTATGTGGCGATCCACGGGGGAGAGTTGCTGTTGGAGGGACTGAAAGAGGAGAGTCTGCAGGGCGACAGCATCGTTGCCGACATCTATGCTGGATATTTTGGCGTAAAGACGGAGTTTGAAGAAGAAGGCGCGGTGATAAGTACAAGGGACCAAGTGACAAAGTACCAAGTGACAAGGGACAAGGGACGAGCGGTCTCTATTGACTTCACCGGATGTCCGGATCTCTATCCGGCGATAGCGCTGACGTGCGAGCGGTTAGGGATCGTATTGGAAGCCACAGGCACCGAGCGTCTGCGGTACAAGGAGTCCGACCGGATAGAGGCGGTTCGGGAGCATGAGGTGCGGGGTGACCACCGCATGGCGATGGCGCTGATGGCGGCGGACGCCTACCCTCTGCCTGAAGGGGAGGACGAGGAGTTGCAGCGAATCATTGCCAAGAGTTATCCTACATTTTTGGAGCAATGGAGGAGGGTACATTGTACTTTGTCCCTTTGTACTTGCTCTCATATCACCCCCCGAAAGGGCATCAACGACGATAACAGGGGTAAGAAACATGCGTTGAGCAAACTCATCCATGCGGCTACAAGCGAATATGTATGGCTCCATGACGATGACGTTGTGCTGCCAAAGGCAGCAGTTAGGGGACAAAGTGACCAAGTACAAGGTACAAAGGACGAGGGACAAGGTACAAAGGAGTTGTTCGGCGAAGCCGGTCTTGTAATTTTGCCTCTCAGAATGGAAAGCGGCAACGCCACGCCTTCATTGTTAGAGAAATTGCAGATAGCGGAGTACGCGGCGATACAGGAGTTGACGATGCGTACGGCGAAGCGGGGTAGAGCCGTGATGTGTTCGGGCGCGAATCTGATTGTTCGCAGGGAAGTATGGCTGGCGTGCGAGAGCGAATTACATCCGGAGATACCGAGCGGCGACGACATGTTTCTGTTGGAGGCGGTGAAGCGCAAAGGCTATCAGATCGCCGTCATTGACGAACCGGAGTACACGGCGGTAGTGCGTCCTGCGCCGACCTGGCGGGCATTCTTCCGTCAGCGGATGCGATGGGCAGGCAAGGCACCCAAATACACAGACAAAGATATTATCCGTTGCGGTGCGGCAGTAGCGGTAGCGAATATATTGCAGTTGCTCTGTCCGTTGGTCATCTTAATCAAGTTCCCGATTGAATATAGTTTGATAAAGAAACGCATCTCCCCTTCCTTTAGGAAGGGGTCGGGGGTAGGTCTTTTCTTTATAGCTCTCCTCTTGGAGATACTCTATCCGTTCTACTTGTTGATTTGTCTTGTTGGCGGTCTATTCCGCAGCAAAGAGTGGTAATTAATCTCTCAGATACTTTGGCAGAACGGGCATAGCACCGTTTTGCGTGCAGACGAAAGCAGATACTTGTACTGCTTTCTGATGCGCTTCGCGAATAGACTTGCCGAGCAGCAGTTGCGCTACAAAGGTAGCGGTGAAACTATCCCCTGCGCCAACGGTGTCAGCTACTTGTACTTTAGGTGTAGCGACATACGACTCCTGGCTCTCCGTGAAGACGTACGATCCAATGGCTCCACAGGTAAGGATGAGCATATCAAGGTTGTAGCGTACAATGAGTTCACGGCATACTCGTCGTGTGCGTTCGGCATCTTCTGCGATCAGCTTGTCCGGTAAGGTCGGTTCGCCCAGCAACATCGTAGCTACCACGTCCAGTTCTTCATCATTAATCTTCAGAATATTGGCTCTGGAGAGCGACTCGGCAATCACTTCGGCGGTGTACCATGACTGACGGAGATTGATATCAAATACCCGGAGCGCATCAGCGGGCATAGCATCGAGGAAAGCCTGGATGGTCTCGCGGCTACGCTCGGAGCGTTGCGCCAAAGAACCGAAGCATGCTGCTTGAGCCTGATGTGCAATCTCTAACATCTCGTTGGTCAGAGGTATATTATCCCATGCTACGCCGAGACAGATCTCATATTGCGGTACCCCTTTGTTGTCCAGGGTCACCTTGACGGTGCCGGTAGGTTGTTCTACTACGGGTAAAATATGTTTGAGCTGTACCGCGTTGAATTTGTCTATTATCTCTCGTCCGAGTTCGTCATCTCCGATAGCTGAGACAGCACATCCGTTGAGTCCAAACTGGGAGACATGATAAGCGAAGTTCGCGGGCGCGCCACCGAGTTTGCGTCCTTCCGGGAGGCAGTCAAAGAGCGCCTCACCGATACCAATAACGTATTTTTTCATTATTTCTTGATTTTAAGGGTGAAGAAGGTCAAATATGCAGCACCAATAGTCATGACGAGTACAGCACCGAGGGAGCCCATGAGATCAGACATATAACCCATACAAAGAGGGAAAATAGTTCCGCCAAAGAGACCCATGATCATCAGACCGGAGATCTCGTTCTTGTGCTCCGGATCATGGTTGAGTGCCTGTGCAAAGCAGATAGAGAAGATATTCGAGTTACCGAATCCGACAAGCGCGATACCGGTATAGAGGGCTACTTTTGAGTCGCCAACAGCCATTAGAATCATCGCAGCAATGATCATGCATACGGAGATGGCGAAGAATACTTTCTCCGGTATGAGACGCAGGATAGCGGAACCGGAGAGGCATCCGATGGTACGGAAGATGAAATAGAGGGAGGTGGCGAAACCGGCAGCCGCCAGGTCCATACCGAGACGCTCCATGAGAATCTTCGGTGCGGTGGTATTCGTGCCCACATCAATACCGACATGGCACATGATACCGAGGAAGCAGAGGAGGATAAACGGTTTACCCAGGAGTTTAAAACAATCCACGAAGGACGAACCTTTGGCTACCGGCTCCTCATGAATGGACGTGAATGAGAGCGCGAGGATGGCGACAATACCGACAATAGCATATATCGGGAAGAGCACTTTCCATCCCAAGCCCATATGGGGTATAGCCGCCGTAGCTCCCCACATAGCGATATACGGCGCCAGGAAAGAGGCGATGGCTTTGACGAACTGGCCGAAGGTCAGGGTTGACGAGAGGTTTCCCGTCACGATATTGGACACCAGCGGGTTGAGAGAGGTCTGCATGAGGGCGTTACCTATACCGAGGAGCGAGAACGCGCAGAGCATCATCGCATAACTCTCTCCGCAAAGCGGCAGAATCAGCGACAGAACGGTTACGAGGATAGAAAGAAGGACGGTCTTCTTACGACCGATCTTATTCATCAGCATGCCGGTAGGCACGGAGAAAATCAGGAACCAGAAGAAGACGAGCGAAGGCATGATATTCGCCTGTGCATGCGTGAGGCCCAAGTCTTGCTGCACGTAGTTGGAAGCGATACCCACAAGGTCCACAAAGCCCATGGTGAAGAAACAGAGCATCACCGAAAGAAGGGCGAATTTAGAAGTTTTTGGTGTATTAGACATATTATAACGAATTAACGATTAACGAATGAATGTTTAACGGATATTATATATCTTCGCTTCGCCACCTTGAACATCCAGATGGTTATATGGTTCAGAGGGGAATACGAGGTTGGTCATCGCCCAAGCGCCTTCGGCATCAAACGCCTCGATCGAGCAATGGTCGATAAAGAGAAGGACATGGTACGTATCGCGTTTGACGAAGAGCGGAGCGACCGTGCGTGCTGCAAAATCATGTGAGAAAGAGCAATCGCCCGAAGCAGTACGATCCATGGAGAACGTGCGGCGGTGCACATCCAGGTTCATGACCACTTTCTCCCCTTTGTCGTTGGAGAGAGTGATGAGTGCATCCTGTTTGCCGTCCAACTCCAACTCAACGATACCGGCATCCGGCAGGTAGCGGGTCTCTTCTCCACGAAGCGCCAGAGACTCCGGAGAAGGTACAGAACCCAGATGATACTCGCCTTCGTCATCCGTAAAGAGGAAGAGATCGCGGGCGATAGTATTCTGCGAACGGAAAGCAACGGTAGGAACGACTTCTGCGTACTGCCAGTTAGACATCCATCCCATGGCTACCAAACGGCCATCAGGGGAGTTATGGAAAGTGAAAGTGGAGTAATTGTCCTTGCCGTAGTCGAGCCAAAGGGAAGCCCCTTCCCTACCTTCCCCTTGAGGGGCAGGAGTAAAGACTTTTCCGTCCCAATCGCCTATGAAATACTGGGTAGCAGAGCCACCGAACGGTCCACCGGGGTTGATGGAAACCAACAAAACATATTTATCCTCGGTCATTGTGCATTGTGAATTGTGCATTGTGAATTTCAACAACTCGGGACACTCCCAGACACCGCCGTGTGCACCGAGATCTTTTCCAAAGGACGAGAGATAAGTCCACTCCTTGAGGTTCGACGAGCCATAGAAACGGATCTCCTGCTGGCATGCAAGTGCCATCGTCCATTGGTTCGATTGCTCATCCCAGAACACTTTCGGATCCCGGAAGTCTGCGATGTCGCCCATGAGTACGGGGTTGCCTTCGTACTTGGTGAAGGTATAACCACCGTCGGTGCTATACGCGATAGACTGATGTTGCCCGATACGCTCGGACTGGGTGAAGATAGCTACGATAGCGTTCTCTCCAAAGCCGGCGGTGTTGTTTTTGTCAATGACTGCCGAACCGGAGAAGATCGTTCCGATAGAATCCGGATATAGTACAATGGGGTGTTCCTCCCAAGTGAGGAGGTCGGTTGAAGTGACATGTCCCCAGTGCATCGGGCCCCAGGTACACCCGAAGGGATTGTGCTGGTAGTAGAGGTGCCATACGCCGTTCGCCTCGTCGTAGAACATACCATTCGGGTCATTCATCCAGTTCGCCTCAGGCGTATGGTGATAGACCGACCGGAAAGGCTCGTCGGTAGGATGAGAAACCGGAGTTCTATCGGTACATCCGGCAACAAAAAGAAGCATGATAGCGCAAAACGCAAGAGAAAGATGTCTCATTGTATTAAGATTTTGTAATTCGAGTGCAAAGATACACATTTTCATGCAAACAGGCAAATAGAATTGTTGCAAAAAATAGCACGAATGTTGTAGCGCAACATATATTCCATTTTTTTGCAACAAAATGGTCAGTACAGGCGGTAATCATCCGCCTATACCGAATAAGGATTAAAGTTTAGCACCAAGCGCGTTGTATTTGACGCCGTTTTTGAGGATGACGAGTTGTCCGTTCTCAAAGAACTTAACAGCCTTGTTCTCTACAGCAGTGTTGCTGATAGCAGTTGGGAAATCGCCAACAAGCACGATGTCGGTTACGTTGAAAGCAGCACCTGCCTCTTTGTTGAACTGGATCATCCAGTGACCTGCGTTCGCCAAACGGTTACGGAGGTCATCGTTCAGCGGGAGCTCCATGTAGCCCTCACCTGCGGTCATGGCGTTTTGGTCAGCGATCTGGCCTTCCGGATCCCAGTTCTCTTTGATATTGATCACAAAATCCGAGCGGTTGGCCTCCGAATAGATACGCAGAGCAGTAGCCAGAGAGAAATCAACACCGGCGTATCCGTTGTAATAGAGTTCGAGTGTGCTCCAATCATCAGCCCAGAAGAAACCGGTCCACACGGTAAAACCCTCTTTGAGCGCGTCCTTGCCGCTCTCCAATGCCACTTGTGTGCAGTTGAAGTTGGCACCTATGATTTCCAGACCATAGGCCTTGAGACTATCGACAGCGGAGGAAGTAAGGAACTGCTCGAAAGAGCCGTCACCATTGATCCAAGCTGCCTCCCGACTACCTGCCAGGTGGTCGAAGTTAGCATTCATTACCTTGAACTCAATACCGTCGGAAGCGCCATTGAAATTGACAATGATCTTCTGTCCGGGCTGTGCTTCTGCAAAGGACGCTGCAGGAATTTGAATACCGCCATCCGCCCAGGATACGTGCTTCGATCCTGTCCAAAGATCGTCTGCTTGGACATTCAATACGAGCGCTGCGAAGAGCGCAACAAGAGAAATTTTCTTCATAATCAATAAATTTTAAAGGATTAATATTGTTTAACTTGGATATCTTTGACGGTCATGGCGCCCTCGTAGCAGTTGACAGACCAGCAGTTGCGCTGGATGCCGTAGATGCGCTGGGTATAAGTGAGCACGTCGTTGATATACATTACAAGCACGGAGTTGTCGGTATAGATGTTGATATTATACGTTCTGTCCGCAGGAATTGGGAAAGGATAGCTGCCGCCACCTTTGAGTTCCCATTTGCCCTGCTCCTCTTCGAAACGGATATAGTTATTATTGCCGTCTGGGCAGACCATGATGCTGTAGTATTTCTCGTAGGTCTTGTCGCCGTCTTTGCGGTCGCCGCGTACGAAAGAGATGCCGAAACGGTCGGTTTTGTCGGCGGTGGTGACGGTCATGGATATATGGTTGTGGTAGCCGAGGGTGTTGAACATGACGGAGCTATAAGCCTTCATGGAGTAAACCCCGTCCGCAATGGTGAGATTACCCTCTTCCTCCCCCCATTTCTTCACGGGTTTGAGAGTAGCCGTTAGGTTGTATTTGGTACGGATAGCAGGCACTTCGGCGGTATAGAGCGTACCGTCCTCGCGCTGCATGAGCCGATGCACAACCATGGTACCTCCCCACTTAGGCTCGGCATCCGGACTGATATCAGTATTGTCCTTACCGCGACGCTCGGGACACCAACCCCATATATAGCGGTCGGTACCGTCGGAGGCAGTATTGCCGGCATAGAAAGCACGACCGTCCAATGCGCCCTCTTTGCTGTCCGGCCAATGGGGAGCAGTAGCGGATTTGAGTTCGCTGATCGTACGCCCTTTGAGATAGTGGACACGGCGCTCGAAGGCACTCATATCGCTGTAGGTCAGATACCACCAGTCACCCATTTTGAACACATTGGGACACTCCAAGAAACGATCCCACACCATTTTGGAGAAGACACCTTTGTGTTCCCAGGTCTGCAGGTCGGTGGAGAAGAACTCTGCGAAGCAACCATCTTTGTCTTCGGCACGCGAACCCGCAGGCATTGGTTTGGTAGCGACAATCATATGATAGCCGTCCTCCATTTTCCAAATAAACGGATCGCGGAAATTGAGCGTGCTATAGCCGTAGTCCCCTCCGCGCAGACGGAAGAGCGGATCTTTGGTCCAAGTCTTGAAATCCGGGCTGGTGGCACGCATGACGACCTGTCTGTCCTCGTCGGCGGCGGGTTTGTACCGCTCACCGGTGTAATAGATATAGTACAGTTTCTGCGCTTCGTCATAGACGACACATCCGGTACCGAGCGCCGCGTCCTGTTCGCCTGCGCGTCCGGTCGGCAGCACTTCGCCCATCGGAGTGTAGGTGGCGCAGTCAGTGGTACGAATACCCCACAAGGGGTGGAAGGTCTCCTCCAGGTTCTGCTCGAAATTATGGAGATAGAGGATCTTGTACTCCTTCTCCACCGGGTCGTAGAACGGCAGCGGGTCGCCTACCGATCCGGCAGAAGGGATATAATAGGTGTTAGTGCCCGGCTCATCCGTTGCGTTGAAATAGGCGGTGATGTTCTCCCAGTCCTTTTGCTCCTGCGGAATATTCTCCTGACAGGAAGTCAGCAAGGTACAAAGGGACAAAGTACCAAGTACTATTTTATTTAGTGTTTTCATAAGACATTATTGTTTCAGATAGTTAAACGCATTTTCGGTTATCTTGGCGATATTCTCGTGATAGTACGAGGTGTACTCGCTGGGGTCAGCGGCGGTGTACCAGTCGTAACATCCGGACCCGATACAGATGATAGCACCGTGTTCAGCAGTCTTGCGGAACTCCCAAGCCACTACAGCGTCGGGTCCTCCGGCGATGTCGTAAGCGCCGGTCTTCTCATGGAAGACGTCGCGATCCGCGTAGCCACCCCAGTCAGAACCGATATGGTATTGTGCGGTGGAGTTGGTGATCTTGTACCCTTCGTCACAAGTATAGACGTGATCCAATGCCGAGGGGTTCATCGTCAGGTTCTGCCACAGGGCATGGTCGGTATGACCGGTGATAGCGAACTCCCACGGACCGCC
Organism: Bacteroidales bacterium UBA4295; assembly: GCA_002395805.1. Taxonomy (GTDB): domain Bacteria; phylum Bacteroidota; class Bacteroidia; order Bacteroidales; family Paludibacteraceae; genus Colicola. Next base: position 43,987 of record DGVB01000012.1, on the reverse strand, counting down.
AACGCGCTCTGCTTCGGACTCCTTGCCGCCCCATGCATTATTCGGGAAGCACTCGGCTTCGCCTAAATAGTACGGCAGGTTCACCGCATAACGGGTCAGCAGGAACGATCCACCGGCATGGTAGAACTCTTTGAGTTTGTCGAGCACGGTATAATCGACTGCTTCGGGAGCGTTAGCCTCGAAAGCACCCTTGCCTTCCAGACCTCCGTCCTTATGGAAATGCCACCAGATTACCTTACAATCCGTCATCACCACCCTTCCGGCAGCCAGATCAGCGAAGGAAGCATAGTCTGAGTTCTCCACATTGGCAAGCATCCAGTTAACCGCCTCTTGCTCCTCGGGGTTGAGTTGCGCAGCCGTCTGAGCCAGACCGAGATAGAGCACAACCGGATTACCTTTTTCCCGGACGGTTACCTTGTAGGTAGTAGAAGCAGTGTTGTAAGTCACGGTGAAGTCCACCGGATTGGTGAAATCACAAGGCAGCCCGGAGCGCGGCGATACGATTGCGCCGTCGGTGGTCTTGATATTTGGGATCATGGTCTTGAGATCCGTTCCGATAGGTACAGAGACGGTGATGGTATGGGCCACTTGGTCGATGATACCCACGTAGAGTTCATTAAGCATGAAAGAGAGGATACGCGCCTCGTCGTGTTTAACACGCACTTTGTAATCACGATAGACATTGCCGTTCTCCACATGAATCACTATCGGTGAGGTCATATTCACCTGAGCGCCTTGAGCGGGCGTAGCCTTTGCTCCCGCAGAGAGACGGAGCGTAGTGAGGGTCATCAGATGGTCGTCGTGTACTTCAGGGACAGCTACTGTGACCGTAGCCGACGCATGATCCACTACACCCGGATAAATCTCATTGAGAACCAACGAATCTATGCGGCAGTCACCATCAACATTGAACGGGTTGTCCTGTTTCTGGCAGGAGAGGGACAAGGCGCAAAAGGCCAAAACCCCTACCCAACCTAAGATATTGTTATGTAGCTTTTTCATAATGATTATTTTTTCGATATTTCAATATTCCGAAAAGTCGGGATTTTCAAATACAATTACCATCCTCCTATGTTTTGTTTATAATGGCCGTTGGAGGCGGATACCTGCTCGTGAGGGATAGGCAGATACTCGTTTTTATTGGCGGTGAAAGAAGCAGAGGTATAGATACGGCAGTCGTTTGCTTCCTCTACGTAATACTTGTTGATCACCTGCGCCGCTTCGCCCCAACGTACGAGGTCGAAGAAACGCTCGCTCTCCATCGCCAGTTCCAGACGACGCTCCATTTTGACTTTGGCAAGTGCATTCGAATAGTCGGTATAGGGTTTGACGCGGATCTTGGCGCCGTAGTTGGTGTCGTATCCGGCGAGCATGCCTATACTGCGCGATGCACGGTTACGGAGCTGGTTAACCAGTTCGATTGCCTCTGCGTCGCGTCCCAGCTGTGCCATGGCTTCCGCACGCATCAACAGCACGTCGGCATAGCGGACGACGATACGGTTCATCGGAGTGCCGAACCACAGGGCGGAACGGATCAGATAGCCGCTCTCCGGGTCCACGTTGTGTTTGAGGGTCACGTGGTATCCGTACAGACCGTTGGAACGGCTCCAGTTATGGGTACGGCTCATGATGAGGTTCGGGTTGAACTCATAGGGGAATCCGGCGATACCTACCGTCAGCCACAAACGCGGGTCGGCATTGTCGGTAGAAGCATCGAAATCTTTGTCATTGAAATTGTCGATGAACGGCAGTCCTTCGGCATTGGTACGGAAAGCGTTTACGAGGTTCTGGCTCGGCTTGTAGAAATCGCAACCTCCGTCCGTTACCCCTTCGATACCCGGTACCATCAGACCGTACGACCAGTTGCAGTTACCTAAGTTGGTACCGTCGTTGGTGGAGTATTGGAGCGCCCAAAGGCTCTCTTTGCCGTTCTCATACTGCGGCTCGGGACGGAAGTTATTATGGAAATCATCCTCCAGACCATATCCGCCGGCGGTGTAGATACCTTCCTCGGTGTATTGGAGCACTTTCGCCAGGTCGTCACGGTTGATCTCGGTCACCTGATGGGAAGCGGGATCGTCCTGACGGTACGCTTTGTACAGATACACTTTCGCCAGCAAAGCGGCGGCTGAGGCTTGTGTCGGACGGCCTTTGTCCGCCTGCATCGCGGGCAGCACGCTGTACGCATACTCCAGGTCATTGGCGATCAGTTGCCATCCCTCGTCGTTGGAGTACTGGGTGTTGCTCAGTTCGTTATAGTCCGCCTGCTTCATCAGCGGGTCCATGACAAAGGGGATATTCTTGTACAACCGTTTGAGCAGGAAATGTCCATAGGCACGCAGGAACTTCATCTCGCCCAGTCTCTGCGCTTTGAGCTTATAACTATTATCCATAGCGTCCAACGCAGCGATGGCGGCGTTCACACGGCTCAGGCAGTTATACAGACGCACCCACATGTCGTTGATATTCCAGTTGGTCGTCAATATACCCTGGCTCACCTCTAACTGGTGAAAGACATCACCGTCGTTCTCCGAGATACCGCCTTTGTAAGCATCGTCGGAGCGGACATCAAAGTTCCACATCGAGAAAGACGAGTTGATATCCTCCGCAGAGATAAAGATAGCATATGCGGAAATACAGATATTATCGATATACAACGGGTCATTTACCTGATCCTCGCTCAGCGTTGCCTGCGGTACATCCTGGTTAAGAAAACTGTCGCAGCTGCTCAAGAGCAAGGAGCAAGGAATAAGGAATAAGGACAAATATGCCTTAATAATATTCTTCGTTTTCATGTTGCTTTTCATTTTTAGTCTTTTATCTTGATTCTTTTAGCGAAGCGATCATTGCTCCTTAGAACGTTACTTTGGTACCTAAGGTTACAGTTAACGGGATAGGATATCCGAACGTAGGCACCTCTGGATCGACACCAGTGAACTTAGCCGAGTGAATGGTAAATACGTTCTGCGCCGAAACGAACCAACGCCAGTTTTGCATTTTCATCTTGTCGCACGCGTTTTTAGGCAGGTTATAACCCAGCTGCAGGTTACGCAGTTTAAGGAACGAACCGTCCTCTACGAAATAGGTGCTGACACGGGTTTCGTTATTATTGTTATTGGTTGACAAAGCAGGTATGTCACTATTGGGATTAGAGGGACTCCATGCGTCTAACACGCGCGTACCTTTATTAAGATTCGCTACATTCACGCCGGACCAAAGATCCGTCTGCTGCTTGAAGTCCTTCGTGATGACCTGCTGGCCGCCTACGCCTTGGAAGAAGAGCGTCAAGTCGAAACCTTTATACTCAAAGTAGAAGTTCGCACCGAATGCGACTGCGGGTATCGGCGAATAGATCCAAGTCTGGTCTGCCTCGCTGACCACACCATCGCCGTTGATATCACGATAGCGGATACGGCCCAAGCCTGCACCCTCCTGATAAGCATGGTTATCGATCTCCTCCTGGCTCTTGAAAATACCATCGGCGATGTATCCTACCTGCGATCCGATAGCGTGACCAACTACGGACTGTACGCCGTTGCCGCCAAAGGCACCGCTGGCTGCTACTGTTGCAGGCATATCGATTACCTTATTGTTATAATGAGAGATGTTGGCGGAGATATCGTATTTGAAGCCTCCTTTGGTTTGGTTGCGGTAACCTAACTGGAACTCAACACCCATATTATCCACCGCGCCGGCGTTCACCCACTGCGATGCGCCTTCACCCATTACTCCGATACCGGTCATGAGCACGAGGATGTCTTTCGTTTGTTTATAGAACCAGTCGAACGAACCGTAGAACGTCTGTTTGAAGAAAGAGAAATCGAGACCGACGTTAGTCTGGGTCGTAGTCTCCCATTTGATATCGTCATTACCGATCTGCGTGCGGCGGAAACCCGAAGGAAGAATACCGCCACCGTTGGTGCCGGCGATGTCGTACGACGTACCGTAACTCTGACCACCGTTCTCGTTCACACCATAGTTGGAGTCGTAGATAGTATAACGCGCGGTAGCATTGATATCCTGGTTACCCGTCTGACCCCACGAAACACGCAGTTTCAGATCGTCCAACCACGAATTGGCTCCTGCCATGAACTTCTCCTGGCTGATACGCCAACCGGCGGAAACAGAGGGGAAGAAAGCAAAGCGGTTGTTTTTACCGAAACGACTTGAACCATCATAGCGCATCGTCAGAGATACAAGGTAGCGGTTGTCGTAACTATAGTTCGCCTTTCCAAAGAAAGAGATCAGCGAGAAACTGCCGCCGCCTCCATAAGCCTGGGCTATACCCGTTCCTGCTGACGGCCACATATAGGTAGGATTGAGCACGATGAAGTCCTCTTTATAAGCAGAGAACCACTCATCTATCTGTCTGTTAAGCTCCGTTCCCAACAAGAAGTCTGCACGGTGCTTGCCAATCTCCAGATTATAGGTAATAATGGCGTTCCACATCCATTTTGTCCAATGCTCTTGTTTTGCTTCTACGGCATTCTTATCATTAGCCACCACACCTTCGGTGATGGGATACGTGAAGAAACGCTGCTTCTTCTGCGCATAGTCGAGACCTGCCGTAGTACGAATATTCAAGCCCTTAATCGGGTTGATATTGATGAACACGTTTCCGAACAAACGCCAATAGGTGTATCGGTTGTCTTTGTTGCGCTCCAGAATGGAGAGAGGATTCTCACGTTGCGGGAAGCCGCTGGACGAAGGAGCCTGCGCCAGATCGCCGTTGGTCGTATAGACCGGCAGCAAGGGGTTGTATTGGAGCACGCTCTCAATGTAACCGCCGGGAGCGCCTACCTCAGAAGTGCGGTTAAGCGTGAAGTTCTCACCGATAGTCACAATATCGTTCAGCATCTTATAGTCGCTGTTAACACGTGCCGAAAAACGGTCGAAGTTAGTCGTCTTGATAATACCGTCGTTTTTGTAGTAGCCCAGAGAGAAGAACGCACTACCCTTCTTACCACCGTTGCTGACAGAGATATTGTAGTTCTGTATCACGCCGGGACGGGTGGTCTGAGCAAACCAGTCAGTATTGCTTACCGGTACTGTTCCGGCAGCATCGAGGTACTTGTTGAGCATGATGTTATTCAAAACCGGCTGGCCTTGCTCGTTATAACCCCAGTCGTAATGATACCCCAATACGTTGGTGTTCGGATCAGCCGTACCATCGTTGACATATGCCTGCCACATAGCTCGACCGAACTGCTCGGAATTGAGGACGTGCATACGGTTTACGTAGTTCTGCACAGCTACGGATGCATCCAAAGAGACACTTAACTTACCCTCCGAGCCTTTCTTGGTGGTGATGATGATAACACCGTTAGCAGCGCGCGAACCATATATACTCGCGGACGCGGCGTCTTTGAGCACCTGGATGGACTCAATATCATTCGGGTTGAGCTCATGCATGCCCGAGGTCGTAGGTACACCATCTATGACGTAAAGAGGATCGTTGGAGGAATTCAAAGAACCTGTGCCTCGGATACGTACCGTTGCTGTTCCTGAAGGGTTACCATCCGCAGAGATATTCATGCCCGGTACTTTTCCCTGAAGGGCCTTCATCGGGTTATTCTCCTGCTGTTTCTCCAGATCTTTCGCCGAGATAGCAGAAACAGCACCGGTCAGGTCGGCTTTACGCTGCGTCGTATAACCGGTTACTACCACTTCCTCCAGCACCTCGCTGTCCTCCGCGAGGGAGACTTTCATGTTCGCTTTCGGGAATAACTGCTGGGTCTTATAACCCACATACGAAATCACTACCATGGCATCTTTGCCTACAGGAAGTGAGAAATTACCATCGAAATCGGTAATCGTACCATTCGATGTACCTTCCTCCAGTACAGACGCTCCAATGATCGGCTCACCCGTAGCAGCATCCACCACGACACCCGTAGCGGTCACCTGCGCGTACGAAGCCATCGTGCAGCATACCATCAGGAGAAAGGCTAAGAACACACTTTTTTGTTTCATGATATTGTTAATTTTGATTGTAAAAAAGCAATGTAGCGAAATCCGATTGCTCAAATTCCGCTGCAAAGATACGCGCATTTTGACACACACGCAAAAAATCATGTTGCAAAATATGCCACTAATGTTTCACTGCAACAAATGTGACATATTTTGCAACAATTATGCTATCCTACGCATGTTGTGTATTAGCGCACGCTGGGGAGATGACCGAAGTACTCTTTATAGCATTTGGTAAAATAGCCCGGGGAAGAAAAACAGAACTCTAACGATACTTGCTGGATTGTCATGTCGGTCGTGCGTAGCAGTTCGTCAGCGCGAATGAGGCGTCTCTCGCGGATATAGTCCAGCGGGCCTTTCCCTATTGCTGTCTTAGCGCGGCGGAAGAGCTGGGTGCGGCTCAACTGAAGCATTGTACCTAAATATTCCACGCTCAGATTCGGGTCAGTCAGGTGCTCCTCTACTATCTGTTTCAGCCGTTCAGCAAACGCTTCGTCTTTGCGGCTCAACTGGATCGCCTCCTGCATGTTCTCTAATTGAGGAAGAATTTCATGTTTGATCTCCGTCTGGATTTTTCGTTGCTTAAAGAGAATATATCCCAAGGTAATCAAAAATAGAGTGAAGAAAAACACCACAAACAGAATTAGGATAAATCGGTCCAGTTGTTGTTGCTTCCATTTGTTTTCTGTTTGAGTCTGCACGATGTGCAGGGTTTCTAGGTCACGCGTGATAGCTTCGTCCTGTTTTAACATCGGATATGCAGCGGTGACATCTACCAGCGCGGTCTCAAGCACCGTATCACGCACAAACGGCTCTTTATGCAATATATGCGCAGCTGCTTCAATGACCATATCCCCACGGGAGGAATAGGTTGCGGTACATTCTATTTTGCCATCTACAATAGCTTGCAATCCCGGTTTAATGCCATCGACTCCCATAATGGGGATATTCTTTTTGGTCGATAGTTCGCTGTCTTTTACCGCCTCAGACGCTCCTATCGCCATGAGGTCATTATGAGCTACAATAAGATCAATATTATGATGCTTAGCCAGAAATTCAGAGACGACTGCATAGGCCTCTTCGCGATACCAGCTTCCCATAACCGAATGAACCTCTATTCGGGGATTTATACCATCCATCATGCCTTGATGCCGGAGCGTAGCGGGAGTTGAACCCGGTAGACCGGCTACTTCAAGGATAGCCAAGGTGCGGCGTGTGGCAGGCGATGGGAGATGGGAGTTGACCCATTGTGCCATAAGCGATCCTACTTTGTAGTTGTCTCCTCCGATGAAAGCGGTCCATTCGTCACCGGTGACGCGTCTGTCTGCTACAATTACGGGGATACCGGCTCTATAGGCACGTGTAACGGCGGGTTTGACCTGTTCTGCTTCATTCGGGCTGACAATCAGTAGATCCACCCGTTCGCTGATAAAACTGTCGATCTGGGCACATTGGAGTTCGTTACTGCCATAAGCAATACGGCGCGAGAGCGTCATCTCAGGATGCAGCAGCAGTTCGCGCTCCATCTCATAGTTCATCTTCTGCCGCCACGCGTCGTCCAGACACTGGCTCACACCAATACGGTACTGAGGCTGCCGCGCAGTACACCCGACAAAAATGAAGGACAGAAAAAGGATACCGATATAGAAGTTTTTCATGATGCAATAATCTCTTTACACATACGCGCGCACTTAATTAATGAAAATAGGTGCGCGCGTATATAGAGGAAAGCATTCAGCTTTCAGGATTCAGATTATACAACACCGCTGAAGCCCATGAAAGCCATAGCGAGGAGGCCGGCCGTGAGGAGGGCGATAGGTGTTCCCTTCATAGCCTCCGGCACTTTATTCATAGCCAGCTGCTCTCGGATACCGGCGAAGAGGATGAGCGCGAGGCTGAATCCGATTGCGGTAGCGAAGGCATAGACGGTGCCGGAGAGGAGTCCGTAGTCGGCTCCGAGCGGCAGTTTAGCCAGCAGTTTATTCTGGTCCGCCACGATCAGGGCGACACCGAGGATACAGCAGTTGGTAGTGATAAGGGGGAGGAATACACCGAGCGCCTGATAGAGCGCCGGAGACACCTTCTTGAGCATGATCTCGATCATCTGCACGAGGGCAGCGATAACGAGGATGAAGAGGATAGTCTGGAGGAACTCCACATGCCATAAGGTCAGCAGTTTCTGGAGAAGATAGGTAACAACGGTAGCGAGGGTGAGGACAAACGTCACAGCAGCACTCATACCCAGCGCAGTATCGATCTTCTTACTTACACCCAGGAACGGGCAGATGCCCAGGAACTGGCTCAATACAATATTATTAACAAATATTGCAGAGATGAATATCAGAAAGTAAACCATTTCAATTAAAAATTTAAAATTAAAAATTACGAATTACTTCTTCTGCAGTTTGTTGACGATAGCCATCATGTAAGCGAGGGCGATGAAGGCACCCGGCGCGAGGACGAAGATGAGCGATGCGAACTGGCTGCTATAGATCTGGAATCCGAAGGCTGTGCCGGCTCCGAGGAACTCGCGTATCACGCCGAGTACGGTAAGCGAGAGGGTGAATCCGAGTCCCATGCCGATACCGTCCAGCGCGGAGAGGCCGACGCTATTCTTAGCGGCAAAAGCCTCTGCACGTCCGAGGACGATACAGTTCACCACGATCAGCGGGATGAAGAGGCCGAGGACATCATAGATAGCGGGCAGGTACGCCTGCATGATGAGCTGGACCATCGTCACGAAAGTAGCGATCACGACGATGAAAGCCGGAATACGCACTTTATCCGGGATGAGGTTTTTGAGGAGCGAGATCACCACATTCGAGCATACGAGCACGAAGAGGGTAGCCAAGCCCATGGACATACCGTTGATAGCGCTGGTGGTAGTAGCCAGAGTAGGACACATACCGAGCACGAGCGCAAAAGTAGGATTCTCCTTGAGAATACCATTGGTGAGAGTTTTCATTGCATTATTCATGACCTACCTCCGTTTCTTCATTTTGTTCTTTATTCAATTGGCTGGCTCCGGTAGCGGCTTCTACCTCTTGGGCAGCGATAGCGGCATAGGCTTTGTTGATAGCCTTGAGGAAGGCCCGCGAAGAGATCGTAGCGGCCGTGATAGCATCCACTTCTCCTCCGTCTTTGGACACCGCGAGCGCACCGGCCTGGCGTCCGATAATATTTTGCGCCGGTTTATCGGCATGTTTGAACCAATGGTCGATATGCGCCCCCAGACCCGGAGTCTCGGTTTGCTTGAGGACCACATAGTCGAGCACTTTGCCTTCGGCATCGAGACCGACCATGATGACCTGCGGTCCGTCGAAACCCACTTCGCTGGTCTCGACCGCGGTAGCAATCCATTGGTCGTCGATGAAGGCTTTGTAGATCGTCACCTCCTCCAGTTGCTCGGGTTCGGCAACGGTGCATCCCTCAGGCAGGACAGCGAGGATAGCCGCCTGCTGTTTCTGCGCCTCCTGGAGGGCGATATTCTTCTCCGTAAGGATATAGACGCCGGCAAGCGCGCCTGCAGCAACCATAGCAATGATCACCAGGCTAAGAACCATGTTCTTAAATGTACTTTCCAATTTAGCCATAGCAGTACCTCCTTATGCTTTTTTAGGTTCGCCGAAACGCGTCGGGCGGAACTTGTTCAACAACGGAACGCAAGCGTTCATGATCAGGATAGCGAAAGACATACCCTCGGGATAATTGCCCCAAGTACGGATGACCATAACGATGAATCCGATACCGATACCGAAGAGGATCTTGCCCCATGCGGTCATCGGGGAGGTGACATAGTCGGTAGCCATGAAGAAGGCACCGAGCATGAGACCTCCGGAGAGGAGCTGGTAGGCTACATACTGTCCGGTAGTGAGTCCTTCGGGCAGGGCGCCGGCGAGGCCTGTGCAAGCAGCGAAGCAAGCGACCGTAGCGATGATAGCTACCGGAATATGCCATGTGATAACGCGGCAGCAGATGAGGATGAGTCCTCCGAGGATCAGCGCAGCGGCGCTGACCTCACCGAGCGATCCGCCCATGACGCCGAGGAAGGAATCCCAGAGCGAAGGCAGATACTGAATAGCGGAGGCGTCTCCTGCTTCGACGATATGCTTGAGGAAATAGAGAGGCGTAGCGCCGGTCTCTGCATCGACATACGATCCTGCGAATCCCTGCGCGAGCGGCCAGGTGGTCATCTGGGCGGGGAAAGAGATGAGGAGGAACACACGTCCCACGAGGGCGGGGTTGAAGGGGTTCTGACCCAGACCGCCGAAAGTCATCTTGCCTACACCGATAGCCACAACGGCACCGATGAGGACGATCCACCAATCGAGATTGGATGGTAAGTTAAAAGCCAAGAGCAGACCGGTGAGCACCGCCGAGAGGTCGCCGACAGTCTGTTTTTTCTCCTTAAGCAGATAGCGGCCGATGAGATACTCGGTAGCTACACATGCGCAGACCGAAATAGCCGCAGTGATCAATGCTCCCCATCCGAACTCAATCACCGACACCACATAGGCGGGCATGAGCGCGAGGATCACCAGAAGCATATTCCGGCGCACGCTGTCACCACTATGGGCGTGAGGAGCGGGAGCAACTATAAGATTTTTCATAATTAAAAATTAAAAATTACGAATTAAAAATTTAAATTACTTTTTCGCAGCAGCGCGCTCCCGGAGGATAGCGCCCACTTTGGCCTTGCCCGGGCGAATGCCGTCGAGCAGGCGTCGATGCGCAGGACAAGTGAAGACGCAGCAACCGCAGTCGATACAGTCCATGATATCATGTTTCTCGAGTTCTTCCCACATCTCGAGCTGCGCCATGCGCTGTAGCAGATAGGGCTCGAGTCCCATCGGGCAAGCCTGAACGCACTTACCGCAGCGGATACAGTTCTCTTCCTCCGGACGGATACTCTCCGCCTCGGTCATGAAGAGCAGGCCGGAGAGACGTTTATTAGCCGGCATGCCTTCTATATGATCCATGGCGCGCCCCATCATAGGACCTCCGCCGATGATCTTGCCGGTATCCACAGGCACGCCTCCGGCGAGGGTGATCACGTCCTCTATCGGCGTACCGAAGCGGACGGAGTAGTTGCCCGGTTTGGCAACATTCTTGCCGGTGACGGTCATGACGCGGGAGATCAGCGGTTTATTCTTCTGCACCGCCTCATAGACGGCATAGACAGTAGCCACATTGTCCACGACGGCCCCTACCTCGATAGGGAGAGCTCCGGAGGGCACCTGGCGACCGATACAAGCGTCGATGAGCTGTTTCTCACCGCCCTGCGGGTAGCGCAGTTTGAGCGGCATGACCTCGATACCCAGCGAAGCATTCGCCAGTTTGGTCATATGCTCAATTGCGTCGGGTTTGTTATTCTCGATACCGATGATAGCTCTCTCGACACCGAGCGCTTTCTTGAGGATCTGGATACCGATGATCAGTTCCTCTCCATGCTCGAGCATGAGCTGGTGGTCGCAGGTGAGATAGGGTTCGCACTCCACACCGTTGACGATGAGGACCTCCGCTTTCTTGCCCGGAGGCGGGAGCAGTTTGACATGGGTAGGGAAGCAAGCGCCTCCGAGACCTACGATACCTGCCGCTGCGATCTTGTCAATGATCGCTTTGGGCTCGAGGGTGCACTGGCGCGCTATATCGGGCGTGCGGTCGATCTCGGGCAGCCATTCGTCTCCCTCCACATCGATGAAGATCGCCTGTCCGGGTGCGCCCCAGGCGTCGGTCCATTCCCCTATCTTGGTGACTGTACCGCTTACCGGCGAGCAGATATTAGCACTAACGAACCCGCCGGCTTTGGCCAGCAGTTCGCCTACTTTTACTTTCGCTCCGACAGCGACGACAGCCTGTGCGGGTGCGCCGATATGCTGGACAAGCGGGATGATAGCCTGCTTGGGCAGCGGGCACTCGGTGATAGGCCGGTGTGCGGAGAATTGTTTGTTGTCATGCGGATGAACTCCGCCTATTTTAAATGTACGCATTCTAAATTAAAAATTAAAAATTAAGAATTACGAATTGTGAATTAGGATTTTTGCGCCATGGCGATGTTGAGCGGGAACGCGGCTCTCGGTGTAGCGAGCGCTTTGATTTTCTCTGCGATAACAGGATCGAAACCTTTCTTGTCTCCGTTTTGCTCAGCGGGCGCTTGCTCCTGTGCGTCGGCAGGGGTTAAGATCAGTTTCACTTGTTCCATGGTGGGTTCGCCTCCTACGGGGCACGCCAATCCATCGATACCACCGGCTTTGACGCATGCCTCCGCAAAATTGCGGCATCCGGCAAAACCGCATCCGCCGCAGTTGGCACCCGGCAGCGCAGCCGCCACGAGGTCAATGCGCGGATCTTCTTCCACTTTGAAGAACAGGCTGACAACATACAGCAGGATAGCTGCGAGTAAGGCTGTCACGCCCAGAACTCCCATTGAAATCAGGATTAAATTCATGTTTTTGGATTTTAGTTTGTTTGTTATTGATTAGATTTTTCTTGCCGTGAATGAAAACTGGGTTTGCAATCGGTGCTTAAAGACGCTGAGTCCGATATAATACAGGGCGATCCCGCAGAGGGAAATAGTGCCGACGACGGCTTCAGGCCATGAGGTAAGCACATCGAGGATAGCGATAAGGGCGATCATGACGATGAAGGGGAGTATATAGGCGAGGAGGACGGCTTTCCAAGCGAGCCGCTCTCGCACCAGCACCTCCACTTTGTCGCCGGGCTGCATGGGCTCGAGCATGACGGCGTCCATCTCTTTCTCCCGGCTCTCGGCGGACATGCACATGCTCTTGGCCTTGCACGCCGAGCAGGCACTCGTCTGCACGATCCGGATATGCGCCAGCTCTCCGCCGACGCTCATCACGATGCCCTCATGTCGTATCATTTCGTCCATGTCCATACTTAAAGCGGCTGCAAAGATAGCAATTATTTTTTATTTACGCAAGCGCACGCGAACTTTATTTTCTAAAAAGCGTTTTTTTTGACGAAAAATCAAGTACTTTGTACTTTTTGCTTTTTTATATCAATTATTTTTTGTACTTTTGCGCACTAAATTGAGTTACTATGCCCCGAACTACATCCAAACTAAGCAATATGCAGGCAGATGCCCCCCGTCGCGCCATCAAGGTGGAGAAGCCGAGCGTGTGGGAATCGGTGCGTTTGTTTCTGAACGCCCGGGAGACCCGTATGGTGTGCGGGATCGTGCTGCTGACCTTTTCCGTGATCGCCCTGCTGGCGTATGTGAGTTATCTTTTCACCGGTCCGTCCGATCAGTCGATACTGTCCCTTTCCCGTCCGGAGCGCATCGCTAACCGCGAGGCGATACGGAATCTGTTAGGTTTGCCGGGCGCCGTGCTGGCGCGGTTTATGATCGACGGCAGTTTCGGATTTATGTCCGTGCTGCTGGCGTTGATGATCGGTGCATACGCTTTGCGTATCATGCATGTTTTCCGGGATATACCGGCGCTGAAGATATTCCTCTGCGGTACCTTTGTGGTGCTATGGGGTTCTGTGACGCTGGGTTTTGCGCACAACATGGTGCACCAGACGGGTGTGTTCCTCTGGGGCGGCGCTTTCGGCGAAGCTTCGGCACGATGGATGGTCAGTTATCTGAACGAATTGGGGACGGGCATTATTCTGGTAGTGGCGCTGACGATATTTCTGGTAGTGAGCGATGAGAGGTTTATCGACCGATGCAAGTCTTTCGGGATCTGGTTCGCGGGTTTATTCAAGAAGAAGGCGCCGAAAGAGCCGGACGAGGATACGGAGGTGACGATCGATCTGCCGATAGACGGCGGAGAGCCTACCCCAGGAAGTTCTCTGAAAGGAGGGGAGATGAGCAGTGAGGGTGACGAAGTGACCTTCACGATAGAGCCGATAGGGGGCGAAGGCGACGAGCCGGAGATAGCGATCGAGGAGCCTACCGAGCCGGAGGCGCCGGAGTTGCCGGACGACGGAGGTCCTGCGGACGGTACGCTGACGGATCTGCTGAAGGAAGAAAGCAAGAGACCCGAAGAGGAAAAGCCCAAGGATCCGGATCTGGAGATAGAGGATGTGGCGGAGGATGAGTTATACACCAAGGACCCGGACAAGCTATTAGAGAAACTCGGTCCGTACGACCCGCGCAAAGATCTGGAGTTCTACAAGTTCCCGAGTCTGGGGTTGCTGAAAGTATATGACAACGAGGCCGCTCCGGTGATCGACGAAGAGGAGCAGCGGGCGAACGGCGCACGTATCGTGACGACGCTTCGCAACTATGGCATAGAAATTGATAGCATCAAAGCGACGGTCGGACCGACCGTGACGCTCTATGAGATAGTGCCGAAAGCCGGTATCCGCGTAGCGAAGATCCAGGCGCTGGAGAACGATATCATGATGAGTCTGAGCGCTACCGGTATCCGTATTATTGCTCCGATGCCGGGAAAGGGAACAATCGGTATCGAGGTGCCGAACGAGAAGCCGCAGGTGGTAAGCATGCACTCGGTGATCGCTTCCAAGAGGTTTCAGGAAGAGACGAAGATGAAGCTGCCGATCGCCTACGGACGGACGATCACGAACGAGGTGTTCATGTTCGACTTAGCGAAGACGCCGCACTTGCTGGTAGCCGGTGCGACAGGAACAGGTAAGTCCGTAGCCATCAACGCGATCATCACTTCGCTGCTGTACAAGAAACATCCGGCGGAGCTGAAGCTGGTGATGGTCGATCCGAAGATGGTAGAGTTCGCTCCGTACAAGCCGCTGCTGAAACATTTCTTAGCGGCGATGCCGGACACCGATCCGGAGCAGATCGTCATCACCGACTGCGACAAGGTGGTGAACACATTGAATTCGCTGGTGATCGAGATGGAGAACCGGTACAAACTGCTGATGGATGCGGGCGTGCGCAATCTGGAGGACTACAACGACAAGTTCGTCCGCAGACGGCTGAATCCCAACAAGTTGGTGGGCGACAGTCTGCATCACCAATACCTGCCCTATATCGTCATCATCATCGACGAGTACGGCGATTTCATCATGCAGGCGGGCAAGCAGGTGGAGACGCCTATCGCCCGTATCACGCAGAAAGCGCGCGCCGTAGGAATGCACATGATCCTGGCAACCCAGCGTCCGAGTGTCAATATTGTGACGGGTGTGATCAAGGCGAATATCCCTACGCGTATTGCGCTTCGCACGCAGAGTGTGATTGACAGCCGTACGGTGCTGGATGCGAAGGGAGCGGAGCAGTTGATCGGCCGCGGCGACAGCCTCTATGCCGGCAACGCCAGCATCACCCGTGTACAGTGCGCGTTCGTCGATACACCGGAGGTGGACGAGATAGTGAAGCATATCTCCAAACAGCAACGCTATACCGAACCGTATCAGTTGCCGGAGTATGTAGGCGAAGGCGGCGAAGGGGAAGCTTTGGCTCCTGGCAGCGTGGATATGAAACGGCTCGATCCGATGTTCGCGGACGTAGCGAGGTACGTGGTGACCAAACAGGAAGGTTCGACGAGCCGTCTGCAGCGTGCGTTCGAGATCGGTTATAACCGCGCCGGCAAACTGTCCGACCAACTGGAGGCTGCCGGCATCGTGGGCCCGAACAAAGGTCCGAAGGGAAGGGACGTGCTGATACAAGATTTGGACCAACTGGAGAAACTGCTGGAGGAACTGGGAGTCAGGTAAGGTACTAAGGGACTAAGTACCAAGTACAAAGTACAAGGGACGAGGTACAAAGACTAAATATGAAAGGGTTATTAATTATATTATCGGTTTTGACGAGTTTCTTAACGAATCTCGAGCAGAAGACTTTGAAGTCGCAGTTTACCGTCACGGTGAGTGAAGAGGTGAATGCACCGATGAATTTTCCCGGCGAGATCATCATGCAGGGGAGTAAGTTCCGTCTGGAGATGTTCGACCTCGAGGCGGCGTACGACGGCAAGACGATGTATATGTACTCCGCCCAGACCGATGAGTTGACGCTCTCGAACCCTACGGAGCAGGAGTTGGTGGAAGCGAATCCGCTGCTGTACGCCAAGGCGCTGGTAGGAGTTTGTAACATAACGGAGCGGGCGACGCAGGACGGTTCGCAGACGATAGTGACGCTGACGCCGAAGGACCAGAGTATCGGTATCAACCGCTTTGTGCTGAAGGTGCGAAACAGCGACCTGATGCCGCTGTCGGTGGAGATCAAAGAGGGCAAAAAGACTTCGACACTGAAGATGAAAGAGCCGAAATTTATACAAAGTGACAAAGTACAAAGTACGAAGGATGATTCAATTTTCAGCCTTCAAGCCGATAAGAATACATACATTAACGATATGAGATTTTAGCAATATGAATAGAGTAAAATGTTTGATAATAGGTTCCGGTCCTGCGGGATACACGGCTGCTATCTATGCGAGCCGTGCTAATCTGGAGCCGGTGCTGATAGAAGGTCCGCAGCTTGGCGGGCAGTTGACGACCACGACGGAGGTGGAGAATTTTCCGGGTTATCCGGACGGCGTAGAGCCGTTCACGATGATGGACGACATGCGCCGTCAGGCAGAACGCTTCGGCACAAAATTCGTGTCGGGTATTGTGACCAAGGTAGATTTCTCTGTCAGTCCGAAGAAAGTATGGGTGGAAGATACGGAGGAATATGAAGCGGATGCAGTGATCATTGCTACGGGCGCGAGTGCCAAATACCTCGGCATTGAGAGCGAGCGGACGTACAAAGGCCGCGGCGTGAGTGCTTGCGCCACCTGCGACGGTTTCTTCTATCGCAAGAAAACGGTAGCGGTAGTAGGCGGCGGAGACACCGCCTGCGAAGAGGCCAATTATCTGGCGGGGCTCTGCGAGAAGGTCTATATGATTGTTCGCAAACCCTATCTTCGTGCTTCGGAGATCATGCAGCAACGCGTGCTGAACAACCCGAAGATAGAGGTGCTTTTTGAGCATAATACGCTGCAGTTGACGGGTGAAGGCAAGGTACAGGGAGCAGACCTGGTGTACCGCAAAGGCGAGCCGGACGAAGCGATGCGGCATATAGCCATCGACGGTTTCTTCCTGGCTATCGGTCATCATCCGAACACAGAGTTATTCAAGGACTATGTAGCCCGCGACGCTGAGGGGTACATCATCGTAGATGGAGCCTCTACGCAATGTTTCTCCCTTCCCTTTAGGGAGGGGCAAGGGGTAGGCCTTCCCGGTGTCTTTGCCGCCGGAGACTGCGCCGATCCGCATTATCGCCAGGCTATCGTCGCTGCCGGAAGCGGTGCCAAAGCGGCTATCGAAGCAGACAAATATATCAAGAGTTTGTAAGAAATAAAACAAAATATGAAAGAAATAACCACCAAAAAACTATTAGACACTATTATTGAGGGTGTACGCAACCGCAAAGGGCAGCGGATTGTGACTATTGACTTGCGCAAGATCAAAGAAGCGCCCGTAGAGATGATGCTGATCTGCGAGGGTCAGAGTAATACCCAGGTATCCGCTATCGCAGACGAGATAGATGATTTTGTCAGGACGAAGACGCATGTTCACCCTTTGAGTGTGGCGGGTCAGGAAAACGCAGAGTGGATAGCGATGGATTACGGCACAATCTTCGTGCATGTGATGCAGCGTGAGCCGCGGGCATTCTATGACATCGAGCACCTCTGGGCAGACGGAAAAATTACGGAACTGCCGGAGATGCTATGAGCGTTAAATTGTTAAATTGTTAAACCGTTAAACTATTATCAATGGCAGAAAAGAGAAATAACAAGCCGCAAAGAAAAGGCCCGCAACCCTCCGGAGGACGCCGGTGGATCAGTCTGGTGCTCTATACCCTCGCTTTTGCGTTGATGGGTTTCTATTTCTTTGGGGACAAAGAAGGTGCCGGTGCGAGCAAAGAGTTGAGTTACACCAAACTCACCGCATATATCGAAGCCGGAGCGATAGAGAAGATAGAGGTGTCGGACGACTTGCAGGCGAAAGCAACCGTGAAGCCGCAGAGTTACACGCTCGTTTTCGGGACGCAAGGCGACGGGGAGAAAGCCAAAGGTGTGCTGAGAACCCAGGTGCCTGCAGTAGATGAGTTTTCCAAATATATGGATGCGGTCAATACTGCCCGCAAGGAAGCCGGTCAGGCCGCTATCGATGTGACTTACACCAAGTCGCGCGACTACTGGTATCTCATCCTCGTGAATATCCTTCCGTTCGTACTGATCGTTTTATTCTTCGTCTATATGAGCCGCGGCATAGGCAGCGCCGGCGGAGCAGGAGGTATATTCGGTGTAGGGAAAGCGCAGGCGCAGCTATTCGACAGCAATAAAAAAGACAAAGTGACCTTCCAGGATGTGGCGGGTCTCTACGGCGCGAAACAGGAGGTACAAGAGATCGTAGAGTTTCTCAAGAATCCGAAGAAATACACGGAGATAGGAGCCAAGATCCCCAAAGGAGCACTTCTCGTAGGTCCTCCGGGAACAGGTAAGACCTTGCTGGCCAAAGCGGTAGCGGGTGAAGCGAACGTGCCGTTCTTCTCGATGAGCGGTTCGGATTTCGTGGAGATGTTCGTCGGTGTAGGCGCCAGTCGCGTACGCGATCTATTCCGTCAGGCGAAAGAGAAAGCTCCAGCTATCATCTTCATCGATGAGATAGACGCTATCGGTCGTGCGCGAGGCAAGAACACGTTCACGGGCGGCAATGACGAAAGGGAGAGTACGCTTAACCAGCTGCTGACAGAGATGGACGGGTTCGGCACCAACAGCGGTGTGATCATTCTGGCTGCCACTAACCGCGCCGATGTGCTGGACGCAGCTCTGCTGCGTGCGGGACGTTTCGACAGGCAGATACATGTCGAGTTGCCGGATTTGCAGGAGCGTAAGGAGATATTCATGGTGCATCTGCGTCCGCTGAAGTTAGACGAGAGTGTGGATATCGATTTTCTGAGCAAACAGACGCCCGGATTCTCGGGAGCGGATATAGCGAATGTATGTAACGAGGCGGCCTTGATCGCTGCCCGCGGCGGACGCAAGAAAGTGACCAAACAGGACTTCATGGATGCGGTAGATCGTATCGTAGGCGGTCTGGAGCGCAAGAACAAGATCATGACTGAGGAGGAGAAGCGCTCTATTGCTTATCACGAAGCGGGTCATGCGACCATCAGTTGGATGCTGCGATGGGCTAATCCTCTGGTGAAAGTGACCATTGTGCCGCGCGGCATGGCACTCGGAGCAGCTTGGTATTTGCCGGAAGAGCGTCAGTTAACCAACGAAGAGCATATACTGGACGAACTCTGTTCGCTGCTCGGCGGCCGCGCCGCAGAACAACTATTCCTAGAGCAGACGTCGACGGGTGCTCTCAATGACTTGGAGCGCGCTACCAAACAGGCGTATGCCATGGTGGCTTATTATGGCATGAGCGAGAAACTGAAGGATGTCAGCTTCTACGACTCGACAGGCAAGTACGACTACGGGTTCACCAAACCCTACTCGGACAGCACGGCAGAGTTGATAGACAAAGAGACCCAGCGTATCATCGCCGACCAGATGAAGCGTGCAAAGCAGATCCTGACGGAGCATGCGGAAGGGCATCATCAGATAGCGCAATTGCTGATAGAGCGGGAGGTGATCACCTCCGAAGATGTGGAGCGTATCCTGGGCCCGCGGCCTTGGAAGAGCAGAGGCGATGAGTTATTGGAAGCCAATGCCGCTTTAGCCGAAGCAGAACAGCCCCAGCCCAAGAAGCGTGCTCCCCGTAAAAAGAAATCTCAAACAACAGACGATAATGAAGAACCAAAAACTACTGTTTAGCGTATTGCTGCTATGTGCAGCGACTATGGTGTCTGCCCAAGAGGCACCGGAGAAACTGCCGATGGACCCGGAGGTTCGTTACGGCAAGTTGGAAAACGGACTGACCTATTATATCCGTCATAACGAGCAGCCCAAACAACGTGCGGAGTTCCATATCGCGCAGGCTGTAGGTGCTATCCTGGAAGAGGATCATCAGAACGGTCTGGCGCATTTTTTGGAGCATATGGCGTTCAACGGCACCCAGCATTTTCCGGGCAAGGGTATCATCAATTATTTTGAGTCGGTAGGTGTCAATTTCGGCGGAAATATCAATGCCTACACTTCGATCGACGAGACCGTTTACCGTCTGTCGGATGTGCCTACTTACCGCGAGGGTATAGTGGACAGCGCGTTGCTGGTGATGCATGACTGGAGTTGCGGCTTGCTGCTTTTGCCGGAAGAGATAGACGCCGAGCGCGGTGTCATCCTCGAGGAGTGGCGCACCGGTCGTACGGCCCGTCGTCGCATATGGAAAGAGATGAACGCGAAGATGTACCCCGGTACGCAATATGCCAAACGCGACGTGATCGGAGACACTGCCGTTATCAATAATTTCGCCTATCAGGCATTGCGCGACTACTATCACAAATGGTACGGTCCGGACAACCAGGCAATTATTGTGGTAGGCGACATCAATGTGGATACGATAGAGGCGAAGATCAAAGCCCTGTGGGCGGATGTTCCCCGTCGCGCCAACTATGGCGAACGTCCTATTTATACCGTTAATCACAATGACAAACCGCTGGTGGCTATTGTGACCGATCCGGAGGCGGAAGGCAGCCGCATAACGATGGAGTATAAGTTCGACGAACTGCCGGACGCATTGCAAAATACAGCGCAGGAATACATGTTAAACCTCGTGCGCGGATTAGTGTGCGATATGCTGGACAACCGTTTCACGGAGTTGGCTCTTGACCCGAAGGCGTCGTTCACAGGAGCGGGTTGCTATTACGGCTCGGTGGCAAAGAAGATGGATGCTTTCTACGGCGTTTCTATTCCGAAAGAAGGCCGCGAGACGGAGGCTTACAATGACTTGCTGTTCCAGCTCGAGAAGATGCATCGCTATGGCTTCACCCAGAGTGAACTGGACCGCGTTAAGACCGAGAAGCTGAACGCGATGGAGAAATACTACAACGAGCGTAATACGCGTAAGAATATCACGCTGGCCCGCGAATGTATCCGTCATTTCGAGGATCAAGCGAGCATGCCCGGTGCCCAGTGGGAGTATGAGTTCGTGCAGGCTGTACTACCGATGGTCAGTTTGGAAACCGTCAATAATATCGCCAAATCGCTGATCCATGCTAATCCGACAGTGGCTATCTCCGGTCCGGCAAAAGAGGGTGTGAACATCCCGTCGGAAGAGACAGTACTGGCTTCACTCGCCGGTCAGAGTGAACTGGCTATCGAGGCTCCGGTAGAGGAAACAATTGATACCGAGTTGGTCAAGAAAGCGCCGCGCAAAGGTAAGATTAAATCATTCCGCTACAATGAGGATATAGAGACGACAGAGTGGATGCTTTCGAACGGTATCAAGGTAGTATTCCATCCGACTGAATACAAAGCGGATGAGATCCTGATGCAGGCCTTCTCGAAAGGCGGCTACAGCCAGGTGAAGACGGCAGACCTGCCTTCGGCACAAGTGGCAACTTATGTGATAGAGATGTCCGGTATAGGTCGTTTCAATGCTACGGAGTTGCAGAAAGCGCTGGCCGGCAAAACGGTATCGGTAAGTCCTGAGATCTCCGAGAATGTAGAGCGGATGCAGGGTTCTTCTTCCGTCAAGGATCTGGAGACGATGCTGCAGCTGACGTATCTGTATTTCACCTCTCCACGTCGCGATGAGCAAGCCTATGAGACCTTGATGGGTCTTCTGAAAAACCAACTGGTCAACCGCGACAAGAATCCCAAGACGGCTTTCTCCGATTCAATCCAGGTGATGAGTTCTAATCATTCCGACCGTGCTCCGCTTTACAACATGGAGTTGCTGGAGAAAGTGACGTTGGACAAAGCGCTGGAGGTTTATCAGGCGCGTTTCGCCAATCCTGCGGATTTCACCTTTGTATTCGTAGGAAACATCGATCCGAAAGACCAGAAAGTGAAAGATTTGATTTGCCAGTGGCTCGGAGGGTTGAAAACCAAAAAATGCCAGCATGAGGAAGTTATTGACCACCACGTGACGGTTGCATTGGGCCAGCAGAAGAACTATTTCACCCGTCAGATGGAGACCACAACGGCCTCGAACCGTATTCAATATACGTCCTATGACATGCCTTATACGATGGTCAACGACCTGAATATGGAGATGATCGGACGCATCCTCTCAACCCGCTATCTGGAGTCCATCCGCGAGCGCGAAGGAGGTTCGTACGGCGTAGGAACGTACGGCTATATGGTAGCTCTCCCGTCCCCGCGAGCCGGGTTGATCATGCAGTTTGATACCGATCCCAAGAAACAGGCACGGCTGATGGAGATCATTCACGAAGAGGTAGATACGATCATAGCCAACGGTCCGCTCGCAACTGACCTGCAGAAAGAAAAAGAGTCGATGCTCAAGGATTATCAGGAGGATCTGGAGAAGAATACCTATTGGCGTCAGTCGCTCTATATGTACTATATGTACGGAGAAAACAATATCCGCGACTACAAGGCTGCGGTTGAGGCTATCACAGCCGAAACAGTACAGGCCACTCTCAAGGAACTGGTGAAAGCCGGTAATATGTTTGAGGTAGTCATGTTCCCCGAGAAATAATATGAATATAGTAGTAGTCAACGATGACGGCTGGGGTACGGCGGGTATCCGCTTGCTGGCCAAGGAGATGACACGTTTAGGCCAAGTGACGGTCATCTGTCCGGACGGTGCACGAAGCGGCAAGGCGGCTTCCATCAGTGTAGAGACACCGATGTACGTGCGGCGGATCGAGGAGCATGACCTCAACGGAGCAGAAGTTTACGTGACGAACGGTACGCCGGCCGACTGCATCAAGATAGCCCGGGAATACCTCTTTCCCGAGATGCCGATAGATCTGGTGGTATCCGGCATCAATCATGGCTCCAACGCAGCGATCAATGCGATGTATTCCGGAACGATAGGTGCTTGTTTTGTAGCGGCAGAGAAGGGTATACCGGCTATCGGATGGTCTATCGACAGCCATGCGATGGATGTAGATCTGCACTGGTTGCAGCCTTTTCTGGTGGATGTGACCCAGCATTTGCTGGAAGAAGGCATCGCTCCGCGGACCGTCTTTAATATCAATGCTCCGGTGGGCGAGATAGAAGGCATTCGGTGGACGAGGCAATGCGTCGGCCACTGGGCGAATGAGTTAGTGCCTCTGGCTGAACTGCCGGACGGCGTGCTGAAAGGATGGAAGTTAGGAGGTGAGTTTGTGAATGAAGAACCCTCTGCTACCGATACAGATATCTGGGCTATGCAGCACCAGTTGCTATCCATCACACCGCTTACTTTGGACTGGACTGACTATGGATCGCTTTGATCGATACTGGATAGGAATACTGATCGGGTTAGTGTTGCCGGCGGCTTTCGGGCTGACCTATATAGAGGTGATGAACCTCTGGTACCCGCTACAGACCTTGCAGTTTCAAGCGGGAGGCGTATTGAGCAAACTGCTGTTAGTCAGCGTATTCCCCGATCTGGCGCTAATCTTTGTCTTTTACACAACAGACACCTGGCGTCTCAGCAAAGGAGTGCTGGCGGGAGCTATGCCGTATATATTGGCGGCACTTATCGTCTCGATGTGATGATTTCGGCGGCAGTAGCCGAAGCGGGTTGAGTCCCCAGAAGAGAAGAGAGATGTTCGTACGAAGCGAGCATCTCTTTTTTGTAGGCTTCGTCGTTGAGCAGGCTGTTCAGTTCGGTCGCTATTTTGTCCGGCGTGAAGTCGTCTGCGATGCATTCTTTAATGACTTCCCGTCCTGCGATAATATTGACGAGTGTGAAATGGCGGATGGAGAAAAGGAGCGGCTGTGCCCACCGACGGATGAACCCGATGAGTCGCGAGCAGGCCAGATGATAAACGGCTACTTGCGGGCATCCTAACAGAGCCGTTTCGAGTGTCGCTGTGCCGGAGTTGACAATAGCCGCAGAGGCGCACCGCACGGTTCGGTATGCCTCGCGCGCGAGCGTAACGCCTGCGTTTAAATAAGGTGTATAAAACTCATCCTCTATCCCGGGAGCTGCGCAAACAACTGTTTGGTATGCCGGAAATCTCCGCGCAGCCTCTATCATACGTGGCAGGCAGTGGGTGATTTCCGAAGGTCGAGAACCTGGAAGAATGGCGATGAGTTTTGAGTTCTCCGATGGAATAATGGTGGTATCATGTCGTACGGCTTCCGCCGTCGGGTTTCCGACGTACGTGCAGCGATAGCCGTATTTAGCGTAGAAAGCGGGTTCAAATGGGAATATGCCTAATACCTCATCGCAAAGGCGGGCTATCCGGTGAATCCGTCTGCGTTTCCAGGCCCATACTTTAGGTGGGATATAATAGACGATTTTGGTGGCCGGCAAGTACTTGCGGCAGAAAGCAGCCATTCGGAGGTTGAAAGAAGGGTAGTCAATGAGTATCAACACGTCCGGCTGCTCAGCCATAATAGCCTTGCGGGCGATTCGGAAGTTCGCTTGTACGTCCCGCCAATGACTGATGACAGCAGCGATCCCCATAAAGGCCATATGGCGTATATGGCGGTACAGGTGACATCCGGCTGCAGCCATCTTGTCTCCGCCTAAACCGGCGAACACGGCTTGTTCGTCACGCTCGGCTATCTGCGCTATCAGCGCTGCAGCGTGCATGTCTCCGGACGCTTCGCCTGCTATGAGGAAATACTTAGCCACTATGCTTTTACTACGTCTATCACTTGTTGCGCCAGCGCATTCGCCTCATCCATAGTAGCCGCCTCTGAATAGACACGGATGATAGGCTCGGTGTTGGATTTGCGCAGGTGAACCCATCCGTCTGCAAAATCAATCTTCACTCCGTCGCGGTCGTTGACACGTTCGTTTTGGTAGAGTGCTTTGACCTTGGCGAGAATAGCATCTACATCCGTCTCGGGTGTTAAGTCAATGCGGTTTTTGCTGATACAATAGTCAGGTAGAGTCCGGCGCAGTTCGCTTACTTTCATGTCCAGATGTGCCAGATGGCTTAGGAAGAGCGCAATACCAACGAGAGCGTCTCGACCGTAGTGGCATTCGGGATAGATCACGCCTCCGTTTCCTTCGCCGCCGATGACAGCTCCTACGCGTTTCATCTCTGCCACTACATTCACTTCGCCTACGGCGCTCGCACTATATTCTCCGCCATGCGCTTTCGTAACATCGCTTAGCGCGCGGGTGGAAGACATGTTGCTGACGGTATTGCCGGGTGTATGCTGTAGGATATAATCCGCCACGCTGACCAGTGTATATTCTTCACCGAACATCTCTCCGTTCTCGCAGATGATAGCCAGACGATCCACATCGGGATCCACAACAAACCCTACATCCGCTTTGCCGGACTTGAGCAGGTCGCTGATTTGAGTCAAGTGTTGCGGCAGCGGTTCGGGGTTGTGGGGGAAATGTCCGTCCGGCGTGCAGTTCAGTTCGATAATATCCTCTACACCCACAGCGCGCAGGATAGCCGGAATAGCCAGGCCTCCTACGGAGTTGACACAGTCAATAGCTACCGTGAAATGCCGTTTTCGGATGGCCTCTACATCCACCAGTTTCAATTTGAGAACTTGCTCTACATGGTAGGGCAAATAGTCTTTGGTCGTCATATGCCCCAACTCATCTACTTCGGCGAAAGAGAAGTCTTCCGCCTCTGCAATAGCCAATACTCCCTTCCCTTCGGCGTCATTCAGGAACTCACCTTTTTCGTTCAGCAGTTTGAGCGCATTCCACTGTTTGGGGTTGTGGCTGGCGGTAAGGATGATACCTCCTGCGGCTTTTTCGCCGGTGACGGCGATTTCGGTAGTAGGGGTTGTAGCCAAACCGATATTCACTACATCATAGCCCATTCCCATGAGCGTACCGCATACAATCTGCTCTACCATATGACCGCTCAAGCGTGCATCGCGGCCTACCACAATCTTGTTGTTACCCGGCAGCGCAGCACGGCGTTGGGTGGCATAAGCAGCGGTGAAACGAACGATATCCACCGGGTTCAATCCTTCTCCTACGCGTCCTCCGATAGTCCCGCGGATACCGGAAATACTTTTAACCAGACTCATATTATTGTTTTACTTTGATTTTCAAGATATATACATAGGGTGTTACAGACGACTGTTCGGCAGAAAAGCCCAACTTGCTGGGTACAATAATCTCGCATTGCGACTCCGGGTATTTCATCAGCCGAATAGCCAAGTGCCATGCCGTTGCTTCGCACTCGCTTAAATTCATATAATGAAACTCGTACGGAAAGGCTTGATCCAATGTCGTCCAATAACTGACAGTATCGGCGTTTTCTGTTAGCCCGAACCGTTTGTATCGCGCTACGATCAGGTCGTTCGCTATGATTTTTTGGTCGATGGTGTCTATGCGCGATGCGCTGACAGTGTCGTAGCGAACGGAGTCGCCGCGGGAAATCAGGTGGAAATAGCAATTGTCCACTCCTGTGATCTTGTAGAATTCTTTCTCGCCCCACACGTGATCACTACTCGGCTCTTCTTTGACAATTTGCAGGTTATTGCGACTGATATAGTTAGCTATCAGTCTGTCTTCTTGATCCCGCAGCCTTGAATACGTATTACTGCTGCATCCGCTTGCCAGGAAGGCCATGCCTATGAGGCCTATTAAAAAAATTTTTTTCATTATTTCAGTTCTAACTCTATAATTACATTTTCGTAGGGAGGAATTTTGTCCGTTCCCTGCATGCCATACGCGGTGTACCATGGTACATACATCCTTACTCGGCAACCTTGGTGCCATTCTTTGATATGTACGTCTACGGCCAGCGGCAGTTCGTGTTTGCCGATACGGTAGGTGCCTTCAATATCCTCGAGCAGTTGTTCCTCCAAGTTGAATATCCGCATGTGCACCACCCATTCGTCATCCACCTTTGGAGTCGGGCTGTCTATATCTCCTCTCTCCAAGATAGTAACCCATATGTTACCTTCGTATAAAGCATAAGGCTCCTTTTGTTCCAATGCCTTTTGCATCAGCATTTTGTCGGCAGCTTCCGCCAATTCCTTATTCAGTTGCATTAGGGCCAATGCAGCGCTATCGACCTGAGGAGTCTCTCCTTTTCGTTGGCTTGGGCGTTGCGGGGCTTGATGGCTACAACCGGCTGTTATCAGTACCGCGCAGAGCCATATGAACCATTTTTTACTCACTGTTACCTTTCCTTTCTAATGCAGCGCGGCGATATTCGCTTGGTGTAATACCGTAGGTGTTCTTGAAGCATTTAGCGAAATAGCGGCTATCGTTCATGCCTACCATATAGGTCACCTCTGTGATATTATATTGCCGCTCTTCCAATAATTGTGCGGCGCGTTTGATACGCATTTCGCGGATGAACTCTACCGGACTGAGACCTGTCAGACTCTTCAGTTTGTTGAAGAATACGGTTCGTCCCATGCCCATCTCTTCCACCAGTTCGTCAACTGTCAGGGTGTTATTGTCCATCTGCTTTTCCATCACATCCAGCAGTTTGGCCAGGAAGGCATCGCCCGGAATAGGCTCGTCTGCCTTCTGCGGCTCTAATCGCATTAAGCGCTGACGATAACTCTGCTCCAGCTGATCGCGTTGCACCAAAATATTATGCACTCTCGCCCGTAAATATTCGGGTTCAAATGGTTTTGTGACGTAGTCATCCGCTCCGAAGTCCAATGCTTGCAACCGGCTCTCGATGGCGGTCTTGGCGGTCAGCAGAATGACAGGGATAAAATCAAAATCCCTGTTCTGTTTGATCCATTGCGTCAACTGCAGACCATCAATCTTCGGCATCATCAGATCGGTCACAACCAGATCTATCTGTTTGGTACGGATGATCTCTTCTGCCTCCTCTCCGTCCGCTGCAGACTCGATATGATAATCATGGCTCAATATCTTGGTCAGGAAATTGCGCATGTCCGTATTGTCGTCCACTACCAGTATAGTCCGAGGCATGTCTTGTTGCTCTTGCTCCAACTGCTCCATTTTGTCTTCGAAGGTAGGCGCAACAGCAGCTTGAGCCGAAGAGATATCATCGGCAATAAACTCTACACTCTCGTCAAAATGCTCCTTCCCGGTATGGAGTAGGATAGTGATCTTGGTACCTTTCCCTACCTCGCTCTCTACCTCTATATAGCCATGATGCAAGTCCACTAATTCTTTGGTAAGGTTCATTCCGATACCTGTGCCTGTGATGCCGGAATTATTCAGTTCGTTATTGCTGGAGAATCGCTCAAAGAGCACGTTTCGTTTCTCGGGCGCGATGCCTACTCCTTCGTCTTCTACCGCCAGCGTCACGAATCCCGGTTTGGAATCAATGATGACTCGGATGGATTTACCGGCCGGAGTGAATTTGAATGCATTACTCAGCAGATTCCACAAGACGGTATCCATACGCTCGCGGTCCACCCAGACGGTCGAATCCTCCGTCCGGTTTTCAATCTCAAAATGGATATGTTTCTCGTAGGCTTCTTTGCGGAAATTGGCGCTGGTCTCTTCTACCAAACTGCTCAGCATCGTCTGCTGCAGTTTCAGTTTCATCTTCTGGTTCTGTACCTTGCGGAATTCCAGCAGTTGGTTTACCATCCGCAGCATTCGTTGGCCATTACTCTGTACAATCTCCAACTGGCTGCGCACACTTTGGCTGATGCGCTCGTTCTGAAGGATGTTTTCAATAGGTGCGACGATCAGAGTCAGCGGAGTACGTAACTCGTGGCTGATATTGGTGAAGAACCGGAGTTTGATATCCGTCACTTGTTGCTCCACTATTACTTTTTGTCTCAGTCCGTTATACACCGATACCGCATAAGCTACAAGTCCGATAAATAATATAATTCCTATGATGTATAACAGGATAGCCCACCATGACAGCCATTCGGGGGTCTTCACATGAATTACCAATTGTTGCTCATTCTCTACCTCGATTCCTTCCCTATTGGTAGAACGGACATGAAAGACATAAGTGCCGTGATGCAGGTTGTTGTACGTCACATGTCGTATATCTTGCGCTTGTCGCCATTCTTTGTCAATGCCGTCCATCTTGTAATAATATACTATCTGGCTGGCACCTACAAAGTCCATAGCTGAATATTCGATCTCAATATTGCTCTTATGGGGAATAGAAATCGTATCATCATAGAGTAGCGAGTCGGCTACTTCTATCCTGGTGATTCGCAGCGGAGGAACAGATTCGGACCGATGGATTCGGCTGGGATCAAAAGAACAATAGCCGTTCGAGTAACCAAATAAAATCTGTCCGTCGGGAATGAGCAACGCTTCCGCTTCCGTGAAATAGATATTTGCTTCTCCGTCCAATGCATCGTAATAGTAGAGGTCGCCTGTCTCCAAGTTCAGCTGGGTGATATTACTCTCCGAGGTAAACCAAAGGTTCTCTTTGTCACATGTCATACTGAGGATAATATCCTGGTAGGTCTCTACATGTGTAATCTCATGCGTCGTCTCTTTGGGATCCAGCGTCAGCAATCCGCCGCCGAAGGAGCCGAGCCACAGCCGCCCGTGGCTGTAACATAGCGCGCGAATATCATAGCTGGGAATAACGGTGCATTCCATATTCTGCAGATTGACCTTTAGAATACCGGTTGTGGTACCGCACCATAGGCAATCGTCTACCATCTCGATATCACGCACTTTCATGCCGTTGCCTACCACTTGAGGCGCACTCCATCGATGGCCTTCATGCCGCAGGATATTCACTCCTCCGCCGTATGTGGCGATATACAATGTGCTGTCTTCGCCTTCTTCGATATCATAGATATCGGGATGAGTTGTCGGGATCCGTTGCCCTTTCGCGCTGAGCAGACCTTTGCCTTTCGTGCCGTACAGCATTCCGAACGAACTCTCTAAAGCGCAATAGACGTTCGTCTCGGATTTAATCATCTTGAGCACTTCTCCCTGATGCGTAATAGCAAATGCACGTACTTCGCCATTGTCATTCGGGCTGCGTCGCATGTCGTGCAGTTGGTAAGGAGTAGGTTCCATGTTGATGCAATCAACACCGCCGTCGTAGGTGGATATCCACATCAACCCGTCACGGTCAACGTAGGCGGTGTGGATCATGTTGGTCAACCCTTCTATCGGATAGACCAGTTCGTCTTTCTCGTAGTCATAGTAGCTCCATCCTCCGCCTGTCGGGTTTACCCACGTGCGTCCCTGCGCATCTTCCAGTAAGAAGAAATGCTGCCTCAGCAATCCCGCGTAGCGGCTGTCCAATGGAGGAGTGAAGCGCTTCCATTGGCCGAAGCGGTAACGTAATATACCGTATTGGTCATCTGATTGCCATATCACGCCGCGGGAGTCCACTTTGGTGTGCTGCTCCGCATCGCTTATCTTTACCAGCATTCCCTCCGGCAGACTGTCGTATGGCTCCTCTATCGTTTCTTTGCGCGAAGCATCCAGACGATAGTAATGACCATCATAGGTAGCCCACCAAATCCGCTCTTGCTCATCCTCATAAATCATGTCCACGCGGTTGTTTACCTGTGCTTCCTGGCCATTATGCATCGCTTTGAAGGTAACGAACTCATATCCGTCAAACCGGTTAAGGCCGTCCCATGTGCCAAACCACATGAAACCTTGCTTGTCCTGCATGATGGCCATCACAGTATTCTGGCTCATGCCGTCCTTGATGGAGTAATGCTGAACCACATAATGCTCATTCGCGCTGAGGCTTAGGGCGCATATTAGCACGCAGAGCGAAAGAATGAAACGCTTCATCGTTGTTATCTTTTGTCTGTTCCTTTTTTGACTTAAAATCCTTTAGCGGCAATACGCTCCAGATAGCGTCCGTAGGCGGTCTTCATCTCCTTGCCCAGCGCGGCTAACTGATCCGTGCTGATCCATCCGTTGCGCCAGGCTATCTCTTCTATACAACTGACATAGAATCCCTGCCTGTTCTGGATGGTGGCAATAAAATTGCCGGCCTCCAGCAGACTGTCGCAGTTACCGGTGTCCAGCCATGCGAAACCGCGGCTGAAGAGTTTGACTTTCAGGGTCCCTTCTTTCAAATACAGTTTGTTCAAATCCGTGATTTCGTATTCGCCGCGCGCACTCGGTTGCAATCCGGCGGCTTTCTCGCAAACTGTCTTGTCATAGAAATACAGACCCGGTACGGCATAATTGCTCTTAGGTTCTGCCGGTTTCTCTTCCAGACTCAGTACTTTGCCTTCTTCGTTGAACTCAACCACGCCATACGCACGCGGATCGGCTACTTCGTATCCGAAAATAACGGCTCCGCCATTCTGGGCGCTTTCTACAGCGTCTTTCAACATATGCCCGAAATGCTGGCCGTAGAACATATTGTCGCCTAATATCAAGCAACCCGCTTCGCCATTCAGAAACTCTTTTCCGAGAACGAAGGCTTGCGCCAGACCGTTGGGCACCATTTGAACTTTATAATGCAACTGCATACCGATACGGCTGCCGTCACCCAATAATTCTTCGAACATGGGCAAGTCTCTCGGGGTGCTGATAATTAATACCTCACGAATGCCTGCTAACATTAAGGTACTCAATGGGTAATAAATCATCGGTTTGTCATATACCGGCATGATTTGCTTGCTGATTGCTTTGCTCAATGGGTACAAACGCGTCGCGCTGCCTCCCGCTAAAATGATACCTTTCATATATACTAGATTATTTTGGCTGCAAATATACAATAAAAAATTGACACTCGCAAATAAAAGTGTCAATTTTTACACATTTATGTGTATTTTCTGTTAAATCAGAGCTAAAACGGCGACGATGAGGGTGGTGAACATCAAAACCGGCATCTGTTTGTCCAACCTTTCGGTTTGGGTCCAAATATACCATAGATGCCATGCCCAGACGGGTATGATGCACAAAGTCCACCAGTGGCCGTAGAGGGCGAACAATACCAGCGAACCGACAATCAGGAAGGTCTGGTAAAATCGTGCACCCGTTTGACCAAGAAATCCGGCAAAAGTGCGTTTGCCGTGCTTGCGGTCGTTCTCCATATCGCGGATGTTATTCAGGTTTAAAACGCCGATGCATGGCAGACCGATGGCTACGCCCAGCCAGAAAATCTCCCAACTCATCGTCTGGACCTCGAGATAATAGGCTCCCATCGTACTTAGCAGACCGAAGAACAAAAACACGCCCAAATCACCCAGACCGATATAGCCGTAACTATGCTTTCCGAGCGTGTAAGTAATGGCTCCGATAATCGCAAGCAGACCGAGCATGAGGAATATAATCGTAGGAATGAGTCTCTCTCCATTGAATAATTCATATAAGTCCGCTTGCCACCAGAATGCGCTGTAAATCAACGAAATGCCGAATAATACACAGAGTCCTAAAAACAGCCGGATCATACCTTTCATTTGCCGTTTCGTGATCTTGCCGCTCTGCAATCCATATGCTGCCCGGCCGTGCTGCTCGGCGTCTGTACCTTTCTCTGCATCGCCCAGTTCGTTGCTGAGGTTACTGAGAATCTGAAGACTAAGAGTTGTGCAGATAGCCAAGAAGAAAATGATCCAGAACCGGCTATCCGTATTGTGCATAGCGGCTTGTACGTCGTGAGCGGCCATACCTGCGCCAAGAATAATTCCGGACATGGAGAGGGGAAGCGTTCGAAGTCTCAATGATTGAATGTACGGATTCATATTTTTTTGATATTTTGTAGTGGTTTCCTACTGTTATTATAGGGTGATTATTGTGTGATTCCACCATATGTCCATATAATCGCAAAAGAACGGCCGAGAGGTCGTTCTTTTGTGTGGTGCCAACGGGAATCGAACCAGTGACACAAGGATTTTCAGTCCTTTGCTCTACCAACTGAGCTATGGCACCCGGGGGTGTTCCCGTTAATCGGGAAAACCGGCCTCCGCCGGAAAGGGCAAAAAAATATGCTCCTCGGACGAAAGCGGGTGCAAAAGTACTGCTTTTTTTTGAATTGACCAAATTTTTCTGCATTTTTTTTACAAAAGCGGGTGTTTTTCTTGCATTTTTGACAGAAAAGTAGTAATTTTGCGGTCAAAATAGATCGATGATGAAGTTAAAAGTGATCGCATATGCCCGCAACGGGCACACGGATAAGTTCGGCATCCCGCGCCAGAGCAGGGAGGAAAGTCCGATATTGACGCGTATCGTTTTTGAATCGGAATATAACGTGCGCGAAGCACTGAGAGGAATAGAAGGATATAGCTATCTATGGCTCATATGGGGATTTAGCGAGGCGCATAGCGGCTTGCTGACTGCTGATGCAGTAGAATCGCAGACAGAGCCTGCTGCAGGACTTACTTGGTCTCCGACGGTGCGGCCGCCGCGTTTAGGCGGAAACAAGAGAATGGGTGTTTTTGCGACGAGAAGTCCGTTCAGGCCGAACCCGATAGGATTGAGTAGTGTGAGATTGTTGAAAATTGACGAAGGAGAGTTGATTGTAAGCGGGGCGGATGTGTTGGACGGAACGCCGATCTACGATATCAAGCCGTATTTGAGTTTCAGCGACAGCCATCCGGAGGCGAAGAACGGTTTTGCAGAGGAGACGAAGGATTATCAATTGGAAGTGCTGAGTGTCAAAGAATCTCTGTCGAAGGAGTGGAACGTGCCGGAGCGGGTGGCGGAAGATATATTATATATCTTGCGGCAAGATCCGAGACCCGGATATCAGGATGATCCCGAGCGGGTATATAAGATGGATTACGGAGGCTGGAGAGTGGAATTTAAGGTAAATTTAAAATCACAGATATATATACAAAGTATATATAAGGTGAACAGGGATACGATATAACCCCGATATAACCCCTATAAAGTGGCAGAAAAATGCCTTGTTATAAAATTTTTATAGAAAAATTTGTTCATATCAAAAAAATGTAGTACCTTTGCACGAATTTTTAGCAAAGTTAAACCATGAAAAAGACGATTCTTTTAGTATTTTCCATATTTTTGCTCGCGGGTGCGAGTGCGTTGAACGCGGATAACAGAAGCGCTGCCAAAGCGGATGGAGTATCGTCCAAGGCCGGTGTGCCTGCGGAATGCGAAGATGTCATGTTGCAGGCATTCTATTGGGACAGTTACAAGGCTAAGACGAGCACGGACAGCAAGTTCGGTCGTACGAAATGGATTGATTTGCTCAAAGACACGGCGGCCATCAATGCCAATTTTGACGTCGTATGGTTTCCGCCAAGTGCCGGTCCGACGGGTTGCGGCGTGGGTTACTCCGCCAAGCAGTATAGCAATCAGGAGAGCGACTGGGGTACCAAAACGGCGTTGAGCAACCTGATTAACGCGCTGCATAAAGGCAATACCAAGGTGCTGGCGGATGTAGTGCTGAACCATCGCGGTAACCTGTCGAATTGGTGCAATTTCTGGACGGATAACTTCGGCAGTTACGGTACGTTTACCTTGACGCAGAAAGAGATCTGCCGTAACGACGAGGGCTTTACGAATACGAAATCCTCTTGTTACGGCGCGGACTATACAGACCGCGGAGCGAACGATACGGGCGATAATTTTGATGGTGCACGCGATTTGGATCATCAGAGCGAGGTGGTACAAAACTGGTCGAAGGCTTATACGCAATGGTTGTTGAACACGATGAAATACGACGGATTCCGGTACGATATGACCTTGGGTTTCCATGGTCGGTATCTGAAGATGTACAACGAAGCGGCTCAGCCGTATATGTCCGTTTCGGAGTTGTGGCAAAGTATAAATCGTCAGAAACAGCATTTGGAAGAGTGCGAATATAATACGATGGTGTTTGATTTCCAGGCGAAATACTCGATGAAGGGGATCGTAACCGGTTCGTACGGCAAGTTGAATGCAAACAAGGCGTTTGAGGGGCTGCGCAAGCATGGTCTGGAGCGTTATTCGGTGACGTTCATCGACAACCATGATACGTTTGACCGCGGGACGGCGTACGGCGATAACCAGTTTACCCCGACTACTGATCTGACGACAACGACGAACAAAGATTACGTTTTGCAGGCGAGTGCGTATATGCTGATGATGCCCGGTGTACCGTGTGTGTTCTATCCGCATTGGGCGAGTTACAAGGAGGAAATCAATGAGTTGATTGCCGTTCGCAAGCGTGTAGGAATTCATAGTGAGTCGGACGTGCTGGAGGAGACGAGCGGACAGTATCAATATAGCGCAACGGTTCAGGGACATCGCGGCAAGGTGATCGTGCGTGTAGGCAAATACCGCAGTAAGACGCAGCCGGAAGGGTATGAGTTGGCGGTAGAAGGCGGAGACAGAGGTAATTACACCGTATATGTTAGCATGGATCAGCAGGGCGTGGAGGAAGTTGATCTTCCGGAGACCGGTGTTCGAAAGATTATTTACAACGGGCAGGTGTATTTCCTCCGCGAAGGCAAGACGTATACCTTAACCGGAAGTGAAATAAAAGAATGAAAGGGAGGACGATGAAGAGGTTTTTAAATTTAATAGTGTTAGCGTGCGCTTGCGCGAGTGTGTGGGCGAGCAACTATGGTATTTTGGTGAACGGCAATACCTATTTTGCCGGAGAACCGGCGGGTGAGTATGAGGGATTTCAGCAGTACTTGGCGCATGTGCAGGTGTCTAATGGCGACCAGTTCCAGTTGTATGACGCGGAAAATCAAGCGGCATGGGCTGTAGATCTGAATACTTATTCTGTAGCAGGATTCACGCGTTCGGGCGATCATTATGTATCGAGCGTGAGTGGCTGCTATGATTTTTATATCAAACTGAAATGGGAACAAGATGAGTTGTATATAGGCAATGGTTCGAATTGCGGAGCCGGCGAAGATATACATGATATCTATACGGGCGCCGTTCCTCGCCAGTGTGAAGCGGTGATGATGCAGGCTTTTTATAACGAGTCGTATAGTGCTACTTCGCCGGGTGTGAGCGAGTATGGCGATACCAAATGGACTACTTTGACGCCTCAAGCAACCGAGTTGGGCCGGTATTTCGACTATATATGGTTGCCGCCGAGTGCGTACGGAGACGGTGCAGGGTACCATCCGAAACAATACAGCAACCAGAACTCCAACTGGGGCACGCGCGCAGAACTGGATGCGCTGATAAGTGCGTTGCATAACGCGGGAACCAAAGTGGTGGCGGACATCGTGATCAACCACTGCGCGAACAAGAGTACTTGGTGCGATTTCTACGAGATGGATTTCGGCGAATACGGCGTGTTCCATCCGGATGAGACGTATATCTGTTCGAATGACGAGGTGAATGCCGAATGGAACCGACCGACGGCAACGAGCGATGGTTCAGGCGCTTGTTGGGGAACGGCTTCCGGTAGTCCGGATGACGGAGATAACTGGGACGGCGCACGCGACTGGAGTCATGACAAAGTGTATGTGCAGCAGATGTTCATCGCTTATCTGCAATGGATGCGCAATGTGATGCACTATGACGGCTTCCGCTATGACAAAGGCGACGGTTTCAATAACTGGCATCATTATAACTATAACAAACATGCGAAGCCGGAGATCGCTTTCATGGAGAGTTATAACGGTACCGATGCTATCCAGGGACAGATTAACGGCGCGCAGGGTGATCTGATGGCTCTTGATTTTGATCTCAAATGGCATGTGTTCAATTCGTTTGCCGGCTGGGATTACAGCCGCGGTCGCGGAGACTGTTTGATGAGTCGCGGTGACGGAAAACATTCGGTTACGTTCATTGAGAGTCACGACTGGTTCCTTCGGCCGGATAACGAGAATGAGTTCGGCGGACGCGGCAATTCCATGACTCCGGCGCTGAAAGGTCGTCTGATGCAGGCGAACGCTTTTCTGCTGTCCATGCCGGGTGTGCCGTGTGTGTTCTATCCGCATTGGGCGAAATACAAAGCCGATCTGAAACCGATGATTATTGCTCGCAAATGGGCAGGCGTACACAGCGAAAGCGAAGTGCGGGATGAGTATTCGACCGCTACGGGTTATCAGGCTACGGTAGTAGGAAAGAACGGATGGCTCATCCTGTGTCTGGGAGATAGAGCGAACGGGCAAGGTTTCGGTCCGGACTATCAGTTGGCGGCAAGTAACTACAACACGCAAGACGGACATAATGAGAGTTTCGAGATTTGGGTGAATAGTTCGAAGGAGAAACCGAATCCCGAACTCAATACGGGTATAGAACAGCCTACCTCCGACTCCTCTATACAGGGAAGAGGGGAGAAATTCGTCAAGGACGGCCAACTCTATATTCGCTGTGGCGAACAGGTGTATGATATAATGGGACAACAAATAAATAAAATACGATGAAAAAAACAGGATTGATTTTAGTGGCCATGTTGTGCTGTGCGATGGGATGGGCAGCAAGTTATGGCATTTTGGTGAACGGGAAGATGTATTTCGCCGGAAGTTTAGTGGATGAGTTTGAGGGTTTTACCCAGTATCTGGCACATGTACAGGTGTCGAAGGGAGATTACTGCCAGCTCTATGACGCGGATAACAAAGCGGCTTGGGCAGTGGCGTTGAATACCTATTCGGTACCCGGATTTACGTATGATGCCTCGGCGAACCGCTATACGGTTTCGGTGGATGGTTGCTATGATTTCTACATCAAGTTGAAGTACGAGCAGGATGAGTTGTATATCGGTGACGGCTCTAATTGCGGTGAAGGTCAGGACATCAGTGGCGGCGGAGAGATAGACCCGGGTTATTCGGGTTCGGCTCCGGCACAATGTCCGGATGTGATGCTGCAGGCATTCTATTGGGACAGTTATAACGGATCGCTGCCGACGACCAAATACGGTCGTACCAAATGGATAGACCTGGTCAACGGTAACAGCGGTTCGAGTGCTGAAGAAATGGGGCAATGGTTCGATATGGTATGGTTACCGCCTATGTCGGCCGGTAGCGGTACGGGATATCACCCGACCAACTACGGAAGACTGGAAAGCGATCGTGGAACAAAATCCAAGTTGGTGGAACTGATAGAGATCCTGCATAAGAACGGTGCACGCGTGATAGCGGATATTGTGATCAACCATGCGGATGCGCAAGAGGGATGGTGTAACTTCAAGTCGTATGACTTTGGTTCGTACGGTAAGTTTACACCCGACGGGTCGTATATCTGCAGCACGGACGAGATGAATACATCTGCTCCTACGACGGCCTGTCGCGGTTATGCTACGGGGGCCGCGGACGACGGTTACGGCGACGAGGCGAACTATGCCGCGTCACGCGACTGGGATCATACGAATGCTGAGGTGCGCGATATGTTCAAGGCATATCTCAAATGGATGCGTAATGAAGTCAAAGTGGACGGTTTCCGCTATGACTACTGCAAGGGATATCACAACAGCCATATCAATGAGTATAACCGCGCGGCTGAGGCTTATTTCAGTGTCATGGAATACTGGGACGGTAATGTGAATACGCTCCAGAGCCGTCTGAGCGATGCCGGATGGAATACCGCTACCTTCGATTTTGCCACCAAATATACGGCGTTCAATGACGGTATAGCAGCTGACAACTATTGGAAACTGCAGGGCGCCGGTCTGCCGGGTGCAGGCAAGGCACGTTACGCCGTGACGTTTATCGACAGCCATGACGGTTTCCAGCGCAATGACAATGAGTTCTGCGGCAACGGCAACTCCATGACGATTTGTAAGGACAAGGTGCTCATCTGCAATGCTTATATGCTGTCGATGCCGGGTGTGCCGTGTGTGTTCTGGCCGCACTGGGTGACCTTCAAGGACCAAATAAAGAAGATGATCAACGCCCGCTATAAAACAGGCGTACACAGCGAGAGCAGTGTGACCGACGAATCGGTAGGAGACGGCTACTACAAGGCTACTATCAACGGTACGAACGGTTCGATCCGTCTGTTGTTAGGTCCCAACTCGGGGTATAACTCGACACCGTCGGGTTACACGTTAGCAGTAAAAGGAACCAACTACGGCGTATATTACAAGTCGGACGGAACGCGCGGAGACAAGAACACCGAGCGCAAAGACCGCACGCAGGGCATCGAAGAGATCACCTCCGGATCTTCCCTCCAAGGGAAAGGGGAGAAGTTCATCCAGGATGGTCAGTTGCTGATCCGGGTGGGTGAACAGGTGTTTGATGCGTTCGGACGCAGAGTGAAGTAAATTATAATTACAAGTTGTTAAATAACAAAATAACACTATTATGAAAAAGATTTTTACATTATTGGCTGCGGTTGCAGTTGCAGCTTGTGCGATGGCCGGCAGTTACGGCATCTTAGTGAACGGAACCACCTATTTCGCAGGTGAGCCTGCCGGTGAGTTCGAGGGTTTTCAACAGTATTTGGCGCATGTGCAGGTGAAGTCCGGTGACTTCTGCCAGCTCTGCGACGCGGAGAACAGGGCCGTATGGGCGGTAGATCTCAACACGGCTTCGGTAGAGGGATTCACCCGTAACGGAAACCAGTACAGTGTGGCGGTGGACGGTTGCTATGACTTCTACATCAAGTTGAAGTACGAGCAGGACGAGTTGTATATCGGTCCGGGTTCCGACTGCGGTGAAGGTATTGATATCAGCGGTGGCGGCCAAGGCGGTCAAGGCGGAGATGAGGATGTGGACTTCTACGCTATCGGTTGGATCAACGGAGCCGACCACGGAGAGGCTGCGTACGACACGTACGAGGATGAGTACCTGTTTGTGGATGGTAAGTTAACAATCGACTGCAAGATGGGTAGCTATATCGCTATCAAGGACCATCTGGGTAATTTCTATTACTCCAAGACCGAGACAACGATTGCCAACGAGTCGGTCACGATGGACTGGGCAAACGGATGGACTCCTTGCCAGAAATGGGCTATCCCGGAGGGTGTGAACTATATCATTATCCGCGAAGCGGCATGCAAGGGACAGATCAAGTTGGAGCGCGTGGACAAGGCTACCTATGATGCGTATCATTTCGGCGGCGACCAAGCTATCGAGAACACGACCGTTAATGAGAAAGCACACAAAGTGGTAATTAACGGTCAGTTGCGTATCGTCCGCGGCGATAAGATATTTGACGCTACCGGACGTGAGTTATAAGAAGACCGTAAGCAAAAAAAGGACGTAATCCAGAAAAAATATCACAATGAAAAAGATTTATATACTGATAGCAGTCCTCGTTTATGCGGCGGGGGTGTTGGCTGCTAACTGGAATGATGTGGCAGGTGTTGAGCCGGTAGAGCGTACCCGTCCTGCAGGTGTGACGAATGGTATTTACTATGGTGCGGATGGCACTTCCGTGACCCTATGTACCTATGCCGCCAGCAAAACGCAATCCGCCAAGCGCGTGTTCCTGTTGGGCGATATGACCAACTGGAAACTCAGCGCGGACTATCAGTTGTTCAAAGACGGTAATTATTTCTGGATTACGTTAACCGGTTTAACTCCCGGACAGGAGTATCGTTTCCAGTACGCGGTAGAGCGTGCGGATGGTTTGAAAAAACAGATCTCGGATCTGTATTCGGAGAAAGTGCTGCACCCGGACGATCAGTATGAACCGAAGAAAGTGGATCCCAATTTATTGGATTATCCTGCAGGCAAAGGCGCAGACGGCTATGTGACGGTTATCCAGCCGGGCAAGCCGAAGTACCAATGGTCGGATGCTACGCTCCATTTTCAGCGTCCGAACAAGAACAACCTCGTTATCTACGAGTTGTGGATCTATGATTATACCGAAGGACGCTCGTTGAAGGGATTGATGAAGCGTCTGGATTATATCCAAAACTTGGGTGTGAATGCGGTGGAGTTGATGCCGATTTGCGAGTTTGACGGAAACTATAACTGGGGTTATTCGCCGAACCATTATTTTGCGCCGGATAAAGCGTACGGCACGGAGGAGATGTACAAGACGTTCATCGATGAGTGTCATAAACGCGGCATGGCGGTGATCCTTGATATGGTTTTCAACCATGCTACGGGACTCAATCCGATGAACAAACTCTATCCGTATGGTTCGGATTTGGCGAATAACCCGTGGTTTAACGTCAACGCGCCGCATAGCGATAATGTCTATGAGGACTGGAATCACGGTTTCGAGCCGGCGCATGAGATGTTTATCCGGGCGTTGAAGTATTGGTTAACGGAGTACAAGGTGGATGGTTTCCGTTTGGATCTCAGTCATGGTCTTTGTTCGGACAAACCGAATACCTCGGTGGGCAACCTCAAGGACTATTACGACAAAGGCGTCAAGGCCGTTTCTCCCGATGCGTATATGATCTGTGAGCACTGGGGCAGTAATATGGGGACGGAGCGTCCTCAGTTGGTCAGCTACGGTATGCAGTGCTGGTCGAATACGTCTAATGCGTATTGCCAGACAGCGATGGGATGGCTCAAGGATGGTGACGGTTTTGGAGAAGCCAATAAAGACGGCTATGTATCTTATTGCGAGAGCCACGATGAAGAGCGAATGCAGTACAAAGTGAAGCAGTACGGAAACGGAGACCTGAAGACCAATACCGCTGCTCGTCTGGCGCGTGTGCCGGAGAACGTAGCGTTCAATGTGCTGCTGAACGGATCGCATATGCTTTGGATGTGGGAGGAGGTCGGTTATGACTTCTCAATCAACTGTGATATCGACCATCCCAATGCGTACAACGAGAGCTATCGATGCAGCAAGAAACCCCGTCCGGAGATTCGCTCCTATTTCACCAATAAGGACCGTGTGGCGGCGTTTACCAAGTGCGCGCAAGTGATAACCCTGCGTACGCAGTTGATGCCGGGGGTCTTCGAGGGTAACCCGACGAGTCAAAATATCAGTTCCGGGGACAAACTGCGTAAGATCCAATGGGGCAGCAATGTGTTTGCTGCGGCGAATTTCGATGTGACGAGCAATCAAGCCGTCACGCTGCCTTCCGGTACATGGTACGACTATCTGAACGGCGCTACGCGCGCTAACGGCACTTATACCCTTGCTCCGGGTGAGTTGAAGGTCTTTACCGGTACGCCGGTTATTGCGCCGACATTTGAGGATATCAACAAACGTGAAACGCAGGGTTTTGAAGAAGTACAAATGGATCAAGTACCAAGTACCAAGTTCTTCCACGACGGGCAGATTCTCATTCGCCGCGGAGACAATATCTATACGATTACGGGCGAGCGCGTAAAATAAAATGTATATAGCAATCGCAGGAAATATCGGTGCAGGCAAGACGACGCTGACGAAGATGTTAGCGAAGTATTACGGATGGGAGCCGCGGTTTGAGTCCGTGAATTTCAATCCGTACCTGGAGGACTATTATGGTGACATCCAGCGGTGGGCGTTTTGCCTGGAGACATATTTCCTCAAGGAGCGATACAAAGACATGCAAGCCGTTCAGCGTGCGGGACATACGATTGTGCAGGACCGCTCGATTTACGAGGGTGTGTATGTCTTCGTGCGCAATAACTACGAGCGAGGAGATCTCAGTCAGCGGGATTTTGAGACGTTTATGGAACTCTTTGACCTCATGAAGTCGCAGATGAAGATGCCCGATCTGATGATTTATCTTCGTAAGTCCGTACCGGCGCTCATCGCGCAGATACAGAAACGCGGAAGGGATTATGAGCAGACCATGCAGATCGACTACCTCAAGGACCTGAACGACAAATACGAGGATTTCATCTATCATAAGTACGAAGGCCGCGTACTGGTGATCGATTCGGACGGAATGGATTTTGAGAACAACCCTGCGGACTTCCGCAAAGTGATTGACAAGGTCGATGCGGAACTCTTCGGACTCTTCAGCGAAAATAACTGGAATAATAACCAATAATCCCCCTCAATCGGCAAAGGGGTCCCCGACGGGCGCTAACGGAGTGCACCCGGTGGGGAGAGCGGAGGCATCGGTTGCCCGTTTATTTAGCGGAGCGGTATAAACCAATGCACACCGATTGCCGAACGCGACATGCATATAGCAGTAGCAGGAAATATTGGTTGCGGCAAAACGACGTTAACCAATATGTTAGCCAAACATTATGGCTGGGAGCCGCGCTTCGAGAGCGTGGAGTATAATCCCTATCTGTCGGATTTCTATGCCGATATGGCGCGATGGTCCTTTAACTTGCAGGTTTATTTTCTGAACAAACGCTTCAAGGATGTCATCGAGATCGGCAAGCAGGATAAGTACATCATTCAGGACCGTACTATCTATGAGGACGCGCGTATCTTTGCGCCGAACCTGCACAAGCAAGGATTCATGTCCGACCGGGATTTCGATAACTATACAGATCTCTTTGATCTGATGATGTCCTTGGTAAAGATGCCGGATCTGCTGATCTACGTGCGCGCTTCGCTGCCTACTTTAGTCGCGCAGATTCAGAAACGCGGAAGGAACTACGAGCAGTCCATCCAGCTGGACTACCTGCAGGGTCTGAATGACCTCTATGAGAATTGGATCAAGGAATACAAGGGCAAACTGCTGATCATCGAGGGTGATAAGATTAAGTTCGGCGAGAATCCCGAGGATTTCCGGTGGGTTACTGACCGCATTGATGCCGAGCTCTTCGGTCTCTTCCCGTTTGAAAGCGAAGCAACCACCGGAAAAGAGATAGCAGGATGAGTAAGACTATCGGAGTAAAAGAGAATTGGCGTCGTCTCTGGCTGGATTATCGGTCTGAGTTTTTCTTTGGCGCCGTGCTCGGTGTACTGGTCGTTTTTAGTTATTGGGCAGCGGCATTTATACCGGAAGATTTCTTTGAGACATTTATCAACCCCGTGCAGTACGTCGCCATGATCATGGTGTGTCTTTTCGGCGCTTTTCTGATGTACCGCCACCATGAGGGGATAGAAATGCGGCGTTCGTGGGGAACGGTGCTACTCATATGGGCATTGACGGAGATAGTCCTGCTGATTCTTCGGTACGGGTTTGGATATATGGCGGTAGGTGGTACATCTGACGATCCGCTTTATAACACTTCGCTTACGATAGGAAATATGTTAGCATGGCTGCTTTTTATCTACCCCTCACAGGTCTTGTGGCCGGGATGGCTCACTTGGACCAAGGCGGCTGTAATCGTCCTTCCAATGATTATTGTCGGGGTGATAGACTATTTCGTGCCAGCCAATTTGATTTATATCATCATGCTTTATCCGATAGCGATTTTCTTTCTCTTATGCCGTCATGTCCGCAAGTACCGCCGCTGGTGCGAGGATAACTTCT
>DGVB01000003.1 GCA_002395805.1 Bacteroidales bacterium UBA4295 | reverse complement strand
GTTGGATTTCTCCGGATCGGGTTTGGCGAAGAAAAAAGGCCGGAGATGAGGCTCCCTCTAATAATTCGGCGCGTGCTTCCTTATATTGGCGGATCAGGTTAATCAGAGCTTCACCGATCGGTACCACACGCTCCTTACGGCGTTTACCGAAGACACGTATCTGACCTTGAGACGTATCTATATCACTATCCTGCAGCCCCAGCATCTCCGCTTGACGCATGCCGGTTTGATACAGCATCTCTATTATCAGATAATCACGTACCGCCTCGAAATAATTCTTCTCGTCGGAGAGTTGAATACCGGCAGTAGAATGTTCTTTGGCTGCTTCCATCTCCTCGGGGCGGAAGAATACCGGCAGCGGTTTATCAGCCTTGGGAGGAATCACACGCGCTGTAATATCCCGGTCCGTTTGACCGATACGAAGAAGAAATTTATAGAAACTTCGCAGCGCGGAGAGTTTGCGTTTAACGGACCGAGGCGACTGCTTCTGTTTCTCCAGCAACTCCAGCATCCAGGTCTTGACGTCATTCTCGTCCACGTCTTTCGGATTAAACTGCTCCTGCGGGACGTCTAAAAAACGACAAAAATCACGCAAATCGTCCCGATAAGCTTCTACCGTCCGATTTGAGTATTTCCGCTCAATAGCAATATAGTCCAGAAAATGTT
Source organism: Bacteroidales bacterium UBA4295 (assembly GCA_002395805.1). Taxonomy (GTDB): domain Bacteria; phylum Bacteroidota; class Bacteroidia; order Bacteroidales; family Paludibacteraceae; genus Colicola. The sequence continues at coordinate 5,618 of DGVB01000003.1, read as the reverse complement.
GAATCATAGCTGCAAAGGTACGATTTTTTTTGCATATATGCAAGAAAAAAATTGAAAATTAACAGAAAAATCGCCCGTTTGAGCGATTTTTCTTGGAGCCGTCAGCGGTCAGCCATCAGCGATTACCACTGCTCGGAAGTTATTTCTTCAAACAGCCCGACATTGTTAAACGAGCTACAGAGGGTCGTCAACATAAGGGCTTGCACCGATGATAGAGGAGTGGTGTATATTTTTTTAGTTTCCATCATAGTCCTCTCCCTTCTTGTTGTAATTGTCCTTGTGCGTTATACTCCCTGCCGTCACGGAGAATAATCAGATGCCCGTTTCTAACAGTTTTCCCGGATCCGCCAAGTTCGGCAGATACCTTCTCCACTCCTGTTGTCTGCCCGGAATGGTTAAAGTTGAGGGAGATACGAGCCGGGGCGGCAGCATTTGAGGCGGGATGATAGAACGCGCGGAAAGCCTGATACGTTGCGCCACCAAACCGATAGAACCCTACACCATTGTTTTTGTCTCCATACAAGACATAGGATGGGGCTAACACTGCTACATTATTATTCTCATTGCCTCTGAAGACATTGCCTGCCATGTGCTCGGATGCAGTCTCGGTCGGAGTAAGAAGGATAAAACTGATATTATCCTCTTCGTTCGCTCTTTCACGACGGAGTAGCACTCCGTTGTCAGCAGGGATGGTGAGTGTTTCGCTTACGCGTGGAATAGCGTTCATATTCAGGCTGTTTCCTTCTGCTGTAGCGGTGTATGCCTGCACGCCTTCTGGCCAAGCTACCGTAAAGGCATAGGTAGCGAAATAAATCGTACCGTAGAACGCATCTTGGTTCTTGGGGTCCGGATTCACCGCCGCGTAGGGGTGGATATTCGCATCGGCAAAATAGCTCAGCCAATAGCCAAAGTCAAGTCCGATTACCGCTCCGCTGGTATTCAGTTTGACTGCTCCCCAATACTGGTCGTGGAGGTATAGCAATGTGGATCCGGAACGGAATTGTCCCTATAGGGTGTCAATTTTACAAATATCACATATTCTCTATTGATAAGCCTTTTAGTTCGAAATGGTATTTCCCAAATGAACCGGCAGGAAGTCGGGCGACTTTTTCTTCTAACTTAGACATGCTTAGCTTGCGTTCATTACGTTTCACCTCAGCGATCAATCCCGTATGGCTAAACTCATCCAACGCTACCACATCGATCTCGTTACCTCCTTGCTTATCCCACCAATTACCGACCAGCGTGTAATTGCCTGTTTCCATGAGTTGTGCCTGGAAATAGCGCTCCAGCGTTCGCCCGGTAAACTGCTCATAGTGCGTATTGATGTTCTCGCGCAGCAGGCGTAATTGTCCGCTCTCTATCAATGCCTGATAAGGACAGATGAAGCGGAACCAGAAACGTAGGAACGGATCGGTGATTTCATAGGAAGATATCTTCGAATTCGGAGAAGCAAGGATCGGTCGGATACGCGATGCCATGCCGAAGTTATTCTCCAGATTGAGCAGATACACGCCGCTGTCTTTCTGTAGCGCCCCGTCAATATCGCTGCGGTGATTAAGACCGGAAGCAATGAGCTGCAAAATGGAATAATAGGTGTTATAATCCGAGCCGAACTCATTATTGATCAAGTCTCGCCCTTCCGACAAAAAATACGAGTCCATGCGGCAGACATAATTGAGCATTTTCTCCTTGGTATAACACCCTGCATCCATCAGCAGTTCGACGTATTTAGCTACTCCACCCGTCAGCATATACAGACAAAGCAAGTCCTCGTTTTTATAGTTCGGGCAATGGTCACGGAAAATCAGTTTAAATGTCTCGATCGTAAATGGTCGCAGGGTCATCTTGGACGTAGGACGACCATAGAGGGGCTCGTTCTCACTCTCAAAGATTCGTTTCATCAGCGATAGAATACTGCCGGAAGCGATGAGGTTGATATGCGACTGCGTATGGTATCGATCCCAGATATCTTGTATCTCACTAAAGATAGCAGGATTGACTTTGTATAGGTTCTGAAACTCATCGATGATGAGCGTGAAATGCCGCGAAACGGACTCACGCATAATGACCTCAAACAGGTCTCGAAAATGCGTTAACGTACCATATACCTGAATATGCAACTGCTCCTCTATTGCTCGCTGAAATTTCTGACAAAGAAAAGCCTCGCTATCTTTCGACACAAAGAGATAGGCTGACTCAACATCTTGCATGGCACGCATAATAAGCGAAGTCTTACCTACTCGCCGACGTCCCATTAATACGGTAAACGTAGCGCTATTACGAGACTGCAATTCAATGGACTGCAGCACTTCTAATTCTGCTTCCCTGTCGTAGAATTTCATAATGTTAATATGTATTAATGTTAATCGCTATTTACAAATCCGCTGCAAAGGTACAATAATTTTTTGAATTGACCAAATAAATTTTGTGTTTTTTGTCCAAATCTATACTTTTTAACCCACATTTGGAAGATAAAAAAAACGCACCTCAAAGATGCGTTTCTTCTTACTCGTGTATCAGTACTGCGCGGACGAAGTTGCCGAACTGACAGATACGTTTCTTGCCGAGGACGGGATCGGGTTTGCCGCGGAGTTGGGCAGCATGACGTTCCACCATCTCCCGGTACCGCGGATGGTTCGGATCTTTCGCGATACGCGATGCCTCTTGGCAAACGGCTTTCCAGCGTTCGTACTGGGTCTGTTCGGCAGGCGTGCGGGGATTACGCTTATAATCGCGATTCTCCAGTTCATACACTTCCTTTGGACCGCATCCGAAAACCCGGCCGTCCGGGTAATGCCATTCTTTCTTTCGCATCACCAGACGCGAGTGTTTTGAAAACTTGCCGGTTAAATCATCGATACCGGCACTTGTTTCAAATCTTGCCATAATGTTTCTTAGGGTTTAATAAGGGTAATGATTAACTAATATTTAACTTATGATTAACTTATCACTAACGGGCGCTTGCTATTTGGCTGTTGCAAAAATGCACGATGCATAGACGCGAGAAACAAGGATGGAGATGTCGGAATAGAATTCCGACGGAATGAACAAAGTCGGAAGCGGCATGATATGCCAGACAACAGACGCTGTAAAAATTTGCATGACCAAGTTGACAAACTTGACCAACTTCAGGCTAACTTTGTCAACTTGGTCAAGTTTGTCATGCATTTTTTTTATACACTCCATAACGAATCTTTTGTACTAATCCATGCGCCATCCATTCTTCGTTCCAACGAGTAGAAGTACGCGGAGAGATTCCTTGGGATTGTGCTTCGGCGACGAGGGTTTTGGATTCAAACTCGGCGGGAAGGAGAGAGAGGAGAATGGCTTTCTGGTCGAGGGGTTTGACTTTCGGTGCCTCTATCTTCTCAGTTCCTTTTACCAACTGATACGCCTGTGCCATGTGTAGGATGAGTTTGTTGCCGATGAGTTCGGCGGTAGCGTAGTCGATGTCGGAGCACTCGAGCCGGATATTATCCGGCGTAAGAAACGAAGTCATTCTTACAGCGGAGAGGATGAGGGCGATGCGTTCGATATGGACCGCCATTCTTAGTACCACGGAGTGGAAGTCTTCGCCTAACATGCGGATGAGGGTCGGATAGGCGGTCTCGAGATGGTGGCCGAGACGGGTACGCTGGTCAGGCGTGAGGCAGAACTCGCGGGGTTTGGAGAAGAGCAGTTTCTCATAGAGATGATAGAGCTGTTCAGCACAAGTCTTCACGGTTTCATCGGAACTTTCCGAGGGTTGTACATACTGGCTGTTAAAGGCTTGGTGTTCATCGACGATGAGGGTGAGCAAGCGCGAGAAGTAACCGTTTTCGATAGATGGCACGAGCGCCTTGTACTGGCTGAATGTACCGGTGAGGACCATGGAGAGTTGGGGGTTCTCGATGACGGACGCTTCGCGACAGCGGGCACGGGAGATAGTCTCGTGCTCAGCCGCTTTACGAAGGGCGGTGTTGTAGTTCGCGGTAGAGGTACGCCAGATGTCGGTGATGACCGAACCTTCGGACTCATGGATATAGCCGCGGCCGTGCTGTTTGGCGAGCGTCTGATAGAAAGCCGGGTAGGTAGCATCGCCCGGGATGATGAGGGGATTCGCCTCGTGAATGGGTTTGACGAGTTCGAGGGCAAGGTTGGCGATACCTTTTCCGCAAGCCGCCGAACCGACGATAAAGAGTTGCAGGTTCGGGTAATAGCGTTTGGCCCCGATACCGTACTTGAAATAAAGGTTCGGGAGCACGCCCGAGCACGCGGTAAGTGCGGACATTAATAACATGTCCTTCTCGGCAGGCGTGTGAGCGAGTGAGAGGACGGATTTCATTAGTTCAGGCAGGTTGTTTACATCCATGTTTTCCACGATGTGGAGGTTCGCCTGCTCCTCGGGAATAGGGTTAAGATTTTCAATCATAACGTTAAAGGGTTTAAAGGTAAATCGAGTGCAAAGTTACTACAAAAAACGTCCTTTTGAAAGGACACATAAAAAAAAGGACGTCACGTGACGTCACTTTTTCGCTTTACTTTTCATTCGTTTGCCGAGGGCGTTAGGATCTATAACCCAACCAAATAGGAGTGTTAATTGGTTGCAGAAATCTGTCCTTTTATGTGCTTCGAAATATTTTTTGAATTCTTTGTCATATCTGCATCGTTCGAGGATGTATTTCTTCACTTCCACATAATTATGCTCGGGCGGGACGGGGAGTATATTATCGAGAAAAAACTCCTGCCGGATGTCTTTCTTTTTTGGGGGAACAGGCGGTTCGATTTTTGTTTTCACGAAATCGATCCATTGGTTCATCCATTTACGGAAGAGGTTGAGTTGGTCCGGCGTGAACTCCTTCATCTCCGGTTTGAGGTCCTCGTAATTGGTCTCGTGCGCAAGGATATTCTCCTTAAATTCCGCCATCATCACGTTTTTATCGGGAAAGAGCGCGGCCTCTTTCTGTGCGGTATTCGACAGCCACTCCCAGTAGCGGCGGATGATCTCTTCCGCCTCCTCGCCCTCAAAGATAAAAGAGGGTTCTTCGGATCGTTGTTCCGGCATCTCAACGAGTGCATTGACGGCCATGGGATCGGTCCAGTCGATGTGCAAAAACCGTTGCCGAACGGTCTCGGTATATCCGGCATCGAAGAGCCATTGTGAGAAGGGCATGTGCCACGTCTCTTTCTCCCATATATGCTCTCCGAACACTTCGGTCACCAGCCGCTGCATGTAAGCGGAGAGCAAGGACATCGCTATACTGAATTGACGGATATTCGCGCATACATCCACGATGGGAACTTGACTGAGCGTGAGTTGGATATAGGCATCGTTGAGTTGGCGGAGTTCTGCCTCGAGATATCCCCACCCTTCCGCAATCACTTCCTGCTCATAGCGGGAGAAGAGAAAGTCCTGCTTACGCTCAATATCGAGCGGTATCTCGCGCCGCTCGCCCTCATCAGAATTGATCAAGCGCACGCATAACAGCGCGGCCCCCAGAAAGCCCTCGATCTGTATCGGTTCTTCCTTCTCCGAATAGGTATATATCAGCCTATGCGCGTCATAGCGGAGAGCCGGAGAGAAAGTATAGTTGTCTAATAAATGAATCATATATTACTTCCACTCGGTAGGTGTG
>DGVB01000001.1 GCA_002395805.1 Bacteroidales bacterium UBA4295 | reverse complement strand
TCCAACTTTTTGGGGTCACCTCATTGAGGGTGCTCTTTTTTTTTGTGTTGCTTATTTCTTTGTGAGTTATTTCAACTCCTGCAGGGCTCGTTTTAATTCTTTGTCGTAGCGGAGGTTAAATGCTGCTTGACCTTTCTGGTAATAATACCGTAAGACGATATCGGAGCCTAACATTTGTTTCACTTCCTCTTTGTTGCGAGCAATAGCATCGCGAAAATCAGGGATTAATACAGGCCGAAGTGCTTCTAACTGCGCAATAGTGGCAGAGTCAATGTCTTCGTGTTTCGCCATTTTAAGCATATCATCGAAGAATTTACTGGTCTCTGTCTCGTATTTAAATTCTTTTTCGTCCAAGAATTTGCAGAATTCTTCTATTTCATCGTCTGTAAGTTCGAATATCTCCGGTGATGCAATACTATCGTGCTCCCGGTGATAGCGGGTTGCAAAATCAAAGAAATAATTATTGATATAGAGCGAGTAGGTAATATCTACTTTTGCGCTGTCGTTCATCACAATATCCGGCAATATACCTCCGGCTGTGTCGCGTTTCAGTTCATGTCCTTTCTGCCGCTCGCTGTAGTCTATGGCCTGGATGCATCTACCGGATGGCAGATAATATTTGCTGGTAGTGATTTTTACATGTCCGTCATAGGCAACAGGCCGGATATTCTGTACTAAACCTTTGCCGAAAGTACGCTGACCTATTAGTTTTGCACGACCTAAATCTTGTAGCGCACCGGAGACAATCTCACTTGCTGAGGCGGAGTTTTTATCCACCAGCACTACCAGCGGCAGATCTTTATATCGAGGGTTATTGCGCGTCTTATATACATAATTACTTCGCGCAGTTTTGCCGCGTGTCTCTACTACCTTTGTGTCTCGGTCTACAAATAAGTTCACTATCTGTAGTGCTTCTTCCACTATTCCTCCACCGTTGCCGCGCAGGTCCATGATCAGTCCCCGAGCACCTTTGGTATAATAGAGCTCGTCCAGCGCATTGCTGAAGGCTTGTGCCGAGCCTTCTGTGAACTCATTGAAACTGATGTAGCCAATAGGTGTAGTTAAACTGTCCGCTTGAATCAGGGTATAATAGCTCACCGGCTCCAGATGGATATCTTCACGTACGATAGACACTTTGAAAGTTTTCTTCTCTCCCTCGCGCTCCAGTTCTAATACTACGGTACTTCCCGGCTCACCGCGCAGTAAATTGCTCACTTCGCTAACTGTCAGACCTTTGGTTGTCTTGCCGTCCACGCTCACAATCCTGTCTCCTGCCAAAACTCCGGCTCTTTGTGCCGGCTTTCCTTCATAGGGATTGACAGCATATGTTTTACCGTCTCTCTGCTGGATGATGCTTCCTATGCCGCCGTACTTGCCGGTGGTCAGCATACGCAGATCCTTGTCTTTCTTTTTCGGATAATAGACGGTATAAGGATCAATTTTCCGCAGCATGGCATTGATTGCTGTTTCTGTCAAATCCTCATAATTAAGCGTATCCACATAGTTGACATCCACTTGTCGCAGCACATCGTTGAAGATGGCGATGCATTCGTCTGCCCGGGTTGTTGCTCCGCGCTCCTGCGCGAAAGCAGAGTAAGGAATAATGAATAAGGATAAAAAACTTATTACTATCAGCCTCTTCATGGTTGTCTTTGTTCTTTCAGCGTTAGCGGTCTATCTCAGTTTGTTCGGTACAAAATCGCTTACGTCCTTGCCGTACGCATAGAGGTCGCGCACAAGGGTAGAGGAGATATGTGCGTACTCCGGACGGGTGTAAAGAATGATAGTCTCCACGCCGCCGAGTTGCTTGTTGGCTTCTGCCATGTTACGCTCATACTCAAAGTCCTCCACGCATCGGATACCGCGCAGAATGAACTGTGCCTCTTGCTCTTTGGCGAAATCCACCGTCAAACAGTCATAAATAGCAACCTTTATGCGCGGCTCATCTGCAAAAATCTTACGGATAGCCTCCTCGCGTTCACGAATGGGGAATGTCTCTTTCTTCGTGCTGTTGCGTCCGATACCAATAATAATCTCATCAAAAATCTCCAAGCCACGTTTCACGATGTCATAGTGGCCTACTGTGAAGGGATCGAATGATCCCGGGAATATAGCTTTTTTCATCTCTTTAAACTTTTACTTCAAAACTCTTCCGGTAATTTATTTCCGGAAAACTATACATTTCAATTAATTTGTCTTTCAGAAATTTCTCGTCTTTGTTCGGAATATCTATCTTCGCCAACCGGCTTTCTATATATGCTTCAAAATCTGTGCCATGTTCATAGATTTCATACCCTTGATGAATATGGCGGTCGATGATATCGCATATATGTTGCAGTTGGTCATGAGCCGGCTGCTCGCGGTATTCCGGATGTGCTGCCAGCATTGCGTCAATCTCGGGATTGATGCTTGGAGTTAACCGATAGACCACTCTTCCTTTGTAGCCTTCAATGCCGGTCTGCATGGATACGACGTCATCCCGTTTGGTCTTTCTCCATTTGGGGTTATCTCTTCTCAACTGCATCTCAGCGGCTTTGAGATAGTCGCAGGGGTCGTATTCGTATGTAATGCTTACGGGGCATATATTGAGCGCTTTCACTTTTTCGTATAACTCGCCATCGCCCATCGTCAGCATATGCAGCACGCTTGCTTGTGTCAGGTCGTTGCTGTCTTTGGCACGTCCTTCCCGCTGTGCCAACCATATTGATTTGCCTCGTCCTCTTAGCTGACGGATATAAGCCGACAGATGTTGCGAGTTCTCTAATTGCTTATGCGCACCCGCACCTCGCTTGACGGCAAAGCAACGCAGGTATTTCATCACATGTTCAATCCAGGGTTTTGCGAACAAATTATCTCCTACACCCATATACGGCCGAATGAAATAACGGGTTCTTAACAGATACGAAAGCCAAGCAGCATCCATGATGATATCGCGGTGGTTTGTCATGAAAAACGCCCCGTGTTTGATATCTTTTTCTATTTGCTTGCGGTCACCCAGATAATCCAGTTTCAGGCTCTTCGTTCGTTTCCATGCCCACACCTGCAGGATAGGGAACACTATCAGGAAATCTGTTATCCACAGAATCCCACCTACGCGGTATGCCCGTATGTCCTTAAATTCATCCTTCATAATTCTCCAATGCTGCTTTGCTTGCTTCGCGGTACGCCACCATTAGTCCTCCGGTGCCTAATAGTGTGCCGCCGAAATAGCGCACGACCACCACTAAAATATTGTCCAGACCGCGGGCGTCAATGGATCGCAAGATAGGTGCACCGGCTGTGCCGTGCGGTTCGCCGTCATCTTTGGTTCGCCATAAGTTCGGTCCCAGACGATAGGCATAGCATACATGCCTGGCGTCGTGGTATTTCTTTTTGTACCATGCCACGCGGGCTTTTGCTTCCTCTTCATCCTTAATCGGTTCGGCGAAGCCCAGGAATTTACTTCCTCTGTCTTTATATATGCCTTCTGCGGCCATTTATTGAATTCGTTTCTTGTTGTTTTGAATCACAATACCGTGATAATTGCTGTCCACCGGACGTCCGAGCAGGTCGTATGCTTGTCCGTTCAAGGGACTTTCTGTCTTTTCTATTAGTTCCGTAGTTGGCAACTCTCCATTAAACTGAAGCGAAACACTTTGCAGTTTCGGCTGGCTCCATTCGAACACATTCGTTACGCGTAGCTTGTACGTTCCTTGTTCTACGCCCGACAGATTCCAGACGCCGTTCTCCGTCATATCGCCTTGAGTCCACGTACGCTCAGTGCCGAAGGTAGATGCGCTGCTGTTGAGCAGTTCCATCTGCCATTCGTGTCCGTTAGGATAATAGCCCACCATTGATATATTATACTCGCCCGGGAAGCGCAGATAGACATTCCATTCCGCCCAGCGATCGAGGTTGACTGCATCGTTAGGGCCAAAATCGAAATAATCGGTGTTATACCAAGTCATGTTGTCGCTGTAGGATGTTACGTTCGCTTTGTTGAGCGTAGCCGGCAGTTGAATTACGTCGTCAAGCGGCTGCGGAGGTTCGGGAGTCGAACCGCCGGATACAACGACCGAAGCATTCAGTTTGTTCATGCCCGTCGAAGCCTCCCATACTTCGCTGTTGGCGAACCGTACGGCATAAGCAGGGTTGTCGGCAATGGAGGCGTATTTGTCCGGCAGGTAAAGATACAATTGGTAGGTGCCGGACGGGAGGTTGGCGGGAATAGTGATCTGCTCGTTGATAGTGGTCACTACGCCGTTTGGGGGCCATGTGCGCGGGTCGGATTGCAGCTTGATTTTATAACTGGTATTTCCGATTTTCAGTACGATATATGCCGACCTTTCGTTGTACAGCGGTGCGTAGCCTACGTTCTTGATTTTGATGCTGATGTTTGCTTTTGCACCGGCTGTAACCTGGTCGGGCAGGGTAGCGCTTACCAGTTGGTATCGGTAGCCCATGTTACGGTTCAGTTCGTCGAACGTGCCGTTGTTGCGCCACATGTTTGTCACCACGGTCGAATAACCGCTCTGGATGAACGTCCAGTGGAGGCGACTCATCTCGGCTACAGTAGCGTTACGCGAGGCCTCGGTCTGTGCCTGGCTCGCATTGGTGATATCGCTCTCACCGCCGATAGGTACGTAGAGTGTCTCTTGTGCCAGATAGGGTTTCTGCTTTGCCGTGTCAGTATAGGTGCCCATGTTATCCGCGTGATAGAGAAATGCATCGTTGTGGTGTCCCAGACGGGCTTTGGGCGTGTTCTTCCATGCCTCCGAAGCATTCAGCGGGGTGGTGTTGCCTATATAGCTTGTTTTGAAGAGCGGCGTGCGCAACTGGATGCAACGGTCAGCCGGCACAGCGTCTAACAGCGCATCCACCACTTGCCGACGGGCATTGTTGGTGGTCGTAGCGTGGTTGCCGTAGTTGCTGGTGTAGTACCACTCGCCCCAAGCTCCAATGATTCCGGCTTGAAAACAGAAGATCACGTCCGCGTTTGCCTGCCAGTGGCTCTTGTACTGGTTGATATGGCTATGGACGATGTCAAACGGCGCATCGATAGCGGTGTCATTCTCATCCCGGTCTGCATAGGAAAAACGGATGATGGCTTTCATTCCTTTGCTGCGGAGCACCGCCATATCCTCGTCAAAACCGTTCAGTACGGCGTCGGGCAGGGTAGTGGTCGAGCGGAAGTTCTTCAGGTAGTAATGCACCAGAACAATAGATCCTTTGTCATTGTTGGCATGGGCGGAAAGGGAACTCTCTTTTCCCTTCACTCCGTACGGTTTGCTTTGGCTTAGATTGCCTGTTAGCATGGTGATAAAACCTCTCTCCGGGTTCGGAAAGATAGAGGTATTGTCTGCCTTGTAAGTAACAGAGGCGGCGTGCATCGAAGCACACAGACCCAGGCAGATTAGTGTCCAGTAGATTTTTTTCATATTCCTAATTTCTTCCGGATGTCTTTCGGAATAGCGTTCTTATGCACTAAGATATCATTCGTCTTGTATTGCATGAACGCTTCGGAAACGTACCAGATACCTTTGTAGTTGGAGCGCATAGTGCCCCAGCTGTTCTTGATCATGTAGTATTTCTTGCCGTTCTGGTCTTTGGCGGTGCCGAATATCTGCATGCCGTGGTCGTCCGTATTTTCCCAGTTGTCAAAGGCATCCTGCCGCATCTGCTGGGTGATGGTTTTCTCCGGCAGCGGTTTCTTGGTCAGTTCCTCTTTCTTCTTGTCGTTACTCATGCCGACCCATTTCGCCATATCGGAACCTGTGATGTCTGCTCCGTGGTCGTCGTCCGGCACTACACCGATGCCTTTGCGGGTGAAGCCCAACTCCGAGACATCCGCCGCCCAAGCAAGGGTGTAACCGTTCGCTATCGCGTGGTCAATGATGCGCATCATATCCTCCATCGGCACGTTGTACATCTGGTCCATACGCCAGTTGTCCGGCACCTCCAGCGCGAATTTCTCATAGAACGGATGATGAGTGTAAGAAGTGATAGATACGTAGTTCTCTTCTTTGAGCCCGAGGCTTTCGACGAAGTTCTTCGGCGTGTATTTTTTGCCTTCGTACTCAAACTCTTCGGGACATTTGCCGAGGTACGTGTCGTAAATCGCCTGCAGCCCCTCTTTCCACACCGGACTAAGTTTCTTCAAGCTCTTGAGACCGTTCAGGTATCCGCCTGCCACTTTGTCCAACTCGCTATGAACGGGCAGCGTGTCGTTCTTCGTCCATCCGTATCGGATTCCCGGCATCGCTTCCTGCGGCACCAAGCCGTAGTGCTCCATGCAATAAATGACATCGTATGCCGATCCTCCTGGTGCAAAATGCGGTTCGTTGTACAGACGCACGCAATATGTCGCACGGTCCATCATCGTCTTACTAACCACATACATCTCGCTGAAATCTACCTCTTTGCCTTTCTCGCGCAACACCTCGCTCTCGAGAAAACCGAGTGTGGAGAACGCCCAGCAGGTTGAACTTCTGTTTTGGTCTTTCACCGGCGTAATAGCCACGCTGTCTATCGTGGTGAAACGGAAACCTTCCGTCGTATCGCTTTTGACTTTCGTTGTATCATTCTGTGCTAAGGCTGAGATGCTGAAAGCACATGTTGCAATAAAAAACAGTCTCTTAATCATCTTATATGTCGTTTTTAAAATCACGGGATAATATACTATGTATATTATAGGGTGTGGTGGGATACGATATAATCCCTATATGCTCCCTATATGCCCTTTATTTTATCTTTATTCGGGGAATTCCATGAGATATGCTTTGATGAATGCATCTATATCTCCGTCCATCACAGCATTGACATTGGAGGTCTGGTAATTGGTGCGGTGGTCCTTCACGCGGCGGTCGTCAAAGACATAAGAGCGAATCTGGCTTCCCCATTCGATCTTCTTTTTGCCGGCTTCCACTTTTGCCTGTGCCTGACGCCGTTTCTCCAGTTCTAACTCATAGAGCTGACTTCTCAAATGCCGCAAGGCATTCTCGCGGTTTTTGGGCTGGTCGCGCGTCTCGGTGTTTTCAATCACGATCTCGTCCGGCTGGCCGGTTAAGGGATTGACGAATTTATAATGCAAGCGCACACCGGACTCCACTTTGTTGACGTTCTGTCCGCCTGCACCGGATGATCGGAATGTATCCCAACTCAGGCCGGCAGGATTCACCTCCACTTCTATCGTGTCGTCGATGAGCGGCACTACGAAGACGGAAGCGAACGAAGTCATGCGCTTTCCTTGTGCGTTATACGGGCTGACGCGCACCAGACGATGGACGCCGTTCTCCGATTTGAGATATCCGTAGGCCATATCGCCTTCGATATTGAATGTGACGGTCTTGATACCCGCTTCGTCGCCTTCCTGCAGGTTGGCGATCGTCACTTTGTAGTCATGCTTCTCGCAATACCGCTGGTACATACGCATTAACTGTTCCGCCCAGTCCTGCGCTTCGGTACCTCCTGCGCCTGCTACTATCTTGAGCACAGCCGGCATCTGGTCTTCTTCATGCGAAAGCATGTTTTTCATCTCCAGGTCTTCGACCTCCTGCAGCGCGTGCGCGTAAGCGGCGTCCACCTCTTCTTCTGAAACCAATTCCTCTTTGTAATACTCAAAACTCAGCGCCAGTTCTTCCACTGCCGCCCGCACACCTTCGTAGCCCTCGATCCATCGTTTGATGCCTTTGACCTTGCGCATCTGCGCTTCTGCGGCTTTAGCATCGTCCCAAAATCCCGGGGCCTGGGTGTGCAACTCTTCTTCCTCCAACTGAATACGTTTCTCGTCGATCTGCAGATACGCTTTCAGTTTGTCAGCTCGTTGCTGTACGTCTTTTAATTGTTCTATTGTTATCATTTTACACTTGTTTATGCACGTATAATCCCGGCAACATGGTCTTTTTAATACCATCTATGCACGGTCCAAACAGATAGAGGGGATACGGACTCCATACATCGCGTGTCCATTCTACGCAGTACCGCCTCGGACGAATATCAACTGCTGTCGGATTGCTCTTCGGTACCAGCGAGTTCGCCAAATTGGTAAACAGATCCGCATGGTCGGTGACAATCTTGTATGGGATATTATCTTCTTTGTGTACCAATACATCCAGCCCGTGGTATTGCATGCAGAATGTACCGGTTGTTTTGTCTTTGTCGCCTTTGTAGGAAGCGTCGATGTCATCCACATGGCAGGTGCAGGTGATGCCCACCAGCGGCCGGATGAACGGATTCATGTCCTCCAACTCTATTTCCTGTCCCTTCATCGCGAGCGAATAAGAAGAGGCTTTATCCATGTGGATATCGTATGTGGCATCGATATGACCTTTTTTGCCGAACGGCGCTTTGGCATGATTATGCCATACGGTTCCCGGATGGTTGGATACGTTCGTCAGCCATAAGCGTATGTCCTGGCAGTGGAGTTTGCCGCAGTTGATGTCCGTAGTGAATAGTTCTACGTCAATCTTCCGTGCCAGCGCTTCGATTTTCCGGATGCGGAAAAGCAGCGGTATCTGGCGCAGGAACTCTTGCGGTGTCCCGAATGGTTTTTTCGGTTTGAAACGCTCGTCGCGGCATACATGCATGCGGCGGACATCCACGTCAATCTTCTCCAAACTGCAATCCTGCGTCAGTATTTTGCGTAGGGGGTTCAGTGGCGAAGTGGCCAGACTATTCAACTCCAGGTCAATCCATGTAATCGGTTCTTTCGCGAGCGCCGCCATGTGTTTGTGGTCCACAATATTGCGGATTCGGGTATATCCCATTGTGATGGATCCTTCGTTCTCCGTGGCCAGCTCATGCGCCTCCATCTCCATCATGCCGTCCGGCAACTCTATTTTCGCAGCTGCCAGGCTGAGTGAATAAACGCTGTCGTTGTAGCTGAATACAGAGTCTGCAAAATTATAGGCGATGTCGTGTATCTCGGTAGACAAACTGTCGGTAGAGACATATAGCGGGCTGCGTGTGCTGCGAAAGCGGGCACAAAGGTCGCTTATCTCTATATGGCGCACGTCCAATTTCCGAAGCCATACGCTCGCTTTCTCCAGAGTGGTGTCTTTCGGAAACTCCGGCAGAATGGATTCGGGATGCTCTTCGTCCAGGTATATCAATACCTGCGCGTCATCCACCGACACTTTGAATATCGAGAGCCTGCGGTATTTCAGCAGTTCGATATAGTTGATATTCCATATCGCGAGAGTGGGGATATGCATCGCCAGACCCGGCGCACGCTCTCCCGTCCCTTCGTCCTCCAGAGTCAGACTATGGGTACCGAACGTGATGTCTTTGACGATAGCCGAACCACTCAGCAGGTTTAGATACACACCTCCTACCGTTGCGTTTGCGTCCGGCAGGCTGTCAAAGGTCCTGCTGACTTCTTTTTTTACCAACTGAGAAGCAATGATATCTGCTCCTAAAAATACACCGATGACCAGCACAGCTAATGTGCCAATGACCCATAGAACTATTTTAGTTGGCTTTTTCACGTTTTATCCCATTTTAAAAATCGCCCGCAAAGTTACAACAAAAAAATGACATGTGCAAGTATATGCTGTTCTTTTTTTATTGTATGCCAAAATGGCAGAAAAAACACATGGCATGCATTTTGTTCTTGCACATATGGATTTTTTTTTGTAATTTTGCAGCGCATTTTGTGTAAATAACGAAACAACATATGAATTTTTTAGAGATTATTACCAAACTATTCGGTAACAAGGCGCAGAAGGATATGCGTGCTATTCAGCCGATAGTGGATCAGATCAAGGCAGTGTACGAGACGATAGATGCGCTGCCCAATGATGAGTTGCGTGCGCATTCATGGGCGCTGATGGACAAGCTGCAGGAGGCTGTCAGCCATCAGAAATCAGAAATCAGCCGTTTGAAGGCATCCATCGAAGGCACTCCGATTGAGAAGCGCGAGAAGATCTATAACGAAGTGGACAAACTGGAGAAGGAGATCAAGGAGGAGTACGAGCGCGTGCTCAACGAGATCCTGCCCGAGGCGTACGCTATAGTCAAGTCTGCAGCACGCCGTTTTGCCCAGAACGAAACCGTCGAAGTAACGGCTACTGATCTCGATCGCGATTTTGCAGCGAAGTACGATTTCGTAGAGATAGAAGGCGAAAAAGCCCTATATAAGAATCACTGGATGGCGGGAGGCAATGAGATCACATGGGATATGATCCATTACGACGTTCAGCTCTTTGGTGGTGTTGTACTGCATCAGGGTAAGATTGCCGAGATGGCAACCGGTGAAGGTAAGACGCTCGTAGCTACGCTGCCGGTGTACCTCAATGCTTTGACACACGAAGGCGTACATGTCGTTACAGTCAATGACTACCTTGCCAAACGTGACTGCGAGTGGAACGGTCCGCTGTATATGTTCCTGGGCTTGACGGTCGATTGTATAGATAAATACAAACCGAATTCGGACGAGCGCCGCAAGGCCTATGCCTGCGATATCACCTTTGGTACGAACAATGAGTTCGGTTTTGACTACCTGCGTGATAATATGGCTATCAGCCCGCTGGACCTCGTGCAGCGCGGTCATAACTACGCTATCGTGGATGAGGTGGACTCCGTCCTTATCGACGATGCCCGTACACCGCTCATTATATCCGGTCCTGTGCCCCGCGGCGAGGACCAGATGTTTGAGGAATACAAAGATCGCGTAGCCGCACTCGTACGTACTCAGACCACGCTGACTACCAAACTGCTCGCTGAGGCGAAAGCCAAGATGGGGTCGGAGGATGAGAAAGTGCGCGAGGAAGGCGAGTTGGCACTCTTCCGTTCGTTCAAAGGTATGCCTAAATCCAAAGCACTGATCAAGTTCCTCTCCGAGCCGGGTATCAAAGTGCGGCTGCAGAAAACGGAGGAGTTTTACCTGCAGGAGAACGAGAAGAACATGCATATTGCGACCGACGAACTCTATTTTGTCATTGACGAGAAGAACAAATCTATCGAGTTGACTGACAAGGGTATAGATGCTCTTACCGGCACGACCGACGACCCGAATTTCTTCGTTCTGCCGGATGTGGGAAGCGAAATGGCGGAACTGGAGAACGAGACAGCTCTCTCCGCCGAGGAACGCCAGCAGAAGAAAGACGATATTCTTACCAACTATTCCATCAAATCCGAGCGCGTACACACCGTACACCAGCTCCTCAAAGCCTACACCCTCTTCGAGAAGGATGTGGACTACATCATTGACGGCGGCGAGGTGAAGATCGTCGATGAGCAGACCGGACGTATCATGGAAGGTCGCCGCTGGTCCGACGGACTCCATCAGGCGGTAGAAGCAAAGGAAAATGTCAAGGTGGAAGGTGCTACCCAGACTTTCGCTACCATCACGCTGCAGAATTATTTCCGTATGTACCACAAGCTCGCCGGTATGACCGGTACCGCTGAGACCGAGGCGGGTGAGTTCTGGAATATATACAAACTGGATGTAGTGGTCATCCCGACCAACAAACCCATCGCCCGCAACGATATGAACGACCGTATCTATCGCACCAAGCGCGAGAAATACAACGCCGTCATAGACGAGATCGTGAACATGGTGAACCAGGGCCGTCCGGTGCTCGTCGGTACTACTTCCGTCGAGATCTCCGAACTCTTGAGCAAGATGCTCCGCTTGCGGAATATCAAGCATAACGTGCTCAATGCCAAGTTGCACCAGCAGGAGGCGCAAGTAGTAGCAGAGGCCGGTAGAGCGGGAGTGGTAACGATTGCGACCAACATGGCCGGTCGTGGTACCGATATCAAGTTGACACCCGAGGTGAAAGAGGCCGGAGGTTTGGCTATCATCGGTACCGAGCGGCATGAATCCCGTCGTGTAGACCGTCAGCTTCGCGGACGTGCAGGCCGTCAAGGTGACCCGGGATCCTCCGTCTTCTATGTATCGCTGGAAGACGATCTGATGCGTATGTTCGGTAGCGAGCGTATTGCAGGAATCATGGACCGTATGGGCTTCCAGGAGGGCGAGATGATCGAGCACTCGATGATATCATCTTCTATCGAGCGGGCACAGATGAAAGTAGAGGAGAACAACTTCGGTATTCGTAAACGACTGATTGAATACGACGATGTCATGAACCAGCAGCGTAACTTGATCTACGCGAAGCGCCGCCATGCTCTTATGGGTGAGCGTATAGGTGTGGATATCACGAATATGATCTATGAGACGGCTGAAGGTATATTCAACGACGCTCGTCAGGCAGGCGACTTTGAAGGACTGAAATTCGACGTTATGCAGACCTTTGCTATTGAGGTGCCGTTCGATGAAGATACATTCTTCCATGGACGCAAGAGCGAACTGAGCGAACAGTTGGCAGAGGCGGCTCTTGAGAGTTTCAAGCGCCATATGGACAAACTGATGCAGATTGCAGATCCGCAGATCCAGTATGTCTATGAGACCAAAGGACAGATGTACGAGAATATTCTCGTTCCGATAACAGACGGTAAGAAAGTATATAACATCGCTGTTAACCTCAAGGCTGCGGCAGAGACCCACAGCAAGGAGGTGGTCAAGGAGTTCGAGAAACGAATGTTGCTCTATGTCATCGATGACGAATGGAAAGAGCATCTCCGCCAGTTGGACGACCTTAAGCAGTCAGTTCAGAACGCATCTTACGAGCAGAAAGATCCGCTTTTGATTTACAAACTGGAGTCATTCAATATCTTCAAACAGATGCTTGATGCACTTAACCGCCGTGCTCTGGCGATTCTCCTTCGCGGCCAGATCCATGTTCAGGAGCCGGATAAGGTACAGCAAGCCCAGCAACAGCGTCGCATGGACTATAGCCGCTATCGGACTCAGAAAGATGCGGTGGCCCAGGCTGCGCAGGCTTCCGGTCAGGCTGCAGCAGCGGGTCATGACACCCGTGCGCAACAGCGGCCCGAACCGATTCATGTGGATAAGAAACCGCGGCCGAACGACCCGTGTCCTTGCGGATCCGGCAAGAAATACAAGCAATGCCACGGACGGATGAATCCCGCCGGAGTTTAAAATCATAATTCATGCTCTTGTGGCTAAGAAATTTGAACTTATAATAGCGTTTGTTGTATGTGCTGTCACTCATCTGGCAGCACAACAATTATATGTGGATACGTTCAAAATAGCAGACCGGCAGACGACAGCTGATATGGACGCGATCCTGCTGGATATGGTCTCGCGCCAGAGCGAACAGATTCATGCCGGAGACACGGTGGATACGCTCTCTCTCGAAGAGATTATGCGTCTTGACTCCATTCAGCGAGAAATGGCTGAGCTGGACTCCCTTAGGACGGTCAACGCCGCGCTGGAACTCCAGACACTGCCCAAAGCACCTGAGATAGTGATTGAGAAATCATGGATCAAGGATGAGGTGGAGGATCGCAACGACGTGCTGGAGGCTATCCGTAAGATGCGCTCGCCATGGCGCAGGGAAGCGACGCTCATGCTGCAAGTTACTCAAAACTATGTTACATCCAACTGGTATCAGGGAGGTTCGTCCTCCTTTGCCGGTCTGGGCATTGCGAAAGGACAGATCAGTTATATTTCCGACCGTTTTACCTGGGAGAATACCGGTGAATGGCGTATAGGCGGCTCTACGATTTCTGCCGACAGCCTCCATAAGGTCAATACTACGGATGACTTGTTTAGAATCTACAGCAAGGCGAACCTGCGTATTGTTCCGAAATTATTTGCTTCTGTCTCAGCGGAGATGGAGACGCGGTTTCTGCCTACCTATAAATCCAACTCGGTGGAGTTGAAGTCCGGTCCTTTCTCGCCTTTCCGATTCAATGCCGCTTTCGGTTTGGATTACAAGCCCGTGAGCGGTCTTTCCGTTTCTGTTTCTCCTATCTCGTATAAAGTGATCCATGTGATGGACACGGTGCGAGTGAAAGTAACCGAATATGGCTTGGAGGCCGGTCAGCGAACCCAGCATAATATCGGTTCGTCCGTCCGCGTGGAATATACATGGAAACCCGTGCGAGAGGTGGCGCTGGAGTCGAAATTCTACTTCTATACCAATTATCAGCATGTGGAGATTGATCTGGAGGTAAACTGCGATTTTATCATCAACCGCTTCATGTCAGCGCGCTTGATGTTGCATCCGCGGTATGACTCTTCTGTCATCATGGACGGTGATACACACGCTAAAATTCAATTCCGCGAATTGCTATCCGTAGGATTTGCGCATAAATTCAGATAAGTATGAGAAAAATCTTTGTTGTGATGATGGCTGCCGTGTTAGGCAGCGCTTCTTTGATGGCACAGGAGGTGCCTACAGCGCATTGGGAGGACCATCGTAATTCTTTATCGGTTAGTGCCGGTTACGTCAGTGGTTTTTTCTTCTCGAAACTGTTAGTTGCCTGGATAGGTCCGGCGGCAAGTCACGCCCGTAAGACCGACTATTACGGTAGCTATGGTTTGCAGTACCATTACCAGATCAACTCCTGGTGCCGAGTAGGTGCGAAATTTAACTGGGAAGGCGAGGATTATGATATGTGGACCGGTAAGAAGGATGACGCCTCAGCCGTGAAAAAAGGTGTTACTTTTGGGCATGCCTTGTCTCTGGTAGCCAGTGCGCAATTCACTTATCTCAATCGCGAACACGTGCAGTTGTATTCGGGGCTCGATGCCGGAGTAGGAACCTATATCTCCGATGTGAAATATCTGCCCGGATACGCGGATAGTGACGGTAATACCCATCCGGTTAATGCTACTTGGTTACCGGCCTTTAATCTCACGCCGATAGGTGTTGCTTTCGGCAGTTGGAGAGTGTTCGGATATGTGGAGACGAATATCGGCTACGAAGCCTTTGCCAAGGTTGGTTTAGGTGTGCATTTTTAACCTCAATGGTTTATTGGCATAGTTTCTCCAGCGCTTGCCATCTTAAATAACCTTCGTGACCGTATTTCCAGATATTGTATTTGATTTTCTCTAACGCCACTTCTTCGCCGAGGTGGCTTTTTGAGTAGAATTTATCGGCGTAGCAAATGATTTTCTCCTCAAGACTCTGCGGGCAATAGTCGCGTTCGGGGATAGGCAGTTCTTCTCGCTCCACTTGTTCAATCGTGATACCGGCTCCGGTATGCCGTTCTGCTACCAAGGCATGCTTCGGAAGACCTTCCTGCCGCAATAACTCTGCGCCGAGATAGCCGTGCTCGATATATTTGTGCGAACCGGTGCAGTGAATCTTCGGCGCGTTGCAAAAGATGATACCGATATCATGCAGCATGGCCGCTTCTTCTACAAACCTGCGGTCCACGAGTCCATCCTTCTCCCATTGCGGATGGGCGTCAATAATCGCCAGCGCGCGGTCAGCTACCTGTCTGCTGTGCGTCACTAAGATATGGCGCAACTCCGGTTGCCCTGCGTAGTACTTATCTATGAGTGCTAAATAATCAATCACAAATCCACAAATTCACCAATTACAAATATTTGTTCTCATCGAATTCCATTGAGGAACGCTTTTGCGTCCATTCTCTTTTTCCCCGGTGCTTGCAACTCCAGTATCCGAACTGCCCCTTCCTTGCAAGGCACAATTAGCTCCTTTGTACTTTTGTACTGCCCACTTGGCTCCCTTTGTACTTTCTCGACAGAGTAGATTTTGACGTTCTCAAAAATCTTCCCGTTGATTGTCAGGTTAGCCCATGCAGCGGGGTATGGACTCAGGCCGCGGACGAAATTATGCACCTCTTCCGCGCTCATCTCATCAAAAAGAATCTCGCAGTTCTCTTTGAATAGTTTCGGTGCCGGACGTAACTCCGCTATCTCCGGTTGAGGCGTGGTAGGCACAGCGATTCCTTTGTTCTCGCATTCGATAATCAGGTCCACCGTGCGGGTCACTAATTCGGTGCCCAGCGCCATCAGACGGTCATGTACCGAACCTACGTTCTCGTCTTCGCCTATAGGGATCCGTTCTTGCAGAATCATATTGCCCGTGTCGATCTCATGCTTCAGCATGAATGTCGTTGCTCCTGTCTCTTTGTCGCCGTTCATCACAGCCCGGTT
>DGVB01000029.1 GCA_002395805.1 Bacteroidales bacterium UBA4295 | reverse complement strand
GCAAGCACAGCCAGCAATTCCTGTCCGACGGCGCCCGAAGCGCCTACAATCGCTATTACCATACTTATGCCAAAGCGATGATGGTGTCAGCCTCAGCCTCAGTGAAAGAGATTTTACCCTCACGAGCGAGCCAACCCAGTGCCAAGTAGAGCTCCTCATTTTTCAGCTTGGTAGCTTTCTTGAGCGCTTTCAGACCTTGTGCACCATTCTGCAGGGCATTCCAAATCAGACCTGCATTTTCTCCAATTTTCGTGATCATAATACCTTAAATTTTAATTAGACTAATACGAGTGAAAAGGGTCACTCTTCCCATTTTTTAAATACCAGACATGCATTATGTCCTCCGAAGCCGAAGGTATTGCTCAGGGCGTATTTGATATTGCGTTTCTGCGCCTTGCCGAAGGTGAAATTGATGCGATAGTCGATGTTCTCGTCGGCATCCTCCGGGTCATGATTGATCGTCGGTGGGATGATACCTTCCTTGAGCGCCATGATACACGCCAGCGCTTCTACGGCCCCCGTGGCACCGATCAGATGTCCGGTCATAGACTTGGTGGAGTCGAGGTTCATCTCATAGACATGTTCGCCGAAGACACGCTGTATCGCTTTGACCTCCGTCACATCGCCAAGGGGCGTGGAGGTGCCGTGCGTATTGATGAAATCCACCTGCTCGGGTTGCAGTCCTGCATCCTTGAGCGCCAGACGCATCACACGCTCCGCTCCTTTGCCCTCGGGATCCGGCGCGGTCATGTGGTACGCATCGGATGTCATTCCTTCACCGATGATCTCGGCGTAGATCTTCGCTCCTCGCGCTTTGGCGTGCTCGTAGTCCTCCAGGATGAGGCATGCAGCTCCTTCGCCCAACACGAACCCGTCGCGGCTCTTGGAGAAGGGTCTGCTGGCAGTCTCGGGCGAATCATTGCGGGTGGAGAGGGCGTGCAGCGAGTTGAATCCGCCGATGCCGGTGTATGTCACATCCGCATCCGCACCTCCGGACAGCAGCACGTCGGCATGCCCCAGACGGATCTGGTCGAAAGCCGAACCGACGGCATGCGAGGAAGAAGAGCAGGCAGTAGAGACCGAGAAACTGGGACCTCCGAGGCCGAAGCGGATAGAGATCTGTCCCGCCGCGATAGACGGGATAGCCTTCGGGATCATGAACGGATTGAAGCGCGGCACCCCGTCGCCTTTGGCGAAATCGATGATTTCCTCCTCGGTGGACTGCAGACCGCCCATGCCGCTGCCCCATATCACTCCTACGCGGCTGCGGTCCTCTTTCTCCAGATCCAGACCGCTGTCGATGAGCGCCTCATTGGCCACCCATACGGAAAACTGGGAATAGCGGTCCATCTTACGCGCTTCCTTGCGGTCCATCAGCGGCGAAGGATCAAAACCCTTCACCTCTCCGGCAAAATGAGTCTTGAAATTCGTGGTGTCGAACGAAGTAATCGGAGCGATACCGTTCACTCCGTTCACCAGCGCCGCCCATGTCTCAGGTGCCGAATTTCCTACCGGGGTAAGCGCCCCGAGACCGGTTACTACTACTCGTCTCAACTGCATAATAATACAAACCTGCTAATAAAAAGTATACGAGTTTACAGTACTCCCGTAAACTCGCAGACCCATGTGTAAAGAGAATTATTTCGCTAATTTACCCTCTACGTATGCGATTGCGTCGCCTACGGTAGCAATCTTCTGGGTATCCTCATCCGGAATCTCGATTCCGAACTCTTTCTCAAACTCCATGATCATCTCAACGGTGTCCAGAGAATCTGCACCCAGATCAGTTTGGAAATTAGCCTCTTTTGTTACCTGAGACTCTTCTACACCAAGTTTATCAGCAATGATTGCTTTTACTTTTGCTTCAACTTCTGCCATAATACTAAATTTTAGTAGTTAATATATGTTTTTCTTAAATTTCGATATCTTTGATTTACGCATATTTTGCAAAATCGATGCAAAATTACTGCTTTTTTCTGATATACGCAAATTTTTTTGCTTTATTTTTCTTTTTTGCAACCTAAATCTAACACTATCTTGCCCAAATAGACGCCGCTCTTGCCCATTTGGCAGACCGGAATACTGTCTCCGTCCAGGTTCGCTACGCGAAGCCTGTCGTAAAATTTATGCGTATGTCCGCCGATTACGGCGTCAATCCCGCGTGTGGAGGCCACCATGGCTGCGTCGCACACATCGCTTTTCGCCTTGCCGTACGTGCCCATATGGCTCAGGCACACCACCACGTCGCATCCTTGCGCTCTGAGCGTATCCGCCATGGCTTGCGCCACCGGGTAGGGCTCCAGGTACTGCGCCGGTTCAAAATTCTTATCGGAGATGATCCCTTTGGGCTGGCATCCCAGGCCGAAGATACCGACCTTGAGGTTTCCTTTTTGCACGATCGTGAACGGCTGCACCAGGCCTTCCAGCGGTGTGCCGGTAAAATCATAATTGGCACAGACGACAGGGAACTGCGCCAGTTTGAGCACCATCGCCAGCGAATCCAGGCCGTTGTCAAACTCATGGTTTCCCAGCGTAGCCGCGTCGTACCCGATATAGTTCATCGCGTCTATCTCCACGCGTCCGCGATACAAATTGAAATACGGTGTACCCTGGCTGAAATCACCGGCATCCACCAACAGCAAGTTCGGGTCTTTCTCCCGCTCCTGCCGGATCAATCCCATACGGCGGGCATAGCCACCCTGACCATTATCCTTGGGCTCCACCTGCGAATGGGTGTCATTCGTGTGGAGGATCGTCAGATGCTCTTTCGGCGTGCAAGCGGCGAAAGAGAGAATGATAATAATGATTAATGTAAAAATCGTGCCCCGTGAGGGCAAAGAATAATGAATATTGCGAAGCATTAATCGTTTGAGCGAAGCGAAATAAGAATAATGAATATTTTTCATGGTGTATCTACTTTCTACTTTAAGAGTTCTCTCAACTGAACCTTCTGCTTATCTCATCGTCCGTCAGGAGCGAGACGATGATTTTACCGTCCGCCATGCGGCGGTATTGGGGCAGCTGCACCAGCTTCTGCACGATCTCCCGCATCTCCGTTTCGGTCAGTATCTTGCCGTAGGGAATAGCCGCTTGCTCCGCCAGGGTGAGTGCTATCTGCTCGCGCCATTCGCGCTGTGTGTCCGCCCCGCGTTCGCGCACCTGGTGCAGAATATGCTGGATAGCCGGTATAGGAGACTGATTCGCCAGCTGCGCAGGGATGCCCAGGATCGAATAGCTGTCCGGGCTGAGTTGCTCCATGTCGAAACCGATCGCCTTCAGATCCACTAGGATCTGGTTCAAGAGCACCATCTCTTCCTGCGAGAGGCTCAGCACCTCCGGGAACAGCAGCTGCTGCATCGCGCCCTGCGAGAGTGAGAGCTGCTCCGTGAACTGCGCGTACAGCACGGCTGCATGCGCCCGGTGCTGGTTGATCAGCACCAAGCCCTGCGCACTCGGAGCCAGGATATATCTACCGCCGTACTGCCAGAGCGGACAGCTCTCCAGGTCCTCCGGACGGAGCAGTTCCTCCTCCGTCACCGAAAGCGCATCAGTCGGCTGCATAGCAGCATTTATCGGCTTCGCCGCACCCAGCCCTTCATAGAGGCTCTCCCAGTTCTTGGGAGCCCGATCCGGATAGATGGCGCCGCGAGTATGGAAAGGGTTATAGGTCGGATCCACAGTCACACGCGGAGCCGCCACCGCATCCGTAGGCGGCTGAGGTATATCAATACTGCCCTGCGTATCAAAATCAATCTGCGGCGCCAGGGTGAACTTACCCAGCGCTTCGCGCACGGACGCCATCAGGATCTGGAAGATCGTCTGCTCGTCGGCAAACTTGATCTCCGTTTTCGTCGGATGGATATTGACGTCTATCGCCTCCGGCGCTATGTCAAAATAGATAAAGAAAGAAGGCTGGTAGTCCGCGGCTAACATGCCCGAATAGGCCGTCTGCACGGCTTTCAGGAAATACGGGTGCCGCATGTACCGGCCGTTCACAAAGAAATACTGCTCCGCCTTGCGCGTCGCGTTCTCCGGCTTTACCACAAAACCGCGGATGGACACCAACTCCGTCTCGGTATTGACATCCACAAAAGCGGACGTATAGACATTGCGTTTGGGGTTGCCGAAGACAGCTTCGATGCGCTGTTTCTCCGTCCCCGCCGGCAGCTCCATCAGGATCTCGTCGTTATGCACGAACGTGAACGAGACCTTCGGATAAACGAGCACGATATGATAGAACTCCGTCAGGAGGTTTCGCAATTCGGTCTGGTCGGTCTTCAGAAACTTACGCCGCACGGGCACATTGAAGAAGAGGTTGGATACCTTGATATTCGTGCCCACAGGGCATGCGCACAGTTCCTGGCGGATGACGTCCGAACCGTGGATCTCAATCAGCGTCCCTGTCTCGTCCTCCGCTCGGCGGGTGGTCATCTCCACCTGCGCGACGGCGCAGATAGACGCCAGCGCTTCGCCGCGGAACCCCATCGTGCGGAGCGAAAAGAGGTCCTGCGCTTCGCGTATCTTGCTCGTGGCATGGCGTTCGAACGCCAGACGGGCGTCCATTTCACTCATCCCGATACCGTTGTCTATCACCTGCAGCAGCGTGCGTCCGGCGTCGCGAACGATCACCTGCACACGGGTAGCTCCCGCATCCAGGCTGTTCTCCACCAGCTCTTTCAGACACGAAGCGGGGCGCTGAATCACCTCGCCAGCCGCTATCTGGTTAGCTACGCTATCCGGTAACAGATGAATGATATCCACTTTAAAGTTTAAAGTTTAAAGTTTAGAGTTTAAAGTTTAAAGTTGAGAGTTTAGAGAAGCACGTAGAAAACTACGATGAGAAGTCCGAGCAGCGCCAGCCAGAAGACCAATTTGGATTCTTTTCTCTTGCGCAGCTCGGTCATATTCTTCTCGTGCTCCTCACGGAAGGCCCCGTGATGAAGACGCGCAAGTCTTCTATCCTTGCGCGCCTCCTTGTCCTTGTCATAGTAAATGGGGCGATAGTCCCACTCACGGGGTTTATTTGTCTTCGGAAATAATACCGACATTATTTAACAATTGCCTGGAACTCTGCTTCCTCTGCAAACTTAGCGAACTCGATATCCTGAGCTGCGCGAGTTTTGAGTTTTGCATCCTGCTCGATAGCGGATTTGAGGTTAGCATACACAGCGTCCTTGTCGTTGGTACGAGCGCCAACAACTGCTTTCAGATAAGCGGTGGTAGCGTTCGGCTCTTTTACGTTAGCCAGAGTCTTGGCAGCACCTGCGTAGTCCTCGCTCAGGATCTGCTGAACAGCAGCGTTGTTGGTTGCGTTCTCGCCGTAAGCTTTCTTAGCTGCTGCGTAGTCGCCCTTCTGGGTGTAGAGGGTACCCATAGCGGCGGACAGGTTAGCCTTGGTGCCGGCAGCCTTGCCCAGATACTCTTCTGCTTTGTCCAGATCGCCGTCAGCCATAGCTGCGATACCGGCGTTATAGTTCACGTCCGGATCATTCGGCTGGATCTCCAATGCCTTGGCATAGCAGCGGCGAGCCTCAGCTATCTCACCATCGTTGAAGTAGATCTGACCCATGCTGTTCCATGCGCGGTAGTCGTTGTATTGGTCAGCTGCTTGTTTGTACAGTCTCAGTTTCTCTGCTTTGTCGTTGGTCAGCGTAGCAGCATAGAGCAACTCCTCAACGCTCAGCTGCGAAGGATCGTTCTTGGCAATCTCGCGGATCTCGTCATCGCTCTTGCCGATCAGGTCGGTCGTCAGGATCAGACGGCTGCGACGGAGAGCAGGCAGGATCTCGTCAGCGATAGTGCCGTATACAGAACTCAGGTTCTTGATCTGAGCCTCACGCTCCTCGGGATCGCTGTACATAGAGAGCACGCGGAGAACGAGGTCTTTGTCTTGCATATTGCTGTTCTCCATTGCTTTGCGGAATCCTTCCCAGTCCTCAGCGGTGATATTCGACTCGATAGCCTTGTTCACTTTGTTCTTCTTGAGGTCTTTCTTCAGGAAGTTAGCAGCTGCTTTCTGACGGTTCTGCGCCAGTTTCTCGTTCAGGCTCATGCCGCCATCAGGAGAAGCGTAACCGGATACCTCGATCTTGTTGATCTCTTTCTTCTCGTTGTCCTTAGCGTCCTTGATAGCAGCCTGGATACCCTTCACGCCGTCGCTCTTGGTCTCAGAGGAGCGGAGTTCAGCGGATTGAATGAGGAACTTGATGTCAGCCTCGGTCAGCTCCTGGATAACGCGCTGGAACTTGTCCGGAGTGGTAGCGGTCTTGTTATCCTTGGCTTCTGCCAACTCAGAGGTAGCTACAACGCCGTCAGCGATCTTCATGTCCGGGATTTCAATCTCCTTCTTGCCTACCTTTGCCTCAAAACGCAGATAGAGCTCCGATTTGCGCATTGCGGGAACATAGTCAAACGAGCAGCTCTGTTTGTACGTACCGCCGTTCTTGTAATTAACGGTTTTACCGTTCTCTTTAGCCTTCTCGCCTACGTAGGTTATAGGCTCGCCCAATACCTCCTGGCCGTCAAATTTCAGGACCGGAGTAACTTTCAACACGCCCTTGCGAGCAAATTTCTTCTGAGGGAAAGTACCGGTGATGTCCGCATTTACCTTGCTGCCTACCTTCTCCAGCGGGCTCGGGTTAACGGTGATCTCTTCGGGTTTTGGCAACGTTTTGTTGCAAGATGCCAACACTACTGCAGCAGCAATGAGGCTAAGAAATAAACCTTTTTTCATATGCATATAAATTTGTTAATTTATGTTGATTTTCAAAATCCGCTGCAAATTTACTATAAATATTTCGAATACGCAAGATTTTTAGAAAAAAAAAATATTTATAGCAGCAAAAATTTGCATATATGCAAGAATTGTAGTATCTTTGCACTCCGAAATCATTCGTAAATCGTAAATGACCAAATCGTAAATGACCAAATCGTAAATGGCTTTATGTTTATCATCGGCATTGCGGGCGGCACCGGCTCGGGTAAAACAACGGTAGTCAAGAAACTCATCGAACGTCTTCCGAAAGGCGAAGTGGTAGTTATTCCTCAGGACTCCTACTACAAGGACAGTAGCAATGTGCCGGTAGAGGAACGGCAGAATATCAATTTCGACCACCCCGATGCCTTTGACTGGCCTCTGCTCAGCAAGCATATCAAGATGCTCAAAGAGGGTCAGGCGATCGAGCAACCTATTTATTCGTATATCACGTGCACGCGCCAGAAAGAGACGATTCATATCGAGCCGAAGGAGGTGATCATCGTGGAGGGTATTATGGCGCTGCGTGAGCCCAGGATGCGCGAGCAGATGGACCTGAAGATCTTCGTGGAAGCCGATGCAGACGATCGCCTGATACGCGTTATGAAACGCGACGTCATCGAGCGCGGACGTACGGCGGAAG
The DNA here is from genome assembly GCA_002395805.1 of Bacteroidales bacterium UBA4295. Taxonomy (GTDB): domain Bacteria; phylum Bacteroidota; class Bacteroidia; order Bacteroidales; family Paludibacteraceae; genus Colicola. The sequence continues at coordinate 17,613 of DGVB01000029.1, read as the reverse complement.
CGGTGATTGAGCGCTACCAGCGGGTGCTGAAACCGATGCACGAGCAGTTCATCGAGCCCTGCAAACGTTTTGCGGATGTGATCGTGCCGCAAGGCGGACATAACAACGCCGCGATCAACATGCTGGCCAAGTTCGTCAAGCAGCAACTGACGGACAAATAAATGTTTGCTATTTCATAGATTTTGTTCTGGCAACTCTTCTATACGTATTTGAAAATCGGCACCTTCACCCTCGGTGGAGGGTACGCCATGTTGCCGCTTATCCAGCGGGAAGTGGTGGAGCGGAAGGGATGGATTGACGAAGAGGAGTTTCTCAATATGATTGCTCTGGCGCAAGCGGCGCCGGGTCTGATAGCCGTCAACTCCGCTATCTTCATCGGCTGGCGGATCGGCGGATGGCGAGGTGTCTGCGGTGCCGTTTTGGGTGCGGTTCTGCCGTCTTTTGTAATCATTCTCGCTATCGCGATGGTCTTCAGCGAATGGAAAGAGCTGCCGGCGGTAGAAGCGGTCTTCAAAGGTATCCGTCCCGCCGTCGTCGCCCTCATCGCCGCGCCGCTCTTCAAAATGGCAAAAACAGCAATCGGCAACAAACCACAAATCACAAATCACAAATCACAAATAAAAGCAGCTCTCCCCCTGCTTGTGTCCCTCGCCGCAGCTTTGCTCATCTGGCTCGGAGGAGTTAATCCCGTATGGGTTATTCTGGCTACAATCGTTCTGACGCTCATCGCCGAATGGATCATAATTCGTAATTCGTAATTTTTAATTCGTAATTCCAAATGATTTACCTGCAACTCTTCCTTTCGTTCTTCAAGATCGGTCTCTTCGGTTTCGGCGGCGGTCTGGCTATCTTGTCGCTTATCCAGATGGAGGTGGAGCAATACGGCTGGATGAGTCAGCAGGAGTTCGTCGATATCGTCGCTGTCAGCCAGGTCACTCCGGGTCCGATCGGTATCAACTGCGCCACGTACGTCGGTTATACCGCTGCGGGTTTCTGGGGAAGCGTGTTGGCTACTACGGCGATCATCCTGCCTAGCCTGATCATTATGCTATCGATATGCAAAGCCTATTTCTGGCTGAACAAGCGTTTTCAAGGTAATCCGTACTTCGAGCAGACACTCAGAATGTTGCGGTTTACGGTTATTGGTCTCATCGCTTCTGCAGCGCTCCTGCTGATGAAACCCACCACCTTCATCGACCCTGTCTCCTGGATCATCTTCGCCGTGGTGGCTATCATGACCATCCTGCCGGAAATATCGAAACCGCTTATACAAAAAACATCCCCTCCTTTCAGGAAGGGGCTTGGGGTAGGCCTTTCTCTTGCCTCCCACCCTATCCTTCTGATCCTTCTCTCCGGCCTCGCCGGCTACCTGATCTATCGCTAAGGTTCTCCGAAGACACAGTCAAAATCAGACTAACGAGACACTAGCGAGAGACTACCGAACCGGGATCGAAATGATACCGGTAATGGTTAACGAATAGTTAAGGAATAATTAACTAATCACTAACGTCACTGTCTCGGTCGGCAAGCGAAACTTGTTCCTTTGTACAGTAAAAAAGCATTGGCGATATTGACGTTTTTGGCGATATCGCCAATATCGCCATGCAAAAAAAATGATATGACCGAATTGACCGTTTGAAGAGGAAACGGTCAAAAAAGTCAAAAAGGTCAGTACAAAAAAAGATATGGCAAAGTTGACAAACTTGGCAAACTGGAAGCAGAACTTGGTCAACTTTGTCAAGTTTGTCATGCAAAAAAAAATGACATACGCAAGGACGGATGTCATTTTATCGGATTTTATTCTGCTTTAAGCCCGGTCTAATTTGGCATGGGAGAGGAGGAGGGTTTTGGTGCCCTGGGTATCGAAAGAGATCTCTATCTTGTCGTTCTCCGTCACCTCATCGCGATAGACCCGCGTGACCATTCCTTCGCCGAAAACACGGTGGGAGACCCGATCGCCGGGTTGCCAAGGAGATGAAGCCTCACCCCGACCCTCTCCTGAAAGAGAGGGAGTAGAAGCAGGGGTAACTTTTGTTAATCTGGTGGAACCAGTGAAACCAGGGGAACTCGGAACCCGAGGGATTGTAGGAGCTACGGGAGCGGAGGGACGCTGGAGTTCAAAGAACTGACGGTCGATATCATTCAGGAAGCGGCTCGGCGAATTGAAAGCAAAAGAGCCGTTTCTGAAGCGCTGGCGGGCAAAAGAGATATAGCATTGCTCCATCGCACGGGTGATAGCCACATACAAGAGCCGGCGTTCTTCCTCGATATCCTGCGGTCTGACAGCGAACTGGGAAGGAAACAGATTCTCCTCCATACCGACGATAAAAACCACCGGAAACTCCAGACCTTTTGCCGCATGAACGGTCATGAGCGTCACCCGGGCAGTGGTATCGGTGAGGTTCTCGTCCTGATCCGTGAGCAGACTGACTTCGCTTAAGAAATCCGTGATGGGGGTATAGTCGATCCCTTCGTTCTGTCGGCCTTCGACAAACTCATGAATAGCATTCAGCAGCTCCTGCACGTTCTGCGCACGGTCGATACCTTCGGCGGAGCGATCGAGCGCCAGCGCCGTCATCACGCCGGAGGTACGCATCACCATCTCGGCAAAAGCAAAAGCATCCATCGCGTCGCTTTGCTCCCGATAGCCGTCTATCAAGGCTGCAAAAGCCTGCATTTTCTTTTTCGTCGCCGCGCTCACCTCCAGTGCTGTCTCATCCGGCGAACGCATCACTTCCAGATAACAACGATGGTGCTCGATGGCATTCGCAGCGACCTTCTTCATCGTCGTCTCACCGATACCTCTGCCCGGAAAACCGACGATACGAAGCAGGGCTTCGTTATCCCGCTCATTCACCGCCAGACGGAGATAGCCGAGCGCATCCTTGATCTCCTTACGCTGATAGAACGAGGTGCCGCCATAGATGCGGTAGGGGATATTGAGTTTGCGCAGTTCGCCCTCTATCACACGGCTCTGCGCATTGGTACGATAGAGCACAGCGAAGGAGTCATAGCCCTTATGCTTCATCCGCTGGATTTTAGTAGCTACGCCGAGCGCCTCGGTGCGATCATCCATATAGGGCTGGAGAGACAGCGGTTGACCCTGTTCTTTCTCCGAATAGACCGTTTTCTCTATCTGGTTGAGATTCTTATGAATCAGCGAATTAGCGGCATTGACGATGGTCTGTGTAGAACGATAGTTACGCTCCAGTTTAAAGAGCCGCGCAGAGGGATAGACGCGCTGGAAATTGAGGATATTGCGGATGTCTGCTCCGCGGAAGGAATAGATACTCTGCGCGTCGTCTCCTACCACACAGATATTATTCTGCGGCTCCGCCAGTTTCTTAACCAGCAGGAACTGGATATAGTTGGTATCCTGATACTCATCCACCAAGATATACTGGAACTGCTGCCGGTATCTCTCGCACGCCTCGGGACAGACCTCCATCAGCCGCAGCATATTGATCAGCAGGTCGTCAAAATCCATCGCGTTAGCGGCTTTGAGCCGCGCTTCGTAGAGTTCGTACACAACGGCCAACTCGTACATCCGCGCTTCGCGATCCTCGCGCAGCAGCTGCTGGTTCGTACCGTACTCGCGGGGAGAGATACCGCTATTCTTCGCCATGGAGATGCGGCTCAGCACGGCAGAAGACTTATAGATCTTTTCATCCAGACCGCGCTCCTTACAGATAGATTTGATGACGGATTTGCTATCCGGCGTGTCATAGATAGAGAAATCGTGCGTGTAGCCTAACCGCTCCGCGTACGGGCGTATGAGGCGCGTGCAGACGGAATGGAAAGTGCCCATGACGAGATACCGTGCGTCGCGGGCATCCACCAAACGCATAATACGCTCTTTCATCTCGCGTGCGGCTTTATTGGTGAAAGTAAGCGCCATAATACGGCCGGCAGGGACCCCCTGCTGCAAGAGATAAGCGATGCGGTAGGTGAGTACCCGCGTCTTGCCGGATCCGGCGCCGGCGACAATAAGCGAAGGTCCTTCGGTATATGTTACCGCCTCACGCTGGGAGGCATTCAACTGGTCTAAAAAATCCATAAGCGGCTGCAAAATTACAAAAAAACTTGCACATATGCAAAAAAAAGTGTAACTTTGCAGCGGATTTATGTTACCTGTAGATTTCATAGAGAGTATGCACCAGCAGTTAGGCGGAGAAGCGGAGCTGCTGATTCGTGCGCTGGAGACAGAGCCGGTAACGTCGATACGTCTGAACACGAAGGAGGATGTACTGACGTTTGAATGCGACACGGACGAAGTGCCGTGGCATCTCGACGGGTACTATCTGAGCGAGCGTCCCCAGTTCACATTGGATCCGTTGTTTCACGCAGGGTGCTACTATGTACAGGAAGCAAGTTCGATGTTTCTGCAACAGGTATTGGAGCAATATGTGGACAGTTCGTCCATCGTATTGGATCTATGCGCAGCTCCCGGAGGCAAGAGTACGCTGATCAGCGAGTACTTAGGCCGCGACGGGTTGCTCATCAGCAACGAGGTAGTACGCCAGCGCGTGTTTATCCTCAGCGAGAACATCCAGAAATGGGGCAACGGCAACACCATAGTGACCCATAACAAAGCGGAAGAGTTCGGGGAGCGATGCAAACATCTGTTCGACTGCGTGGTGGTGGATGCACCGTGCTCGGGCGAAGGGATGTTCCGCAAGGATATGCAGGCTCGCGAGGAATGGAGTCTGAAGGCCGTACAGCAGTGTGCGGAGCGACAACGCGCCATTCTGATGGGCGTATGGGATGCGCTGAAGCCGGGAGGAATACTGATATACAGCACCTGCACCTTCAACGAAGAGGAGAACGAGAAGAATATCGAATGGGTAGCAGACAGTCTGGGAGCCGAGGTGCTGCCGGTGGACTATGACCCGGAATGGGGTATCACTGAGGGCAAAGCCGGTTATCATTTCTACCCGCATAAGACGAAGGGAGAAGGATTCTATATCTGCGCGCTGCAGAAGAGTATGCAGGAGGCATTGAATCCGGCGAAGATCAAAGCTCCCAAGCGCGAGACCGGCGTAGCCCATCCGGAATACATGGCGGCTATGCGCAGCTGGCTGCAGCATCCGGACGAATGGGCGATCCGCTATTCGGACCGTTTTGCAACGGCTTATCCGATGAAATGGAAAGAAATCATCGACTGGTTAGGAACCCAGCTGACCTGTATCTCAACCGGCTTCGGTTTGGGTGAAGAGCGAGGAAAAGGCATCGCGCCGCAGCACAGCCTGAGTATGGCGAAGGATTTTCGGAAAGAAGCCTTTCCCAATATTGCGCTGACGAAAGAGCAGGCGCTGAGTTATCTCAGGACTGAGGCTCTGAACCTGAGCGACGTGCCGCTCGGCCTCGTGGTTTTGACCTACGAGGGTGTCCCCCTCGGTTTCGCGAAGAATGTCGGGAACCGGCTGAACAACCTTTACCCGAACGAGTGGCGGATTCGTCACCTCTAAGGAACGATTCTATTTTCGACCAATAATGTTTATCAGCGGGGGAGACCAGCGTAAGGGCTTCTCCGCTGTTTTCCGCTCTGGCGGTACGTCCGATACGATGGACATAGTCCTCGGGGTCGTGAGGTACATCATAATTGATGACAAGCGGCACATCGGTGACGTCGATACCTCGCGCGACCACATCGGTAGCGACAAGGACCGCCACCTTACCATTCCTGAAATCCAGCATCACCTGGTCCCGCTCCTGCTGCTCGAGATCGGAGTGCATAGCGCGCGCGTCAATATGGAGCGCGCGCAAGGTGCGGGTGAGATCCTTGACACGTTGCTTCTTACCGGCGAAGACGATCACCTTCTTAAGACCGTCCTGCGGACTGACAGAAGACAGACCGTTATCACTGACAGACCGCTGCGCTGACAGATTTAACGTTGAGAGGACAGCCTCCACTTTCTTGGTCTCATCTACGAACTGATGCATCTGACGGATGGTCTCGGGCGGCCGGGAGACAGCGATCTTGACTTCGACAGGGTCGCGCATGATAGCTTTCGCCATGCGGCGGATATTATCCGGCATGGTAGCAGAGAACATGATCGTTTGGCGGTCAGCAGGCAGACGACGTACGATCGTCATGATATCGTCATAGAAGCCCATATCCAACATACGGTCCGCTTCATCGAGGATAAAATACTTCACCCCCGAGAAATCAATATCGTATATATTCATCTGGCTGAGGAGCCGTCCCGGAGTAGCAATCACTATATCCGCTCCCTTCTGCAGACCGGTGACCTGGGTTCCCCAAGCGCCGTTATCCCGTCCGCCATAGATAGCAACAGAGGAGAAGGGGACATAGAAACCGAATCCCTCCATCTGCTGGTCTATCTGCTGCGCCAGTTCGCGGGTAGGCGCCATGATAATGGCATTCAGTTTGTCGGGATCATGGGAGTCGAAAGCCAGATTGGTGAGAAGAGGGAGAATATATGCAGCGGTCTTGCCTGTGCCGGTCTGGGCACAGGAGATGACGTCATGTCCCTCAAGAATAACAGGGATCGTTTGCTCCTGGACGGGCGTGCAGGTATCGAAATGCATGTCCCACAGGGCGTCAAGTACTTCGTCTGATAATGCTAATTCGTCAAAATACATTTACCAATTATTTTTCCCAGCCGGCAAACACCTCGGGGCCGTAGGTATTATTCTCATCTTTGTCGTGCAACGGAGACCAGAGTTGGGCGAAGAAGGGGTTCTGCTTAGCCACTTCATCCCAATGCCAGGGGGTAGTAGAAAGTTGTAAGTTGCAAGTTGAAAGTGTTTTCTCGTCGTAGGGCATCGGCATGTCGAACGGTGACCAGTGGCCGCCGAGGAGGACGAGACGACGGGAAGCATGGAAAGTGCGTCCCTCTGCGTCCTGCCATGTATCGTCGCCGAGGTACTTACCGCCTCTGAAAGCAGCCGCTTTCTTCAGTTCAGCATCGGTGAGGGTATCCACATCCTTGGACTCGTCGTAGCCATGATCCAGGAGGACGGGTGTCTCGGAGGGATGAGAGAGGTCGAAATGCTCCCAGTCGGGTATAGCGCGGTACGCCTCAAGCGAACCGTAATAAGCCGAGATGCGTTTCTCCACCCCATTCTTAATCCACCACCGGGTGCCGTGCTCCTTGCTATTCGCCATGAACCACATCGCTGCTTTCACACAATGGGGGAAAAGTTTGGCGATACGGGTCTTGGCAGCAAACTTGATTCCTCCCGGAAGGGACGAAGCTTTCGCCATCTTGGCGAAATACTCTTTCACCGGCATATTCTCCCGGAAATGGAGGTAGTTCTCGAGTTTGTCGCCGTCAATATACCACATGCCGTGGAAATTGCGGGTAGTGAACCAATTGGCATTGAAGATCTTCTCAGGTTTCGGGCATCCGATCGCGTCAAGGAGCAGCACTTCGAACTCATAATTGGAGAGCCGGTACTCCGCTCCGGAGCCTATGTTATAATAATTGCACCAGAAGTCAGCAGGCACCTCGGGTCTGCAGACACGCTCCAGCAACCGTCCGCTATCTTCGACAGTAGCCCACTCGAGGACGCCTCGGATAGGAACATGGAACATGATCGGGTCATAGTTCTTGAGGATAGCCGGGTAGAGAATGCCGGACTGACGGAGAGAGGCCCAGGTCTTAATACCGGAGTCGGTGATGATACGCTCCGCGAGGACTTTGGTGATACCATAATGGTCGTAAGCGGAGACACAGATAGGGTCTCCCGCTCTCCCCCAATGGAGCGGTTCGCGCCGATCTCCCATCTGCGCAACCGAACCGATATAGACCACTTTGGGTTGCTTCTCTTCGGGTTGGGCAAGGACAGCGCGGGTGATATTCTGCGCAGCGGATATATTGGTGCGGAAGGTAGCGCGGGGCCGATAGTCCGCCTGAGGCGAAACCATGCCGCCTACATGGAGAACTATATCCGATCCGGTCACTCCGCGGAGGACATCGTCATAAGAAGTGAGATCGCCCCAGATGACGGTCAGCGAAGCATGCTGAGCGACAAGCGGAGCGAGTAGTTCTTTATTTTTCTTGCTGGGACGAGCAAGGATACGCAGGTCATAGCGGTCCGGGTAGCGCAAGATCTCAGTCATTCCTGCGAACCCCATAGTGCCGGTAGCGCCTGTGAGAAAAACGGTTGTTTTCATAAAATCATTTACCATTTGACCATTTGCCATATGGTCATTTATTTTGTTATTCAGTTATTTTCAACTTCTCTTGTGCATCCAGGCAGTGAGGCGGTAGAAGCGGTGGCGGGCTTTCGCACGCATGTCGGCTCTCCATTGCGCCTCCTCCTCAGCGTCGGAGATCATATGCTGGTAGGTCTGCTCGGCATCCGAGTCGCTGATAACAAGCAACTGGTCTCCTTTCTGCAGGGTGCTGGTGCCGGTAGGGACGAAGAAGTCCTCTCCTCTGCGAACCATGATAATCAGAGTATGTGGCGGAATCTTAATCTCCCGCAGCGTATTGCCGGTCTCCAGCATCCGCTCAGTCACCTCCACTTCTCTCGCCGAGGACTGAATCTCATCCGGAAGGTCCATGTCAAAATGCTCCAGGGATCGCTCCTCCGGTCTCGGCGTATCGAGATTGAGTTTGCGCGCCATCCAAGTGAGCGAAGTGCCCTGGACGAGCAGCGATACAATAGTGCAGAGGAATACCACATTGAAGATCATATCCGCGAAGGGAACACCCTGCGCCTTGCACATGATGGCAAAAATAATCGGCACTGCCCCCTTGAGCCCTACCCAAGAGAGCATCAGCCTGTCCCGCTGGTGATACTGGCGGAAAGGCAGCATGCAGAGCCAGACGGAGAGCGGGCGGGAGATAAAAATCATTACCACGGAGATAATCAGACACGGCACCCAAACTCTGTAATTGAGCAATTCGGAAGGGTTGACCATCAGACCGAGCATGAGGAACATGACCAGTTGACTGAGCCAGGCGAGTCCGTTGAAGAAAGAGCGGGTCTGGCGTTTACGGGTGAATTTGTTATTGCCTATAATGAGTCCTCCCACATAGACCGCCAGATACGTATTGCCCTGCAGATAATAGGTGACGGCAAAGATGAAGATACATGCCGTAAGGATCATAATGGGATAGAGGGACTCGTTGCCCAACTTAACCCGCCTCATGAGCAGCACCAGCCCTTCTCCGAAAGCGAATCCCAGCACCGTACCCATCACCAGCTGAATCACAATATTCTGAATAATAGGCAGGGCAGTGACACCCTCCGTGAGTCCGACAATCGTATGGGTATTGATGACCACTCCGATGAGGGTAGTCGTAAGAACATAGGCCATAGGGTCGTTGGCTCCGGACTCGAGTTCGAGCAAGGGGCGCAGATTATGCTTGAGGCCGATGCCATTCGTACGAAGGACGGAGAAGACGGAAGCGGAGTCGGTAGAAGACATCGTAGCCGCCATAAGAAGCGCCAGCCAGATAGAGACCGAAGCCACCGCGTTGATCCATCCGAACAGGAAATAGATGATCACTCCGGTGAACACGCATGTGAGCATGACACCAAGAGTAGCCAATGTAATACCCGGGGCAAGGACGGATTTGATATCCGACAGTTTGGTCTCCATTCCTCCGGTAAAGAGGATGATACACATAGCGACCGTACTGAGCGCCTGGGCATTCTCAATATCAATCTGAACACCTACCTTTCCGAAGAGAGAGCCCATGGTAGCGGAGCCGAAGAACATGCCGACCGCCAAGAAAAGAAGAAGCGCCGGTACGCCGTATTTATACCCTATCTTATCGGCAAAGATGCTGACGAAGAACAGGAGAGAGAGGATAAGGAGAATCAATTCGACTTGCATAGATCAGGGCTTGGCGTCAGTTTCTTTTTTCAAAAGGAAGTCCTCAATCATCTGCACGATGTTCTCCTTGGGATAGAGCCCCTTCAGCAACATCGGTTTGCCCTCCATCGGAATATAGAGCACCTGCGGGATCGAATTGATGCCAAAGACATATGCCAATTCGCGCTCCCGCTCCGTGTCGGCCTTATAGAACACCACCTGATCGCAATAGGTCTGGCTGAGTTCCTCCATGATAGGCGCCAGTCTTTTGCAGGGTCCGCACCATGTAGTATAGAAATCGATGACACAAGGTTTGTCCCCTTTGTACGCCCACTCCTTGGTGGTCCGATAATCAAAGATGCGTTCGCAGAACTGGGCAGTAGTAAGATAAACTACGTCTTCGGCATACGCCGCAGCGAGCGCGAAGAAGAGAAAGAATATAATGCTAATTTTTCGCATAGATACAAAATTTGCGCAAAATTACAAAATAATTTTGACATACGCAAAAAATGTTGTAACTTTGCAGCGAAAATCGGATAAAAAAATGTTTTGCAAGGATATCCATAGTGCATTAGAAGCGATCACAGGGCGGTACGAGGAAGTAGTTTTCGTCCATGACGAGCGCATTCCGATGCCTGCCGTCAGCGGTCAGCACCCAGTTATCCGCATCGAGGTAAGCGAGGAGACGAAGGGCATTGAGACGGTAGAGAAGATATGGGACCGGCTGATGGAAACGGGCATGACGCGCCGGGGGCTGCTGGTAGCGATAGGCGGAGGTGCGCTGACCGATATGGCGGGTTTCGCCGCGGCGACGTACAAAAGAGGGATTGAATGGGTAGCCGTACCGACGACCCTGCTGGCGATGGTGGATGCTTCTACCGGCGGCAAAACGGGGATTAACTACCGGGGGATGAAAAATATGATCGGTGCATTCTATCCTCCGATAGAGACCATCATATGGCCGGGATGGCTGAAGACGCTGCCGACGGAGGAGATGCTGAGCGGGTTCGGAGAGATCATAAAGATGTCAGCTGTCAGTTGTCAGAAGTCAGAGAGATTGTGGGATCGCGTAATGAGATATGATCTGGAGAGGATGGATATCGGGGAGCTGGAGCCGATCATCGAGGAATGCGTAGCGGCGAAGGAGCGGATAGTGGCAGCAGATCCGCGGGAAGAAGGGCTAAGGAAAGTATTGAATTTCGGCCATACATTCGGGCATGCATTGGAGGAGATCATGATGGACAATTCACAATTCTTAGCCCTAGATGGCACGATTATTTGGCAAAGCCAAATTTTCACAATGCACAATGCACAATTAACAATTATACCTCACGGATATGCGGTGGTGTACGGGATGATAGCGGAGCTGTATCTGAGTGTAGTGAAGTCAGGTTGCCCGAAAGAGCCGCTGCAGCTGTTGACGCAGACGATGCTGCATTACTACGGCAAGCCTCAATGCGGATGCAAGGACCGCGAGTCGCTCCTTAAGTTTATGCAACAGGACAAAAAAAATGAGCATGCAGGAGAGATCAACTGCACGCTCATACGCGGGATAGGCAAACCGATTATTAATCAAGTGATCAGTCCGGACGAAGCCCGTGAGGCCTGGGACTACCTATTCAGCCTTTAGTCTTCTTTTGCCTTTTGCTCATACGCCGCCACTATCTTTTTGACCAGCGGGTGGCGGACAATATCTTTTTCGTTAAACTCAATTATCTTGATTCCTTTGATGTCACGGAAACGCTCCATGGCGTCCCGGAGTCCTGATTTCTGCGTAGGAGGCAGGTCTATCTGGGTCATATCGCCCGTGACGATCATTTTTCCCCCGAAACCGAGACGGGTAAGGAACATCTTGAGTTGCAGCGCAGTGGTATTCTGCGCCTCATCGAGGATGACGACCGCGTCGGCCAGTGTCCGTCCGCGCATGAAGGCGAGCGGCGCGATCTGGATTGTTCCTTTCTCCATGTATTCGGTTAGTTTGGCAGCAGGAATCATGTCTTGGAGGGCATCATAGAGGGGCTGCAGATACGGATCGATCTTCTCCTTCATATCCCCCGGCAAGAAGCCTAATTTCTCTCCTGCTTCGACGGCAGGCCGGGAAAGGATAATACGTCTCACTTCGCGGTTTTTGAGAGCACGCACAGCGAGGGCGATAGCCGTGTAGGTTTTACCGCTCCCGGCAGGACCGACCGCGAAAAGCAGATCGTGCTCTTCGTATGCTTTGACCAAGGCTTTCTGGTTCTCGGAACGGGCATAGATAGACTTGCCGTTCACACCATGAAGGATGAGATTGTCGGTGGCCTGTTCCTGTGGTTTATCGCCGTGAAGGAGCATGAGGATGTCCTGTTCTGTTAAGCGGTTATTGCGGATGCAGAAGTTCTCACACAGCCTCAGCGCCTGCTCAAAACGCTCTATTGCAGCATCCGAACCTGCCACTTTCACCTGATAGCCGCGTGCCACGACGCGCACCTCAGGATGCTGGTTTTTCAGACAGAGGATATTACCATTATTCACACCGTAAAAGGTCGGTGTATCGAGGGAGTCCTGAAGAAGTATTATTTTTTCCATTGACATATATAGCCTGTATTCCGTTGCATAGCAACAGGTGAGGCACATTTAATTTTCTATTGTATGTAACAGCTTGGTCAAGCGTTTTTTGGGTAAGTGGAACCGTCTCGGCTTTGCATTCTATGATCATGAGCGGAGAAGCCCCACCCCGTCCCTCCTCCGCAGGGAGGGGAATATTGCCATAGACTACTGCGTCGCATCGAATGAGTTTACCCCCATCTTTCCCCTGGAGGGAAGGGAGACGAAAAGCCACTTCGACGGCAATGAGGGAAGCGGGGTAGCCAAACTCATCCACCAGACGATGGAGGAGTTGCTGTCGCACCCACTCTTCGGGCGTGAGCCGCACCCAACGATGCCGCCATTCGCAGAAAATCTGCTCTTTTTTGTTTTGAAGACGGGTCTTCAAAACAGACCGCTGCGCTGTTAGACCGCTATCGCTGTTAGACCGTTGCACTGTTAGACCGCTTCGCTGTTAGATTATTTCAGATAGTTATCTTTGAGCGAACAGGTGCGGTTAAGAACCAGTTTCTCTGCCGTGGTATCGGGATCTACGACGAAATAACCTTGCTTCAGCAATTGATAGTGGTTCTCCTTCTCTATACCATTCTCCAAAACCGGTGCATGCAGCTCGGAGCGAAGTGAACCTTCTACTATGATGGTCCTCACCTCCAAACTATTCGGATTCAGCAGGTCGCGGAAATCGCCTTCCTCTGCCGACGGGTTCTCGCACGCAAAGAGACGGTCGTACAGACGTGCTTCCGCCTCCAGAGCGGAGTTGCATTCCACCCAGTTGATGGTCGCTTTGGTCTTGCGGTTTCCACCTTCGGTGCCGGACTTGGAATCGGGATCATAGGTAGCATAGACGGTAGTGATGTTTCCGTCCGCATCCTTCTCACAGCCGGTAGCCTGGATGATATAGGACGCTTTGAGTCGCACTTCGCGTCCGCCCGGAGAGAGACGGTAGAATTTATTATCCGCTTCCTCGAGGAAGTCTCCGCGTTCGATCCATAGTTCTCGAGAAAATTTCATTTCTCTCGATCCGAGTTCCGGATGTCCGTCGATGTTCTCTGCGACGAGTGTCTCGCCGTTTCCTTCGTAGTTGGTGATAACAAGTTTAACAGGATCGAAGATAGCACAAACACGCGGTGCGGTCTCTTTGAGATCCTCGCGAATGGTGTGTTCCAGCAGACCTTGGTCAATCATGCCTTCCACTTTGGTATAACCGATCTTGTCCATGAAAGTGCGGATTGCCTGCGGCGTGTATCCGCGGCGGCGGAGACCGCAGACGGTCGGCATTCGCGGATCATCCCAGCCTGCTACGAGACCTTCCTTGACGAGCTGGAGCATCTTACGCTTCGACATAACGGTATAAGTGATGTTGAGGCGGTTAAACTCACGCTGTTTGGGACGATAGTCCGGTCCATAAGGCGAGAGTCCGCAGAAGTTCGGCCCGCTGAACTGGTCGATGAAATAGTCGTAAAGCGGACGGTGGACCTCAAACTCGAGCGTACAGATGGAGTGTGTTACGCCTTCGAAATAGTCGGATTGTCCGTGCGCAAAGTCATACATCGGATAGACTTTCCATTTCGTGCCTGTACGGTGGTGAGGATGCGAGGTGATGATACGGTACATGATCGGATCGCGGAAGTGCATGTTCGGGTTCGCCATGTCGATCTTCGCACGCAGAACCATTTTGCCTTCCTCTATCTCGCCGCGCTGCATAGCCTCGAAGAGACGAAGGTTTTCCTCGACAGGACGGTCGCGGAAAGGCGAAGCCACACCGGGTTCGGTCGGCGTACCTTTCTGCTCTGCGATCTGCTCGGCTGTCTGCTCATCGACATAGGCTTTGCCTTGTTTGATGAACATGATGGCGAGGTCGTAGAGCTGCTGGAAATAATCGGAAGCGTAATAGATATGTCCCCATTTGAAGCCGAGCCAGGCTATATCGCGTTCGATGGTCTCTACGTACTCGGTGTCCTCTTTGGCAGGGTTGGTGTCGTCAAAACGGAGGTTACAAACGCCGTTGTATTTCTCGGCGATACCGAAGTCCATGCAGATGGCTTTGACGTGCCCGATATGCAGGTAGCCGTTCGGCTCCGGCGGGAAACGGGTCTGAATACGTCCGCCGTTCACTCCTTCCGCGAGGTCTTTCTCTACGATTTGCTCAATAAAGTTGAGGCTTTTTTCCTCTTTGCCTTCCACAGGCATTTTTGTTTCTTCCATATATTTCGTTTATAAGATATTTATTCGAATCACGTGTTAATCACGCGGTAATCACGCGATAATCACCTAATAGAACCATTATGCAGGCCTTATTTTTCCTAGGCTCGCACGATACCTCTGGCAGAAGCGCGTACAAAATCAACGATTGTATCCCTCTCGGTGCACGCGGGAATGTTCGCTTCGATATACTCGAGCGCCTGGGTAGTGTTCATACCATTGTTATAAATAATGCGGTAGATCTCCTGGATTGTGTGGATCTGCTCCGGTGTGAAACCGCGGCGGTTGAGTCCGATAGAGTTGATACCGGTATAAGCAATCGGTTCGCGGGCGGCTATGATATACGGTGGGATGTCTTTGTTAATCTTCGATCCGCCCTGAATCATCACATGGGAGCCGATGCGGCTGAATTGATGCACAAGTGTGCCACCGCCGATGATCGCGAAGTTATCGACCTCTACCTCACCTGCCAACTGCGTGCAATTCGACATAATAATGTTGTCATGCAGGATGCAATCATGCGCGACATGGCAGTAGGCCATGATCAGATTGTTGGAACCGACGACGGTTTTTCCTTTGGAAGCCGTACCGCGATGGATGGTGACGAACTCACGGAGGACACAGTTATCGCCGATGATGGTCCAGGTCTCTTCTCCGCGGAACTTCAGGTCCTGGGGGACACAGCCGATGACGGCATTGGGAAAGACATGGCAATTATCGCCGAGGATCACATTATCATCGATATAGGCGAACGCATCTATCGTGACGTTCTTGCCGATTTGAGCCTTCGGGCTCACATATGCTAAAGGAGAAATCATTATTCTGACAGTATCTGGTTACGGAGACGGCGGACGCACTGAGTGTTGAAAGTATGTCCGGGTTTATAAGCAACGACGCGTCCCTGCAGGCGCAAGCCGAGTAGGGAGAGGTCGCCGATGACATCCAGCAGTTTATGACGTGCAGGTTCGTTCGGATAGTTGAGCGGCGAGAGGTATCCTAATTTGGTGGCATCGAGACGAGGTTGCCCCATCTTATCGCAGAAATAATTCATACCATCCTGGGACAGTTCCGTTTCATAAATGACAAGTGCATTCTTGAGGTCGCCACCTTTGATAAGTCCGACCCGGAGGAGAGGTTCGATCTCGCGCACGAAGCAGAACGTTCTCGCAGAAGCCATCTCAACCGGATAATCCGCCAAGTTACGAAGCGTAGCATGTTGCTCACGCAGCAGTTTGGAGTCGAAAGCGATGGTCACATCTATCTCATAATGGTCGCAGGGCTCGATACGCATCGAATGGCCATGCTCGGAGATATACTCTATCGGTTCTTTAATCACATAGACTTGCTGCTCGGCGTTCTGCTCTACCAGCCCGACTCGCTGAATGGCTTCTACAAACATCTTCGCGCTACCATCCAGGATAGGCATCTCGGGTGCATCGACATCAATGATGCAGTTATCCACACCCAAGGCATAGAGGGCAGACAGGGCATGCTCAACCGTCGATATTTTCCATTTACCCCGCTCGAGCACCGTGCCTCGTTCCGTAGCAGAGACATAATCCGCCAGAGCCTGATGGCAAGGTTGTCCGGGCAGATCTACCCGTCGCAGGCACAAACCTGTGTTTTCAGGCGCCGGATGGAAAGTAGCCGTGACATGCAGGCCTGTGTGCAGGCCGACCGAAGAGAGGGTAAAACTATCTTTTAAAGTATGCTGTTTCAAAGTAATAATGATTAATGATTAATGAATAATGAATATCTTTTAGTTTTTGCCGGATTGTTTGAAGCGTACCACAGCTCTGCGCCAGAGCGCAGCGTCTATAGCGGGGTATCCCATGTATGTACCGGCTTTCTTGATACTATTCGGCACTCCGGTCTGGGCACCGAAGATACAATTGTCGGCAATCTCGATATGTCCCGCTACTCCCACTTGTCCGGCGAGGACACAATGAGCACCTACCTTGGAACTGCCGGCGATACCGACCTGCGCACAGAGGAACGAGCTTTCGCCCACCTCCACATTATGACCTATTTGAATCAAGTTATCCAATTTGGCATTCTTCCGGATGACCGTCGACCCCATCATAGCGCGGTCGATCGTAGTATTAGCCCCTATCTCCACATCGTCCTCAATGATCACATTGCCTATCTGCGGGATTTTCCGGTTGACGCCCTGTGCATCGGGTTCAAAGCCGAATCCGTCGGAGCCGACCACCACGCCTGCATGCAGGATACATCCGGCTCCGATAACACAACGGGCATACACTTTGACACCCGCATAGAGAATCGTGTTGTCACCGATAGTGACATTCTCACCGATATACACATTCGGATAAATCTGCACGCCTTTCCCGAGGCGCACGTTGCGTCCGATATAAGCGAAGGCTCCGACATAGGCATCGGCAGGAATTTCGACGCCTTCGGCTACAAAAGAAGGCTGCTCCACTCCGGTTTTCGGTGGATTCATGGCTTTGGAAACAATCGTCAGGAGTTGCGCCATAGCCCCTCGTGCATTCTCCACGAGGATAAAAGCGCCACCGGCTTCTCCTTCAGGGAATTTCAGTTTCCCTTCCACCAAGCTGCGTGTGATCAGCACTACGCCCGCTTTCGTTGTATGTAAATATGACAGATATTTCTCCTCTGTCACAAATGACAAATGACGCGCTTCCGCACTCTCTATCGGTGCTACGTCGCTTACCTTCGCATTGGTATTGCCATACAAAGCGCCACCTAACAGCGCGGCTATCTGTCCAGCACTAAATTCCATATCTAAATTTGAATAAATATCGCTTGACGGGTTTACGCGTCAAGGCGGCGAGGTCGAGGATTTCGCTGGCCGAAGCTATATCCCGCACTGTGCCATCATTATAAAGAATATCAATCGAGTCCGCTTTCTCCGAATAGGTATTGCTGGTAGATATATGTTCTGACCAGAGATAATGCGCGTCCTTTGCAGGGATTCCAAGCGCCGCCGCATATTCGCTATTCAGCGCGGTCTTCTGCGCGTCCGTCAGAGGAGACTCCAGCAGCTC
>DGVB01000026.1 GCA_002395805.1 Bacteroidales bacterium UBA4295 | reverse complement strand
CGCGGGGCGGAAGGCAAGATCCATGTCTCGTACGCGGGTAATATAGGTTTCGCGCACGCGGATAAGTTTCTGCGAATGCTGAATGCGGATGAGTATCGAGCTTTGGCTGATTCCCGCGGCATGAAGATTGCGGACGGCGGAGCTTCGACGGACTGGCAACGGGCGATCATTCGCACGGGGTTGGTACACAATCATCATATTGCGATCGGCGGCGGTACGGAGAACAGCAGTTACCGCGGCGCGATCAGTTTCAGCCAGAACAACAGTATCGTCCGCGAGATGGGGACTCGCAATCTGACCGCCAAAGTGGATGTGACGCAACACATGCTGGCCAAACGGCTGACGTTTGATTTGGGTCTGTTTGGCGCATTAGGACACAACCAATACCTGAACGACGTGCAGAAGACCTTCTATTCGGCGGCGGCATTCAATCCCACTTTTCCTAATGAACGCAATGCTTCGGGCGGTTATAGCGGCTATGCGGACGCGAGCCAGATAAGCCATCCGATGGGTCTGCTGGATATACAGAAGCACAACGAGGCGATGCATTTCAATACGCATCTGCGAATCAAAGGCGATATTGGTTACGGTCTGACGGCTGCGGTCTATGGCAGTTACAGTTACGACGCGGACGACGAGAGCCATTTCTATCCGACGTACATGGAGAGCACGGGCAAGGTCTATCGCGAGGCGGGGAAGAGCCATGTGTGGCTGACGAATATCGTGCTGCATTACGACCACGACTGGGAGTCGGGACATCATATTGAGGCGGACGTGCTGGGTGAGTTGCAGGGAAAGAGCCTGACGGGTTTTCACACGACGATCAACCGCTTGGCGTCCAATGCGTACGGGTACGACAATATCTCGGTGGGCGCATTACGTCTTTGGGACGGCAGCGGCAGTAATTATGAGCAGCAGCGGATGGCTTCCGTCATGGGGCGCGTCAGTTACACGGCTCTGAACCGCTATACGTTCACTATCTCTGCCCGCGGGGATGCCAGTTCGGTGGCAGCCAAAGGGCATAAATGGGGTTTCTTCCCTTCCGCCAACATCGCTTGGAACATGAAGAAAGAGACGTGGCTGCGTAACGAGTCATGGTTGACGCGGCTGAATATACGCGCCGGCTGGGGTCTGTCCGGTAACTTGGGAGGTATCGCGGCGTACCAGTCTCTGAGGCTGATGACGCCGACCGGTATCACGGAGTCGGAAGGTCTGCCGGATGTGATATTGGGTATCGCGCGGAACGAGAACCCGAACTTGACGTGGGAGAAGACCCAGACGGCGAACGTGGGCATGGAGTGGGGTTTCTGGCATAACCGCGTGGTCTTGACCGCCGATTATTACTATTCGTATATTTACGATATGCTGTATAACTACACGATGCCTGTACCGCCGTTTATCTACGACAAGATGCTTGCGAACCTCGGCAAGATGCAGAACCAGGGTGTGGAGATCGGTTTTGGTCTGGCGGCAGTCCAGACAAAGGACTGGGGGCTGAATATCGGAATTAACTTGACGTGGCAGCAGAACAAGCTGCTTTCTCTGAACGGTTATTACGAGAACGAGTATCTGACGGCTCCGACTTATACTCCGATTGCGTCGGTCAACGGCGCGGGTCTGCACGGCGGCAACACGGATGTGGTGTACCAGATACCGGGTTATTCGTTAGGCGTGTTCTATCTGCCGCATTGCACGGGTCTGACGACGACCTCGACGGGCGAGCGGGTGTATGAGATAGAGGACTTGGACGGCGACGGTTTTGTGGACTTGTCGGACGGTAGCGGCGACCGGCGCGTGTGCGGTCAGGCGACGCCGAAAGTGCTGTTAGGCAGCAATATTTCCGTCCGGTACAAGCAGTTTGACCTTTCGATTCAGCTTAATGGCGCTTTCGGGCACAAGATATACAACGGAACGGCGCTCAGTTATATGAATATGGGTTCAATGCCGTATTACAATGTGATGAAGGGCGCTGCGGAGCGCAATATAGACGATTTGACGGTAACGGATTACTGGCTGGAGCGCGGCGATTACCTCAATATTGACTACTTGACATTGGGGTGGACTTACCAGCCGTCAGAGGCAGCTCGTCAGCGCAAATACCAGCTTTCGGCGCTGCGGCTCTCTGTTTCGGTCAATAATCTGGCGACAATAACAAGTTACTCGGGGCTGACGCCAATTATCAATAGTACGGTGATAAACAATACCTTAGGAGTCGATGACAAGCGTTCGTACCCCGTGAGCCGGACGTATAGTCTGTCGCTGCAAATACAGTTTTAGCCATGAGATCGACATATCGACATATCGAGTTACCGAGATTCCGAAGATTCTTATTTATGCTGCCGGTGGTGGTTCTGATGAGTGCGTGCGGTTTTCTGGACGAGGATCCCCATTCGGGTCAGCCGCAGGAGAACGTGATCACATCTGCGTCGGCGTTGTACCAGCAGGCGGTTCTGTCGCTATATAGCCATATAGGCGGCAGCACGGACGGTTACGGGCTGCAGGGAACGTACCGCGGCGTGTATGATCTGCAGACTTTTGCGTCCAATGAAGCGATCATTCCGGTACGCGGCGGCGACTGGTGGGACGGCGGTCTGTGGGTGGATCTGCACGAGCATACATGGACGGTTGACAACGAGTGCTGCGAGAACTCATGGCGGTATCTCTTCCAACTCGTGGGGCTATGCAATTATTCGCTTTCGCTTCTGGACGAATACGGATATCTCTTGACCCAGGACCAGTCGATGAGTTATAACGCCGAGGTGCGTGCGGTGCGCGCGATGGCGTATATGTACCTGCTGGACCTGTTCGGGCGCGTGCCTATAGTGACCAAAATAACCATGCCGGTGCATGATATATATCAGTCCGAACGGAGCAAAGTGTTTGATTTCGCATGGGATGAGATGCAGATGGCGTTGCTCTATCTGCCGGACGAGCGCAGCAACAGCCGCGGCGAATACTACGGTCGTGTGACCAAGCCTGTGGTGCATTTTATGCTGATGAAAATGGCGCTCAATGCGGAGGTCTGGCGCGATGACGACTGGACAGACGAGGTGCGACCGGACGGCAAGACCATCCAACTGCCCTGCGGCGAGGCGGGAGAGAAAAACGCGTGGGAGGCGGTCAATTTCTACGGTCAGCAGATACTCAGTTCCCAAGCCGGATATGTGCTCTGCGAGAGCCAACTCAATTGTTTCTCCACATATAACGAGGACGCGACGGAGAACATTTTCACCATTCCGATGGATCCGAATGTGTATCGGAATAGGTTCAAGAACCTGTTCCGCAGTCTCCATTACCAGCACGCCGCGGCGATGGGTTACGGCGGCGAGAACGGTTCTTGTGCGACCCAGGAGACGCTGGATGTGTTCGGTTATGGCACCTCCAAGCAGGACTGCCGTTTCTCGACTACTTTCTTCTCCGGCATCGTCCATGTGCGGGGAGTACCGTTGGTTCTTTCCTCCGGCGATACGCTGGTTTATTATCCCCGCGAGGTGCAAATGAACCTGACGGGCAGTCCGTATGTGGCGACGGCAGGCGCACGCATGAGCAAGTATGCGCACGATCCGGGAACGATCTTCGACGGTCAGTTGCGCAACAGCGATATTGTTCTCTTCCGTCTGGCGGACGTCTATCTGATGATGGCAGAGGCGAAGGTGCGCAACGGCGAAGACGGACAGACGGAGTTTGAGCTGGTCCGTCTGCGCGAAGCGCTGGCGCTCAGTCAGGCAATCGAACCCCGCGATGCGACGCTTGAGAATATCTATTACGAGCGGTGGATCGAACTGATGTGGGAAGGCTGGCATCGGCAGGACCAGATCCGCTTCGGCAAATTCGACATAGATCCCGGTCTCTCCGTATTCCCCATTCCCCAAACAGCTCTGCAGACCAACGGAAACCTGAAGCAGAACAAAGACTACGAATAACTGCCATTTTGGCAGAAAGAGGCTCATGGCATGAGATTTGTCTAAAGAAGATCAGAAATTAATTCAAATCAACATATACTATGAGCAAAGGTAATATTGGGGTAACGAGTGATAATATATTCCCCGTCATTAAGAAATTCTTATATTCCGACCATGAGATCTTCCTGCGTGAGCTGATCTCCAATGCGGTGGATGCGACCCAGAAGCTGAAGACCCTTTCTTCGGTTGGTGAGGTGAAGGGCGATTTAGGCGACCTTCGCGTGCGCGTGTCTATTAATAAGGAGAAGAAGACGCTCACCGTTTCGGACCATGGTATAGGCATGACCGCCGAAGAGGTGGACAAATACATCAACCAGATTGCTTTCTCCGGCGCCGAGGAATTTGTCAACAAATACAAAGATAAAACCGAAGCGATCATCGGCCATTTCGGTCTCGGTTTCTATTCTGCTTTTATGGTTAGCAAGAAAGTGGAAATCTTCAGCCAGTCGTATCAGGAAGATGCGAAAGCCGTCCACTGGTCCTGCGAGGGCGATCCGGAATATACGATGGAGGATACCATCAAAGCAGAGCGCGGAACGGATATAGTGCTGCATATCGACGACGAGTTCAGCCAGTATCTGGAGGACGCAACGATAGAGGGACTCCTCAAGAAATACTGCAAGTTCCTGCCGGTGGAGATCGCTTTCGGCAAGAAGAAAGAATGGAAAGACGGCAAGGAAGTGGAGCTTGACGAAGAGAACATTATCAATGATGTGAATCCTGCTTGGACACGCAAGCCTTCGGAGCTGACGGACGAGGACTACGACAAATTCTACCACGAGCTGTACCCGACCCAGATGGAGGAGCCGCTGTTCCACATCCACCTGAATGTGGATTACCCGTTCAACCTGACCGGAATCCTCTATTTCCCGCGTATCAAGAGCAACATGGACGTGCACCGCAACAAGATCCAGCTCTATTGCAACCAGGTCTATGTGACGGACGAGGTGGAGAACATCGTACCGGAGTACCTGACGCTGTTGCACGGCGTGATCGACAGCCCGGATATTCCGCTGAACGTCAGCCGCAGTTACCTGCAGAGCGACAACAACGTCAAGAAAATCAGCGGCTATATCACGAAAAAAGTAGCCGACAAACTGGCTGAATTATATAAAGCCGACAAAGAGGAGTTCGCCAAGAAATGGGACGATATCAAGATGTTCATCCAGTTCGGCATGCTGACCGACGAGAAATTCTATGAGAAAGCGAAAGATTTCGCGCTCTATAAGAACCTCGACGGCAAATACGCTACGCTGGACGAATACAAAGAGCAGGTCAAAGAAGCCCAGACGGACAAAGACGGCAATCTGGTATTGCTCTACACCAACGATCCCGACGCGCACTATACCTATATAGAGCGCGCGAAGGCGAAAGGGTACGACGTGCTGCTGATGGACGGCGAACTGGACGTGCATGTGATGAGCCAGGCGGAGCAGAAGAGTGAGGGAGGCAAACTGCGTTTCGTGCGCATAGACAGCGATACGATAGAGAACCTCATCCGCAAGGAAGATTCCGCGAAAGACGACTATTCCGACGAGCAGCGCGAAGGTCTGCGCAAGGCGTTCGAGGCGTTCATCCCGAAAGCCGAGAAACTGAATTACTACGTAACCTGTGAACCTGCTGCGGCGGACGCGCTGCCTGTCTTCCTGACACAGAATGAGTTCATGCGCCGTATGAAAGAGATGTCTGCTCACCAGCAGGGTATGTCCTTCTACGGTCAGATGCCGGACCAATACAACCTCGTGGTCAATACGGCTCACCCGCTGATTCAGGAGCTTGCGGCGAAGATGACTTCCGAGCAGGTAAGCGAAGAAGTGGAGAAGAAAGAAGGCGAGGAGACCAAGAAAGAGACGGTAATCAAGACCGTCTATAGCCTGAGCGGCGAGGATGAGAAACTGAAACAGCTCATTGACATCGCGCTCTTGGCTTCCGGTCAACTGAAAGGCGAAGCGCTCGCCAAGTTTGTAAACCGAAGCGTTGAGCTGTTGTAAACTGTCAGCCATCTGCTGACAGATATTAAAAATGGCTGCCCCACGGCAGCCATTCTTTTATGTTATTGGACGACTAGTAGACTAGACGACTAGTCTTTCCGCTCTACGACTGCATCGAGGAATCCCATCTGGATAGCCTCATCGGCTTTCATCCAGTTGTCGCGGTCGCAGAGCGCTTCAATCTCTTCTACGGTCTTGCCGCTATTCTCTGCCAACACTTTGTACAAGTCCAGCTTCAGATTCTCCATCTCTTTGAGATGGATAGCTTGATCTTTGAAGGTCGAATACCCGATACCTGAGCTCGGCTGGTGGATCATGAAACGCGAATAGGGCAGGGCGGTACGGTGTCCTTTCTCGCCGCTCGAGGCGATCACAGCACCCATTGATGCTGCTAGACCCAGCACGGTCGTGTAAACCGGCGATTTGATGAATTTCATTACCGAGATCAACTCGAGGCCCGAGTAGCATTCGCCGCCGCCGGAATTGATATACAGGTGAATCGGATCATGATTCAGCGAATCAAGGAAGAGCAACTGCGCTACCAGCGTATCCATCGTGTCGCCTACCACCTCTCCGCTCAGGAAGAGGATACGGTCCATCATCAATCGGCTGAATACATCCAGTTGGGTGATATTCAACTGCCGTTCTTCGATGATATACGGATTAAAAAGTCTGTCTTTTATCTCTTTCTCTGTTTTCATTGCATTCTAAATTGTGAATTGTGCATTGTGAATTGTGAATTGTGAATTGTACATTGTGCATTGCCCTTACAGCCCTTGCACTATCGCGCGGCGCTGTACACCGTTCATCTTCTTCTGGATCTGCGAATATTCTTCGATCACTTCTTTCTGCAGCGAGGGCTGGATGTTATTGAGTGAAACGCACATCAGTTCGTGGCTGATCGGTTTGCGGGTGAAGGCAGCGGTCATAGCGGCGTCGTTCACGATAAACGCGATGTCGGAAGCGATATAACCTTCCGTCTTGGCTGCGTATTCATCAATATTGATATCTTCCGTAGTCGGCCGTTTCGCCAGGTACATCTTAAACATCTCTTTGCGGGCTTCCAAATCGGGTAGCGGCACAAAGACCTGTTTGTCGATACGTCCTGTACGCAGGATAGCGGGGTCGATCTTGTCCGGTCGGTTGCTGGTAGCAATGATGAAAATACCTTTCTTTGCGCAGTTGTTCATCTGGGCGAGGAACTCATTCACTTCGCCGGACTGATACTCGCTGCCGTGTGCACCGCGAATCGGAACGAGTGCGTCAAACTCGTCGAAACAGATCACAATCGGATTATTCTTTTCGGCCTTTGCAAATAGTTTCTGGATCTTTGCTTCCGTTCCGTGTACGAGACTGCTGCCGATATCGGACGACTTGACGAGCATGAAATTGAAATTGGTCTCTTCCGCAAATTTCTCTGCGAAGAATGTCTTTCCGCATCCCGGAGGGCCGTACAGCAGCATGCCGTTTGGAGGAGTGATGCGGTATTGCTCAGCCAGTTCTTTGTTTTGGATCATGAAGATCACTTTCTGGGTCAGATAGTCTTTCAGTTCCTGCATGCCGGCGATGTCGGCAAAGCCGTTACCGCCGCCTTTGCGGATTTCGATCGGCAGGTCGTCGTCGCCGTCCGCTGATCCTTCGCGCTTGCCGCCGTCGCCCATCGAGCTACTGCCGGAGTCGGTGCGTTTGCCGCCTTGCTCGCCTTCGGCGGGCTGCTTGTCATCCACGATCGCCAGAATGTCATTCACGTTCTTGAATCGGTCGGAAGACTTCAACGCCAGACCTTCGTTCAGAATGGCTTTTATCTTGGCGCTCGCGCTGTCCGGCATCTGGAGCGGATGAGACTGCCGGTATTGCCACATCTCTTTGAATCGCTCTTTGTAGTCACCAGAGACAGCTATATCCAGTTGCCATGGAGCAGACCCTGTCAGCATCGTGTATAACACAGCGCACGCGGAGAAGATATCCGTTTGCTGGTCGAAGATGCCTACCATCGTCTCTTTGGCATGGTATAGCACGTCCAGATCGTTGGTGTCGAATTCTGCAATGCCGGCGCAAGGAGTGCAGGTATGGCCCAGATCGATGATCACAGCTTCACCGTTCATCGCGTCGTTGAGCACGATGTTGGCGGGAGTGATATCATTGTGACAGAGCGGCGTAGCCTGCGAATGCATGTATTGCAGGCCGGACAATATAGCCCGGAAGATACCGAGTGCTTCCTCTTCGCTCATCGGTCCTCCTGTTGCCAAACGGTCTGCCAGAACCGGACCGGAGAAATAATCCGTCAGATAGTATTGGTACGAACCACTTTCTCGCTCCAGCGTTCCGTCCGATACGTGGCTCACGATATTGCGGTGGTTCAGCTGGCGGCAGTATTCGATCTCGTGTACCGTCTTCGTGCCCTCGTTCATCAGCTTGGAGGGGAGGTTATTCAAGATGAATAACTTCAGGAAGAAAGGCCTGTTATCGCCATCCACTACGCGGTAGGTCTCCGTGTAGTGGTTGGCTTTAATCAGGTTTTGTACGGTATAACCGCCTATTTTTTCTGATTTGGATAGTACAGCCATGTGTTGGATTAGTTAAAAATCTCTTTTGCTGTGTCCTCGTAAGCCGAGATCAGGATGCGGCAGCAGCGCTCGAAGAAATCACCTACCTCCGGAGTGGAGTCCACAAACATCTCAATCGACAGCCAGAGACGGTCTTTTACCAAGTATGCTTTCACTACCTTGTAGTCGCGGGTGATGGTGTTGCATGCCTCCAGTACTTTTACGCGGTTGTCCTCCAACTCATAGATGTTCGGCATGATAAGACGGAAGTAGGTCTCGTCCTCATCCGGCGTGAAATAAATGTGCTTGCCGTTGTAGCGGAAATGTACATCTCCGTCAGAGTCGGTCTCGTGTTTGTAACCCTCGTTGTACAACCATGCATTGATAAGATCTGCTTTCATAATGGTAAAATTTTTAAATTAATATTTAATGGTTAATTGTGCATTGTGCATTGCCTTCACACTTCCAGTGCTTGGCATTTGTATGCCAGATATGACCGCTCTTCGTCGTTCAGCAGCGGTCCTACCTCTTTATATACGCGCACGTGATACGCGTTGAGCCAGTCGATCTCGTCCTCCGTCATCAGACTCATCTCGATCAGACTTGTGTCGTAGAAACAGAGTGTCAGCGTCTCGAACGCCAGCCATTCGTCCTCCGTCGTAGTCGCTTTGGTCTGTTTGGCGGGAATGACGGTGATCAGGTTCTCCGTCCTTATTCCCCATTTGCCGGTGCGGTATATTCCCGGTTCGTCGGAGATGATATGTCCTACCTCCAATGCTGTCGGGTTGTTGTCGGTCCGTACGTTCTGCGGTCCTTCGTGACAGCCGAGGAAATGCCCTACGCCGTGTCCTGTGCCGTGACCGAAAGTGATACCGGCTGCCCACATATATTGCTTGGCCAGTGCATCCAGCTGGTTTCCTCTTGTGCCTCTTGGGAAGCGGGCGCGCGCTAACGCTATATGACCTTTCAGCACGTATGTGTAGTCCAGTTTGGCTTGCTGCGGGATCCTTCCGCCGAGCCATACCGTTCGGGTGATGTCCGTCGTACCGTCCAGGTACTGACCGCCCGAATCGAGCAGCAGCATGCCTTCCGGTTTCACCTCCGCGCAATTCTTTTTCGTTGCTGCGTAATGGACGATGGCTCCATTGCCTTGATAGCCTGCGATGGTACCGAAACTCTCTTCCACGAAGTTCTCGCCCATCTCCCGGAACTCATGCAATTTTTCCATCAGATCCCACTCTGTCAATTGTGCATTGTGCATTGTGAATTGTGAATTCCCAAACGCTTCTTCTTCCAGCCATTTGAAGAACCTCGTCAGCGCAGCGCCGTCCTGCCGCATCGCAATCCGCTCGCCTTCCAACTCGATGGCATTCTTCTTCGCCTTGTCAATCAAAATAGGAGACTTTATATTCACAGCCTTTGTCCCTTGTCCCTTGTCCTTTGTACCCTGATTGATAGCTTCGTACAAGGCTTCGTTGACACGTGCACCGTCGAAGAGAATGGTGCCGCTGAGGCTGCCGATATACTCAAAAACTGCCTCGTACGGTTGCACGCTGATATTATTGAAGTCCAGATAATTCTGCGCCGGAGCATCAATCTTGTTCTTATCTACAAACAGCGTACATTTGTCTCCCTCCAAAACGCAATAACTGATCACAACAGGATTGTATTCCACGTCATTTCCGCGGATGTTGAGCAACCATGCTATCTCATCCAATGCAGAAATAATAAGTGCATCTCCGTGCATTGCGGCTATTTTCTCCCGCATCCTTGCGAGTTTGCTCTCTACCGTTTCTCCGGCGAAGTCGGCGGCGTAGGCGTATAACTTGTCCTGCGGTATTGCCGGACGACCTTCCGTCCAGATGGGTTTGATCAGATCAATGCTCTTCACCTCTATCCCTGCTTCCGCCACCTCGCTCCGCAACTCGGCAAACGCATTCACGCTCCACATCTCCGGATTGACACCAATTATGCTCCCTCCTTTTGGGAAGGGCTGGGGTAGGCTTTCCTTCATCCATTCGATAACAGACGGGCAATCCACATCGCTCTCGCGCATCAGCTCTATTCCCGAGCCCTCCAACTCGATACCTGCCTGCAGATAATAGCGGCTGTCGGTCCATAGCAACGCATTCTCCATCGTCACCACTACCGTTCCGCTCTCGCCGTTGAAGCCGGAAATCCACTGCATCTCGTACCAGTGAGATGCCATATACTCGCTGGCATGAGGATCATTCCCAGGCACGATATACGCGCCTATTCCTTGCTCGCGCATCTCCTCGCGCAATGCTGCTATTCTCTCTCGTACGTTCATGATTTTATATTTTGGCTGCAAATTTACTACTTTTTTTTGATATGTGCAAGTGCCCCCGCGTTTTTCATTATTTTTTTTTGTAATTTTGCTGCGTAAGATGTAAATCGTCCCTGACCTACATTAAACAGGAGCGCAGGCACCGGCAGCATAAAAAAAACGGCAATTGAAATGGCAAAATAGGGTGATTTTGCGTTAATTTTACACATTTGTAAAT
Source organism: Bacteroidales bacterium UBA4295 (assembly GCA_002395805.1). Taxonomy (GTDB): domain Bacteria; phylum Bacteroidota; class Bacteroidia; order Bacteroidales; family Paludibacteraceae; genus Colicola. The sequence goes on along the minus strand of DGVB01000026.1, from coordinate 82,399 downwards.
CATTGAATATAAGTAAATTATATGTGATTATTCCGAACAAAGTCTAGGATTACCATTATAAGCCCATTACGGGCATCTTGTACGGTCATAATTCGGTGCCGTTTTGAGGTTGATTTATAGGGTGATTTTGGCATTGTTTCGGCGGCTGATGAATCAAAATTGGTAAAAAATTAAAATATATTTGCGAGTGTCATTTTTTTTGTGTACCTTTGCAGTCGCAAAGGTTAGAAACCTCTCGTCACTCACTGAGGTTAAATAAACCGCTGGCACCGACAGCATAAAAAAGCGGTGAAAAATATATAAGATAAGACATATAGGCGCAGAGGTGCGCTAAAGTTCGCGCATATTCCAAAAATGTAGCAAAATAGAATGATTATGAAAAAGGTACTCTTTATGATGGTAGCGGCGCTGTTTGCCGTGAGCGCGTACGCAGAGAAATACCATGTGAATGGCGAACTCACCAACAAGATAGTGGCGCTGGACATGAGGAATGTGGACGCTTTTGTGGTAGACGCGGATAACCCGTATCATTCGGTCGTCAACGGCGTGCTGATGAACAAAGAAAAGACGACCCTCTTGCGTTACCCGTCGGGACGTAAGAAAGTGTCCAAATACCGTATACCGGCCTCGGTGGAAGTGGTATTTGAGTTAGCGTTTCAGAACGCCAAGATAGATACCCTTGTCATCACTTCCGGGCTGAAGCACATCAGCGAGAGAGCCTTCCTATTCGCGGACATCAAGCACTTTGTGGTGGAGCGCAATCCGACGTTCTATGTCAAGGACGACGCGCTCTACAAGCACGGACGGAATAACAAAGGCGAACCGAAGGATTTCTATTTCGGCAGCCGCGGCCAGCGTCCGCAGATCGTGCTGGCGAAGGATGTCACCCGTGATATCATCTCCTACTATCTTAACTCGGACGGAAGGAGCTATTCGTATATCTACCGGGATAACAAACCCTCGGTAGTGATTTTTGTTTCATATTCGAACCTGGAGTTTGCCTATATGATGGGCGCTTTCTGCCGGAAATACAAGAACCTGAACACCTATATGAGTTTTGCGGACAAAAAAGACGATGAGGAGATGGTGGAGCTCTCGAGCTGTTTGGCTTGCATGCCGTGCCGGTAGTGCTGGTGATGAACGGGCCCGTAGATGGTGAGCCGACCTATTTCTACCGGCATTTCGGCGGAGGTGAAAAGGATATCGAAACGATCAAAGACAGAATAGAATTTATGCTCTATAAAGCGAGAAAATTATAAACACACATACCCATGAAAGAGAAAGAACAAGGCGCACAAGAGCGTCAGAAAAGCAAACAAGAACTCCACATTCATATCGAACGGTGGCAGGATATTGTGGATGTCTTAGATGATAAGAACAAGGTACGCAGACTGGTGATGGTCGTCGTAATTATCGGCTTGGCGCTTTTTGCCGGAATATCGTTTATCGCCATACAGCTCAAGAAAGTCTATACCTATAGCGATATCACGACCAATGCCCTGGGTGCGACTACCCTCAAAGATGAGCAGAAAGAAGTATCGTATTTCCTATTCAACACCGCCTCCCTCTGGGCCAATTCCGGTATTACGGTAGATAAGGGAGATGTGCTTTCTGTTCACTCGTCCGGAACGGCACATACCGCTATTCACCACTTGCACAAAGCGGCAGGAAGTAATTTCAAGCCGGATGAGGAATATTTCGATGCGAACGGAGAACGCGTCAATTATATCAGTGAGCGCGACAAAGCGCGCCGCAAGTTCCGTATCGTATCAGATATGCCCAATAGCGCACTGGTGATGCAGGTCTATAAGGGCGCAGACCGGCCGCCGTTGAAACCCGGAAACGAGGAGGAAGAGAAGAACTTCTATTTCATCTCGCAGCACCGCGAGAACATCATCATCAACGAAGGAGGTACGCTCTATTTCGCCGTCAACGATATCGTCCTGGATCCGGCAACGATTAAGGGGATGCTCAAAGAGAACTATAAGCTTATATCGAATACGGCGAAAAAGATGGACGGAGAAACGGACGAAGATTTTCAGAAACGTTGTGATTTTATCAAGAAGAAAAGCGAGCTTCTTCAGAAGCAATCGGACCTGCAGCCTATAGGAGACAAGGAGGCAAAGCTTACGAAGGAGGAATCCGGAATATATAGACAAATCTTACGCCATACGTACTTCCAGTTTGGTCCGTACTATAATGAAAAAGCTAAAAAGCAAGATACCTTGACGATAAAGACGGAAATGGATTATTATCTGGAGAACAAGTACCCGAAAGCATGGTACGATGATAATCTCGGCTCCTTCTTGATTATTGTTGAAAAGAATTATCGTAAGTAATATGGCTACTCAAATACCTAAAGAAATACTGCAGCACATTATCGATAGCGGCAACGACAGAGTCACTATCGAGAATGATAGCTTTTTGACGGTCCTCTTAGCCCCGGGGAAGAAGCCGCTGCGATTCCGAGTAGCGCGCTTTATCGGTTTTGCGCTGGTCTTCATCTTCACGCTCGGATTCGTCCTGTACAGTGCCTCCTTCTATGTGCAAAATGTGCTGCTGCACAAAGTGGATCTGCATACCAATCCGTTCGGTGCCTTCGAGCGCAAGTCATTCAATAGCGAGTATGCGATGTTCCTCTATGACCCTGCCGAAGCATGGGCGGCCTCGGGTATACAGGTGCAGAAAGGCGACATCTTGTTCATCGCCGGTTCCGGAGCGTACCATACGAACTATGAAAAACTGATCAAAGCCACCGAAAACAATTTCTGGGCGGATGTCAGAGAGAAGTATGTGAAAAATAACCTGCTGGATTCCTTTGATGCCATTCGTGATACGGTATTCCGCTACGTGGATGTAACTACGCCGCCCGAAGAGGTGGATCCGGATGACCCCAAAGAGATTGACCTGAAGAACCGCAAGGTGAATAACCCCCGCGGCTTAGATAAAACAGCGCTTTTCGGCGATGTGCTGATGCAGATTATACCCGAAACCCGATTGCGTCTCACCGACTCCCTTTGCCCGGATCGCATCTATGCCTTACCCCGTCTGCAAATCAGCAAGAAAGAACCGCTGAAGATTGAGCACGACGGTATGTTGACCTTCGGCGTGAATGATAATAATCCCCTCAACAATGTCGGGCAGGTGCTGGTAGCGATGGAGATATACCGCAAACAGACCATGCGAAATGCCGCATGGAAAATACTGAGCGGGCAATTCATCGACTTTCCGTACTATTGGTATGACTATTGGTTGCACCGGATACTCGATAACAGCTGGTGGTATTGGTTTGTATCGCTGGTCTTTGTCCTGTGGGTAATGGCAGAATATGTCCTGTTCTGTATCATCTTATTCTTCCTGCCTTTCCTCTTTATCAAAGATACTTGGCAACCGGTCATTAAACTATGTAAACGTATGAAAAAACCGCACACACTGATTTTAGTCATTGCCCTGTTGGGTACGATGGCTTGCACCCCTAAGCGCCCGAGCTATTTCGTTTCACAAGAAGAGTTGGATACGCTTTGCGCATGGTACGAACGAGGTGATTTCAAGGCCTTCAAAGCCGCCTTCAGTGATACCTTGAAGTTCGGTACGGCCGGTCTGCGCGCGCCGATGAATCCGGGCACGAACTATATGAATGCGCTCACGGTTGCTACCGCCACGCAGGGCTTCGCCAACTATCTGAAGAAGCAAAACCCCAACGGTGGTTGCCGGGTGGTGGTAGGATATGACTGCCGGCATAACAGCAAAGAGTTTGCGAATATCGTAGCGGATGTGTTCTCCGCCAACGGCATCCATGTGCTGCTGTTTGAAGACATGCGTCCGACACCCGAGATCAGTTTTGCCATCCGCGAGAACCAATGCGTCGGAGGAGTCAACATCACCGCGTCCCATAACCCGAAGGAATATAACGGATACAAAGCCTATTGGTCGGACGGCGGCCAAGTTGTTCCGCCCTATGACGCCGCTATCGTGGAGAAAGCCAAATACGTCGATATGAAGAATATCAAGCACCAGCGCGTAGACAGTTTGGTAACCATCATCGGTAATGATATAGACCGCGTGTATGCCGACTCGGCGCAGAAGGTCCTGATAGACCTGGATGCTGCGGCGAAAGCCAAAGACCTGAAGATAGTCTATACGCCGATGCACGGAGCCGGATATCAGATCGTACCCATGTGTTTGAAGAAGATGGGCGTGAAGCACGTCAGCATCGTGAAGGCGCAGCTACCCGACAACGGACAGTTCGCTTCCGTAGCAGGCACCGACAGACACGAAGCCAACCCCGAGGACGAGCAAGCAATGGAACTGGTGTTCGCGCAAGCGCAGGCGGAAGATGCGGACCTGGCAATCGCTACCGACCCCGACGCGGACCGCTTTGGTTTCTATTGTAAAGACAGCAAGGGCGCATGGCATCGCATCGACGGACATCAGTCCACCATGCTCTTCACCAAATACATCATCGACACCCGCACACGTCTGGGGAAGATGCCGGAAAAACCGTTCATGGGCCGCACTATCGTGACCTCGGAGATCGTGAAGCGCATCGCGGATGAGGCGAACATTAGGATGTATGACGAATATACCGGATTCAAGTGGATTGCCCACCGCATCGTGTCGGTTCGCAAGGACAGCACCTTCATCGGTGCCGGCGAAGAGAGCTTCTGCTACTTGCCCTACGACTACGCACGCGACAAAGATGCACCGGCGTCGATATGCCTGCTCGCCGAGATGGCTGCCAGCGCCAAGGCACGCGGTACCACCCTTTGGGACGACCTGATGGATATCTACCGCCACTACGGTTTCCAACGTGAATATACGGTCAAGATGAAGATAGAGGCCGAAAACGGTCAGCTATGGTCCTATAACCAACCGCTGGTGATGGACTTGTTCCGCCACCACCTGAAGACCATTCACGGCGAGGCATTCACCTGTCTGGACTATAAGGACAGTACGGCCTTCCAGAGCCGCAATCTACCAAAGGCAGAGAACACCCTGCAGTATTTCACGGCGGAAAACAACATCAAGGTAACCATCCGCCCGAGCGGTACCGAACCGGTGCTGAAGGCCTATGTGGAGGTGCCGGACAGCCGTTTCCGCTCTGCGGAAGACTATGAGGCCTTGCAGCAAGATACGCACCGCATCCAAGAAGAGATCGTTCGCGAACTCAAGGCGCTATTAGACAACCATGGATTTATAGTAACAAAAATAAACAATAAAGAAGTATGAAAAGAGTCATTCTTATTCCCGTTCTCTGCTTTTCCGTCTATCTGATGGCAAGCACGCCACAACCATATTTCACCTCTCCGGAGATGCCGAACGCCTTGCATTACCTGCCGGGACCGCCGCAGGCTAACTCGATGCGCTTTGCCTACGACACCGCCCAGTATAACTGGGGCAAAAGTATGCGTCCCACGCCGCGCGGCGAGAAAGCCCGTCTGGATGCCGAATACAGCATCGCGCGCATGGCGGCTATCTTCTCTCCGGTGCTCGGTATAGAGATCTCCGAGAAGAACACCCCGCAGATATGGAAACTGCTGACGGACGCCACCAAGACAACCGATTTTGCATGCGACAGCGCCAAGATCACGTATATGCGCAAGCGCCCGTACATGGTGTTCCATGAGCCGACCCTCATTCCGGCCGATGAAGAACCCCTCAGCCACAACGGTTCGTACCCCTCCGGACATACAACGCTCGGTTGGTCTACGGCTCTCATCCTCTGCGAAGTTGATCCTGCCGACCAGGATGCGCTGCTCAAAGAAGGATTTGAGTACGGCCAGAGTCGTGTCATCGCCGGTTTCCACTGGCAGAGTGATGTCGATGCTGCCCGCGTAGTTGCCGGTGCCGCCTTCGCGCGCATACACACCAGCAAAGCATATCTGAAACAACTCAAGAAAGCCCAGAAAGAGTTCCGCAAGAAACGTAACCGCAAATAATATTCAGATCATCACAACCAAAAAAGAATTGCAGGCGGTGGCGGTATATGCAATTTCGGTACGCTGAACCTCAACGGCGAGATCTTCATCCTCCGAGGAGACAAAACATATACCATCCAAGGCCAAAGAAAGTGACCAAGTAACTAAGTACCAGGTACAAAGAAAGGACACGGGCGGCTCAATGTATGAGTCGCCCGTGTGTTGTATTTAGAAGTATTCCCTGACTGCAAATTCGTATTGATAGAGGAAGATTAAAGGCGTTCATGACGAAAACACCGCAAAAACACGCAATAAATTACAACTAAAATACGCAATAAAATTGCACGAAAATGCTCAATACTATTGCGTATTTCAAAAAAATGCTAAAAACGTCTTATCTCGCTTCGCCCGAACAATAAATTTAATAAAAAGATACTAAATTCTTGCATATGTGCATTTTTTTTTGTACCTTCGACCTCCTCCCCCAAATGTAATGAACCCCAAAAGTTAGACACAAAACAAAAGTGTCGCTTATGGTACATTCATTAGAAGAGAAGTTAGAGGTAATTAAGATGCACAAACAAGGTGCAGGAGTTAAACTACTAGCCAAACGATTTGGTCTATCAAGGAGTCTGATAAATGTATGGTTAGAGCAATATAAACAGCATGGTGTTGCCGGTTTACAGCGTCTTCCATACAATTGTCGGTATAATTTTGAAGAAAAATGCAAAATTGTTTGCGAGATTGATAAAAAACATGTACCTTTGCACGTTGCTAGCGCAAAGTATCGTGTTGCTCGTTCTACATTACGTTGTTGGAGACACATAGCACGTAGAGATGGGTATGAGGCTTTGCGAGAAGTTAAATACGGTCGAAAATACGCATCTATGGGACGTCCAAAGAAGAAGGAACCTATTACAGAACTAGAGAAACTCCAACGTGAGAACGAGTTACTCCGTGCTGAGAATGCCTACTTAAAAAAATTGAGGGCCTTAGTGACAGAAAGGGAACGTCTATCAAAAAAGACAAAGCCCTAATCATCCAGTCATTAAGGCCGGAACATAGCCTCGAGGATCTGCTCCTGGTTAGTAGGATGAAGCGTGCCACGTACTATTATTGCGTGAAAGAACGTCCTGATAAATATGCTGCTATGCGTCAAGAAATAACACGTATTTTTGAGGAAAATAAAGGGCGTTATGGTTACAGGCGAGTCTATCTTGAATTACGAGGATCCGGACTTACCATTAACCACAAAACGGTTGCTAAACTGATGGTAGAAATGGGCTTACACGCCCATCGTCGCAAGCTACGTTATCACTCTTATAAAGGAGAAGTAGGAAAGATAGCTCCTAATATCCTGCAACGTGATTTTGCGACAGACGCACCTAATCGCAAGTGGACAACAGATGTTACGCAAGTAGATATACAAGGTAAGAAGTGCTACCTATCGCCTATATTAGATATGTGGAACGGAGAGGTGATTAGCTATGCCATCTCTGATCATCCGGATATGAAGATGGTAACAGACATGCTGCAGAAAGCTTTCCGTAAGCATCCGACATTAGATCAACTAATAATGCATTCTGATCAAGGGTGGCAGTACCAGCATAGATGCTATCAACAGTTACTACAAACGCATGGTATCATACAAAGTATGTCTCGAAAAGGGAACTGTTTGGATAATGCGATGATGGAGAACTTTTTCGGACTAATGAAGACAGAACTGCTTTATCCAAATAGGTGGGAAGACATAAAGGCTTTTAAGGTCGCATTGAGACAGTACATCCAGTACTATAACAATAATCGTATAAAGTTAAAATTGAAAATGAGTCCTGTACAATACCGAACCCACTTTCAATCTCAAATAAAATAGATTTAATAATCCGTCCAACTTTTTGGGGTCACATCAAAAGGGGACCCCTTCGAAAGTACAATCGCGTCCTGCAGACCATACGCAAGAATGAGCGGGATTTTTGAAAAGGGCTGTGCCCTCTCTTTTAGTGCTAAATAGCCGTCCCTTATGCAAGCATAGTGCCTGCTATCTATCCCTAAAAGAAGTAGAGAATTCTCTACTTTTTCAAAAATTCCGCTCAAAAACTTGCGTATGTGCAATTTTTGTTGTACCTTTGTACCCGATTTTGTAAAATGGAGGAGAACGAGCTCATATTCAGGTGTTTCGCCAGCGGCAGTAGCGGCAACTGTTACTACCTCGGTACGCGTCATCAGGGAATCCTGATCGATGCGGGCATTTCTGCGCGGTCGATACAAAAATACCTGCGTGAGATGGGGCTTGATTTCCAAAATATCATGGGCGTTCTTATCACCCACGACCACGCGGATCATATCCGCGCTGTGGGCACTCTCGGCGAACGAGTGCATCTGCCGATATACTCCACCGCATTAATCCACGAAGGCATAGACCGCAATTACGGCGTGCGCGAGAAGTTGCGTACCAGCCGCCGGTATTTTGAGAAAGGGGTAGAGTGGGAGTTATTCGGCATGAAAATAAATACATTCAGTATCGAGCACGACTCAACCGAATGTGTCGGATACTGCATCGATTATCTCGGCCAGCGGTTTGTGATTATGACTGATTGCGGCAGCGTGAACGAAGAGATGGAAGCGTATATCCGTACGGCGAACCATCTGGTGATTGAAGCAAATCACGATGAGCATATGCTGCTGAATGGCCCGTATCCTACTTATCTGAAGGAGCGTATCCTCTCTCCCCGCGGGCATCAGAGCAATGACACTTGCGGTGAGTTGCTGGAGCGCAACTGGCATCCTGATTTAAGGAACGTGTGGCTGTGCCATCTTTCGTTGGAGAACAATGATCCGGAAGTAGCCTATAACACGGTAGCTTCTTATCTCGAGGAGATGGAAATCTTGCCCGGCACGGATATATTCCTGAAACCGCTCGAGCGTACGTCGCCAAGTCCGATTTATGTCCTCAATGACCACGTCATTGCGGACCATTCGTAATTCGTAATTTTAAATTCGTACTATATGGAACGATTAGTAATTATTCCTACTTATAACGAGAAAGAGAACATCGAAGCAATTATCACTGCGGTGATGGAATTGCCGATTCTGTTCAATGTGCTGGTCATCGACGACGGTTCGCCAGACGGTACCGCCAAGATCGTCAAGAAGATGATGGAGGGTAAATACAAAGGCTGTATCTACCTCATCGAGCGGAGCGGCAAACAAGGTCTTGGCACGGCATATCTTGCCGGCTTCCAATGGGCGATAGATCATAAAGCCAATTATATCTTCGAGATGGATGCCGATTTCAGCCATAACCCGCAGGATTTGCTGAAGCTCTACGATGCCTGTGCCGTTCAGGGTGCGGATCTCGCTATAGGCAGTCGGTATGTGACCGGAGTGAATGTGGTCAACTGGCCTATGGGACGTGTACTGATGTCCTATTTCGCGTCCAAATACGTGCGCACGGTGCTCGGCGTGGATATTCATGATACCACCGCCGGATTCGTCTGCTACCGCCGCAAGCTGCTGGAGACAATCGAACTGGACAAGATTCGTTTCAAAGGCTACGCCTTCCAGATAGAGATGAAATTCACCGCCTCCAAATGCGGCGCGAAAATCATTGAAGTACCAATTGTCTTTGTCAATCGCGTTCTCGGAACATCCAAGATGAGCGGAGGTATCTTCTCCGAAGCCTTGCTCGGCGTCATCCGTCTTAAAATAAGCAGTTGGTTCAGAAAATATCCTAAATTATGAATTCATTAGAGCAACAGATAAGTACGCTGGCGAAAGCGGCCGTGAAGGCGCTGTATGGCGTAGAGGCCGACGACGGCCAGATTCAATTGCAAAAGACCCGCCCCGAGTTTGAGGGCAATATCACATTAGTTGTTTTTCCTTTTGTCAAAATGGCACGCAAGGCACCGGCCCAAGTGGCTGCCGAGATAGGCGAATGGCTAATGGCTAACGGCGAAGAGCTGATAGCCAAATACAATGCGGTGCAGGGATTTCTTAATCTCTCTATCTCCGACGCGTTCTGGATCGACCAACTCAAGGCCATCGATGCCGACGAGCACTACGGCCACTTTGAGCAGCCTTCGGAAAAAGCCCTTCCTTTTAGGAAGGGGGAAGGGGTAGGCTCCCCCCTGATGATGGTGGAGTACTCTTCGCCGAACACCAACAAACCGCTTCACCTCGGGCATGTGCGCAACAACCTGCTGGGCTATTCGATCGCTCAGATTCAGGAGGCAAACGGTTGGAAAGTGGTGAAGACCAATATCGTCAACGACCGCGGTATCCATATCTGCAAATCCATGCTGGCGTGGCTGAAATTCGGCAACGGCGAGACACCGGAGTCTTCCGGCAAGAAAGGCGACCATCTCATCGGTGACTACTATGTTCGTTTCGACAAGGAATACAAAGCCCAGATAGCCGAACTGATGGCTGCAGGCAAGGACGAAGAGACCGCCAAACGCGAGGCTCCTCTGATGCTGGAGGCACAGGAGATGCTTCGCAAATGGGAGGCAAATGATCCTGAAGTCCGTGCCTTATGGGCAAGAATGAACGAATGGGTCTATGCCGGTTTTGATGAGACTTACCGCCGTATGGGCGTTTCGTTCGATAAGATATACTACGAATCCAATACCTATCTCGAGGGTAAATCGGAAGTGGAGAAAGGTCTCGCTTCCGGTGTTTTCTACCGCCGCGAAGACGGGTCTGTTTGGGCGGATCTGACCCAAGACGGTTTGGATGAGAAACTGCTGCTCCGCTCCGATGGCACGTCCGTCTATATGACCCAGGATATCGGTACCGCCAAACTGCGTTTTCAAGACTACCCGATAGACAAAATGGTCTATGTAGTGGGTAATGAGCAGGAGTATCACTTCAAGGTGCTCTCTATTCTCTTGGATCGCCTTGGCTTCCCATTCGGAAAAGAACTGGTTCATTTCTCCTATGGAATGGTTGAACTGCCGAACGGCAAGATGAAGAGCCGCGAGGGAACGGTGGTGGATGCCGACGATTTGATGGATAAGATGGTCGAAGATGCCCGCGAGATTTCCAAGGACAAGGTTAATACATTACAAGGCATCACAGCGGAAGAAGCCGATGAGATTGCACGTAAAGTAGGTCTCGGAGCGCTCAAATACTTCATTCTCAAAGTCGATCCGCGCAAGAATATGCTCTTTAACCCGGCAGAGTCGATTGATTTCAACGGCAACACCGGGCCGTTTATCCAATATACCTACGCTCGCATTCGCTCTGTGCTCCGCAAAGCAGAGAGTCTTCAGCCTTCAGCTGTCAGCAGTCAGCTTGATCCCAAGGAGTTGAATTTGATTCAGCGACTCTGCGAGTATCCCTCTATCGTGCGTACTGCCGGAGATGATTTCTCGCCTGCGGTTATCTGCAATTACGCCTATGCCCTCGCGTGCGATTTCAATTCATTCTATCATGATCTCTCGATTTTGAATGAATCCGACACACAAAAGAAAGCGCTCCGCCTGCTGTTGTCAGCGAACGTAGCGAAGGTTCTTTGCTCCGCCATGGCGCTTTTGGGTATTGAAATGCCCGAAAGGATGTAAGAAAAGGACGAAGCAATCAAGGATACAAAAAAAAGCGAGCCGTTTGGCCCGCTTCTTTTTTTCAAGACTTCGGATTACTCCTCGTCTTTTTTGGCTTTCTTGCCGCCTTTCTTAGCTGCAGGTTTCTCCTCAGCTTCCATAGAAGCTTTCAGTTCTGCGAGCGCCGAGAGGTCACCGAGTGTAGTCTTCTCTACCTTCGGCATCTCTACTTGCGGTTCTGCCGGAGCAGCTGCGCCTTTCTTCGGTTTAGCCGGAGCCTCTTTGCGCTCCTCCCATGTGCGGAGGTGCGATACGAGGATGCGTTTTGCGTCGCGGTTGAACTCAATCACCTTGAACGGAAGCGTGTCGCCTACTGCTACAGGGCTCTTGTCTTCTTTCTGGAGATGACGTGTCGTGCAGAATGCCTCTACGCCCTCTTCCAGACTTACAACGGCGCCCTTGTCGTTGATCTCTACTACCTTGCCGTCCACTACGGTGTCAACGCCGAACTTAGCCTCAAGCTCCTCCCAAGGATTCTCCTCAAGCTGCTTGTGACCGAGAGACAGACGACGGTTAGCTACATCGATGTCGAGTACGACTACCTCGATCTGCGCACCGATCTGGGTGAACTCGTTCGGGTGTTTAATCTTCTTGGTCCAGCTCAGATCGCTGATGTGGATCAGACCATCTACGCCTTCCTCGATCTCTACGAATACACCGAAGTTGGTGAAGTTGCGAACCTTAGCCCAGTGGCGGGTGCCGACAGCATACTTGGTCTCTACGTTTGCCCAAGGATCGGCTTTCAACTGCTTGATACCCAGACTCATCTTGCGCTCTGCGCGGTCCAGAGTCAGGATAACTGCATCTACCTCGTCGCCGACTTTCAGGAAGTCATTAGCGGAACGGAGGTGCTGGCTCCAACTCATCTCACTCACGTGAACGAGACCCTCTACGCCCTCTGCAATCTCAACGAATGCACCGTAATCAGCCATTACAACAACCTTACCGTGAACCTTGTCACCTACTTTGAGGTTCGGGTCCAGTGCATCCCATGGATGCGGGCTCAATTGTTTCAGACCGAGAGCGATACGTTTTTTCTCCTCGTCGAAGTCAAGAATAACAACATTGATTTTTTGATCGAGTTGTACGAACTCGTGGGGATCGTTTACACGGCCCCAACTCAAGTCGGTGATGTGGATCAAACCGTCTACGCCGCCCAAGTCGATGAATACACCGTAGTTGGTGATATTCTTAACAGTACCCTCGAGTACCTGGCCCTTCTCGAGTTTGCCGACGATCTCAGCCTTTTGAGCCTCGAGTTCGGCTTCGATGAGAGCTTTGTGAGATACAACAACATTGCGGAACTCAGGATTAAGTTTTACAATCTTGAACTCCATCGTTTTGCCTACAAGTACATCATAGTCGCGTACAGGCTTTACGTCAATCTGGCTGCCCGGCAGGAATGCCTCCATGCCAAGTACATCCACAATCATGCCGCCTTTCGAACGCCATTTGATGTAACCGGTAACAATCTCGCCTGCGTTGTAAGCCTCATTAACGCGATCCCATGCGCGAGCTGCGCGGGCCTCTTTGTGGCTCAATACAAGCTGACCTTTTTTGTCCTCCTGGCTCTGAATATAGACTTCTACTTTGTCGCCTACTTTGAGCTCAGGATTGTAGCGGAACTCAGCTGCCGGAACAATACCGTCCGACTTGTAGCCTACGTTCACTACTACCTCACGTTTGTTGATAGAGATAACGGTACCCTCAACGACTTCATTGTCTTTGATGGCACTCAGTGTCTCATTATACTTTTGGGTTTCTGCTTCGTTTTTGCTGCCTTGCTGTTGTGCTTCATAGGCATCCCAGTCGAAGTTCTGGAGAGAAAGATTTTCTGCCATTGTGGTAGAATATGTCTGGCTCAGCCGTAGCTTACCAAACGTTAAAAATTAAACATGTTAGCCTTTTTCATACGAAAAAGCGCGCAAAGGTACTGCTTTTTTTTGATATACACAAATTTTGAAGGAGAAAAATGCAAAAAATAATTATATCGAGCCCAATGCCAGACAGATGAGTCCGGCCAGAATGCCCAGCATGCACAGGATCTTACGCATAGGATCGTTTTCGCGCAAGAAGATGAGACCGTAGGCAAAACCGATGATGGCTCCGCCGCGGCGGATAGTACTTACGACCGCAATCATCGAATCCGGATCCCGCAGCGCGAGCATATATACATTGTCTGAAATTATCAAAAAGACGGAGATGAATAGTATCGGGAGTATAGTTCGCTTTGCCGGCAGTGTATAAAGCTTTTCTCCGGCAGGCCGATTGTATATGCGGTCAACAGTCCAAACGATGAGCATCATTGCTGCTTGATAGAAGGTGTAATAAACCTGCACGGCGTTATGATCATAGCGGCGCATAAGATATTTGTCGTAGAGTCCGGAGCATGCTCCGATAAGAATGGCGAGCGCAAGGCAAATGTAGTAATATTTGTGACTCTTGATTAAGGAAGGGTGATTAGTCGTTTTAGTTGCGCCCAATGAGAATACAAAAATACTGCCGATTGCGAAAACGACACCGACCCATTGCCATGCATTCAATCTTTCTCCGAAGATCAAGAGCGCACCGATTAGTGTCCATATCGGACGAGTGGCTTGCATGGGGCTGACCACAGAAATAGGCAGATGCTTGAGAGATATATATGCAAAGACCCACGAGGAAAGCACAATGGCTGATTTGAGCAACGTGTAGAGATGAGCTGTTGTGTCCATTGCCGGCACATAGAAATGGGTGCTTACCATCATCTCCGGATATAATCGCGATAGAATGAGCGGTATAGAGAGAAAAAGAGCCGATGCGCAAATACTGATAGCAAGCACATCAATCACTTTATTGTTGCGGAGGGCAACCTTCTTTGAGATGTCGTAAAATCCCAAACAGAGGGCAGATATGAAGGCAAGAACGGGCCACATAAAGCAAAAACGGCTGCAAAAGTACACTTTTTTTTGCACATCTGCAAATTTTTTTGTACCTTTGCGGCGATTTTGTGCAAAAAGCACATTGTATATGGTAAATCATTAAATCAAGATATAACTATGGCTAAGTACAAATGGAGTTTCGCGAATGTGGGTGGTGTGGCCCGCGTGCGTATTCAATCGGCTGAGGATCTTCGTCACCTCGGCGAGTTGGACAAGAAAATGTGGACGGTACTTTCTTGTCCCGTTAACGGTCTGGAGATCAGTGCAGACTCGCTGAGTCTGATGGATATCGACGGCGATGGCAAACTGCGTCTGAAAGAGGTAGTTGGTACCGCCGAATATCTCTGCGCTGCTTTAAAGGATCCGAAGTCGCTTTTTGAACAGAAAGATGCTATCGCGCTGGACAATATTGCAGAAGAGGCTATTCATACAGTAGCGAAGAAATTAGCCGGAGAGAAGAGCGAGATTGCTTTGGCAGACGTACAGGCTGCTATAGACGCTGTAACGATAGAGGAACAACCTATACCGGAGGCTCCGCTTGAGGCTGATGTGATCGCTGCTTACAAAGAGAAAAGCGCTGAATATGCCGCTTACTTCGAGCAGGAGAAACTGCAGAAACTGGGTCTCGCTCTGATCCCCGAAGAGACACCGAAACCCGGTATGAGCGAAAAGAAATTCCAAGAGATGGGTGCGCAGATCGCCGAATGGGAGGCTGCCAAAGCAGCTGCCGAAGGTGCTAACGCAGACGCGCTGGCTGCGGCGCAAGCCGAGTTCATGCCGCTGCGCAAACTGCTCCTCCTCCACCGCGATTTCTACCGCCTGCTGCGCAACTTCGTGACCCTTGAGGACTTCTACGACCTCAACGACAAGACTATCGCTTCCTTCCAAGCCGGAACGCTCATCATTGACCAACGCGCGTGCCACCTCTGTATCCGCGTGAACGATATGGGCAAGCACGATGCGCAGGCTCCGCTGAGCGGCATGTATCTGATCTATTGCAACTGCGAGAACAAGAAGACCGGAAAGACCGCGCAGATAGTAGCTGCTGTGACACAAGGCGAGATCAAGAACCTCAGCGTTGGCAAAAACGCCGTTTTCTATGACAACGACGGACTGGACTACGATGCTACGGTATATAAGATCATCGAGAACCCGATCTCGATCCGTCAGGCATTCTGGACTCCTTACCGCAAGTTCTCCAAATGGGTCGAGGACAAGATCAACAAATCCGCCGCAGAGAAAGACGCAAAGGCATTCGACGATATGACCGCCAAGGCGGATGCAGCTGCCGCTGATTCCGCAGCAGAGAAGAAACCGGCATTCGACATCGCTAAGTTCGCCGGTATCTTTGCCGCCATCGGCATGGCTTTAGGTATGATCGGAGCCGCGCTGGCTTCCGTTGCTGCCGGTTTAGCCGCGCTGACATGGTGGCAGAACATCCTCGTCTTCATCTGTATCTTGTTGGTAATCAGCGGTCCGAGCATGATCATGGCTTGGCTCAAACTGCGTCGCCGTAACCTTGCGCCGGTATTGAACGCCAACGGTTGGGCTGTCAACGCCGACGCAATCATCTCCGTTCCGTTCGGACGGACGCTCACCGAGCAAGTGGCTTTCCCGCTTGTGAAAGTTAAAAAAGGTTTGAAAGGATGGCAGATATGTCTTATCGTATTGGCGGCTCTCATCGTGGTAGCAGGAGTAGCATGGCTTTGCCATTGGCTTGTCTCCGGCTGTTCATGGCCGTTCTGCCTGATATAATTTAGAAAGAAAAGATGAAGAATTTGAAAGTATTGGTATTAAGTCTGTTTTGTCTGCTGCTTGCGTCGTGGGCATATGCGGATAATGTTTTTACAGAAGATTTGAGTTTGAACCCGCCTTTGGACACGCTCGCCGTGGACAGCGAGGGCGACGAACTGGAGGAAATGGACGATCTGGACGCGCGTGCGGCGCAGCTGCCGGAGTGCCTGGCAGGGCTCTTTGCCCATGATACACTCATCCTCGGATGTGACATGGAGCTGCTACCCAATAAGATTATCGTCCGCACCAAAGACGGCGATGTGGTCTATAAACTCGCACCGCAGTTCATGTTCGGCGACAGCACGCTCTTCACGCATCACCCGGCGGACAGCCTCTACCGGCATATCTGGACGGACGAGCGCGTGAACCCGTACGGCAACCTGTTCGACAGCTTGCGCGAGGATGTGCATATACCGATGGCGGGTTTTGTACTGCCGGCTCCGGGCTATGTGACGAGTCCGTTCGGCTGGCGCCGCTACCGGATGCACAAGGGCACGGATATCAAGGTCCAGATTGGCGATTCGATCCGCTCGGCATGGAGCGGACAGGTGCGTATCGTAGGATGGGATCCGCGCGGCTATGGATACTATGTGGTCCTTCGCCATGACAACGGTCTGGAGACGATTTACGGCCACCTGAGCCGCCCTCTGGTAGATGAGTACGAGCGCGTTCCGGCAGGTTATGTGATCGGTCTGGGCGGTAATACCGGACGCTCCACCGGAAGCCATCTGCATTTGGAGATACGCTATCTGGGCGAAGCGGTGAATCCAGCTAATGTCATTGATTTCACCACGGGCAAGCTGAAGAACGACCAGGAGTACGTGATCGGCATCAAGGCCATGAAACAGGCGCGCGCAGAGCAGGCTGCAATGAAGTATCACAAGGTGAAATCAGGAGATACTCTCTCCGGTATCGCCAAACGCTACGGCACGACCGTGCGTAAGCTATGCCAGCTGAATAAGATCAAGGAGACCAAAGTGCTCCAGATCGGACAGAAAATCCGTGTAAGGTAAAAATCGTAAATCGTCTATTCATGGTGATAGGGTTCACCACGGAGAATGGTCATTGCGCGGTAAATCTGCTCGATGGCCATTAATCGTATCATCTGGTGCGAGAAAGTCATTTGCGAGAATGACAGTTTGCCGTTGGCGCGGGCATAGACCGCCTCGCTGAACCCGTATGGACCGCCAATGACGAGCGTCAGATCGCGTCCGGACCCCATTTTCTTTTGCAGCCATACGGCATATTCGACCGACCGGAATTCCCGTCCGTGTTCGTCCAGCAGAATCACGTCCATCGCAGACGTGAGAAAGCGTAGAATGGCTTCTCCTTCGGCGGTTTTGATCTGCTCCTCGCTCATCGACTTGGTGTTCTTCAGATCTGGCAGCACGACCATTTCAAACGGCACATAGTGTAGAAGCCGTTTCCGGTAGTCCTCGATAAGGGATATAAGCCGTGAGTCGGTAGTCTTGCCTACCAGGAGAAGGGTGATTTTCATGACACCGGTTATAATAGTTTGTCCCTGTCTTTGATATATAGGTTGGTGGAGTCAGTGTCGTGGAAATAGTACACGCAGTCTTTGTGCCACGTGAACTTATAGATTGCCATGTGTTTGAACAGCCCGTCAAAGCCGGTGATACCGGTATAGTACGTGTGCCCTTCCTCAAACTTGCAGGTCGATTGGATGCCGTCATTTTCGGTCGCTTTCACGCCGTAAAAGACATCGGCTAGTTGGGGATATTCGAACATATCCTCTTCCCAGTTGTAGAAGAAGGGGAGCGGTGTGTCCCATTCCGCAATCTCCGTGGTCAGCTCGAGGCTGTCTTTGGTTATGGCAATGAAGGGATAGCGGGAGTTGATATGACCGAGCGTGTCCACAGGGTAGATATAGTCCCAGTTTCCCCTGATGCGGTATTCAAAACGAATCTCTACGGTGGATACCATAGAAGTCTGGATGTTTTCCAATACCAGTTTGCCGACAGGTCTCATTGTTTCAGGATCAACGGGGAAGGCATATACCCAATAGTCCGTGTAGGGCGTCAAACCCGTGAAGAAACGGGTGGTGTAACCGTATTGGAGCGAGTGGGAGGCGAAAGGTGCTACGTTGAACTCCTTGTTTCTCAACAAATCGTTGCGCCAGACGAGGTACTCCGCGTATGCGCTATCCAGCGCCAGTTGCATGAATTGTTTGGAGTTGGTGATGGGGTTGTAGCCCTCCCACGGCTCACAGATAGCGATGAGGTAATAAGCATCCTTGTTGGTATAGTACTCACATTCAATGAAACCCGAGGACACATTCGTGACAGCCATCCTCACTTCCACATCCTTCGTCTCGTAGTTCGCCTCCGTATTGCAGGAGGGAGCTATGAGTACAGAACCAAGCGCCAGGACATAAGACATAAGACCGAATATGATTCGTCGAGTCCGTGTAGGTCTTTTGTCTTTGAGCGTAGCGGTCTTTTGGCTTTGAGCGGCGTAGCCGCGGTCTTTAGTTCTCATATTTCTTCCTTTCTGCCTCTTCGTTGGCTAACAACTCTTGTACGGTATAGATAAATCGCAAGCAGGTCAGCACGTGCCCGCCGTAGTGCCCGAAATTATAGGTGATGTTGGCATCTTTCCAATGTGTCCGGGCATGCGTGGCGTTGGTGTACGGCACTGTCTCGTCGTCCATAGAGTGCATCATATAGACCGGGGCTCGGGGATCCCAGTCGTAGGCAATGATGGAGTTCAGGGTCATCGCTTTGTACAGCTCCGCCACTTTTTCGGACTTCTGCTCCATTGCCTCGGCGGTCAGCAGTTCATGAGTGACCTTTGTGCCGATCATTTTGTTGATCTGGGCGGAGGTGAACCGTTTGCTGTTGATCCAGTTCTCCATATGCTCGCATAGCCAGGGCTGCATCATATCCTCCATCTGCATGTTCAGTTTGTTGCCCTTGATCATTCCTTGCAGAACGAGCGGAACGGCAACCGGGTATCCTGCCGTGTCGGTGTTGACGAAACGCTCGTAGGTAGCTTTGACATCGTACGGACCGCCGCCGGCAAACACACGGTGGAGCATGATATGATCAATGCTACTCGCGTTGCTGTATTCGGTCTCTATCAGGTACTGCACCGCCATCGTGGTTGCGCCGCCCTGACTGTAGCCCATGAGATCCAGACTGGGGTCATCCGCTTTGCGTCCGATAGCTTCTAACCATGGTTTGACTGCCAGATACATATCCACTACGTTATGCGCCGTTACGTCCATCACCAGATACGGGTGTACCTCCTTTTCCGTAACGCCGTAACCGATATAATCCGGAATGATAAGACCATATCCGCTTCTTACCAGCATGCCCTCGAGGGAGAAACAGTTGCTGGGGGCTTCGGCGTTGGAGCAAACGGTATAATGGCTCACGATAATCATCCGTTTGGGGATGCCATTCTTGGGCAGCATCACTTTGCCGGAAAGGGTGATTGGGTTGCCATCAATATCTATGCTCGGGTAAGTACCTACCACTTCGATAATCTTGTTCTGGTTTCCGTATTTGAGCAGCTCTTGCAGTATTCCTGCTCCGGTAACCGAACTGGTACGGCGGGGACCGGCAGGTCCTGCCTCTCTGCTCTCTGACGCGGGTTCGGACTCAACGGCATCTGAATACTCCCACACCGGTGTGCCGTCCGGCAGATAGCAGTCGCTCGGGATGCCTTCGCTCAGGTCCCGCTCGTTCTGACCGATAACGCGGAATGTCAGGTTGCCTGCACCCGTCAGGTCTGTGAAATCGACGTATTCGTCCTTGCGGAACTGACAGCCCGCCATCCATACCGCCATAAGCAGCAATAGAATATGTTGGTACCTATATCTCATAACTCTCATCCTTCTTCCTCCTTTATCCTTCTTCATTCCTTTAAAACCTTGCTCCTAATCCTACGTTGATTATTCGCGACGAAGCCATATAGATGGCGTTGGCGTTTTTGAGCGCGTACATACCTCCGAAATCGACCGTCCAGAACCATCGTTTGTAGTTCGCGGCTACGCCGATCACCGTTATATTGACCGCGGCGCCGTATTCCGTATGCTGGCCTTTGGCGTTGGTCTCCGTACCGCCATTGATGTCCATACCGATGCCGATTCCCGAATAGAGGTTCACGTTCGGGTGGTATAGATACGTGAAACGGATGGTGGGCATAAGGACGACATTATAGAAATGATGTCCGCCGCCGCGGCTCAGTTCGACGCCCCTGCCGTTGCGGGTCACATCGTCCCAACCCACCTCGCTCATATCAATCATTCCGCCGAGAGAAAACCAGTGCTTGAACCGGTATTGGTATTCCAGCCAGATATGCTGGTGGTGCCGGTAATTCTCATGATAGGTCTGCTGGTAACTCTCCGGCATCGTCGTGGTGATATTGGTCGGGTTGTGCCACATCAGACTCTCGAACAACTGGTCGCCCCAACCCAAGCGGATCTCGTTGCGCCAGGTGAGGTGGTCCCATTTCGTTTCTGCCAGGCCCGCGATGGTGCAGGCACAGAGGAGGAGAAGCAGAAAGAAAGTACGTCTATGGTTCATAAAAGCACGTTTTTACAGTTTTCGGCTGCAAATTTACGATTTTTCTTGCATATATGCAAAAAAAAGTGTAATTTTGTGGCATAAATTCAAAAAACTATGGACAAACAAGAACTTCGTAAACTGATAGCCATCTGGTTTGAGGAAGATATCCGTGACGGCGATCATACTTCTCTCAGTTGTATTCCTCCTACCCAGATGGGCTGCCAGCAACTCATAATTAAAGATACAGGTGTGCTCGCCGGAGTCGAGGTGGCGAAAGAAATCATTAATTATTTCGACCCCGAATGCAGGGTAGAGCAATTTCTGCATGACGGCGACCATGTGAAGCCGGGTGACGTGGCGTTTAAGGTCTATGGCAAGGAGCTGAGTCTGCTGCAGATCGAGCGCACGATGCTTAATATCATGCAACGCATGTCCGGCGTGGCTACAACCGCACATAAGTATCAATCTCTGATAGAAGACACCGGATGCCATGTATTGGATACTCGTAAGACCACGCCGGGACTCCGTTATTTGGAAAAAGAAGCAGTAGCGCTGGGCGGTGGCATGAATCATCGTATTGGGCTTTTCGATATGATTCTGCTCAAAGATAACCATGTGGATTTCGCCGGAGGCATCACAGCAGCCCTCACGCGGGCACGCGATTATTGTAAGGAGAAGGGAAAGAACCTGAAGATCGAGATTGAGTGCCGTAATTTCGATGAGATCAAAGAGGCACTTGCGACAAACATACCGGACCGTATCATGCTGGATAACTTCACGCCGGAGAAAACCAAAGAGGCGGTAGATATCATCCGCGCTTGGGAGAAAACGGCGGGACGTCATATGGAGATTGAGTCCTCCGGAGGTATTACGATAGAGACGATTCGTTCGTACGCCGAGCAAGGTGTGGACTTCGTTTCTGTCGGCGCGCTCACGCATAGCTACAAATCCTTGGACATGTCGTTCAAGGCAGTGAAGTAAAGACATAATTGCCGAAAGTTGCAAAGGCGAGTATGACCAATACCGATTTTTGGAAATATATAGACACAATTATCGCCCAAGGGTACGATGCCCGCGGGCTTAAACAACTGGAACAATATGCAGAACAATTCATCTCAGGGCGGCTTGTTTATCAACGATTTTCACCGCTCGAACAGCATGGCTGCGCAGCGGGAGGTAGCAATCATGTCATTGCATCCTTACTCGCGGGAGCAGGTATTGACCCAAGTAGCCTCTCTGCGCCGGAAGGCAGTTTCCAAAGAGAGCGCGAATGCGCAGAGACGCAAGCAAAACGTATAGAACAGTGGGCAAGGACTGTCGGCTGCTGGATAGACGATGTGGACAAAAGCCTGCCTTCTTTATTGGGCGAACAGATAGCCGAAGGCGGCGAAGCACATGTGTACTATAAAGGCAATACACTTGTAAAATCTATCGGTTTGGATTATTATATCCTGCCTGTTTTGGCACTCGACCGTATCAGTCTGCACAATGCCTATTTCCCGGAGACACGCCTTAATGTGCTGGGCTTCGGTCGCACGAGCGAAGGGGATTTTCAAGTCATTGTAGAGCAACCGCACATCCAAGGCGAACAAATGTCGGACGAGGAGATTCAGCAGTTTGCAGAACGAATGGGTTTTGAACTCCGCAATCCGCGTAACTGGACCTATACCACGCCGGAGATTTATCTGAGCGACTTGCACGACGAAAATGTAATCAAGTCCGTTAACGGAAATGTGTTTGTGATTGACTGCGACATCCGTATCAACACACCCGAACTCAAACTGGGTGGCATCCGCCATCTAACAACGGAAGTAGAATTTATAACTGAGTAGATTGTGCCCTTTAGGGCTAAGAATCATCGTCCCTCTCCGAGCGGTGCTTTCAAGCACTCCGGGAAAGGAAAAAGACAAAACAAGACATAAAGACAAGCGCAAAGCGTTGCGCTAGAACATATTGAAAAAGCGTTTACACGCTTGTAATCTGATGCTAGAAACGTAGGAACTTTCAAAAGCAGCTGTTCAGTAACAAGTTAATGTAGATGCTCACGAGTGTAAGACTCGCCCACACTATTGGATTGTTCTAATAGTGTGTTGGCGGATATATACACGGCGCGAGTAACTAATAATTATCTGACAGCAAGGTATTTCCTACGACCACTAGCACGGATAACAATAGTTATTCGCGTTTTTTATTGTTTGGTAGAATGATGAAAAATATGCCAATCCCTGAAGGCGTAAGAAGGGAACAAATATTAAAAAAAAATGAAGAAACTATTATTTTTTGTATTTGCAGCTTCATGTATGCTTGCTTGTACAGACAAAAACAATCCAAGTAGCACCTCTACTACAATTACTTGTGATCCTACAACCCAAACAGTATTTGAAAATGGTGGCTCATTTACAGTATCCATTTCATCTTTCGCAGCATGGTCTGCTACCACAAACAAAACTTGGGTAACTATTAGTCCCAACTCTGCGCAAGGAGATGCGTTTGTAACCATCAAAGTGGCGTCTGGAGGAAAAGATGAGGCCACTGTGCTATTTAGTAATGGTGAAGGCACAGCAAAGTTGATTATCTATCGCGAAGAAGAGCCACAGTCGTACCCAAATGGAATTCTACCAGGTAAGTTTTCTGTAAGCTCTTCAAAAAAAGTGCAATTCTCTCAAGGAAATCTTCAGTATCAAGCTAGTACGAAAACCTGGCGTTTCGCACACCATCAGTATGACATTATCGGGAATAATGATGTAGCTGGTTACGGAAACTCGTATATCGGTAACACTTACTCTGGTTGGATTGACCTATTCGGTTGGGGAACAGGAAATAATCCTGTCTTGTCTTCTACTTCTGAATCAAATTATAGGGTATTTGTTGATTGGGGTACAAATGCAATTAGTAATGGCGGCAATCAAGCCAATCAATGGCGAACGCTAAGTAAAGATGATTTAGATTATTTGTTCCTACAGCGAGGAAATGCCGCAAAGTTATTAGGTCTTGGCAAAGTAAATGGGAGAAGAGGACTAATTATTTTGCCTGATAACTGGCAGACCCCTAGCGATGTTACATTCACCCCTAGTACCTCTTTAGGTATGACTAGAGACACATATTCTTATTCAGATTCTGGAAGTGACCATTACAGAGATAATGTCTACACAGCTGAGCAATGGAATATTATGGAATCGGCAGGTGCCGTTTTTCTTCCAGAGGCTGGTTATCGAAGAAGTACGAGTTACGAATCCTCCTATGGTTGTTACTGGTCTTCCTATAAACGGAGTGATGGTTATGTAATGCATCTAGAATTTTCAAACCATGAAATTATTCCTCATACTATGGCAGAACTCAAATCATACGATGGCCTTTCTGTTCGCTTGGTAAGAGAAATTGAATAAACCATTTTCATGCCTTTTCTTCAAGGGATACACACAAGAGCCAAAAATGCATGGATTAGACAGATTAGGGTGAGGATGCCTTATTACATTACTAATCCATTTCCTTTGGCTATGACTATACGTAGAGAATTGGAAAGATTTGCTAACGGCATTCGTGGTATAGGGGAAATCACAATAGATAATACTTTAGCATATATTCTCGATGAGCAAGCAAAAGTAAATAGAAACTTCTAAATTATTGACAATTATGAGCAAGTGCATTGAATTTATCCAAACAGAGTGCGAATGTGAAGCATCTGTTTGCAGTACGCCATTAACATTTTATGAGATTAAAGCAAAGGTGGAAGATATTCCCGGACATGGGAAACAGTTGAAGATTACAATTAATCCTCCGCTGAATACATGTAGCGAATGTAATTTAGATTTTGACGGATCTCAATTACCAGAGAATATGGTCAAAGATTGGCTTAAGAGCACTTTAAATCAAGGGCAGAACTTGCACTCATTCATAGTAACAAATTCCAATAAACATGGATGTACGATGGAAATAGTGGATAAATAATAAGTTTCACGCTGACAAAGAAGTGCCCAACAACATATAAAGACTTAGTCTTTCCCTGCCCTCACAAGTTGAGGGTAGGTTTTGTTGTAGGGATTCTTAATAATCATATACCTTTCAACATCGTTCCAAATAGCAGACCGTGCGCTGACGTTGCGCAGGTCGTAGACTGAGGCTGGTAGAATGCTAAAATCTTAATAATCGGCAATTATGGCTTACTTAAGCCAAGATTTCGGCTTCAGTTTTGTGCCATCGGGTAAAATGGGTTTCCGGAGAACGGAGACCCATTTTGGTCTGCCTGCAGAGCCGTCCTGCGATTTGTATTCATAACTGCGCGGACACGGACTGGCGGGATCGAACTCAGGGCGTTTCTGGATCAGTCCGGTGCTCCACCCGTCAGGATTAAGCACTCCTTCGTCCCAAGTGGTATAAGCCCATACGGTTTCGCCCCAACTCCGCCACGGGCGGGCTAAGAAGACCGCTGCGCTGACAGAATACAGACTGTCCTTCGGACTGACAGACCGATTTACTAGCTCATTTTCGTCAGCAAGCCGTATATGGCATTTATAGAACAGCATTCCGCGTGAAGAAGAAGCCTTTTCGCCTTTCTCGTTGCTTCCGCTCCGGCCGGCGGAGATATAGCATTTATCCCCTTTCTCGCCGTTGATATTTGCAACGATAGTAGCTCTGTTGACGCTCATTGTCATGGCGCCGAAGATAAAATCCACACTGCCTTGCAGGATTCCGCCTTCCCAATAGATTGAGGCGCCTTGTGCACCGTAGAGCACGTCTTGTCGTCCCACTGCGCGACAGTTCTTCAAGTGGGCGTTCGTCGCCTTCTCGTCAAAAGAAATGGCTGCTGCACGCTCACGGTAGGCTTTCTTTTGTACTTCGGTAGATCCCACTTCTTTCGGACGAACAGGCATGATCTTCTTCGGTCGCTCTTTCTCCGTCCAAGGCATGTCGGATTGCGAGATATCGACAAGACTGTCTGCCGCTTCAAGGTCGCAGACATAGAGATTGAAGGAATTCTCAAAGATGATATTCTCTGCCGTAAAATCAGGAGCGGTAACAAGCACTGATGCGTTCCATAGCCGCATGCGGCTGCCTCCGTAATTGATCTTGTCTCCCATCGACCGGTATTGGTATCCATGCCCGTAATACCAGGTTATCCGCACGGCGTTCTTGTCGCAATCCACACCTCCGTTCTTCAACCCGATAGAAGGTCTCCGGCTGGCGTTCTTCATCGTCAGTCCAGGCACATCAATAGTAATCTCTTCCCGATACGTGCCCGGTTCAATATGGATTGTAGTTCTCTCGCCTCGCTCGGCATACACCGTTCGAGCGGAGTCCAGTGCGGCGTTGATGCTTTCGCCCGCAGAAACATGCAATACTAAGGATAAAATAAAAGCTAACATTCGTCTATCAACATTTGGCAGTTCTTGCAATCGAAATGGAGCGTCAGTACTTTACCTGTACGCAGACGCAGATAGCGCGGTTCCTTGTCTTTGGGATAAGGATTGACCTTGCGGCAATGCCCGAGTTCAAACAACAGGCAGTATTTGCAAGTCATTAAGGGATTTGCGGTTCGATCGTTTACCATTTATTCATGTATCGTTTCTCTGCGCCACTGGTTCAAAATGCTAATCGGTATAAAATACGGTTCACTCTCTATCTTCACTTTCCGTGCGATATAGGGTGTGTCGCCTAATTTACTCAATTGCGTACGGATGGTCTCCATCGTTTTCTCTGCGTTCTTTGCTGGCTCTTTTGTGTATGCAAAGGAGTGCTCCTTGTCGCCAATTTGTATGTAAAAACCCTCTTCGGTCTCGCGGAAAACGACATCTACCGGAATCCGCCGCTCGGAGTGTAGGTTCTTAGTGAACTCGACATCGAGGTTTCGGTATAAAGCTTTTCCCTTTAGGGATGAGACGGAGGTAGGCTCCTTATTTATCTTAACGATGTTTTCTTCTACGCCGTTGACGGAGAAACCTTCACTACCGACAGTTAGTCCGTCACCATTATGCAGAACTATTCCTCCCTTCAACCGCACACGGAGTGTATTTCCCCGTGTCTCCAGCACTTCGCCGATATATTCGCCGGTGGATTTGGGCGTTTCCCAATTGGCCATATGAGGTGTGCGGCCATGTAAGAAATAGTCTATCCCTCCGCGATGGAAGGTCTTCTCCGGATCAGGCGTAAAACTACGTGTGTAAATCGGTTTGTACTCTGTATTCTGTACTCCGTCAGCGCAGCGGTCTAACTTCTCCCTGTAATACGCTGTGATATTGGTCACGTAGTCGGCATCTTTGAGACGGCCTTCAATCTTAAAGGTCGTCACACCGGCATCAATCATTTCCTGCAGATACGCTGAGCGGTCCATGTCCTGCAAGGACAATAAATAACGCTGATGAATCGGTTCGCCTTGTTCGTCAACCACTTCATTCATCTCGCTGTCCAACAGGTCATACGCCATGCGGCAGAACTGCGCACAAGCACCTCTGTTCGCGCTTCGTCCGGCTAATACTTCGCTAATATAACAACGGCCGGAATAACTGACGCAAAGAGCACCGTGTACGAATGCCTCTAACTCAATATCTGGTACCGCTTCATGAATCGCTCGGATCTCTTCAATGCTCAACTCGCGCGCCAATACCACACGTTTGAAACCCAAATCGCGCAGTTTGGCTACGTGTTCGGGAGTCCGGTTGTCGCATTGGGTTGAAGCGTGCAAACGAATAGGGGGAAGGTCGAAATCCAACAGATGCAGATCCTGAATAATAAGTGCATCCACGCCAATCTCATAAAGAGAATAAATCATCTTCAACGCTTCCGGGTATTCCTCTTCACGAAGCAATGTATTTACTGTCACCAATACTTGAACCCCATATGTGTGGGCATAATTCACTACCGCTGCCAAATCCTCCAGACTGTTGCCGGCTGCTTGCCGCGCACCAAAAGCAGGAGCACCGATATAGATGGCATCCGCTCCGGCCTGAATAGCTGCTTTGGCTACTTCTTTGTCGCGAGCCGGAGAGAGGAGGCTAAGCGGTACATCACGATGCCTGCCGTTACTGACACGTTCATCGAGTGCTTCGTTCCGTATTGGGGTATCTCTATGCATTGAGTGCAAATATCTACTACTTCTTGCTGTACACCGAACACTTCATGTCCTAAAACTACAGCTATTTTAGAACTATTTGAACTTTGATCTTTGATCTTTGAAATTTGTTCTGCCACCTCTTCGAGAGTGACAGAATCGTGTGCCTGCTCTACGGCATAAACGGTATATCCTTCGTCCTGTAGCGCCTGCACGGCTTCTTTGGTATCCTTGTAATACTGCCATGCTACGCTCTCTTCCGCACCGAGTGCGGTTTTATGAATCTCCTGATTAGGCGGGCAGCAACAGATACCGCATAGCACGACTCGCTCAATGCGCATGGCGTCTGCCGTACGAAAGACCGCACCTACATTATGCTGGCTTCGTACATTGTCGAGAACGACCACCAGCGGCAGTTTATCCGCTTCGCGGTACTGGTCCACGTTCATGCGACCCATCTCTGCTGTCGTCAGTTTTTTACTCATATGGCAAAAGGAAAATGTACGCGAAGTATGCGGTTTTCTTCGTTTATCTCTATGATAAAATCTTCATGCAGCGGCATCATTCGTCCGTCATCCAATATCGCAAGTGTGTTGATGGTACTCTCGTCGATCTCCGCTATCTCACCCACTTCTGTCCATTCGCCATTCTCTCCTTCGTCTTCCAGAGTGTATCCTACCAGATCCTGCCACGTCATTAATCCGTCCTCTTCGTCTTGAATGTCGGTCCGCAGTACAAACCCTTCTTCTCCTCGCAGTTCAGCGATGTTCTCAGAGCGAAATGGTACAAACAATCCGTCTCGCTGCACGAAGATAAACTCAGGCAGATCTTTGTCGTGTGCGCGTTTGAGCACACCGATGGATATCAAATCGTCTTTCGTGATCATTGTCCTTGCGTGATAGTTAAACGTCCGTCCGAATTGATGATATTGAGCCTTCTTAATGCTTCATGGGCGATGCCTTTCTGAGGCGCTGCGGTGCCGGAAAGCATATCGTACTCTTCTTCGCATTTGGGGCATTGGGCGAAACCTCCGCTGATTTGGCAGGGATTGCATGAACCCTTCTCAGCGCAATTTGGACAAGCCAAATCATAGGCATTATAGCCAAAGGCACCAATATAAACCACTACACCTCCGTAGCCGTATGCATCCATAGCGGAAGAGGAGGAGACCCACTGGTTATCCAGATAGTATCCTTCTTTATTGGCTACCACAAACGAACCGAGTGCTTCTGGTTGAAAATGAACGAATGCGCCGATGCGCGTGTCCACTATCACCCGCACGGGGTAGGCTGGTACACTACTGCGGAAGGTTGTGCCTTCACAGGATAACAGACCCGACAATATAAGGAATAAAGTGATTAATTTCCCACTACGCTGCATAGATGAATCGTATAAATGAGGGTGGAATAGGGAGGAATATAACTCTGGGTGCCTTCCGTGCCGAAACCTTCAGCACTGCCATATTCGTTTGAGTCGAATTTCATCTTGTCGTATCCTAAATAGGCTGGGATATATAACTCGATGTCGCCATGAACATGTATCTTATGACATCCTTCAGCAAAGCCGGCAATGACGGAAGCAAGTGAGAGTGTTACATTATTATTGGCTTCAATAATATTCCCGTTGATGAGTTTGAGTTTATAATCACATACAATCGTTGCTGTCGGATTCGGTGTGATCTCTCCGGTATCTTTCAAAGGGTCCTTGATGATTTTGTATTGCAGACCGGTAGAGGATACCTGCACACTATCCTGGGTTTTGTTATGCTCCAGCCATATCTCGTTCTGCACTTTCCAGTCCGCCCAGTTATTGGTCTTGCATCCGGGCAGAAAGAAGAGCGCGATAAGCGCAATAACTATCAACTTTAAACTTTCTACTTTCAACTTTATTTTGCTATCCATAATTCGGGATTTAGAATGTTTCTATCTTTGTAAATCTGGAAATATAATTCTGTTTTCTGGTCTTGCTCGGGGTCGGTGAAGATGGTGCCGATCACTTGTTTTGTCTCTACCATATCACCTTGTTTGACAGCAAGTTTGGAAAGGTTGGAATATACCGTTCGGTAGTTACCGTGCTGGATGATCACAGCGTACGTACCGCCTACCATGAAACAACTGGTCACTTCGCCTTTGTACACGGACCGTGCTTTCGTTCCGGCTACGGTCTGGAGATAAATACCTTTGTTGTCTATCGTCACTTGGCTGTATACAGGGTGTTGTTGTTTGCCGAAATGTCCGCTGATCATACCTTTTTCTACCGGCCATGGTAATCTCCCTTTATTGGCTTCAAATCCTCCTGCTATCAATTGCTGTTCTTTGGTCAGCGTAGTCTTGGAGGCTTTTTCTGCCTGCTTGCGAACCATTTCGTCGATCTTCTTGTTCAGTTCACTCACTTTCTTCTGCTTCTGCTGAATCTGCTTGGTCAGGTCTTTCTCTTTGCTCTTCAATTGAGACAGCATACTTTGCTGTTTGCGCTCGTCGCGTTTGAGATTCTCCTGCTCCCGTTTGCGTGTGCTCAATGCCGTCTGTTTGTCGCTCTTGTTGACCTGCAGCAGTTCGTTTTGGGTATCTATTTCGGCCTGTGTGCGTTCAATGCGACGCACCTGTTCCTGACGGAAATGGGCAAACTCCTGCAGGTATCGTGCACGGCGTGCTAACTGCTGGAAATTATCGCTGCTAAGCAGAAACAGCAGAGGCGATTGTTGCACGCGCGCATAGTGGCTCTGACAAACCATCTCGGCATAATCAGCTTTATATCCATCCAGCACTGTTTGCAACGAGTCTCGTTTGCTGCTTAACTGATTCATCTCGCGATTCAGCGCTGTGATTTCATTATCCAGCGTGTGTATCAGTTTTTTCTGGTTCTGGATATTCTTGCCGATTAGCTGCAACTTGTTCATCGTTGCCGTCTCGTCTTTCTTTGTCTGCTTTAGCATCTTGTTTGTCTGTTCGATCTCCTGCTGCAGCTTCTTTTGCTTTTTCTGCAGGTCTTTCACATTCTCTCCCCATGCAGGGACAAAGAGTAAAAAGCAGAGACAAAGGACCAATATGTGTTTCATTATAGCCATTTGCTGATATCGATTCGTGTATATTTGTCTAACCGTTGGTTGCCGACGCGGACGGGCACATCTAACTTACGGGGAGAGTAGTTAATGACGAGTTCGACCATATCTTCGCCAAAGGTGTATACCAACCGCGCTTTTTCCTCACCCGTAGGTAACTCGCCGGTAGTAATCTGCTGCAAGATATCCCAATTGAGGCTGGGTGTCAATTTGCGATTTAGTTCCGCGAAGGAAGCGATGGCATATTGGCCATGAATCTTGTCAATCGCAATGATTTCAAGAGGAGTCGCTTCTATCCTCATCATTTCTATGCCGAACATCGGCATGACAGAAATCACTATCATCGAGTCACGCACGGTTTGCATCGTCAGATTCGCCGAGATCTTGTCGTCGTTGGTGTAGATAGCGGCACGGGCACTCTGGATCAGACAGGTGTGCCATGCCGGCTCTTCCGGCTCCTGGCTGACTTCGGATTGCTGACTGCTGACTGCTGACTGCTTCTTTGCTCCGCAACCGATGAGTATCAGCATGCAAGGAATCAATGCTATGTATATATATATTTTCATCTCTCACCTTTCACTTTAATCAAGTGTTCTAAAATAACGTCTCTGTTGCTGTCGGTAGCATTCCACAGTGCCTTGTTGAGATAAAATTGTGCTAGTTCATCCTGTCCCTGCAGGTGCAGGATCCATCCGTACGTATCCAGATAGATAGGATTGTTGGGTTCTTCGCGAATCGTCAACTGGCTCATCCGTTCTGCTTTCGTCAGATCGCCTTTGTGGGTCGCCAGATGGTACGCGTAGTTATTGAGTACCATCAGATTGTAAGGATTGATTTCCAATATCCGCTCGTAGATGGCATATAGTTCTTTCGGTTTGGCGCCTGTGCGCTCCATCAGTTCCAGACGGAAAGCCAGAAACTGAAGGTTCGTTGGGTCAATGTCCAGGTATCGGTCTATTTCCGCAATGGCTTTCTTATTTTTGCCCCACATGGCGTAGATGCGGTAGCGCGCGATGGCACTGTAGGCATCGTATCCGCCTCGTTCGTCCAATTCGTCCTGCATCGCTAATGCCTGTTTCCATTGCCTGTCCATAATGAACTTTAATTTCATCCGCTCCAGCAAATCCGCCGGTGCTGTGCCATAGGGCATAATTTGGTAGGCACGGTCAAAATATTCTTGCGCCTTCTCCTCTTGTTGTATCCCCAAGTAGAGAATTCCTAAATAATAAAGGGTCTGGCCGTCATTGGGATTAATAGTTTGGCAGAACTGCAGGAGTGCGTAGGCATCTGCATATCGCTGTTCTTCTATTGCCTGCCGCGCTGCGTACCAGTAATAGGTGAACTGCTGCCGTTGCTCCACGGGCATAGACGGAGGGCTCACTTTCTTCTTGGCCTCAACTGATAGAGTACAGAGAATAGCAATTAGTAAATATAACGTTTTACGCAGTAAAACCATTTTAACCCTTTAACGTTTTAACAATTTAACGTCGAAATCTACTTTCGACCGGAATGTCCGAATCCGCCTGCGCCGCGCTCAGTGTCGCTCAACTCTTCTGCTTCCACTATTTCCGGCGTCTCGTGTTTGGCAATTACCATCTGGCATATCCGCTCTCCCGGTTCTATCGTCTGTGCTTCGCCGCTCAGGTTGATCAGTATCACACCTATCTCACCGCGGTAGTCGGCATCAATAGTGCCGGGAGTGTTCAGTACGGTCAATCCGCGCTTGAGTGCCAAACCGCTGCGCGGACGAATCTGCGCTTCGTATCCCGCAGGTAACTCAATAAACAAACCTGTCGGAATCAGTCTACGCTCCATCGGCTGCAAAGTAACAGCCTCGGCTATATTGCATCGTATATCCATTCCTGCCGCCTGCGCACTCTCATATCGCGGCAGCGGATTATTGCTCTTGTTGATTATCTTCAGTTCCATTCGTAAGTCGTAATTTGTCATTCGTATTTTTTAAAATCTCTTTTCTACTAAAACGCGCAAGCCGTCCTCTATGATTTGTATATGGATGTCTTTCTCCATCTCCACCGGATCGCCGTCAATGTGAAACGGTGCTGCTTCTTCGCGCTCCAGTGTTACCTCTTTCGCACGGATGGTGTTCATGAAATGGCTGTCGTCAATACTGCCGGCAAAAAGGCGGAGAGCTAGACTTGCACTGCCTAAAATTGCATGACTCGACATCAACATAATATCCATTTTGCCGTCTTGTACACTTGCTTTCGGGGCAATAAGCGCTTCGTATCCCCATTGGTTGGCATTCGCAAAAGTAATTAGAAATGCCTTATGTGTCACGTCCAAACCGTCACCTATGATGTGATATGTCTGAGGCGTGTAACTGAATACATCGTGCAGAATATTTTGCAGATATGTAGTAAAACCGCGTTTGTTGCTGCCCGCAAAATGGTCTGCTATTAGAGCATCAAATCCCGTGCCACAAGTGCTGACGAACATACGACCGTTGGCTAAACCGTAATCAACACTGATCGGCTCAGAGTGATTGATCATCTCTATCGCTTTTTGTGCGCGGATAGGGATGTTTAAATGACGGGCGAAACCATTACCGCTGCCCATCGGGATAATGCCGAGAGCTGTGCCGTTTATGCGGTGGCTGTTTCCTTTGACTAAGCCGCGTGCTACTTCGTTTACCGTACCATCTCCTCCTACCGCAACCACTGCGTCAAAACCCATACGGGCGAACTGATAGGCCATCTCCGTAGCGTGACCGGCATACTCCGTAAAAGATATATTAGGTAACCATTGTTCGCTATCCAGCGTCTGCATGATCAGTTTCGGCAACTTACGCTTCGCGTTCTGTGTCTCTTTACTCCCCGATACGGGATTGATAATAAATGCTATATTTTTCATATCTCCGGTATTTTGCTTCGCATGTGCACGTAATAGCGCATATTAAATCGGCTACAAAGGTACTACAAAAAATGCATATATACAAATTTTTCTGTGTTTTTCTTTGTGTATATCAGAAAAAAGTTGTACCTTTGCAGCGCAAAAATAATGTAAATATACTTATGGCAAGCACAAGACAGGAAATTATTGAAGAACTCAAGCAGTTGCTCCTGACGCAAGACGTGGCGGAGATAAAGGATCAAGTGGATCACCTTAAAACGCAATTCTATAGTATAGAATCGGAGGAAGCGGAGGATGAGTTTAAGGCCCTCTTGACGGAATATAAGACCCGCCGGGCTGAGGTAGCTGCAGTTCAAGCGAAGGAACAGGCAGAGAATTTGGAGAAAAAACAAGCAATCCTGGCTGAGATGAAGGCACTCGTTGAAGGAGCTACGGCGGATGGCGTGATGGCGAATTTGCAACGAATGCGGGATTTGCAGGCCGAATGGAAGAAAATAGGACCTGTATCTGCCGAAAAGACGCAAGAGATTCGGAAGGCGTTTCAGCAATACCAAGAGCAATTCTATGATTTGGTTAAAATCAATATCGAGTTGCGAGACCTGGATTTCAAGAAGAATCTGGAACTCAAGACCCTCTTGTGCGAAGCGGCAGAGAAACTGCAGAACAACGAGAATATCGTGGAAGCCAGCCGTATGCTCCAGCAGTTGCATGACGAATGGGCAGAGATAGGTCCTGTAGCCCGCGAATTGCGGGAGAGCCTTTGGGAACGATTCAAGGCAGCTTCGACTGTTATCAATAAGAAACATCAGGCTTATTTTGATGAACTGCACCGCAAGGAACAGGAGAATCTGGAGCGGAAACAGGCTATCATTGATCAACTCAAGGCGATTAATGAACCGCTTGTTAACGGAGAGCCTCTGAATGCTAAACAATGGGAAGAACTGACCGCAAAAGTACAGGAACTGCAGGCCGAATGGCGTAAAATCGGCTTCGCACCGAAGAAACATAACCAGTCCATTTACGAGGCTTACCGGGCTGAATGTGACCGGTTCTTTGCTACCAAGAAAGAATTCTTTGTTGAACTGCGCGAGCGTCGGAAAATCCGCGAACAGAAACATAAAGAATACCTCGAGCGTCAGGCAGCACGCGAGCAGGCGAGAGAGGAACGTCGCAAACAAAGGATGGAACGTTTGGTTAATGCCGGAGGTTCGAATCTTCGCAAACTACGTGATAAACTGCAGCAGGAGATCAAGACCGCAGAGAACAATATTTTATTCTTTACGGCTAAGTCTAAGACCGCTAACAAAATAGTGGACGATATGTTGCGTAAGATAGAGGATTTGAAGGCGCGTCTGGCGGAAATACAACAACAACTCGACCAGGAGGAAAATGGCTGAACTGATCCAATATAAGGATGTAGAAATCCGCCAGGCGGACCAGATAGTGTTGCACAATGTCAACCTGAATGTTTCAAGCGGGGAAATGATTTATCTGCTGGGCAAGGTGGGCAGCGGTAAATCAAGTCTGATGAAGACGATATACGGTGCGCTGCCTATAACTGCCGGTGAAGCGCAGGTGCTCGAATATGACATGACGCGTATACGTCGCCGCAAACTGCCGTACTTGCGTCGTCGTTTAGGTATTATCTTTCAGGATTACAAATTGTTGACAGACCGATCGGTGGAAGAAAACTTGCTTTTTGTCCTTCGTGCAACGGGATGGAAGGACAAAGCGCTCATGAAAAATCATGTGCGCGAAGTGCTGGAGCAAGTAGGCATGGAGACCAAGGCGTATAAGAAACCTTATGAACTCTCCGGAGGAGAGCAACAGCGTGTAGTCATTGCCAGAGCATTGCTGAATTCACCGGAAATGATTCTGGCCGATGAGCCGACCGGTAACTTAGACTCCGAGACAGGACGGGAAATCATGGATTTGCTATATGCTATTTCTCAAGCAGAAATAACCGTACTGATGTCCACCCATAACATCCATTGGCCGGAGTTGTATCCGGGACGAAAACTCTTCTTTGCTAACGGAGAGATTAAAGAATAATGGAATATCCAATTTATTTAGTGGGATATATGGGGGCCGGAAAGACGACCGCCGGACGTATATTGGCTGAGAAACTCGGCTGGTATTTTGTGGATTTGGACGAAGCTTTCAAAGAGATACACGGTCTTTCTACTGCTGACTATATCCGTACATATGGAATAGAGGATTTTCGCAAAAAAGAGAAATACGTTGTTGAGGACTTGGCTGATCAGGTACCGTACGAACATGTCATATATGCTACCGGCGGAGGCTACCCATGCTGGGAGGATAATATGGAATGTCTGCGTGAACTTGGTACCAGTATTTATATCCGTTGGAGACCGGAGCATTTGGCCAAACGGCTGGCTCTGACAGATTTGAGTGAGAGACCGGTGCTACAAGGACGAACGGAAGAGGAACTGCTTGACTTTATCGCACCGCAACTTGAGGCACGCGAACCATTCTACGCAATGGCGAACCATATTCTGGATGTAGATATATGCGATGAACACTCCGATGAACGTATTGCAGAAGAATTATTTGAATTTATAAAACGATGACTATCAACGAACTACAAGACGAAGTAATAGAGGAATTCGAGGACTTTGAAGATTGGCTGGAGCGGTATCAGTTAATTTTGGATTATGCCAAAGAACTGCAGAAGAATCCGTTCCCGGAGACAGATAAAACGCCGCAAAACCTAATTGACGGATGTCAGTCTCCGGTGTGGTTTACCGTACGGCTGGAGGATGGAAAAATGATTATTAACGGTGATTCTGATGCCCAGTTGGTGAAAGGTATCGTGGCATTGTTGATACATGTGCTGAACGGTCACACGCCGAAAGAGATAATGGATGCTGATCTGTATTTCGTTGACCGCATAGGCCTGCGCGAACATCTCAGCCCGACGCGTTCCAATGGCGTGGCTGCTATGATGAAACAAATCAAGCTATACGCTTTAGCCTATAACTCGAAATCATAAATCGTACTTCGTACCTTGGATCAGTACTTAGTACCTTATTTATACTCCCAGGAGTCATTATCTTTCCAGACAATCCGGCCGTTCTCAATAGTGGCCAGCGGAAAGATAGAAGAGAAGGGTGGGGTGACAGTTTCTAAAAGCTGCCACTCCTTATTATATATACGCGCGCATGAGGAACACTGCGGCGCGCAAGCAGTGAATACAACCAGAATGGAGTCTCCGCGATAGACCTCCAGCGACGTGCTATCCGTTAGTGCTATCCGTTCGTACACGCTATCCTGATAAGTGATGTGAGGCGTACCTCCTAACTTGAAGAGGTCGCTCAGCAGAGAAAGAGATATAGCCAGGAAAAGGTTCATTGGATCAAAACAACAGCATATGCTGCTATTCCTTCTTCGCGACCTACAAAACCCAAATGCTCTGTGGTCGTTGCTTTGATACTTACTTGGTTCGGCTCTACATCCATCACTTCCGCCAGACATGCCTGCATGGCATCGATATGCGGATTCAGTTTGGGTGCTTGTGCACAGATAGTAATGTCGCAATTGCCTAACTCATAGCCCGCTTCGCGTAACATCTCCATCACACGGTGCAGGAGAATCTTCGAGTCAATACCCTCGAACTCATTCCCTTTGGTATCCGGGAAATGATAGCCTATATCGCGCATAGCGGCAGCGCCTAATAAAGCGTCGCATAGGGCATGAATTACGACATCTGCATCCGAATGACCGAGCAGACCCCGCTCATACGGCACTTCAATTCCCCCTAACCACAATTTGCGGTCAGGGGAGAATTGATGTACATCATATCCAAAGCCTATACGCATGGCTTTTTCTGTTACTTCTTGTTGTTTACAAGATCTTTGATGCCTGCGAGGTCAAAGCCGAGGGTGAAACGCATGGTCTGATCCAGAGGGTTCGAAGCAGCCAAGCCTACGCAGTAAGCTACATCCAGTGATACGATCGAGAGATGAAAACCGGCACCGAAGGTAAGATAATTACGGTTTCCTTTGTAGTAATTCTCGTAACTATAACCCGCACGGGCAAAGAATTTCTTGTCGTACGAATACTCAATACCTGCGCCCCAGCGTACTTCATTAAACTCCTCTTTCGAGCCGCCCGGAGCATCTGCAAAGGACTGGAACCACCCCTTAGCTGAAGTCAAGTCAGAATATGCCTGCTGGCTATATCTGCCATCCGGCTGGTCTGCATACTTTGAGTAGCGGCTCGGTACAAGCATCTTATTGGCCTCTACGTTGAGGGTAAGGAAGTTGTATTTGTTCAGCGGAATTTCGTATCCTACACCGATATTCATTGAAGCAGGAATGAAATTAGAGGTGATAGAATCGTAGGTCATTTTACCACCTAGGTTCTTAAGGCTGAAACCGAGGGTGAAATGACTATCTCCGGTCGGAAGCTCAATTGGCTGACGATAGTAGAGAGCAATGTCTGCCGCCATCGTCCATGCCGGGTGCATTTCCGTACCGCCCATGGTTGATGCATTATAGCCATTGTTGAGATCCGAATAGAGGAAACGCACGGCTACTGACATGGATACATACTCATGCAGTTTACGGAAATAACTGAGGTCCAAAGCCCATTCGTTCGGACGTACGTTCTGAATAGTGTTGCCACTTCCGTCTGTCAGAGCTACGTCACCCATGGAGAAATACGTGAAAGATGCTCCGATACCGCCGCCAAGGTCTCCGAAATTATAGAAACCGGCGAGATAGGCCAGATCGATATCGCCTACCAGTTTACGTAACCAAGGCGTGTAGTTAGCGGTAATACCACCCTTCGAGTACATATAGGCGTACTTGGCAGGGTTCCAATACTGCGAGTTGAAATCCGCTTCTGTTGCTACACCGATATCGCCCAAACCGGCTGCGCGAGCGTCCGGAGCAATAGAGAGAGAAGGCATAGAGGTGATTAACGGGTTCATCTCGTCCGCTACAGGAGTCTGTGCAGCACTCATCGTCAATGCGCAGCATAAAGCTGCAAAAGAAATTAGGATTTTTTTCATTTGTTTGTATTTGTTGTTTTATGTTTTATTCGTAATTTTGTGATTTCGTCACGGGAAATAATTCTTCAAGCGATATGCTTCATAGGCTTATTTTGTTACAATTATTTTTCCGCTTGTCGTGCTATAGCGACTAGACGCGGATTTAATGCGAATACTATATACATAGATGCCTGCTCTGAGACCCAATTGG
This sequence comes from Bacteroidales bacterium UBA4295, assembly GCA_002395805.1. GTDB lineage: Bacteria > Bacteroidota > Bacteroidia > Bacteroidales > Paludibacteraceae > Colicola. Next base: position 43,432 of record DGVB01000026.1, on the reverse strand, counting down.
GCCAAATTGATAGACACGGCATCGGGGTTGTCTTGGGTGTGACTGTATACTAGCTGACCATTGATGTTATAGAGATACAATTCAGTCCGCAGCAGCTCGTCCGGCTGATCGTAGTTGACGAGTAAAGTCAGCTGACCGCCGGCGTGAACAGGATTAGGATAACTTGTTACAGAGCAGATAGAGGGATCAAGACCGGTTTCTACGATGAAATTTAGGCTCTGTGTTGTACTGTTATTCAGCAGATCCCAGGCGCGGAAAGTGAGGCTGTGAGGACCATCCGGCATTGCCTCCATCAGATAGGAGACAAGACCTTTTTGATAACTATTGCTTTCCGCTGTGAAATATTCATTCAGCGTATAAATCTGTTTAGGATCGTTATCTACTACGAGCATCAGATCATGTCCTATGCCGGCACCGGCAGTGTTAATGCCGTGCTCGTCCTCCAGTTGAGCGAAGAAACGCGGTGTGGCGTAGGTCTTGTCGCCGTTTTTGAAGACGGGGGTGTTGAGATAAATGGTCATTTGCGGTCCGGCGGTGTCGGTCGTGACAATAGAGCCGGAACCTCCGATCACAAAGTCATGGAAATGTCCCACAGCCTCCATCGTTTCCAGCGAGTCTGTTGTGCGAGCATAATAGACGATGCGTCCGTTGCCGTAATTATAGCGGATATCTTTTGGGACCATGAAGGTGTAGTTGAACAAACCGTCTTTCACATCCGTCACGCCGGTAAAGATGGTGTTCGGGTAGTCGTTGTAAGCCACCACTTGCGGATCTCCACCCACATTGTCGTTGTCGCGTGTAGGAATGGACTGCATCTTGTCGTATATAGAGATGTCCACTTTGCCGTTGAAATCACTCACCACCATATTGTCTTCGTCAATAATCCGGCCTTCTACATGTTGTACGCTCAAGGCATTGAGTGTGTCAATAGAAGTGGTGGTCTGCACCTGGTAGGTAGTCGGATAATTGAGCCGCATTGCCGGATCTCCCAGCAGAACGTACGCCAGTCGGTTCTCGTCCTTGCTGGCACATGTGTTCTTTCCTATCGCAACCGCTTCACCGAGGGTCATGTCATAGTGGAATGCGTTCGAATGACCAAAGAGTGTATCGCAGACGCTCCTGTTCAGTTGGGTATTCTGGTCGGCATATACCGTCCGCGTAGCCGCCAGCACACCGATAGCGCCGCCGTTGGGGTTAAGCACGGCACTTTCAGCGGCACTGCGTTTACCTCCGTCGCACTGACCGAAATTGCATGTTGCAAAGAACCAGAATGCCTGATTCTTATTCGACATGAGTTCTATATCTTTCTGATTCAGGATGGACTCGCTGGTGATGGCATTATAGCCGCCATGCCCGGAGTAGTCAAAGAATAACACACCGCTCTTGAGCAGGTTCAGCACGCGGTTCTTCGCGAGCGGGTAACTCTCACCGCTGGCATTTACTTCCTGCGGGTAGGCATCGAGGAATATCTTATGCACTACAAAATCAGGATTCTTTATTCGAATCCGTTCTGCGCTCTCTTCTGCGGTCCGTGTGTGCATGCCACTCTCGCCGTCGTCGGCCAGATAAACCAATTGGTTTTTCCATTTACCCGTCTCCTCATTGCGGATGTATTTGATGAGTTTATCTACTGTAGTGCGTGCTTCAGCAACCGACTCGAAAGGCAGACGACCCACGCCGATGTCCATGCGGGCATGCCGTTCGTTCCAGTTGTTGTATGCATCCAGACCGTCGTTATCATCCAGCCATCCGAAATAGTCGTCGGTGGCATAGGCTTTCACTTCGTTCAGGGAGTTCTGCGCCTGATAAGTCAATAGCAGGCGAGTACCGGAGTTTGGTAGCAATCCTCTGTTGTCGAATGTACCATGTCCCATGAGCAGCAGCCAGCGCGGTTTTTGTCCTATACCGCCGTTGGCTCGGTCATACAGCATCTTCATCAGCCAGCGGTACGCGGTAGCGTCCGGTGTGCCGGAGGAAAACTCGTTATAGACCTGTTGGTCGGTCACTACCGTCCACGTGATACCGTCTTTCTTCTGGTGCGCACGCGCTAGATCCTCCGCAATGGTTTTATAACCCTCAGGACAGATGATCACATAGTCGATATCACTTAGTGCGTGCAGGTTCTGGTTTGACACTTCGCCTACTACTTCGGCAGCTATAAAACGGCTACCGGCAGTGTTGAATGCTACATATTCGTGTACCCCGTCGGCTTGCGAACCAACCCAGGTCAGTTCTCCGTTCGAGAAGTTTGCCGTCACAGGGCGAATGGCGGCAAGGCTCGTCACATCCCATATTTGGGTCGCTGCTGTCGCATTAGACAGATGGTAGCGTACGGGTGTTGTTTTATTATAGTTGACCGCCGTGCGCAAGGGCATGAAATCGCCTGTCATGCGCATATGGCTCGGCGTGGTGATCTCGATATAATTGAGCCATCCTAATACACCGGCACTATTGCTGCGCAGTTGCAACTGGATTTGCTGTTTGTCTGCAGCAGCTGCCCCGGTGAAAGTGAGAATTCCGGCACATCCGAAGGTGTAATGATCGGGAATAGCAGCAATAGACACTACTTTGGACGCTGTTTCATTCAAGGTAGCAGAGAAGGAAGAGGGGGTAGGAGCATTAGCGGCCACATCGATGTTTAGGGAGCATGTGTTCCCTGTGATCGCGTTGGGGGTGTTGAAGTTAAAGGTAAGCGTTTGGTTGTTGGTAAACTGCTCGCCGTAGAATATTTTTCCTCCTCCGGAGACACCTGTACGGTCAATAAGGTTGACAGTGTCGTTATCCAGTACCTGGTAGAACGAATAGGTAGTGACATCCGTCGGTGTGCCACTGACCTCTGACGGCTGATAGCTGCCCTCTGACGGCTGATAGCTGTCGGTCAGAAAATAATAACCGTAATTGGAATACGTATTGCGGGTATGGGTAAAACGCCCGGAAGAGGCATCGTATTTCCAACTAATCGGGCCTTGGGCATAGAAGAGAATAAAATCGTCACCTTTGTAGCATGGTACGTGCGGCAGATCGTCTATGTTAGGGAGTGTGAAATCCTGCTCCTTCTGCGCGCCGCCGTAGCCGAACACCTGCACTGTAGCAGGATCAATACCTGCTTTGCGCAGTTGCTCGAAACTCATACGGCAAACTCCGCTCTCGCCGACGCGAACCTTTACCCAGTGGCCGTCCGACAACATAGATGCCGGCGCATAGGTATGAATACCTGCCATCAACGGCAGGCAAAGTGCCATGAGCAATATGGTGAATAATTTTCTCATTTGATCTTACAATACAATTTCTCTTCGCCGTCTATCTCCATGCGAATGATTTCTTCTTTTTGCACGAGCCGCGGAGCTTGCTTTTTCTGAATATAAATCAAGTCCCCTTGGCGGATGGTCATCGTCTTGCTCGCCTCCGCTATCGCTTCCTCAGGCGAAAGAACCAAGGAATCCTTCGTACTTCGTACATCGTCACTTCGTACATCGTTCCATTCTCCTATCGCCAGCGAGTAGTCAAAAGCAATTGCCTGGGTCCAGGGCTTGCCTGCGGCTTGCGCTTTGCGTAGCAGATCCATCGCAATGAAATCCACTCCGGGTGCGACAGCGTCATAATAGCGGGCGGCAAACTTAGGCGCGATCCCTTTGCCCAAACGGCTCACACGCAGGATAACACACTCGGTTGCCCCTATCTCGTGCGTGCCTTCCGGTAGGAAAAACGGCTTGCGTCCGTTCAGCAGACAGCTGTCGCCTTTCAGCACCATCTCCCACTCGCTTTCTGTCTTTCGACTTTCGTCTTGCGACTTTTGACTATATACAAAGCCTATTATTTTCATCTCGCTGCAGGCGGAGCGCACAAAAAGTGCGCAAAGGTACTATTTTTTTTTGATATATGCAAGAAATTAAGTAAAAAGTTATACTTTTTCTTAAAATCTTTCAACTTTCAACTTTCAACTTTCACTTTGCTCTTATGAACAGCTGTACCGGTGTACCCGTGAAATCCCACCACTCGCGCAGTTTGTTCTCTAAGAATCGGCGGTACGGCTCTTTCACGTATTGCGGCAGGTTTGCAAAGAATACGAAGGTCGGAATCTGGGTGTTCGGCAACTGGGTACAGTATTTGATTTTGATATATTTGCCTTTCCATGCGGGCGGCGGATAGTTCTCGATCAGCGGCAGGAATTTCTCGTTCAGTTGCGCCGTCGGCACTTTCTTGTTCTTGTTCTCATAGACATGGATGGCCGTCTCTACCACTTTGAATATACGCTGTTTGGTGAGCGCCGAAGTGAAGATGATAGGGAAGTCGGTGAACGGTGCTATACGTTCGCGGATAGCAGACTCGTAAGCCTTGATATCCGCGTTGGTTTTGCTCTCTATGAGATCCCATTTGTTGATACATACAACCAGACCTTTTTTGTTCTTCTGGATCAGCGAATAGATATTCAGGTCCTGCGACTCAATGCCGCGTGTGGCGTCGATCATGAGGATGCAGACGTCGCTGTTTTCTATCGCACGGATGGAACGGACGACGGAGTAATACTCTTGATCTTCTGTCACCTTCGCTTTCTTGCGGATTCCGGCTGTATCGACTAAATAAAAATCCTTGCCGAACTTGTTGTACCGCGTGTAGATGGAGTCGCGTGTGGTGCCGGGGATGTCGGTCACGATTGTCCGCTCTTCGCCGATGAAGGCATTCAGAATACTGGACTTGCCGGCATTGGGACGGCCTACTATCGCAAAACGGGGTAACTCTTCCAGTTCCTCGTCCGAGTCGTCTTCTTTGCGGAAACGTCCTACCACTTCGTCCAGCAGATCACCTGTACCCAGACCGTTCTCGGCCGAGACGATGAAGGGTTCGCCGAGACCGAGTTTGTAGAACTCTGCCGCACCGTATTGGTTCTCGAAGGTATCTACTTTGTTGACCGCCAGGATGGTCGGTTTCTTTGCTTGCCGGAGCAAGTGCGCTACCTCCATGTCAAACTCGGTCACTCCTTCGTTCACATCCACTACCAGCAGTACCACATCCGATTCGCGGATGGCGAGGTCCACCTGACGGTTGATCTCGGATTCGAAGGTGTCGTCGCTGTTGACCACCCATCCTCCGGTATCAATGACGGAGAACTCCCGTCCGCACCATTCGGCTTTGCCGTACTGGCGGTCGCGCGTCGTACCTGCGGTGTTCATCACTATCGCCCGACGGGTGCCCGTCAAGCGGTTAAACAGAGTCGATTTCCCTACGTTGGGACGACCCACTATCGCTACAATATTTGCCATAGTTTATTGATTTTGTTATTATTTTTCTAGGATCCTAGGAGTCCTAGTATCCCCTAGTTACAACCTCCGCATCCTCCGCATCCCTCGCAGCCTTCGCCTTTCTTTTTGCCGCATCCTCCGCCGCATCCTCCGCAGCCGTGTTTCGGATGGCGGATGGCTTTCAGTTCGCCTTCTGTCACATCGCGGATGGCAAGGATGACACCTTTGAAATGCAGGTCCTCTCCTGCGTAGGGGTGGTTAAGGTCGATGGTCACTTGGTCGTCTGTGATCTCGCAAACCTGCGCTTTGACGATCTGCCCGTCCACGGTGTTCATCGGTACGATAGCACCTACATAGACGCGCTCGTCGTCAAACTCCCCGTCGCCGTTGAAGAACATCGTCTTCGGCAACTCCATTAGGCCTTCTTCCAAGTACTCGCCGTAGGCGTCTTGGGCAGCAAGCACGAAATCGAAGTTGTCTCCCGGCTCTTTGCCCTCCATTTGGGCTTCAAAAGCGGGTAACATCATTCCTTCGCCTTGACACCATACTAACGGAGCTTCCTCCGTGGCTTTTTCCATTAACTCTTCTGCGCCATTCTCGCCGTTGATATACAACTCGTACGTGGCAGACACTACTTTTTGGTTTTCAATCTTCATATTCATTAATCATTAATCATTATTCATTATTCATTATTCTTATCTTCGCGCGACTACCACCAGTTAACTCGCCCGTTTGTATTCTGGTTGCTGTTCTTGTCATATTTGAGGTCGCTCAGGATCGACGCATTCACACCGATGTGGAACGTGTAACTCTTGAACGGTCCGATGGGGTTGATGCTGGCGGTCATGTTCCAGCAGTGCAGGTCTCGGCTGATGTTGAAGGTGCAGGAGGTGACCTTCATGACATCGAAGTTATAGGTCATGTTGGCGCTCACTTTCCATCCCTTGCCGAGACCGATGTTGCCGCTCAGGCTCAATGAGTTCCGCCATTTCATCTTGTAGTACATCTTATCGTAGTCGAACTCACTACCGGAGGCATAAGCAAGAGAGTAGTTGATCGACAGGCTCCACGGGAATTCTGTCCGCACGTATCCGTCGTCCACCTCAGATTCATTCTTGCTTTCCCGTTTGGCACCTTTGTCCATGCCGTCGCTGCCTTTCTCAATGGGCTCCAGCGTCTCACCTTCGTCACTTGGTACTTGGTCACTTGGTACTTCTCTTCCGCCCCTCCGCTTCTCTATCGCTGCCTTCCATTTCTTGAGGGTCTGGTTGTTGAAGGTATAACTGAAGTTCCAGCTGAAACCGCTCCAGTGGGGGAAACGGCCGTTATGCCAGTACTGTTTGTTGGTCTGCACAGGGTTGCCGGCTGCGTTCAGTTCGTACATATACGGGTCAAGTGTGGTATTGAGGTTGATGGAGTAGTTGTTCAGCTTCGGGAATTTCAGCCTCAGGTTGACGGAGAAACGACTCCAGTTCATGGAGTCCGCAGCGAAGTTATATCCTCCGTTGACGGAGAAATTGTCTATCAGGCTGATCACTTTGTACGGCTGTTTGCCGGTGGTGTCGTCTTTGTTGACTACTTTTACTTCCAGGTTGTTGGCTACGCCGAAGTTAAGACTCGCCGACATTCCTCGCGGCGCGTTGCCTTGCGTGAAACGCGAATAGGTGCGGTGCAGGAAAACGGGGTTGCCCGCTTCGTCCACTTTCTGGATCTTACGGCCTGTGATGGAGTCTGTGCCGGCATATATCGGTTCTTCGTAACTGCCGTGGTACCCCCAGAATGCAGCGCCGAAATCAGGGTGGTAGTTGACGGACAGCGTAGGAGTGATCACATGGCGGAATTTCTCCACTTTGCTATGCGGGAATAGTTTCTTAAGCGGTGTATAGAAACCGTATAGCTTGGTGCTGAGGCTGACACCTACATCGAAATCAAAGACATTGTAGAATCCGGTGGTGGTGTCGCGCGCCAGAGCTTGTGCTTCGTCGTCCCATCGCTGGTCCACGCGGGTGAAATACATCCGGTCGCGCAGGTTGATGCTCGGAGAAATGGACAGGTATTTGAATACCGTGAAGGAGGCCTTGATAGGCAGGCTGTGGTTGATGCTTGAACTCCAGTCGCGGAAGAAATCCGAGTGGAGAAAATCTTTCTCTTTGATGTTATTGCCCTGGATCTTGCCGTTCATGGAGTAACTCATACTGATTTTCTCGTACCATTTCTCCTTGCCTGCCACTTTGCCTTTGCGTTTGAGTGTTGCCTGACGCCATAGTTTGAACGGGTACTGGCTGCTCATGTTCACCGTGAACTGAGGAGCCGTCAGGCTGATCGTCGAGTCGCTGGTTCGTTGCTGCAGGCTCGCGCTCATGCTCAGCGTCCACGGGCTGTCGGGGAAACGCTGGGTATAGTTGATCGTACTGCTCTTCGTGTTGGTGGAATACAGGTTCGGGTTGTAATAGTTGTTGATGTTACTGCGGTCATAACCCGAGGTCGAGAAATTGACGGATGCGGAGAAGGTGCTGTACGGGTTCGCCTTGGCGTCCTGGTTATGACTCCATGTAAGGCTGAAGTTCTTGTTCGCCGAGTAGTCCGGCAGACCTTTCTCGCCCGTCACGTCGTTGCGGTAGTTGATACTCAGGCTGCCGGAGAAATGGTACCGCCAGAGATATTTGGTGGTAGCGGAGATAGCCCAGGTGCCGCGGCTGTAGATGTCGCCTTTGACCTCCAGATCCAGGTAGTCGCAGATGGCGAAATAGTATCCGAGGCCCTGCAGGTAGAGACCTCGCGAGTAGTCGTCGCCGAAGTTCGGCATGATCAGACCGGAGGAGTAACTGTCTGTGAAGGGGAAGAAACCGAACGGCAGCGCGATCGGCAGCGGCACGTCGCCTACTACCAGATACGACGGACCGGCTGCGATGTACTCGCCCGGCTTCACTTTGGCTTTCGTCAGCTTGAGGTAGAAATGCGGGTGGTCATGATCGTCGCAGGTGGTGTATTGTCCGCCGCCGAGCATCATCTCGTCTCCGTTCATCTTCTTGGTCTTGTCGGCAATGATATATCCCTCGCCCTGCTGGGTGACCACATGGCGGATGTAACCTTTCTGCGTCTTGATGTTATAGGTGATCTCGTTGGTCTCGTAGCTCTCTTTGCCGTCATGGAAGACCGGTTTGCCGTGCCATTCTTCGTAGATCGAATCGTACACGCCGTGTGCGTAGATGAGACTGGAGTCCATGTTCATACGGATGAAATCCGCCTCCAGTTCCATTGATTCGTATTGGAGGTCACCCTTGCCGTGGAGGAAAGCGGTACCGTTGCCCATCATGATCATCGAGTCGGAGGACTGATAGTGCACCGGCGATTTCAGTTCGCTCTCTTTCTTCGGCTTCGGTATGCTGTCTTCCGCCCGCACTGCCTGGAAGCAGAGCAGGAGAACACCCAATAACCCTATGTACCTGAGCACGCGCGAGCGCATAATAAGCCAATTTAGCCCGCAAAGGTACTGCTTTTTTTCGAATTGTGCAAGAAAAAAGCAAAAAAAGCACCCGATGGGGTGCCTTTTTCTCAACAACGAAGCGTTACGCGCGAGCTCTGCTCGCTCTATTTCTTCTGTACGGTGATCTTAAATTTGGTGGAGAAAGGAACGGGATACATGGTGGCGTTGAAGAAATACTTACCCATCAGATCCCAGCCGTAGAGGCGGATCAGACGGTCAATTTTGTACATGTCGTTCCATTCCGCTTCCATCTTGTTCATATGCAGATGACATACCACTTCTTCGGAGTTATGTTTCTTGATCCACACATCTCCTGTGCCTATAGCACAGCCTGCATGTCTCACGAACACAGCAGCACCGGTGTTGCCCATGTCGATTGTATCCACTTTGATGAAGATATCATATTGGGCTTCGTCGGGATTAGCGGTCATGCGGATCGGTTTGCCTGCCGCGGTAGCCACCTCATTGAAATAAGCCACCATCCGTTGGTTCAACTCTACGAAATCTTTCTTCCATTCCTCGGCAGGAATAGAATCCAGCATTCGTCCTTCGTTGCGCTCTACGGTCTTTTTGTCTTTGCCGTATTCCACTGAAACGGCGTTTTCGAAATCCATGAAGAGAGCCACTTTGGCATTCTCGTTGATAAAACGGCTGTTGCCCTCAATGAGCTTCAGACCCGGTGTCTCTGTTGTTTGCTTCTTGGCAAACAGCGCAACGCTTACCAGAGCAGCGAAGCATAATACTAAGATTTTTCTCATAACGATATGATTTATTGTTTATTTATTTCTTATCCAATTGTTCAACCTTCAGCGTGCCGGTAACAGTCCAGTGGCGTTTGCCGGTCCAATCTGCCAAACCTACCCAATTTAAAGTCGGATAAATGCCTACACGTGCAGCCCATTCTCCGCTGATGCCATAATTCCCAACATTGATAGCCATTAAAGAGTAATCATCTGTAGAATACTGGATAGGGATGGTTTCTTCTTGAAGATTGACCGAATTGGAGAAACTGGACACCGCCGAGCAAATAGCTAGGCTATGTCCATTTCCGCCATCCATCATGCCGATTTTTCCATAAAGGATAGTTCCGTCCTCATTTCTGTCATCCGAATCGCTGGCAGACCAAGAGCCTGTGATATTCGGATTGAAGAAAGTATACTTCATCAACATATTATAATCATCCTCCGCGCTGCTGCTGTACACAGCATCCAGATCGCTGTAGCCAACAAAGAAAGCGAACATAGTCTTACCTTCCCCCGAAGAATAAGTGCCGACTATTGGAATATCTTTGAAGTCCTGGAATTCCGGCGAAGCGGATAAGGTCTGCGACATACTGGCAGTGGAAACAATATCCATGATTGTAACTTTGCCGCTCTGCCTGAAAGTAGGAAGATCACACTTATACTCGTCACGATGGTTAGTAACGGACGCCTTTCCGGATATTTGGCTGTATATATATTGGTCGAATTTCTGCGGTGCGCCGATGGTTATGTCTATCACTTCCGTAAAGCCGTATTCAATCGACTGATCGCTGCCTTCAACCTTATAGTCTTCGGTGTAGATACCTTCGGTATTACTTTCTATAAACGAAGAGGTACATTTTATATGCATATCTAAAGTAATTCGCCAGTTGTCGCCGTCACCTACTTTGACGGGGATCTGGATTTCGGTCTCTATCTCCGGGTCGATGGTGCTCACGGCTTTGGCATAGACGATACCTGTACCTTCTTCCTCTCCTTTGACGGAGATCTCTATCTCGCCGTTGCTGTCGGTTTTCTTGTTCACCGTACCGCAGGATAGTTCGGGCGAGCAGGATATCTGTATCAGCTGGTCGGCCAGCGGCGATCCATCGCAATGCGCTTTGATCGTCACGGTCGTTTTCTTGCCTTTCTCTACCGTCGCAGGGCTGGCCGAACCGGTTAACTCTGTCGCGCACGGCTCGCCGTAAATCTCGATGATCCGGTCTGCCGCTATCTGTGTCTCGCTCTGCAGATGACTTGTCATCTGACTGCTCGACATCGCTATGGTAGAAACGAGGTTATGCTTACTTTTCTCCTTGACGACACCTCCTCCTTGCCGCGTCTTTCCGCCTTGTTCGCTCGACCAGAAACCGTACAGGCCGCAGGCCTTTGCGCAGGAGTTTCCGGCACTCGTGTGCGCCGCAAAATGCAAGTCTTTCATGCCCATCTCTTCCCATAACTCTTGCTCCAGGAATCGCTTCACGGCATTCGAGATTGCTTCTTCGTTATCCGACCCGCCGACATACGTATCCATTGTGCTGAATATATCGCTCCATCCGCCTCCTATCGAGGCATAGCTGCTGAAATGATCCACGTAGAATGTCACTTCTCCGCCGGCTGTCTCGCCGCGGTCGGTGATATACCATCGTTCGTCTCCGGCAGACCAATAGATGATATCCGTCTTGCCCTGCGCAGGCTGGTTAAGCGGCATCTTCACCTGTATCGGACGGTCAAAAACCAGTCCTTCCGGCTCGAAACGCACCATGCCCTGTATATCGTTCGGCAGCGTGCCGGTACTCTCATCCGGGTACTCCAGATAGTCCACTTTGACCTCTGTTGTCCCGCTTACAGCACCGCTCGGTACGATCAGCGTCACGCCGTTGCTCAGCGTATACTCTCCGCCTTCCGACGTCACTTTCGCAGTCGCACTCTTTACGGTCGGTTCGTTGCCTCCCCCGCAAGCTATCATCATCCCCGCCGCCGCCAACAAAAGCAAGAACTTTTTCATAACTGTATAATTTTAATCAATACATTGTGCCGGAGCCTTGGAGTATACCCGGCTGTGTAGCATAACTCTCCGCCAAATCCCAAGAGATACGTACCCATTCGTTATCTTTGAGATTGATGGTCTTGCGCTCATTGTCCTTCTTCGGCGACCATCCTTCGCCTTGATAATATTCGAAATACAAATCGCATTTCCTTTTTGGAATACTCCAGCACTCATACGTCATGCCTTTGAACTCTAACGTACCCTTTCGCTCTCCCAAAATATTCTTTCCTGAAAGTCCGTTGTCGCCGATAGAGACATACGACAAATACATCAAATAGAAACCTTGATGCTTGCCGTTGTCAGCAATAGAAATAAACACATTGGGTTGACTCGGCGCATTCCCGTCGCACGCACCAAAAACAATAGATACAGCCGCCACGAAGGCTAAAGCAAAAATCTTTTTCATAACGATATATTTTATATGGTTAAAAGTTTCTTTTAAATCACGCCACAAAGGTACTGCTTTTTTGTCATTAATCACTTATCAAAAGGTACATTTCACTTATGAAATCGTACAAAAATTTGCATATGTGCAATTTTTGTTGTACCTTTGCACTCGTTTTTGAAGCGTGTTTACCTATTCGTTTTACATATTGTTCGCAGTACTGATGGTCATGGCGGTCCTTATGGTTGCTGTACCGATGCCGCGGGACGATGCGCGCTTGCATGGATATCGTCTCTCACGGTGGATGATTTCGCTCTCTTATGTAGCGCTGGCCGTCTATTGTCTCGTCAAAGGACGACTCACACTCGAACTGATGCACCCGGTATTCCTTTTTATGGCTAACGTACAGGCGTGCCTGCTCGCGCTCTCGCATATCAACCTTATTAACCCGCGTCGTGTGACTAACCGCTATGTGATGCTCCATTTCACGCCGCTGATTGTCTGTCTCTGCCTCTATGGCATCATCCGCCTTTTCTTCCCGCATATACCGCTTACGACCCACGACGCTCCGTTCCGATTTATTCGCGAACCCGAAGTGTGGATCCGCATTCTATGGATGACGCAGTATGTCGCGCTATGTCTCTATTTCGCTTGGCGTTTCGTCTGTGAGAGCAAGAGATGGCAAACTCTGGCGGCGGATTTCTTCGCAGAGGACAAGATGATCAATGTCCATATGATCCGTGTCAGCTTCTCTTTTGTCATCTGTATCGGACTTGTCACGCTCGGCATCACTTCTAGCCTCAATCCTACACTCTCCGCTATTCTCAATATCACCATCATGGTCTTGTATATCGTCGTGGGTATACTCTTTATGTTGTACCCTTCGCTCTTCATCCAGATGAAACCGGTTCTCTACGACTACCATGCCGATGCCGGCATCCCGGGAAAAAGCAGTAACAGAAGCGAGCGATGGGAGAAAATGAGGGAAACTATACTGAATCAACAACTATACCTCCGCCGGAGTATTACTTTGGAGCAGATGGCGCACGAACTATGTGTCAGCCGTACCGTTCTTAGCAATGCCATCAATCAGGAAGAGGGAATGAACTTCAACTCTTTCATCAATCGTCTTCGCATTCTGGAATCCCAGCGAATCATGAAATCCGAACCATCTCTATCCTTCCAGGAACTCGCCGAGCGGGTTGGTTTTAGCGAGCAAAGCAACTTCACTAATGCCTTCAAACATTGGACAGGACGCACTCCCCGCGAATACAAAGAATACCTCGCTACTCTCTAATTATTGGGGGACTCTGTTTGCAGGAAAAAAACGTGATTTTACCATAGGTGAGGTTGTCCCCGTTAAGCGGGGAAAACCTAGACGGAAAGGGGAGTTATCCTATGGTGAACGTGATTTTACCATAGGATACCCATAGGATAACCATAAGATACCCATAGGATAACTGCGATTTTTTTGCATTTTATGCACTCTTACTGTATATATACTATGTATATATACACTTTTTGTAGATTTCCCCGAATAAAAATAAATTTGCATATTTCAAAAAAAAGCAGTAATTTTGCAATCGCTAAATGGTTGAGTTATGACTATTCAGGACTACATCAGCGCGCATAGAGCGCGGTTTATGGAAGAGTGGGCAAGTCTCATTCGGATACCGAGTGTGAGCTGTCAAGCGGAACACAAAGCGGACATGGTTCGCTGCGCCGAGCGGTGGAGAGAGTTGCTGCTCGAAGCCGGCTGCCAGAAAGCGGAAGTATTAGCCCCCCGGCCCCCTAAAGGGGGAGAAGGCAACCCCTTCGTCTATGCGGAGTACACCCCTCCCTTTAGGGAGGGGCAGGGGGTAGGCTTTCCTACCGTCCTCGTCTATGCGCATTACGATGTGATGCCGGTGGAGCCGGTGGAGCAGTGGAGATCCGATCCTTGGGAGCCTCAGATCCGCGACGGGCGGCTTTATGCACGCGGTGCAGATGATGACAAAGGGCAGGCGATGATTCAGGCGAAGGCCTTTGAATACATGGTCAAAACAGGGCAACTCCGATGCAACGTCAAGTTCATCTTCGAGGGCGAAGAAGAGATCGGTTCGCCGAGTCTCGAAGCCTTCTTGGAGGAACACAAAGACCTCCTCAAAGCCGATATTATCCTGGTCTCCGACACCTCCATGATCGGCAAAGAGACACCCTCTATCACCACCGGTCTGCGCGGTCTGGCCTACTGGCAGATCGAAGTGGATGGTCCGAACAGAGACCTGCACTCGGGACATTTCGGCGGAGCGGTGAAGAACCCCGTGAACGCCCTTTGCGAGATGCTGGCGAAGATAGTGGACAAAGACGGCAAAATCACCATCCCGGGTTTCTACGACGATGTGCTGCCGATCCCCGAAGAGGAACGGGCGATGATAGCGCAGATACCTTTCTCGCAGGAAGCCTACAACAAAGCTATCGATGTGGACGACGTGTTCGGCGAAAAGGGATATTCGACGCTCGAACGCAACTCCTGCCGTCCTTCGTTCGACATATGCGGCATCTGGGGCGGATATACGGGTGAGGGCTCGAAGACCGTGCTGCCGGGCAAGGCTTTCGCGAAAGTGTCCTGCCGGCTGGTGGCGAACCAGGATCATGAGAAGATCTCACAGGCGTTCATAGACTATATCGGAACCCTCGCGCCAAGAGGTGTGCGTGTGCAGGTGACGCCGATGCACGGCGGGCAGGGGTATGTTTGTCCGATAGACATTCCTGCTTACAAAGCCGCGGAGAAAGGATTCGAGGTTGCCTTCGGCAAGCGTCCGTTAGCGGCACGAAGAGGCGGGTCTATCCCTATCATCGCCGCCTTTGAGCAGATCCTCGGCTGCAAGACCATTCTCATGGGCTTCGGTCTGGAGCAGAACGCCATCCATTCGCCGAACGAATCCATGGACCTGGAGGTCTGGGAAAAAGGAATTATCGCGGTTGCTGAATTCTATAAAGAATTCACAATGCACAATTCACAATGCACAATTAAGGGATGAGAATAGTTATTTTAGGCGCGGGGAGCGTGGGGACGAACCTCCACCATGCTTTCACCCTCAAAGGAATCAAGACCGAACTCATACATGCCAGACCGCTGACAGCAAATGACCAAATGGTAAATGACCAAATGGTAAATGGTTTTGACGTGTATATCTACGCTATCGCGGATCAGGCGCTGCGGGAGGTGGTGAGCAAGATCCATGCGCCGAAGGCGCTGCACCTGCATACGTCCGGCACGATGCCGATAGAGGTGTTCGGCGAAGACAAACCGCACTCGGGCATTCTGTATTTCTTCCAGAGTTTCAGCCGCGAGGTGCTGATAGACGAATGGAGCGGCATTCCCTGCTTCATATCGGGTCGTAACATAGACGACATCGCGGCGATCTATTCGCTGGCGCAGACCCTTACGAGCCGCATCTACGAAGCGAACCAGCATGACCGCGAGCGGCTGCATATAGCCGGCGTTTTTGCCAATAATTACACGAATCTGATGTACCGTATCGCCGCGGATATATTACAAGACACGCAGATCCCGTTCGAAGCGCTTCTGCCGCTGATCGACAACACCGCCGCCAAGGTGCATAAGATGAAGCCCGCCGACGCACAGACAGGTCCTGCGCAGCGCGGGGATCAAGCGGTGATGGAGCATCAAATAGAAGTACTAAGTAAACAAGTACCAAGTACGAAAGAAGGAGACGGCTTTACCGCGGAAGAGAAGGTAGCAGTGTATCAAGCGCTCGCAGCGTTAATCGGGAAAGGGCAAAATCATTGAGCTCCTCCCAGTGAATGAGCAAAGTGCCGGGTATCTCCGGCATTTTTTGTACCTTATGTACTATAAACCGCGCGTGGATGCGTTGGTGCGAAAGTACATGCGTGAATTCGCAGACCGCTTCGCTGTAAGACCGCTTCGCTGTAGGATCGGCTTCGCCTGTAGGACTCATGAGCTCCTCGCAGGGAAACTCATAGAGATGATACCATATGTCCTTCGGATTCTCCCGCCGCCGGATGAGGGTCATTATGAGTGAATCTGTCTCCCTCCCTTGAGGGGTGAAGAGCTCTGCTCGATCGGACTGCCAATGGCTGTCCGTAGAACTCAGGGGAGAGGTTGCCAGGTAAATATGGTAGTCGAACCACCGGTCGCGTACTTTCGGTCGCGGTTTGCGGACGGGGAGCAGCGAGGCCGTGCCATGAGCATGCGCCAGACAGAAATCCGCAAGCGGACACTCGGAGCAGGTCTCTTCGCTCAGCGTCGGCGTGCAGTAAAGGGCTCCGAACTCCATGATAGCGGAGTTGAAAAGCCGCGGGTTGTCTCTATCCAGTAGTTCCTCTATCTTCTTGTGAAACAGTTTCTTGCCCGCCGCGGTGTCGAAGGGTTCGTCTATGTCCAGCAGCCGCGCCACAACGCGATAGACATTGCCGTCCATGGCAGGGTAGGGCAGGTTGTAGGCAAACGAAGCAATCGCTCCCGCTGTGTATTCTCCTACCCCGGGCAAAGCACGTATCTCTTCGAAAGTCTGCGGAAAATGATAGGCAGGTATCTCTTGGCTTTCGACTTTCGACTTTTGTCTTTCTACTATCATCTGCGCCGCTTTATGCAGGTTTCGTGCCCTGGAGTAATACCCCAGACCCTGCCATTCGCGCAGTACTTCCGCTTCATCGGCTGCGGCTAACAGCTCGACCGTAGGCCAGCGGTTCAAAAACCGGCGGTAGTAGTCCAGCCCCTGCAGCACTCGGGTCTGCTGGAGGATGATTTCGCTGAGCCAGATGGCATAGGGGTCCTCCGTCTCCCGCCAAGGGAGAGAGCGGCGGTTGATCTCATACCACTCATATAAACGGCTATATATTAGCGTATTAGGCATAAAAATTGACAAAAAACGTGTCTATTTTTAAAAATCGGGTACAAAAATACAAAAAAATTTGCACATATAAAAAAAAAAGAGTAATTTTGCACGATTTTTTCGCCGGAGGTACTCTGTACCGAGAAAATAGTCACCGAGCGTTTTGGTTTTGATATACGAAATTAGGAAACAATATAACATACAATGATATGACAAAAGCAGAATTAATAAACGAGATTGCAATCAGCACCGGTTATGACAAACGTACCATCTCTCTGATAGTAGAGAGTATGATGAATGGCATTAAGGGGTCGATGGAGAAAGGCGAGAACGTCTATCTGCGCGGCTTTGGTAGTTTTATATTGAAAACGCGCAAGGCGAAAGTGGCTCGTAATATACGCGCTAAAACATCGGTAGATGTACCGGAGCATACCATTCCTTTCTTCAAGCCGGCTGACGAATTCAAAGAGCAAGTACACAACGTACCGGGAAAATAAATAACAATTAGTATACTAACATTTTAATTCAAACAATTATGCCAAACGGAAAGAAGCATAAGAGACACAAGATGTCTACGCACAAACGTAAAAAACGTCTGCGCAAGAATCGTCATAAACATAAGTAATTGACGATCGTCATTTAGCTTTGTGGCGCTAAACGGACCCAAGTGTGGGTCGGTTTGCCACAAGGCTTTTATTTTATTAAAAACTCAACAAATATGAAAAGCGAATTAATTGTGGACGTACAGCCGCAAGAAATCGCTATCGCGCTGACAGAAGACGACCGCCTGCAAGAAGTGGCCCGCGAGAAGCGGAACGAAGACAACTTCGCGGTAGGCAATATCTATTACGGTCGCGTCAAGAAAGTGATGCCGGCGCTCAATGCGGTATTCGTGGATGTAGGTCATGAGAAAGAAGCTTTTCTGCACTATTTGGATTTGGGTTCTCAGTTTCGAACGCTGCAGAGTTATGTTACCAAAGCCGTTTCGGACAGACGCCGTGTGCCGGTGATCACCAAGACACCGCGTCAAGCCGAGGTAGGCAAAGAAGGACAGATAGCCGACGTACTCAAGGTAGGCGATCCTATTCTCGTGCAGGTCTCCAAGGAGCCGATCAACACCAAAGGACCGCGTCTGACCGCCGAGATCTCCATCGCGGGAAGAAATATCGTCCTGATCCCCTTCGCCGACGGCGTCATGGTAAGCCAGAAAATTAAACGTGAGGCAGAACGCCAACGTCTCAAACAACTGATGCTCTCTATCAAGCCTACGGGCTTCGGCATCATTATTCGCACTGTAGCAGAAGATAAACGTGCCGCCGAACTCGACAATGAACTACGCCTCTTATTGGATCGCTGGACGCAGACCGTCAAGACGCTCCAGCAGAAAGAGCCGGTAAGCCTTGTGAGCGAAGAGATGGGCCGTACTCTCGGTATAATCCGCGATGTGCTCAGCCCCGATTTCACTTCCATCCAGATTAATGACCGCGAGATATTCGAGGAGGTCAGCAATTATCTGGGGCTGATAGCGCCCGAGAGCAAGAAGATCGTCAAATTCTACAAAGGCGACAAACCTATCTTCGACCAATTCGACATCACCCGCCAGATGAAGGTGGGGCTCGGCAGAACGGTCGGTTTCAAGCATGGGGGCTACCTCATCATAGACAGAACCGAAGCACTGTTCTCCATTGATGTCAACTCCGGCAGCAAGAAACTATTCGAGGACCAGGAGCAGAACGCCTTCCAGTTCAATATGCTGGCAGCGGACGAGCTGGTTCACCAACTTCGTTTGCGCGATATAGGCGGCATCATCATCGTTGATTTCATCGACATGGATGACAAAGGCCACCAGCAGCAGTTGTATGAGTATGTGCGCAAGTTAATGGAACGCGACCGCGCGAAACACAATGTGCTGCCTCTGAGCAAATTCGGACTCATGCAGATCACACGTCAGCGCGTGCGTCCTGCCGTGGAGGTGGATGTGACGGAGGTGTGTCCCACATGCGGCGGCAAAGGTAAGATTCAATCTTCCATTCTCTTTACCGACCAGATCGAGGAAGCCTGCGCGCATATGTCTTCACACTATGGCAGCGGCTTGAAACTGCATCTGCACCCCTATGTATATGCGTATATCAGCAAGGGATGGCTCGCATCCCTGAAAACGCAGTGGCAGCATAAATACGGCGTGAAGATTCTGGAAAATCAGTCCGTAGGAATGCTCGAGATGCGGTTCTTTGACACCAAAGGAAACCGCCTGCAGCACACAGAGGAACCTGCTCCTAAAGCAGAAAAGTAATGAAAAAGAGAGTGTGTCTCATTGGCACACTCTCTTTCATTTATTTCCGTTGCGATCCCTGAATCCTAATTCTCCACATCCTCCTCAATTGTTGCTCCCGGGATGTAGCGTTTGAGCACACGGGCTACGCCGGTAGTCCAGTTATTGATCGAGTCCTGGTCCATCTGCAGACCGCTGATCATGTGGACCACCTGGTCGATCGGCATGCCGTATCGCAGTACACCGGAGATGAGGCGTGCATAGTTCCAGAACTCGCGGTCGAACTTGTAACTCAAACCCTCAACGGTGGTCTTGAACCCGCGGGTGTTGACAAACTGGAAGTCATAGCGCTTCGTGCCATCCTCTTTGACCACTTTGATGATCTTGCCTTTCGTCACGCTCTTGGGTAACGCGATACCCATCTCGTCGTCCGCCAGACCGGTGAATATCTCATACGGACGGCCGTCTTTCAGACCGACAAAAGCGATCCATTTATCTTTCTGGTTTTGAAACCGAACGACGTCGCATTCCAACTCTGTCGGGCGCTTTAATAGGGTATTGTTACTTTCTGAAGAATCCATAATCTTGAATCTTTTTCTCCTCCCTTGAGGGGAGGTCGGGTGGGGTTATTGTATTGTTATTTTGGCGGAGCAAGAGGTCTCTCCGGCTTCGTTCTTCTGCTGGTACTGCACGCCTTCCTCGGTGACCAGATAGTAGGTCTGCAGCGTCTCGCCTAACATGGCCTCTTTCGAATAATTGATGTCCAGCCGTACCTTCTTGCCGTAGTAATCAGGCAGATAGGCGTCGGTCATCGCCTGCAGATAGCGGCAGGAGTTGCAATGCCCGTTGTAGTCGATATCGGAATACACCACTTTGTGCACCTCGCAGCCGGTGGGTTCAGGGATCGTGGTCATGCGCACGCGCGGCATCTCGATCACTTCGCCGTCCACGCAGCCCTCAAACATCGGGTCGTCGAAGATATTGACAATCTCGCGTTTCTCCAGATCCAGCACCGCCCATACGGACTTGCAAACACCGATTAATATCCATTCATCTGAGGTCTGATTGTTGGCGTCTGACGGCTGAGAGCTGACCGCTGACGGCTTTGCATATATCCTAAAATTACGGGTGCTCAGCATGTGTGCGTTGGATTCGATCCAGGTCTCGAACCGCACTTTCTGGCAGTGTGTCGGCAGTTCATACATCTCTACGCTTAACCGCGTCAGGATCCATGTCAGCCCCCGCGGATGCAATGCCGCAATGCCGAATCCCAAATCGTCTGCCACCGTTCCTGCTACTTCCAGCAGGTAGTTCTCCAGGTTAAAGAGACGAAGCTTTTTCTCTCCGTCCACCTCCTGGTACTTGATCTCGTATTCGTAATTGTATTTCATCTCTAACCTCTAACCTCTAACCTCTAACCTCTAAACACTCAACTATTCCTTCAGCCATCTGTCTAGCCATCCGCGGAACTCACGCTGCCATAGAATGCCGTTTTGGGGCTTCAAAACCCAGTGGTTCTCGTCCGGGAAGATCAGCAACTTAGCCGGCACACCGCGCATCTTGGCGGCATCGAAGGCAGCCATGGCCTGATTCGCCAGGATGCGGTAGTCTTTCTCGCCGTGGATACATAGAATCGGCGTGTCCCATTTATCTACAAACTTATGGGGGCTGTTGGCAAAGGTGCGCTGCGCAATCTTGTTGTCTTTCTCCCAGTATGCGCCGCCCATATCCCAATTGGCGAACCATTTCTCCTCGGTCTCCAGATATTGCATCTCCAGATTGAAGATACCGTCATGGGCGATAAACGCTTTGAACCGACCGTCGTGGTGCCCTGCTATCCAATAGACGCTGAAACCGCCGAAAGAAGCACCCACGCAACCCAAGTGGTCTTTGTCCACATACGGCTCTTTGCAGAACTCGTCTATAGCGGTGAAATAGTCTTTCATACACTGGCCTCCGTAGTCGCCGGAGATCTCTTCGTTCCACGCCTTGCCGAAGCCCGGCAGGCCGCGGCGGTTGGGGGCCACAATAATATAGTCGCCGGCGGACATCATCATGAAGTTCCAGCGGAAGGACCAGAACTGGGAAACCGGACTCTGCGGACCACCTTCGCAATAGAGGATTGTCGGATATTTCTTCGCCGGATCGAAATGCGGCGGATAGATAATCCAAGTCAGCATGTCTTTTCCGTCCGTCGTTTTCTGCCAGCGCGGTACAACCGTCGAGCGCTCGATCTGGTTGTAGATATTGTCGTTCTCGTGGGTCAGCTGTTCCAGCGGCTGGTTGTAGGTGTCGAACGGTTGCTCGTAATAGATTTCCGTATGGGCGTACTGCTCATGGTCTTTGCGCAGCCATTCGCGGATGTCGAGATGGTAAATCTCATTCGCCTGACGCATGGAGTGACCCAGCAAATAAGCCTGGTAATCCGTCACATCACCCAGACCCAGATCCCATTGACCGTCCGTCAGTTTGGTGGTCCAGCCGTCCAAGGTAACGCGGTAGAGCTGAACGGTAGCGTGCTTGCAAGCGGTGAAGACGAGTGAGGTGTCATCAAGCCACTGGTACTCATCAACGTTTGTGTCCATTGCGCGGCTCAGGAAACGCTTCTCGCTGGTCTCAAAACTCATCACCATCAGCCGGTTCTCATCGCTCTCGTATCCGTCGCGCTCCATGGACTGCCATGCTATCCATTTGCCATCCGGCGAATAAGAAGGATTTGTGTCATAACCCTTGTTGTCCTCTGTGATGTTCTTGTGCGTGCGCGTACGCAAATCATATAGGTATATGTCGCTGTTGGTTGAAACGGCGTAGTCCAGTCCGGTCTTCTTGCGGCAGGTGTATGCGATTTCTTCGTTGTTCGGGTTCCATGCTAACTGCTCGATACCTCCGAAAGGCTTCATCGGACTCTCGAAAGCGGTGCCTTCCAAGATATTATAGCCTTCGCCAAGTTTGGCGGACTTCATGCGTTCGCCCTCGCCGTAGTACTCGGTCTGCAGTTCATACACAAACGGCTGCGGCGCGGTCTCTGTCCACTCGTCCCAGTGTTTGTACATCAGATCCTCGTGGATATGACCTGTAGCCAGCGGCAGGTCCGGATATTTGTCGGCGGTCGAAGGAACGGTCTTGACTTGCTTGACCAGAATGATCTTGTCCCGCATCGGGGAGAGCAGGAAACCCTCGATGTCTTCTGCTCCTGTTACCTCCACTTCCTCTTTGTCGCGGCGGATATAGAGTTTGCCGCCTTTGAGGTAAGCCAGCGCACCGCTGTTGCCGAACCAAGCCGGCTCTGAACCTACAAATTCATCCACAACGGTTATACCTTGCTCCCCTCCTTTCAGGGAGGGGTCGGGGGTAGGCTCCTCGTACGGATTCACAATCCGGATCCAGGTCGTAGAGCGGTTCTCCTCTACGGAATAATAACTTACGGTGTACGCGAGCAGACCTGTCTCAATGTCGCTTTTGACAGACCCGATACGTCCCATCGCCCACAGCCCTTCAGGGGTGAGCCGTCCGCCTTCGATGGTGATCTGCGGTTTGGTGACGGGGGCTTTCTGCTCCGCTGTATTCTCTTTCGCGCAACTCGCGCCAAGGATTGTCACGGCTGCCATAATAAAAATCTTCCAGTATTTCATTTATCAATCTTCACATCTTTTAATCTTCAATCTTCAAATCTTTATACGCACGTGTATCCTCCGTCCACGGGCAGCGCAACTCCGGTGACATAGCGCGAAGCGTCTGCTGCGAGGAAACAAACGGCGCTGTCCAGTTCGCCCTCATGACCGTAGCGCTCCATCGGAATGACGGTCTTGGCATAGTTGGCAAAATAGTCACTCTCCAGCGTCTCTTTGGTCAGCGGAGTTATGAAATATCCCGGACAGATGGCATTGACGGTAATACCATATTTGCCCCATTCTGCCGCGAGCGCACGGGTCATATTGACCACACCGCCTTTGGCTGCGTGATACGGCGAAGCGGGCGCGATTTTGTTGCCCACCAGACCGTACATGGACGCGATATTGATGATACGTCCGTAGTTATTCGGGATCATGGTTTTCTTCGCTACTGCGCGCGCAACGCGGAACGAACCGAAAAGGTCAATCTGCATCTCGTTCTCAAACTGCGCATCGGTGATGTCCTCCGCTGGTGCCACGGCTCCTGTGCCGGCATTGTTGACCACAATATCGATCTTGCCGAAATGAGCAACTGCTTCATCCACCATTTTCTCCACCGCTTCGGTGTTTGTAATGTCGCATTGGATCGGCAATACCTCAACGCCGAAGGCTTTTTCGATTTCGTTTTTAACCTCTACCAGTTTCTCGTACCGCCGTGCGATAATAACCAGTTTGCTACCTCTGGCTGCAAGGGCTTTCGCCATCTGCACGCCTAATCCTCCGGAGCAGCCGGTGACCAGTGCCACCCGTCCGCTCAAATCAAAAATGTCATTCATCATCATTATATCAATCAAAATTTGCGTGCAAATTTACTACTTTTTTCCGGAATATGCAAGTAAAGTAGTAAAATTATTCAATAATAATTTGCGTATATGCAATTTTTGTTGTAACTTTGCAGCATAAATTGCAAAAACCATGAAAATACAGTTCTTAGGCGCGGCGCGCGAAGTGACCGGCAGCAAACATCTGATTACCACTGATTCGGGTCACACTATTCTTCTGGATTGCGGCATGTACCAGGGTAAAGGCGCGGAGACAGACGCAGACAACAGAGATCTGGGATTCGATCCCGCTTCTATTGATTGTATCGTGCTTTCCCATGCGCATATTGACCATTCCGGCCTCATCCCGTATGTGTATAAGAAGGGTTTTCGCGGCGATATCTATTGTACCCACGCTACGCGCGATCTGTGTGCGTTGATGCTCGCCGACACGGCATTTATCCAGGAACAGGATGTGCGCACCTATAATAAGAAGATCGACCGCCAGCACCCGCATAAAGAGAAAGGGAAGAACTATTTCCTGGAGCCGCTTTATACCCAGCATGAGGTTGATCAGGTGATGAAGCATTTCGTCTGCTATGACTACGACCGTCGTTTTCGCATCTTCGATGATGTGTTGCTGACCTTCACCAACTCCGGTCACATGCTCGGCTCCGCCATTTGCTCGCTGGAGATTTATGAGAAGGAATTATCATCCTTCCCTTCAGGGGAGGACCGAGAAGAGGCCCCAAAGCGTTGGAAACGTGTTACTTATACAGGGGATATAGGTCGTAAACAAAGCCATATATTACCGGCTCCGATGCTTTTCCCACAATGCGATTATTTGATCTGCGAATCTACCTACGGCGACCGCCTGCATGAGGAGCAGGAAGTGACCGAACACGAGTTGCTCGGTATAGTCAAAGATACCTGCGAATACCGCGGCGGCAAGCTGCTTATTCCTTCTTTCTCTGTCGGACGAACCCAGGAGATCGTCTATGTGCTGAACAAGCTCTACAACGAGGGACACTTGCCTAAGATCCCTGTTTATGTGGACTCGCCGCTCTCGACGAATGCTACGCATATCTTCCGTATGTACCCGCAGTACCTCTCGGATGAAGTGCGGGACACGCTGCGGTATGACGACGACCCGTTCGGATTCAATACCCTTCGGTATATCACCGATGTGCGTGAATCCAAGAGGTTGAACGACGATGACAAACCCGCTATCATCATCTCCGCTTCCGGTATGTTGGAGGCGGGTCGTATCAAACACCACGTAGCGAACCATATCTCCGACCCGCGCTGTACGATTCTAATCATCGGCTATTGTGCGCCTACCACGCTCGGCGCGAGAATACAGGAACCCGGTCTGCAATGGATCTCTATCTTCGGCATGGATCGCAAGATCAAAGCGCAGATCACCAAACTGGAAGGATTCTCCGGCCATGGAGACTGGAAGGAAATGATAGAATATCTCACCCGCTCGCTGCAGGTGGAAGGTGTACGACGCGTCTTTGTGGTACATGGAGAGAAAGAATCTGCCGAGACATACAAAGACCATCTTTATGAGGCCGGATTCAGAGGCATAGAAGTACCGGAAAAGGGAGAGATGGTACACCTGTAAATACGAAAAATGACATATGCGCTTGCGTATGTCATTTTTTTTGTGTAACTTTGCACTCGATTTAGTCGGGTAGGCGAGATTCGAACTCACGACCTCCTGCTCCCAAAGCAGGCATTCTAACCGGGCTGAACTACTACCCGCTTCTGCGAAAAAAGCGTGCAAAATTACTGCTTTTTTTTGAATTGACCAAATATTTTGGCAAAAAAGTGACATATAAGGCGATTTTTATTGATATTGACGATACGCTTCTCGATTACATTCCTTGCTGTCGGGAGGCCTACGATGCGGCTATGCCGGAGCATCCGGAGTATTTCCAACTCTTCTTCGATATCGCCGGACGCCTTTTTGCGGAGGCCAAGCATGGCAAATATACGATTGCCGAAGTGATGGACCTTTACCCGCAGGAGTTTATAGCGCGGATGAATGAATTAGAGAATGAGCGGGTGAGTGAGGTGGAACTCTCTGCCCGGGTAGATTCCTTCAAACATGCTTTTCGTGCAGCATGGGGTACGACCCACACGCTGGTGCCGGAAGCGAAAGAGATGCTTGAACTCTTGAAAAACAAAGGCTATCGCCTCTTTGCGGCTTCCAATAGTTTTGGCCATTTGCAGCGCTCGCGTCTCGAACATGCAGGCATCCTGCCGTATTTTGAAGATACCTTCATCTCCATGGATATCGGCTATGACAAACCCGACATCCGTTTCTTCCAAGAAGCGCTCCGCCGCTGCGGCTTGCAGCCCAATGAAGTACTGATGATCGGAGACAGCATGACGACAGACATCCTCGGCGCACAGGCAGCAGGCATAGATGCCCTCTTCTTCGACAGACGAGGCGGTGCGTCGCTAATGAAGTTAATTAAAGAATTATGAACAGATTTACTCTTGGCAAAATAATTAAATTCTTTTTGCATTGGCATTACGATGTGCGAGTTGAGGGCGAGGAACTGCTTCGCGACAAGTCCGTCCACCTCGTTCTGCCGAACCATACGGCATACATGGACCCGTTGATCCTTTTCAGCGAGCTTTGGTGGCTGCCGATCAGTCCGATGGTGGACGAACTATTCATGCGTCACTGGCTTTACGGGCGTGTTCTCCGTCTGGGGGACGCTATCGAAGTGCCGGATCTCAACAAAAGCGCCATGAGCCGCGAAGAAGGAGTAGCTGCCGCTTCGCAACTAAGCCGTATTGCGATAGATAGTCTCGCTTCCGGCAAACAGATCTGTTTCTATCCTTCGGGGCATGTCAAAACGATTGACAAAGAGGTAATCGGAAACCGCCGGATGGCGTATGAGGTGTGCCGCGAGCTGCCCGCAGGCGTGCGCGTGATCCTTTGTAGAATGCGCGGGCTGGAGACCAGCCGCTGGTCCAAACTCCAACCCAAGAAATGGAAATGGCGGAGAACGGTCACTTTGCATTTCGAGGACCATACGGACGACCTCCGTATCTGGGCGCAGACACTCGACCGCAGGGCGTTCAACGAGAAATTGGAAAGTTGGTATAACAATATCGAAAAATAAAACACATATTGTTGTATATGGCATGCTTTTTGTTGCCAATAACGCGGCTTAAAATATAGCGAAATAGTATGACAAACAATACCAAACACCGGATTTTGAATAAAGGGCTGCTTGTCCTTTCGGTTTTTATTCTTCATTTTTCGTGCGCTCTTTCTGCGGCTGACACCACCTATTATACGCTCCCGCAATGCCGCGATCTGGCGCTCTCAAAGGGTGCATCGTCGCAATCGCAACAGGAGTTGCTTCTGGCTGCTAAATACAACCGTCAGGCGGCGTTGGCGGCTATGTTCCCGAAGATTACTGCCAATGCTTCATACATGTGGAACAGCGCGAACGTGCATCTGCTCTCCAACACCACCGAATTCACTTTCGGAACGGCTACGGTCAACCCGGACGGAACGGCTTCGTGGGCGTGGAAAGATCTGCCGTCATTGACCATCACGGACGATGTGGGCCAGTTTATTGCGGACAGCTATAAGATGTTGTATGACAAATTGTCACCTGACATGCATCAGATTTTTGTGGCGCATGTGGGTGTGACGCAGCCGATTTACGTAGGCGGCAGGCTGATCCAGCTGTACAAGATCGCCAAGGCATCAGAGACGATTGCTACTATTCAGTCCGAGTCCAAGCACGATGATATCATCTACGGTGTGGACGAGGCGTACTGGCGCGTGGTGTCCGTCTCGAAAAAGAAAGAGTTGGCGGAGCAGTACTACAAACTTCTTTGTCAGTTGGAGACGGATGTCAAGGAGGCATTGGACGAAGGTCTGGTGACGCAATCGGACCTGCTCAAAGTGACTACCAAACGCGGCGAAGCGGAGGTGAAGAAACTGCAGGCGGAGAACGGTCTGACGCTCTCCAATATGGCGCTCGCGCAGGTATGCGGACTGCCGCTGAGTACGGCTTTCCGGTTAGACGAAAGCGGCTTGAGTGAGACTTCGCTCCCTGTCGATTCGACGGATGCGGAAGCCTCTGTGGCTGGGCGGTCGGAGATACAACTGCTCCAGCAGGCGGAGAAGATTGCCAAGTCGAACGCTATGCTGGCGGCTGCCGGCTTGCAACCGAATATCGTCGCTTCTGCCGGATACATCTACTCCAACCCTAACGTGGAAAACGGCTTCAGCAACCAATGGGATAGCAAGGGTTTCTTCTCTGCCGGCGTGGTGGTCAACGTGCCCATCGCGCACGCAGACGACATCCTCCGCTACAAAGCTGCCAAACATGCTGCCAATGCGGTTGCGCTCAAGACCGAAGAGACACGTGAGTTACTGACGCTCCAGACGACGCAGGCGAACCAGAAACTGGCGGAAGCGCAGCAGAAGATCGCGCTCGCGCGCCTGACCCAGAACAACGCAGCCGAAGTGCTGCGTATGGCGCAAGAGTCTTATGATGCCGGCATGATCACCGCCTCCGAACTGATGCAGGCGCAGACAGCGTGGCTTGCTGCCGCTACGGACCTTGTGGACGCCGAGGTGGAAGCCAAAACAACGGAAACACAACTTCGTAAATATTTAGGAAAACTATAGTTATGAAACATCAGAAAGAAGGAAGTCTGCTGTTAGGTCTGGTCGCGCTCCTCACAGTAGTCGTTATTGTTGCGCTCGTGGGTATTTTGGCTTTACGGCCGGAGAAGACGCTTATCCAGGGCGAAGCCGAGGCAGCGGAGTACCGCGTCTCCGGTAAGGTGCCGGGGCGTATTGAGATGTACTTCTATGAGGAAGGCGAACTGGTAAAGAAGGGCGATACGCTCGTAGTGATCTATTCGCCCGAAGTGGAAGCCAAGAAAGCGCAGGCACTCGCTGCGCGTGAGATGGCGGAAGCTGTGAACCAGAAAGCCAAGAACGGAGCACGGAATGAGCAGATACAGGGTGCCTACGAGCTCTACCAGAAAGCCAAAGCCGGCGAGGAGATCTACCGCAAGTCTTATGAGCGCGTGCAGCGGCTCTATGACAAAGGAGTCGTCAGCGCGCAGAAACGCGATGAGGTAGAGGCGCAATACAAAGCCGCGGAAGCTACCGTCAAAGCGGCGCGCAGCCAATACCAGATGGCACTCGCTGGAGCGCGCGAAGAGGACAAAGCGGCTGCGGAAGCGCAGGTCGCACGCGTCGATGGTATTCTGCAGGAAGTAGCCGCTGCCGAGGCGGAGAAATACCTCCTCTCGCCCTGCGACGGCGAGGTCTCCGAACTCTTCCCAAAAGTGGGTGAACTGGTCGGACAAGGCTCGCCGGTGATGTCCATCGTCGATCTGAATGACGTGTGGTTCACCTTCGCCGTGCGCGAAGATATGCTCTCCCGTTTCCCTATGGGAAGTGTTGTTGAAGTGACCATCCCTGCGCTCGGAAACAACGTCAAATATCCGCTTACGGTCACCCATATCAAATCGATGGGAACCTACGCCACATGGCGTTCCACCAAGCAGAACGGAGGCTATGACGTCCGCACGTTTGATGTCAAATGCCGTCCGACCACCTCGATCCCTAATCTTCGTCCGGGTATGACTGCTCTTGTCGCAGAATGAAAATCATTTTCCAGAACATATGGCGTGTGCTGCTTCGCGAACTGAAGATGATGTTCGCGCGGCCGCTCTATTTGTTTGCCTCTGTCGGCGTTATGCTGCTGTCCACGTTCTTCTTCCTGACGCTCATGAAGGGTGGGGCGGCGGAGAAAATGCCGATGGCGGTGGTCGATCTGGACCAGACGACGATCTCCCGCCGGCTCATACATGAGATGCAGGCCACGCCTTCCGTGGATATCCAACTCATCACCAATTCCTATCCAGAAGCCCGCGATGCGATGCAAAAGGGCAAAATCTACGGCATTTTTGTTATCCGTGAAGGCTTTTACCGCGATTTGGTATCGTTCAAACGTCCTCAAATAGATTTCTATGTGACGAACGCCTATACGGTAGGAGGCAATACGGCCTACAAACAGATGCTGACGATGGCGAATCTGGTCTCCGGCGCGTTCCAGCGCGAGGTCTTGCGTAAGAAAGGACTCACGGACGATGTGATCATGCACCGTATCCAGCCGCTTGCTATCGAAGGGCACATGGTCGCGAATCCATGGGGCAATTATTCCATTTATCTGGTCAGCACGATCCTGCCGGGTATTCTGGGTCTGATCTGTCTCATGCTCACCATCTTCGCCATCGGTTTTGAACTCAAAGCCCGCACGTCGCATGCTTGGCTCCGTGCCGCCGGAGGCAATTATACCGTCGCGATGATAGGAAAACTCATTCCGTACACGCTGATCTATCTTGTCCTTGGCATCGGTTGTCATCTGATCCTCTATCGTTTTGCCGGCTTTCCGGTATATGGCAGCACGGGACGGCTGATGTTCGGTCTGCTGCTTTTCATCCTGGCGATGGAAGCGCTTGGAATCACGATGATAGGTCTCTTGCCCACACTCCGCGATGCCCTTTCAATCGGCGCGCTTTATTCCATGTTGGGCTTCTCCCTGTCCGGTTTCACATACCCGCAGATGGCGATGCTGCCGCCCGTCAAAGCGCTCTCTTATCTGGAGCCGCTGAGGCACTATTACCTCATCTATGTCAACGAAGCGCTCATGGCGGCACCTGTTGAAAACAGCCTGCCGAATGCACTTGCCCTCACTGCCTTTATGCTCGCCTCCCTTTGCGTCGCGCCGCGGCTTCATAGGGCGTTGGTGTATTGGAATTATCCTTTGAAATAATTTATAATTTTTAATTTTTAATTTCCCCTGCCGTGTCCGAATATAAATATCCGATAGTAAAATCCTTTGTCACGGAACTTCAGCGCATCTTCCGGGACCCGGGTGTGATGGTCATTTTTATTGTTGCAACGCTTGTATATCCGCTGATTTACAAGGCGCTCTATTGGAATGAACAAATATGCGACGTCCCGGTAGCGGTAGTCGATTTGAGCAATTCGCCTCAGAGCCGCGCGTTCCTCCATCGATGGAACGCCTCGCCGGATATTAAACTCACGCATACCTGCTCTTCCATGGCAGAAGCGGAGCAGCTTCTGAGGAATCAGAAAGTGCATGGAATCATCTATTTCCCGCGCGATTTTGAGCGTCAGTTGGCAGATCCGCTCGGCAAGGCGCATATTTCGCTCTATTGCGATATGTCCTCGTTCCTCTATATGAAAGCGATCTATCTTTCCTGCAATCAGGTCATGCTGGAGTCCATGCGTAATATCCAAATCGACCGCTACGAACAGATGGGAATGGACAAAGAGTTCGCTTGGGCGCTTGTCCAGGATGCACCCTATTCGGAGACAGCGCTTTTCACGCCTACGGGGGGATATGGCTCGTTCCTCATTCCGGCGGTACTCATGCTCATCCTTCATCAGACGCTCCTTTTCGGAATCTGTATGCTCGGCGGAACTGCCAGAGAAGAGAATGAAGAAAGTTATACTTTTACTTCGCTCATCGGGCGCGCAGGCGCGTGCTTCCTTATATATTTCGGTTTGGCGGCAATCCTGCTGGGCTTCTTCCCGCGGCTCTTTGGAATCCCGCACATAGGCGCAATCGACGATATTCTGCTGCTGATAGTCCCCTACCTGCTGGCAATTATATTCTTCTCGCTCTGCGTCTCGGTATTCATCCGGAACCGTGAATCGGGACTCGTTTTACTCATCTCTACGTCGCTGATTTTCCTCTTCATGGCAGGCATCTCATGGCCCAAAGAAATGATTCCTGCGGCTTGGAGATACCTCTCCTATTTCATTCCCTATACATGGGGAGCCCATGCATTTATCCATATCAATTCCATGGGCGCGTCTCTCCTTCATACCAATGGTTTTGCAGCTTCCGCTGCCACGGAGTGGATTGCGCTATGGATTCTCTCTGCTTTCTATTTCATCTTGGCGTGCGGTCTTTTCTATATCCGCAAAAAACGAGTTTTTGCAAATAAATAAGATTTTAGCCGATTTAATTTGCGTATGTCATAAAAAAGCAGTATCTTTGCAGCCCAAAGACTAATACGATGACACACGAAGAGATCGAATCACGGGCAGCTCGCGCCGTGGATTTATTCAAACAAGGTTTCAATTGTTCCCAGGCAGTGTTTGCTTCCTGCGCGGATTTATATGGTATTACGGACGAATCGCTCGCCCTGCGTCTGGCAGCCTCTTTCGGCGGCGGTACAGGGCGTATGCGTATGACCTGTGGCGCAGCAAACGGTATGTTCATGCTTGCCGGATTGCAGAATGGTTCTGCTACACCCCATGATTCCGAAGGCAAGATGGCGAACTATGCGTTCGTGCAGCACTTAGCGGGTGAATTCAAAGCTAAATACGGTAGTTTGATTTGCGCCGAACTATTAGGTTTGGCGCCGAAAGGCTCTGTTGACCCGCGACCCGCGCCGAGAACACCGGAATATTACGAAAAACGTCCTTGCTCCGAGATGATTGCCGAGGCGGTAAGAATGTATTTGAGAAGCATAAATTAAAAATCACGGAATAATATACTTTGTATATTATAGGTATGGGTGGGATACGATATACCCCCGATAAACCCCCGATAAGACCACAATGATAGTACGAAATTTATTGGACTTGATCGGCCACACGCCGATGCTCGAGATACAACCGGGCTTGTTACTGAAATTGGAGCGTTTCAACCCCGGCGGTTCGGTCAAAGACCGTACCGCTTTAGCGATGATTGAGGACGCCGAGAAAAGCGGTGTGTTGACTTCGGGCGCTACCATCATTGAACCCACTTCCGGCAACACCGGAGTAGGACTCGCATGGATCGGCCGGCTCAAAGGCTATCGCGTGATTCTCACGATGCCGGAGACCATGTCCGTAGAGCGCAGAAATCTGCTGGCGGCTTATGGCGCGGAACTCGTTCTTACGCCCGGGAGCGAAGGCATGAAAGGAGCTGTCGCGAAAGCGGAACAGCTGTGCGCCGAGACGCCGAATGCGGTTATTTTAGGCCAGTTTACTAACCCTGCCAACCCTGCTATCCATTATGCTACTACGGGTCAGGAGATTTGGGAGGATACCGCCGGACAAGTGGATGTCTTCATTGCCGGTGTAGGTACAGGCGGCACGGTGAGCGGAGTAGGGCGTGCGTTGAAAGAAAAGAATATGCTCGTCGAGGTTATCGCCGTCGAACCCGCTTCGTCTCCTGTACTGACCGAAGGTCATGCCGGTCCGCATAAGATACAGGGTATCGGTGCGAATTTCGTCCCTGAGACCTACCAGCAGGCGTATGTTGACCGCGTTCTCACTGTTTCCGACGAAGAGGCTTTTGCCGCGGCGCGTTCTTTAGCCACAGATCATGGCTTGCTCGTCGGCATCTCGTCCGGCGCAGCCTATGCTGCAGCGCTGCAACTGACCCGACAACCCGAATACAAAGGCAAGAATATCGTGGTTCTTCTTCCCGACACCGGAGAACGATACCTCTCTGTCTTATAAAGTACAAAGGAACAATGTACTATGTACAAAGGATTTATTAGTATAGCGCAATTAAAGCAACTCGTTTTGTATCTGCAAGGAGAGATCTTCCCGGACTATTATCCGGCGGTGGCACGCCCTGACGATCTCTGTCTGCCGGATGAGTTCTGGGCGCAGATACCCGAGATCAGACGACTTATTAACACCGATGTGGATGCGGTGCTGCATAATGACCCTGCCGTCACAGATCGCGGCGAAGTGATTCTTTCTTACCCGCTGCAATACGCGATGATTCATTACCGCGCGGCCCATGTGTTGTACCAACTCGGAGTGCCGCGTATTCCGCGTATGTTGACCGAGCTGGCGCATAGCCGCACCGGAATAGATATTCACCCTGCCGCGCAGATAGGCGAGTATTTCTGCATCGACCATGGTACCGGCGTCGTCATTGGCGAAACGGCTATCATCGGTTCGCATGTCGTCTTATATCAAGGTGTGACGCTTGGAGCGAAGAATTTCGAATACGATGACCAAGGTCGACCGATAGACATCCCTCGTCACCCGATTTTGGAGGACCATGTCACGGTCTATTCCAATACTTCTATCCTCGGTCGCGTCACCATCGGTCATGATACGGTAGTCGGAGGTAATATCTGGTTAACCCAAGATGTTCCGGCTAACAGTATAGTTTTGCAAAGCACACCTGAGATCCGAATAAAAAACAAAATATGAAATATTTTTTAGCAATCATTGGCGGCGGTCCTGCGGGATATACGGCTGCTGAAAAAGCCTCTAAGGCAGGCAAAGATGTGATCCTCTTTGAGCAAAACGCCCTTGGCGGCACGTGTCTCAATGTAGGTTGTATTCCTACCAAATCGCTTCTCTACGGCGCGAAACAGTATTATAATGCTACGCACGCGCAGAAATACGGTGTGACGGCAGAGAACGTAGCGTTCGATTTTGCGGCTATGCAGAAGCGCAAGACTATCGTCGTCCGCAAACTCGTAGCAGGTATCAAAGCCCGCCTCAATAACGAGCATTGCACGGTCGTCAACGGAGTAGCCTACCCCCGTCCCCTCCCTGAAGGGAAGGGAGAAGGATTCCTTATCTCGTGTAACGACGTGACCTACGAGGCAGAGAACCTGATGATCTGTACGGGTTCAACGAACTTTGTACCGCCGATCCCCGGTATCAAAGACAATCCTGCTATCTGGGACAGTACCGATGCTCTCGCTGCGGCTGAACTGCCGAAATCGATCATCATCGTCGGTGGCGGTGTCATCGGCATGGAGTTTGCAACCCTTTACCACGAACTCGGTGTGCCCGTAACGGTCATCGAAGCCATGCCGACCATCCTGCCGAACCTTGATCCCGAAGTGGTACAAATCCTTCTCGATAAATACCGCAAAGCCGGTATCAATATCCTCACCTCCACAAAAGTGGAGAAGATCGAGGGCAACGAGGTCTTCGTTTCATCATTAAGCGAAGCGGATCAATCCAACATTCCATCATTTTCCGCGGAGCGGATACTGGTCTCCGTAGGTCGTCGTGCGAATCTGCAAGGCCTTGAGGCGCTGAATGATTTGGAATTGAACCGCGGAGCAATCGTCATCGATGAGTTCTGCAAGACCAACCTGCCGAATGTCTATGCCTGCGGCGATGTCACGGGCAAGATCATGTTGGCGCATGTAGCAAGCCGTCAGGCAGAAGTGGCGGTAGGTCGTATGTTGAAGCAGATCCCGCTGCAGCGCATCGCCTACAATGCTATTCCGTCGGTCGTTTATACGAATCCCGAGATAGCGTCGGTAGGTATCACGGAATCGCAAGCGGCTGAGATGTCCATTCCGGTAGAAGTGAACAAACTGCCGATGACTTTCTCCGGGCGGTTTATGGCGGAGAACGAAGGTGAAACGGGTCTGTGCAAAGTAATAACAGACGCCAAGAACCATTCGATCCTTGGCGTCCATCTTATCGGCAATCCGTGTTCGGAGTTTATCGCTGCGGCTTCGTTTGCGGTGCGCATGGGTTATACCACGGCGGAATTCCAACAAGTGGTCTTCCCGCATCCTACCGTCAGCGAGATCTTGCACGAAGCGATTTAGAAATTATACTTCGTCATCAGCTGCACACGATGGTTGGTTACCCAGTGCAGGTTCGTCTTGGCGATTCCGTACAGGTCGGTGGTACCGGCCTGTCCGTATTGCACGGAGGTGATCTCGTACTCCAGACCTAACTGGAATTTGCCTACCGTATAGAGCAGGGTGGGCGACAGACGCCACATCCGGTTCATGTTGTTGGCGCGAGGCGTATATAAGTCATCCGGATGACCGTCATTGTTACCATCGTAGAGCGCTTCTTTCGTTCCGAGATTCTCAATATATCCGGCAAAGAGAATACCCTGTAGTTTCTGCGGGTGTTTGTCTTCCTGTGCCCCTACCTTACCGCCATAGACGATACTCAGCCACGTGGACGATGTGCGGAGAGGCGTATATGTCCACGAGCCATTCGCGTTCTTGGCTTTCACGCCGTACCCGCTGTTGAGGTTCATGTGTTCGCCTGCCTCCGAGAAGATGGTCTTGGCTTTGATCGAGAACTCTCCTTTCTTATATTGCGCGTAGAGGAAAGGGGAAGCGGTGGTGATACGGTCCTTGACGCTGACGGAAACCGTCTTGCCGCCGGCATCAACCGTCCCTATCTGTCGGGGTTTGATACTCAGCACGTCGGCTCCGGCACGAAGCAGGAAACCGTTGGTGTGAACGCTCAGACCCAGGTACGCCTCCGGCGTCTTGCCGTATAGGATAAAATCAGCGGCTTGGGTAGCGGCGCCGGTAGTCGATGGACCCACGGAGCAGTATTGCATCTGCCATAGCAACGCACCTGTGAGGGTGACATACTTGCCCAGACGCGCATCCATCTTCACTTGCGGCGAGCGGTTGAACGGTCCGAAGGGCGCACCGGAAGCCAGCGAGATGACGTCGCACAGGTCTGCCGCCATAGGATGCCATGCCTGACCCATTAACAGGTCCACGCGAGCGAAGTCTTTACCCATCTTCAAACTGTCCCAGCCCAGTGTCAGGTATGCCTGACGCAGACGAAACTGTGCCACGCCGGTTACAGGGTGAGATACTTTTGTACTCAAACCCGCATAGAAATCCGCTTCGATTTTTGCGCCGAACTCCGTGTTACGCCATTTATAGCCTACGATATTAAGCCCTAAGCGTGTCGTCAGACTCAGGAAACGAAACGTGCTGTGTGCGTTCAGATCCTCACGCGGAAGACCTGAGGCAGCTGCTTCTGCTTCTGTCTGGTTCCATGCCTCGTCATAAGGCTGGTAGTTGTATAGATCACCGGTGCCGGACATGGACTCGCGGCTGTCGAATACGAAGTAGTTACGCACAAATCCGTACGGTTGGAAGTGCTGCTTGAGATGCGATTTTATCGCCTCTTTCTTCTCTTGTTTGCTATTGGTCTCTTGCGCCGACAGCGATAGGGTAAGGACCAATGCACCGAGGATGAATAGATATCTTTTCATTGATTTGATTGTTTGCTTTTGTGGTGCAAAAGTACTGCTTTTTTTCGATATGAGCAAAACAAAATATATTTTGTAGAATTCGGTTTACAGTTAATATCCGTTTTTTACGGTCTTTATAACCGCCTTTCTGCTTTAAAACAGCTTCATGATAATTGAAATAGTGCTTTTGCGCCTGCTTGGGCTGATAAATTGTGGTGTAGAACCGGAAAATCGGATAGCCGATTTGACTCAAATCCCCGTTTTAATCAAAAAAACACCTCCCAATATAGCCGAAACGGCAAATTTTTAGAAAAAATACACTTTTTTCTTGCGTATGTGCAAAATAAGTAGTACCTTTGTACGTTTTTTGAATTTTGCACGCATATACATGCATACACATACCATAAAATACATCATGAAAAAACACATCATTACCTTCCTTGCGCTCCTTTTGGCTGCGCCTTGGATCTTTGCGGGTACGGTTACGCCCGCTGCGGACATTCCCGCGTATTACGCCAGTCTGAACAATAAATCAGGTAGTTCGTTGATGACTACCTTGAACACCGTGACGAATAGGGGTTTCTCTTCGCTCGGTTACGACGGTCTCTGGGGTGCTTATCCTAATACCGATGTCTATCCGGCCGATTCCGTAGGAAAAGCCGGTAAACTATGGGATATGTACGGAGGATGCGAGTTCCCGACAAATAGCAAGCGATGCGGTAGTTATAGCGGTGAATGTGATTGCGTGAACCGTGAGCACTCTATCCCCAAAAGTTGGTGGGGTGGTGGAAAAAATAATATGTATAGCGATATTTTCCACCTTGTGCCTACGGATGGTTATGTCAATAACCGCCGTTCTGCATATGCGTTTGGAGAAGTGGCGAATGCTACTTACCAGTATAACGGCTGCAAATTAGGTTCGCCGAAAGAAGTTAGTACAACGAAAGCGACAATTTACAATGCTACTTCTGCTACTTGTTCTGCCAGCCCTGTTTTTGAACCGGGTGCGCAGTATAAAGGGGATTTTGCGCGTGGCTATCTCGGCATGATTGCCAGCTATTATAATTCGTCTTATTCAATTACCTCCGGTGCTGGCAGCTCCATCTTCGAATCCTTCACATCCTCTCATTTCGGTCTGACGAAATATGGAGTGGTTCTTCTTTTGAAATGGCATCGCGAGGACCCGGTTTCCCAGAAAGAGATTGACCGCAACAACGGTATTCAGAAGACGCAGGGCAACCGCAATCCGTTTATCGATTACCCGTATCTGGCGGAGTATATCTGGGGCGAACATGCGGGAGAAACGGTCGACATGTCCCATCTGATGGCATCTTCGGATGCAGACTTCGTGCCGGGTGTCAGCAACGGCTGGCGGAATGGAGTAGTGCCTCCGCAGCCGGGTGTGACCAAACATGGAGTGACCTGGTCGGTTAACGGAGAAGAGATGCAGACCGATTCCGTAGCGGAGAACCAGAAACCGGCTTCCCTGCCGGATGAACCTGTTTCATGTTCGTCGGAGAGCCCTGTCTTCATGGGCTGGACCACGGCACCTATTTCCGGAACGCAGGACGATGCGCCGGCTGTGCTCTATAAGGCTCTGGCGGACTTCCCGGCGGTTACGGCTGACGTAACTTATTATGCGGTCTTTGCGCAACTGGCAGTCAGCGAACCATCGCTCCCGACGACTTATGTCTTCGATGCGGATCACCAGGACGGATGGACCAATACCGCTACGTCGAAAGGTTCGTACTGGCTGCTTGAGCAAGGCAAGTCCATCGTCTCGCCGGAAATCGACCTGGCGCAACTGAACTCCATCGTCGTGAAGATGCGTACCTACGGCGGCGCGCAATACGACAAACTGGATATCTACGAGGCAGACGGCCAACTGGCTACGATGACGGCTACATCCGGTTCGACGATGACCGAATATACATGGACCAACAATCTCTATATCGCCGGCATCTCCGCACTTACTTTCGCTTCCGACTACGGTCAGGGCAAGGGTATCGGCATCCAGTCGATTACGATTAACGCCGGTAGTGCAAGCGATATTTACATCCGTTATATCACTACTTGTCAGCAAGGTTCGGAGGTGCAACTGATCGAGACCGATGCTCCGGCGCGTAAGATTCTCGTCGGTGGCCAGATCTTCATCCTCCTCGGCGAAGAACTCTACAACCTCACCGGACAAAAAGTGAAATAGAATACAGAGTACAGAATACAGAATACAGAATACAGAATACAGAATACAGACCTGATTACAATCGGCTATGCATAACTTTAGGAATATGCAAATATGGAAAGACGCGATGGATTTAGCGCAGGAAGTCTATGAGATAACCGAAAATCTCCCTAAAAAAGAGACGTATGGAATCATCTCCCAAATGACGCGTGCTGCTGTTTCCGTACCTTCCAATATTGCAGAAGGTTCTGGTCGTACAGACAAAGATTTCTCGCATTTCTTGTCCATAGCTATAGGTTCTCTGTTTGAGTTAAATACTCAGATTATGTTATCTGAACGAATAGGTTATATAGATAATAATCAATCTGTTAGATTGCAAACCAAAGTAGATAAGTTACAGATGATGATTACGGGGTTTCAGCGTCATTTAGACGAAGGAAATTCCCCGGTAGTAGCGTAACCCGCTAAAACATAATCAGTCTGTACTCTGTCAGCGCAGCGGTCTGTACTCTGTCAGTGAGTGAAACGAACGATCTAAAATATAAACAAAGTTTAAACTTTTAAAATCATGGCAGACAACAAAGTAAACATGTTAGCGGATTTTGCTCCGGTCTCCACGCAAGTATGGAAGGACAAGATCATCGCTGACCTGAAAGGTGCCGACTTCGACAAGAAGTTGGTATGGCGCACGCCGGAAGGATTCAACGTGCAGCCGTTCTACCGCCGTGAGGACCTCAAAGGCCTGAAGACCACCGTCTCTGCGCCCGGTCAGTTCCCCTACGTTCGCGGTACGCGTACAAACAACGAATGGGCTATCCGCCAAAACATCTGCGCTTGCAAGAACGCCCGCAAGGCGAATGCGAAAGCGCTGGAGGTGCTCAACAAAGGTATCACGTCCCTCGGTTTCTGTCTCGACAAAGACAAACTGACGTACAACTTCATCAAAACGCTCCTCAACGGCGTTTATGCACCGGCAGTAGCCATCAACTTCTCCATCTGCGCCTGCGCAGCGCCGAAGCTGGCGAACATCCTCGTGCGTTACTACGGCCGTATGGGTTATGACACCAAGGGCCTCATCGGTTCGATCAATGTCGATCCGATTAAGAACATGCTCCTCAAGGGCAAAGCTCTGACGCGTGAGCAGGTGGCTGAGAAGATCGCGGAGACCGTTAAGGCGGCTAAATCGCTGCCGGGTTACCGTGTAGTAGGCGTCAACAGCGTCATCCTCAATAACTCCGGCGCTTATGCGGCTCAGGAGTTGGCGTACGCTCTCGCATGGGGTGCCGAGTACATGACGATGATGACCGAGGCAGGCATCCCGAACTACCGCGCAGCCAATGCTATCCGTTTCAATATGGGTATCGGCGGTAACTATTTCATGGAGATCGCTAAGTTCCGCGCAGGTCGTCTGCTGTGGGCGAAGATCGTAGAGGCATACAAAGCGCCTATCTTCACCACCGCTCTCCGCAACGCTGCCAAGATGAACGTCTCCGCCGAGACCAGCCGTTTCAATATGACTATTTTTGACGCGTACGTGAACCTCCTCCGCACGCAGACCGAGACGATGTCTGCTGCTCTGGCAGGCGTGGATGAGATCACCGTTACGCCGTTCGATATCACCTACGAGCGTCCGACCGACTTCTCCGAGCGTATCGCCCGTAACCAGCAGTTGCTGCTCAAGGAAGAGGCACACTTCGATAAGGTTGTTGACCCTGCAGCGGGTTCGTATTACCTCGAGAACCTGACCGCTTCTATCGCTGCCGAGGCATGGAAGCAGTTCCTCGACATCCAGGAGCGCGGCGGTATGTACCAACTCGTTTCCGAAGGCAAGGTACAGGAGCACATGGCGGCTAACCTCAAGGCACGTCTCGCTGACGTCGCTAAACGCAAAGAGGTGCTCCTTGGTTCGAACCAGTTCCCGAACTTCACCGAGAAAGCCGGCAAGAAAATCAAAGCCGACGCCGGTGCTTGCAGCTCGATCTGCACGTGCAAGAGTCCTACAGCGAAGCGGTCTAACAGCGAAGGCGGTCTTACAGCAAGTTGTGCTTGCGGTCCTACAGCCGAAGGCGGTCAGCAGCTGCCGACGCTGCCGATCGCAAGAGCGGCAGAGGAGTTCGAACAACTCCGTTTGGAGACCGAAGCAGCTAAGAAACAGCCTATCGCCTTCATGCTGACCATCGGTAACCTCGCTATGCGTATTGCGCGTGCGCAGTTCAGTTGTAACTTCCTCGCGTGCGCAGGATACAAGGTCATCGACAACAACGGTTTTGCTACCATCGCCGAAGGTATCAAGGCAGCCCGCAAGGCGAAAGCGGACATCATCGTCCTCTGTTCGTCTGACGACGAGTACGCCGACCTCGCGCCGAAGGCATGGAAGAAGCTGCAGGGCAAGAAAGAGCTCTTCATCGTTGCCGGTGCTCCGGCTTGCATGGAGGATCTCCAGAAGCTCGGCATCACCAACTTCATCCACGTCCGTTGCAACGTCCTCGAAACTCTCAAATCGTTTAACCAACAACTTCTTAAAAAATAATCGCTATGAAGCCGAATTTTAAAGATATCAACATTAAGCAAGTTTCGGCCAGCAAGGTTGTTGGCCCGAACAACGCCGACTGGCAGACGCCGGAGCTCATCGACGTCAAGCCTATTTATACCAAAGAGGACCTCAAAGGCATGGAGCACCTCGACTACGTGTCCGGTATCCCGCCATTCTTAAGAGGCCCGTACAGCGCCATGTATCCGCTGCGTCCCTGGACCATCCGTCAGTACGCCGGATTCTCCACCGCAGAGGAGTCTAACGCCTTCTACCGCCGCAACCTCGCGTCCGGTCAGAAAGGTCTGTCCGTAGCTTTCGACCTGCCTACCCACCGCGGCTACAACGCCGATAACATGCGTGTCGTAGGTGATGTCGGAAAAGCCGGTGTGTCCATCTGCTCGCTGGAGGATATGAAGGTCCTCTTCGCAGGAATTCCTCTGAACAAGATGTCCGTCTCCATGACCATGAACGGCGCCGTGCTGCCGATCCTCGCGTTCTATATCAACGCCGGACTCGAGCAGGGAGCCAAACTGGAGGAGATGGCAGGTACCATCCAGAACGATATCCTCAAGGAGTTCATGGTGCGCAACACCTATATCTACCCGCCTAAGTTCTCCATGAAGATCATCGCCGATATCTTCGAATATACCTCGCAGAACATGCCTAAGTTCAACTCTATCTCCATCTCCGGTTACCACATGCAGGAAGCCGGTGCCACGGCGGATATCGAGTTGGCTTACACGCTTGCCGACGGTATGGAGTACCTCCGCGCAGGTGTCAACGCCGGCATGGATGTCGATACGTTCGCACCGCGTCTCTCCTTCTTCTGGGCTATCGGTATGAACCACTTCATGGAGATTGCCAAGATGCGTGCAGGACGTATGCTCTGGGCGAAGATTGTGAAGTCTTTCGGTGCCAAGAACCCGAAATCCATGGCACTCCGTACTCACTGTCAGACCTCCGGTTGGTCGCTCACCGAGCAGGACCCGTTCAACAACGTCGGACGTACCTGTATCGAGGCAATGGGAGCTGCACTCGGTCACACCCAGTCGCTCCACACCAACGCACTCGACGAGGCGATTGCCCTCCCGACGGATTTCTCCGCACGTATCGCGCGTAACACCCAGATCT
This sequence comes from Bacteroidales bacterium UBA4295, assembly GCA_002395805.1. Taxonomy (GTDB): domain Bacteria; phylum Bacteroidota; class Bacteroidia; order Bacteroidales; family Paludibacteraceae; genus Colicola. The sequence goes on along the minus strand of DGVB01000026.1, from coordinate 1,081 downwards.
ACATCCAGGAGGAGACCAAGATCTGCAAAGAGATTGACCCGTGGGGCGGTTCCTACTACGTAGAGACCCTCACGCAGGAACTCATGGAGAAAGCGTGGGCACATATCCAGGAGATTGAGAAACTGGGCGGTATGGCAGCAGCCATCGAGACCGGTATTCCTAAGATGCGTATTGAGGAAGCCGCTGCGCGTACACAGGCGCGTATCGACTCCGGCAAACAGAAGATCATCGGTATCAACGAGTATCGTCTCGAGCACGAAGACCCGATTGACATCCTCGAGATCGATAACACCGCCGTTCGTGAGCAGCAGGTAGCCCGTCTGGCTGAACTCCGTGCTAACCGTGACGAGAAAGCCGTTCAGGCTGCTCTTGCCGAGATCACCGAGTCCGTACAGAAATGGGCTGACGGCGGTAAAGGCGAGAACCTCCTCGCGCTGGCTGTCAAAGCCGCCGGTCTCCGCGCTTCACTCGGCGAGATCTCCGATGCCTGCGAGAAAGTCGTAGGACGTTATAAAGCAACCATCAGAACTATTTCAGGCGTGTACGCTTCAGGTACTAAGAACGACGATAACTTCCAGGAAGCTTGTCGTCTCACGGCAGAGTTTGCCAAGAAAGAAGGTCGTCAACCCCGTATCATGATTGCCAAGATGGGACAGGACGGCCATGATCGTGGCGCCAAAGTGGTAGCCACCGGTTATGCCGATTGCGGCTTTGATGTCGATATGGGACCCTTGTTCCAGACTCCGGCAGAGGCAGCTAAACAGGCGGTGGAGAACGATGTCCATGTACTGGGTGTCTCCAGCCTCGCGGCAGGTCACAAGACCCTCATCCCGCAGGTCATCGAGGAACTCAAGAAACTCGGCCGTCCGGATATCATGGTCACCGCCGGTGGTGTCATCCCCGCGCAGGACTATGACTTCCTCTACAAAGCCGGTGTCGCCGCCATCTTCGGTCCCGGCACCCCGGTTGCCTACTCCGCCAAGGTGGTTATGCAACTCTTAATGAACGAGTAATCGCATCAGCCATGCATGGCTGATCAAAAAGAGAGCCGCCTTTTGAAATGAACCCCGAAAGTTAGACA
>DGVB01000036.1 GCA_002395805.1 Bacteroidales bacterium UBA4295 | reverse complement strand
CGTACAAAACAGCATACAGTACCTTTTAATTAACCTTTAATAATCACAGCTTATGAAAAGAATTCTACTTCTCTTGACAGTCTGCACGGCGGTGCTGTGCGCGTCAGCAAGCAACCGTTATGTCTCGCCCACAGGCGATGACGGAGACGGAAAGTCGTGGGAACATGCGAAGACCACTATCGCCGGAGCTATCTGGGATGTTGGAGTCGGCGACACTATGTTCATCGCCGAAGGTGTGTACAACGAGCAAATTTCGGCCCAGAATGGTGCTACCTATTTAGGCGGATACAATGCCGAGACGGGGCTGCGTGATCCGGAGTTATACGAGTCGATTATCGATGGTACAGGGCGTACCAACTGGTCCTTCGTGAAGTATGATGGCGATCCCGCTGCGCGTATTACGGTGGACGGTCTGGTATTCAAGAATGCGAACCATAGCGAGTGGGGAGGTGCAGCCATGTATCTTCGCGGAAACATGACGGTCAATAACTGCGTATTCCGCAACAACACCAGTGGTTCGAAAGCCGGCGGTATGTTTATTGACCCGTCGGGAGCCGAGCAAACTATCATCAGTAACTGTCTCTTTGAGTTCTGCAACAATACTGCAGGAGACCAAGCAGCAGCCATTAGTTTTGAGGATAAGGCTAATTTGAATGCTTTGGTGGAGAACTGTATTATTCGCGGTTGTACGGGCGATGTGATGATTTATTCAAGGGTCGGTTCTGTCATCCGTAACTGCGTGGTGTATAACAATCATTCTTCCAAGAACGGCTGTCTCTATGGTAAGGGCGCGTTCATTAACTGTACGGTAGCTAATAACACGGGTGTCGATGGTCGTTACGCCGGATGCCGCGTAGAGGGAACGGTAGTGAACTCTGTCTTCTGGGGCAATACGGCACCGAATGCACCGAATGTGAACTATGTAGCAAGTGGTAAATGTACTTACAGCAAGGCGGACGCAGGAACGGGTATTACGCTTGGCCTGAATACGGATAATAATGCAGCGGATGGTCCTAATTTCCGTAACCCGACAGGTTTTGCGGGTGTACCGACATCCAATACAGAGAGAATGGCAGTAGCTAATGCGGACTTCTCGCTGACCGATGCTTCGACTCAGCTGCTGAATAACGGCGATGCGACTCAGGCTCCGGCAACGGATATTATAGGAGTAACGCGTCCAAAAGGTTCCGGCGTAGATATTGGAGCTTATGAGTATGATCCGGACGCCACGGTGATAGCCGTTACGGGCGTAAGTATCACTCCGGCTTCCATCGAGATTATCGAAGGCAAAACGGGTACGTTGGTAGCCGAGGTAGAGCCGGCTAATGCGAACAATAAACGCGTCACCTGGTCGATTGACGATCCGGCGATTGCAACTATCCAGAATGGTAAGATTACCGGTGTAACGCCGGGTACGACTACTGCGAGGGTTACGACTCAGGAAGGTGGTTTTACTGCAGCAGCTACGGTAGTGATTGCTCCGAAGCCGCCTGTGAAATATCCGCATGAGGTAGTAGAGGCTGAGGCTACGTATCATATAGAGGACTACACGATTCCGAGTTTCATTCCGTATCTGGTAGCCAAAGAAATCGCTAAGATCGATAGTATGGAGCCGGACAATATTGATTTGTTGCCGACTATTCCTGAGAAAGTTGCTGCGATGCAAGAGAAGATCGGTGAACTGAAGGGAAAAGAGTATCCGTATAACCAGATCGCTACTATCTATGGCGACCCGGCAACCCATATGGGATTCTGCTGGTTTACGAACGGCGGAATCAATAACGGTGTGGTACAGCTGGTAGCAATGGCTAATGCTACTGAGGCGGACTTTACGGAATCGAACGGAGTGATTGAATTAAGTGCTCAGACGACGGACGCTACGCTGCATTACACGCCTATCCAGGCGTCCGAGAGTCCGAAGTATGATATCTGTACAGCAGCAGGTCTGCCGCGTAATACGAAATTCAACTATGTGAGCCATAAGGCGCAGGCTACTACCTTGCAGCCGGGAACGGTATATAGTTGGCGTGTCGGTTATGGGGAGTATTGGAGCGAGATAGCCCAATTCGTGACCAAGGATGCTAATCAGGGTGATTTCTCATTCGTCTATATGACCGATAGCCATATACAGGACTACGAGTATATCGATCAGGCTCGTCAGTGTGCAGAGGCTGTAGCCAAGAACGAACCGGATGCCAAGTTCTGTTTGTTCCCGGGTGACTTTGCCGATACGGGAGGTGATACCAACTCCGAGTGGCAATGGGAGCAGTGGTTCGAAGGTTCGATGCGTCCGGCATTGAACAAGATGGCTTTTGTGCCGACCGATGGTAATCACGATGACAGTAAGAGCTTGAACTATGACTACCATTTCAATACCGACTGGGGCTTTGCGAATGCAGCTGAGACCAAACCGCAGTTCAAGGGCATTACCTATAGTTTTGTCTATGGCGATGTATTGTTTCTGGTTTATTCGTTGCAGGACTGGTGGCGCGCACAAGGTAGTAGCGAGCAATCGATGCGCTCCTCTTACCTGAGCAAAGATGTGGCAAACTGGTTTAAGTCTGAGATTGCAAAATATCCGAATACCAAGTATCGTGTGACGGTTTCGCATAAGAACCTCTTCTCGGGTGCAGGCCACCATACGGATGACGAGTGTCCGTTGCTGAGAAATATGATGCTGCCGATCTTTAAGGAGTGTGAGATCGATTTGGCTATCCAGGGTCACGACCACTGCTACGAGGTAATCGGTCCGGTTAATTTGGACACCTGGACGGTTGTACCGGGTTCTGTAACGGATACAGTACGTGTAGCACCTGAGGCTACCGGCAGATGGGAAAGAAGCGAAAACAAGACAGGTCTGACTGATGGTACGTTTACGACAGACGAAGGTTGTTTGTATTTCATTGGTGCAACCTGTGGCCGTAAACGCTACGAGCCGTACAACCGCGCGTTGATGGAAGAGGAGTACACGACCGATCCAAGTATTCTCTTTGACTACCATCATCATAATGTCAATAATCTCTTCGATCTGTTTACTTCCAAGTTCGGTCAGCCGGGTGCACCGAGTTACAGCCGATTCAATGTAACGGCTCAGGGCATTGAGGTGGTTACGTACAAGACGGACGCTGAGGGCAACAAGACGGTTTATAACACTATTCATGTGAAACGCGATGCTCCTCACACAGTGCCGCAAGGCTATGAGAATGTACAGATAGAGCAACCGGTTCGGAATGGAGAGAAATTCATCCGCAACGGCCAGTTGTATATTATGAAGGAAGGCATGAAATACAATGCCCAGGGAGCGCTTGTAAAATAGCGCTTCCAAAGGCAAAATGTATATAATACTACGTATTATATAGTAAAAGAGCGAAATTGCACATTTCGCTCTTTTATCTTATGGTTATCTTATGGTTATCCTATGGATATCTTATGGTGCGATCAGGATTTTAACCCTATTTTATCCATCGATGGAGTTTATACGATTCTCACTTCGATACCAAAGACTCTGAGTTTGGAGATCATGCCGGTAGGAATAGCCTGGTCGGTAATGATGCAATCGAGTTCGTTGGCATTAGCGATGTGTACGTAGCTCCGTTTGTTGAATTTGGATGAATCGAAGACCGCAATCACTTTCTCCGCCTGCTGTATCATCATCTGGTTGAGAAGCGCTTCCTCAAGGTTCGGGGTAGAGACGCCGTTTTCGATGGAGAAAGAATCGACACCGAGGAAGAGTTTGTAGCGGCTGAAATTGCGGAGGACGGAGAGCGCGAGCGGTCCTACCATCGAATGGCTGTTGAGGCGTACGTTTCCTCCGAGCAGGATGATTTCAAAGCGTTTGTAATTGAGGAGCTCGGTAGCGATACTCATGGAGTTGGTGAGAATGCGCAGGTGCTGGAACTTATCGAGATGTTTCGCTATTTCCAGCGTGGTGGTACCGGAATCGAGCATGATAAAATCTCCTTCTTTGATCATCCTGACGGCCTCTTCTCCGATTCGCTCTTTCTCCCGGAAATTGAACATCCTCTTTTTGGAGATAGCGGTGTCCTCGTTAGGGTTTTCCACAGGCTTTCGCATAGCGCCTCCGCGGGTTCGGAGGAGCAGATGTCGGGCTTGCAGAATCGTAAGGTCCTTTCGAATCGTAACTTCCGAAATACCGGTAACCTTGCTGATCTCTATGACAGAGACCTCTTCTTTTTGCTCCAACATGCGTAAAATCAGCGCTCTACGCTCTTTAGCAGATGATGAATTCATAGGTATATGATTTAAGCTGTTTTTCCGTCAAATTGAATTCGACCGCAAAATTAATACTTTTTTTCGAGATATGCAAATACAAATCCTTTCGCTCTCTTTTTCGAAACATTCCGAAATATGTAATTGTATTATTACGAAAAATATAATCTATTGAAAATCAGTATAGTTTTGCATTTCGTTTCGAAAATATGTTTTAGAGCATATTGTATAATATAATATAATTTAAGAAAAAATTGTAATTTTGCGTCGCAAAATTGAAAGCGTTATGAAAAAAACTTGGTATCTTTTAGCATTCGTTTTCGCCGCATTTGCAATGTCGGCATGTAATGGACAGAAAGCAGAAGAAGGTGCAGGTCCTGCGGACAAGATTCTGCTGAAGGATTTCGCTCCGGTGGTAGTGAATAACCTGCCGGTGACCTATGTGGAGCGCGCTAAGTTCGACATCATCGATATGCACGCCCATGATTATGCTGCTACTGAGGAAGAGATTGCACAATGGTGCAAGACGATGGACGAGGTAGGCGTGCTGAACACGGCTGTGATGCATTGTTCCTGGATCGGTCGTCCGTTTGAGGAGTATGTAGCGGCTTATGCAGCTCACAAGGATCGTTTCCGTTTCTGGTGCTGCTTCGATTATACCGACATGAGTGAGGAAGGTATTCAGAAGGCTTGCGAGACGCTGGAGCGCTATCATGAGATGGGTGCGATCGGTGTAGGTGAGTTGGGTGACAAGGGCGAAGGCGATACGTACGCTCGTCCGGGCGATGGCACGGGTATTCATATTGACGACCCGCGTATCAAACCGCTGATTGCTAAAGCAGGCGAGTTGAAGATGCCGATCAGCATCCATATTGCAGAGCCGTATTGGATGTACCTGCCGATGGACGAGACGAACGACGGACTGCTCAATGCCGTCACATGGCATGTGGACACCACCAACTGCCTGGGTTACAACCAGTTGGTTCAGACCTTCGAGAATGCTGTTCGTGAGAACCCGAACACGATTTTCATCGCTTGCCACTATCTGAATATGAGTCATGATTGGCCGCGTCTGGGTGCGCTGCTGGACAAATATCCTAACATGTATGTAGATATCGCAGCCCGTGTAGCGGAATCCGCGCACACGCCGCGCGCTACGCGTGAGTTCCTTATTAAATACCAAGACCGCGTTCTTTTCGGAACCGACAACGGTATGAGTCCTGAGATGTACCGCACGATCTTCCGTGTTCTTGAGACCAACGACGAGCATTTCTATTGCCCGGAGCTGGGTTACCACTGGGCGCTGAGCGGCTTCAATCTGCCGGATGAGGTACTGAAGAAGATCTATCACGACAACGCGGCTCGTATTCTGGAGGAATACAAGTAATTACGAATTACAAATTACGAATTATGCAGCATAAATTATTATATATCCTTGCAGCGGTGGCATTGATCGGATGCTCGAAGCCGGATACAGAGCGCTTGATCTGCGCGGAAGCGGACATGCAGTCGTTCCCGTACAGCGAGAACGGTATGAAAGTAAGCAAGCATCAGACGATCACGCCGGTAGAAGGAGTAGAGGGTCTGGAGGTAGTAGAGACTTTCTTTGTCAACGAAGGCAAGCCTGTTACCGTGAAGGGATATGAACTTCTCCGCACGGAGATGGAGGCGAAAGACAGCGTCGTTTGGTCGCTTCAGCCGAGCAGCACGAGTGCCCGCATGGACTGGGTACTGCCGGTAACCGAAGGATTCCAGAAAGACAACTACCTGGGAATGAACAACTCCGACTACGGAGGCGGTATACCGGTAGTGGATCTATGGCAGAAAGACGGCGGTATGGCAATCGGTCTGTTTGAGCCGGTGCTACGTATGATCTCGATGCCGGTAGAATGGAAGCGATATGACAACAAAGTGACGATGGCTCTCCGCTATGATCTGCCGGATGCGATCGAGTTGGCTACAGGCGATACGCTGCATTGCTTCAAAGCCTTCCGGCTGAGCCACAAGGGCGATTATTTCAACGCCCTCCGTATCTTCTCGGATTATATGCAAGCGAACGAAGGCGTGGAGATGAAACCGAGCGAGCCGGAGGCATTCGAGCCGGTTTGGTGCGCATGGGGTTACGGCCGTCCGTTCAAGATGGATATGGTGCTGGGAACGCTGGACAAAGTAGCGGAACTCGGATTCACATGGGTAGATATCGACGACGGCTATCAGATAGCTGAAGGCGACTGGAATACCAACGAGTATTTTCCCGGCGGCGACAAAGACATGCGTCATATCACGGACGAGGTACACAAACGCGGCATGAAAGCCAAATTATGGTGGGCACCGCTGGCAGCGGATCCGGATACGAAGCTTGTGAAAGAGCACCCGGAGATGTTGCTGAAGACCGCAGAATGGGCACACGAATACATCACATGGTGGGACAGTTGGTATCTCTCTCCGGTTAATCCGGCTGTGGATGCCTATACGACCGACTTGCTGAAGATGTTCCTCGAGCGTTG
>DGVB01000028.1 GCA_002395805.1 Bacteroidales bacterium UBA4295 | reverse complement strand
CATTGTTGGATTTTCTCTCTCATACTTTAGCGATACAAAAACAACCGGCGATAACAAGCATGACACCTAACCACTGCATGAAGCCTACCTGCTCGTGGAATATAAGCCACCCGGAGAGCATGCCAAAAATAAAACCAAGGCTCGTCAGGGGATACACCTGCGACAAAGGATATTTATGCAGCATCCAAAGCCAGAAGAGGTTCGCTCCGACCATCAGGGTAACCGCTATCATCAGCCATGCGTTACAGATTACATTATGCCAGATGAAAGACCAACTCCACTCCCAGTGAAGTCCCTCCATCGCTAATTTTAATGCCACCTGACTGAAAGCCAACATCGCCGTCTGCAGGAGCATCAGAAGCACCATTGTTATCATACTATTATGCCATGTTTCAATTTATAACTCTCTTGTATATCCCGATATCGGAGAAGCACCTCTTCTATCACATTCTCCCAAGAGCGCGAGATCGTTTTAGAGGCCTTGTTTCCCACCCGGACGAGTATCTCGGGGTGCTCCATGAGATAAGAGATCTGATCCGCGTACGCCTTTACGTCGTTGGGCGTCAAGAAACCGTTTACGCCGGGGTTGATGACCTCTGCCGCGGTTGACTCCTGTAACATCAGAGCCGGCGTATGAAGCGCCGCTGCTTCGCGCACCACGAGCGGAGCGTTATCGTAGAGAGAGGGGAAAAGGAAGAGGTCCGCTGCCGCATCGATCTTCTTGAGACGCTCGCGATCATGGATATTTCCCAGCAACGTCACGCGGTCCTGAAGACCAAGCGTGCTAATTTTATTTCTGATCTCTCGTACTGCATAGCCCGTACCGACCATAAAGAGATGGAAGGGTTTCTCCTTGATCAACGCGAGCGCATCGAGGATAAAGCCGATATTCTTCTCCCAGATATGCTGGCCGACAAAGAGGAGCATCGTTTCGTCCGGCAGAAGTCCCAACTCCTCACGCATCTCGACCCGCATCGCTTCAATCTGTGCGCTCGGAGTATAGAAATCATTTCCGTTCTCAACCACCTCTACATGTCCTTTGAAGCCATACTCACGGATCGTCGGCTCAACGGCCGCTTGCGGTATCCACACCTCGTCCGCTTTCTCAAAAAACGAAATAATATGGCGTACCATCCAGTCTACCACTTTTGGATTTTTTACATTATGCTCAAAATCCTGACGATATTTGGAATGAAACGTAGCGACCAAGGGAATATGCTGTTTCTGCGCCGCCGAATACGCTAAATCAGCCGTCGTAAAAGGGCAGTGGGCGTGCACCAATTCAAAGCGCATCTTACGCCAATTACACATAAACGGCAGGTCAATGTAGGGCAGACCATAGCGATAAGGATGGCGGAAAGGAATAGGAATCGAAATATAGCGATTTATCTTATACGACGCCGCATTAATTACCTCCTCTGCGTTCGGCGCATATGGCGTAATCACCCGCACATCATATCCCTTCTCATGCAGCCAGTACGCGTAGTTCTGAGCTGTCAACCCTACTCCGTCCAATATAGGCGGGAAATTGTCATTAAAAATTCCGTACATAAAGTGTTTTTGTTTCTCGTGGTGTCTGATCTATCGGTTTGGGCGGCAAAGGTACAAAAAAAATCCCACATATGCAAATATATGTGGGACTTTTTCGATTTTGTATCCGTTTTTTTCTGTTATTGGCAGATGATTTTGCCGGATTTGAGTCTCTTAGCCGTGTCGCCCTTCAGCATCTGCATGAAGGTCTTATCGCCATACAGGAATGTGTAGAAATAGATCTGGCCCGGAATAATATCCACGATTAATCCGGAACGTGAATCTAACACGTCATTGAGCCTCTCATGGGTGACAAGATCATTGACCAGCTCTACATCATTCGGGTCCGCTGTAGGCACCTTGTTATAATAGAGACGACGTCCGTTCTGATCAAAGAGAGCGAAATAGACATCCTTGCGAATTGTGCCGACGAAGAGCTGGTTCGTACCTGGCAGGCGCTTGATTACCACATCATTCGCAGTAGCTTCTACAGTCTCGCTGATAGTAGAAATAGCGAAATGGATATAATAGCGCATCTCGGATCCGTCATCCGCCGTGACGATAATCATACAAGTATCCCCGGCAGCTACCTCACGGATGGAAACCTCTGCATTCTCCGAATGCGGGATAGCCTCCACGAGAGGTGTCGTGGTAGATCCTTCACGCAGATAATAAGTATAGAAGGTCACTTCCGGATCAAAGCCACGCAGCGAATCCTGGGTATCACCGAGCAAGATAGCGGAGAGCAAGCAGTCGTTATCCTTCGCAATTGATTGCATGATGATATAAGTAATCTCCGTATTACCATCTTGCGCTACGACGCGGATGAAGATTGTTCCCTCCTCATTCTCGGTGACGGTATAGGTAGCCAGCGGATCGCTGAGCATAGCCTCTACATCGGTAGCAGAGAAGAAAGCAGTCGAATCCGAGCCGAATGGATGAGCATACATGTACTCGGTTTGCAAGGACATAAAGCCCGGCAATTCCTCATCATTGATGAGAATATTTACCAAGGTTGCATCGGTCGGCTTCATGAAATGGAAGACGAGCGAATAGATAGCTTGGTTCTCGCCATTCGGCGCCGTTACTGTAATATCTACCTGAATATCGCCATTCGGCAGCAGATAATGTACGCTATCGGTTGTCTGCATCGGGTCTCTTACAACAGTTTCGACAGAAGGTAATTGCTCCTCAAGTGTTTTCTCTGCCGTATAAGGGATATCAATCGTATAACTGAACTTATCGTAGCGGAACGGGAACTGAGCCGCGGGCAACTGAATACCCTCTTCATCCCGCAGGATGATATCCTGAAGAGTAGTGATAGAAGACATGATGCGCTCGAAGACCAAAGTATAAGTCTGTTGCGTACCATCTTCAGCTGTTACCAGTACCGTAACAACATCCTCATTGATAGTGATCTCCACTACTTGAATCTCCTCTTTCTTAATAACAGTCACAACCGGAACAGAAGCCTCCAGATCAATCTCAACCTTGTAGTTAAAGCGCTCTGCGTCGTAGTTAGCCAACGGTTTTCCACCAAGGTTAATCATATTCAGCGTAGCTTCACTCGATTTCTGTACCGGATAGTGGATCGTATAAGTCTTCGTTGCACCGGTAGCAGCTGTAACAGTAATGATCGATTTATATCCCAGCGATTTGCTCTCTAGCGAGTCACGAACTTGTGAAACAAGAACGGTTTGATATTCATCTCCGGAGATATATTCCACTATCGGCAGTGCGCCATCGAGTTCAGCCGCATATGCAGCCGTGAGTTCATAATAATACTCATAGGTATAAGCATTGAACTCAGAAAGTTGCTTTTGGTCAATGAAGATCATCTGCAGCCAATCCACATCCGATTTCTCGATCGTATAAGATACGGTATAGAAATTCTTCTTTCCGCTCTCCGATGTTACTACAATCTGGCGAATCAGTTGATCCGATGAAGACTCAACCGTATCCATCTTTACCGTCTGCCAATCATCGGCTTCCTCCCAGCTGAGGTCTGGGAAGGTAGTAGTACCTACCGGTAAAGTAAGGGTGTAGTATTTAGTTTGCGGCGCAAAGCCCTCGAGCGGTTGACCATCCTGGAAGATATGGAGAAGTGTATCCGCATCGGACTGAGTAAAATGGAATACTACTACATAGGTATTTACTCGCGTCTCAGGATCTTCTGCCTGAACCTTGATCGTTGCCTGAAGTTTGTCATTATCGATCTCAATTGGAAGGATCGTTTGAGCCACTTCTGCTTTCTGCGCCACAACCTCAGGCAGTGTGTGCGTACCTACAGGCAGATCTACCTGATAGAAATAATAGGTAGGATCAAATGACGGAAGTTGCTCGCCATCAAGGAAAATCATACTGAGGTTAGCGTTCTGCGACAGAGGCACAACGAAATGGAGTACATACTGGTTCGTCGAACCATCAACCGCTGTCACATTAAGCAGAACGGAATCACCGTGCTGATCGATCACAACCGTCTGACCATCCATCTTCAATTGTGCATTTACCTCCGGAAGGATCGTTGT
>DGVB01000025.1 GCA_002395805.1 Bacteroidales bacterium UBA4295 | reverse complement strand
GTCCAACTTTTTGGGGTCACCTCAGTAATCGGGACGCTTTTTGGTTATCCTGCCCAGTTGCTTCTATCGAGGGAGCGATAGGAGATCGCTTCGAGCAGATGAGGCTTTTGTATATTCTCCGCTCCTTCGATATCCGCGATCGTCCGGCAGACGTTTGAGCGTCGAGTCGATCCAGCCAAAACAGAGCGCCTCTTCCACCACATCGAGATACGGCAAGCACAGGCCTTCTGGTTTCGTCTTGCTGCGATACATAGCAACCCAGCAGCACTTTTGCGAAGCCGCATTCCGCTCGAACCACTCCCTGAGTTGTGCCCGTTCGCTATATTCCAACAAATCAACGATTTCCATTTGTAGCGATGTGATTTATAAAGAGAGCGCTTGGAGGATGATAGATTCCATGATCTCGTATCCGGCTACCAAAAGGAAGAATATAAAGATATTTATATATTTTCTCATTTTCTCATTTGGCTATTTGGGTGTTGGCTGAGGAGGTACCGATCCTGATTTGGCAGGGTGCGGGGTCGGTGACCCACTGATGGGCATCGGCATCAAAGTAGCGGAACATATCGTCGGTGAGGGCGAAAGTGAGCACTTTCTCTTCACCGGGTTGGAGCGCCACTTTTTGGAAGGCTTTGAGTTCCTTGACAGGTCGTGCCACTTGTGATTTGACAGGTGCTATATAGAGTTGTACGACCTCTTTACCGGGACGCGAGCCGGTGTTCTTGACTGTAACGCGGACGGTATTGCCGTTCTGCACAGGTTGGCTCAACGCGAACGAGGTATAACTGAGTCCGTGGCCGAAAGCAAAGAGAGGCTTATGCTTGGGCGGAACGATGGTGTAGTCCTTGCCTTGCGTGGTGTAGCGGAGCGGTTTCTTCTGTCCGTAGAGATCCGCATAGCGGTAGCCGACGAAGAGATCCTCTTTGTACTCCACTTCGTTGTTGATGCCCGGATAAGCGATGGCGCCATACTGATGGGCAGGATAGTCCTCCAATGCAGGCATGATGGTGAAAGGCAGGTGTCCGGAGGGGTTGACGTCGCCAAAGAGGATGTCGGCGAGTGCGTGGCCTGTCTCGGAGCCATTGAACCACGCTTGGACGAGTGCAGGCACATTGTCGAGCCACGGCATGGCGTAAGCGTTACCGCTGAGGATGATGACTGCCAAATGGCTGTTGGCCTTGGCCAGTTCTGCGATGAGTTGGTCCTGTCCATAGGGCAAGCCGTATTGGAGCCGGTCGGCACTTTCCGAGTCCTGATGCTCGGCTTTGTTGAGTCCGCCAATGAAGAGTACGACATCCGCTTCCCGCGCAGCAGCTACGGCTTCGGCAGTAAGTTCGGCGGGTGTACGGTTGTCGCTCAGGTCCTGTCCGGTGGTCACACCGTTATACTCACCGCCTACGTCGCCTATGTAGCCGCGCACATAACGCACCTCCACGTTATTGAGGGCTGCCCGCTCGCGGATACCCTGCAAGGGTGAGATCTCATATTTGGCTTTGAGCGAACTGGATCCACCTCCGACGGTCATCTGCTTGATGGCATTCTCGCCGACCACAAGGATGGACTTGGAGTCAGGCGTCAGAGGCAAGACGGGTTGCGCGCTTTTCTTCTTGCCGACAGGTGCATTCTTAAGGAGTACTATTCCTTCGTCGGCTATCTCTCGTGCCGCCGCCGCATGTTCGTCGGAGCAGAGTGCACCGAAGCCCTTATTCGGATTCATGGATGTACGGAAGATGAGCCGCAGCACATTGCGCACCTTATTGTCCAGTTCGTTGGTACCGACCTCTCCGCGCAGGATCTTCTCCAGATAGGGCATAGCGAGGTAATAGGCATCGTAGGAGTTGGAGCGTCCTTCGGTCAGTCCGTCGGTCCAAGAACCGAACTCCAGATCCAGGCCGTTACGGATGGCCTCGTCGGTATTACTTACCCCACCCCAGTCAGAGATGACAGCTCCGTCGAAACCCCATTCAGAGCGCAGTATATCGACGAGCAGGCGGTGGTTATGGCAGGCATACTGTCCCCAGATACGGTTGTAGGCGCCCATGATACTCCACGAGTGGCCTTGCTGCACGGCCGCCCTGAAAGCCGGCAGGTAAATCTCGTAGAGGGCACGGTCGGAGAGCGAGACATTGACGACGTGGCGTCCGTCCTCCTGGTTATTGAGCGCAAAATGTTTGACGCAGGTAGCCACGCCGTTCTGCTGTACGCCGAGGACATATGGCACGACCATAGTCGCGGAGAGACACGGGTCCTCGCCCATGTACTCGAAATTACGTCCGTTGAGGGGTGTGCGGTAGATATTCACACCCGGTCCGAGCAGCACATTCTTGCCACGGTAGAGGGCTTCCTCGCCGATGCTCCGGCCATAGAGAAGCGACATGTCCGTATTCCACGTAGCCGCGAGACAGGTGAGCGTAGGGAAAGCCATGCAACTATCGTTGGTCCACCCTGCCTGGTCCCACTCGTCCCATTTGACCTCGGCACGTATGCCGTGAGGGCCGTCGGTACACCATAATCCGGGAATACCGAGTCGTGCCACGCCAGGAGAGGAAAACTTGCTCTGGGCATGGATGATAGCGATCTTCTCGTTGAGCGTCATTCGACTGAGCGCATCCTCCACGCGCTGCTCCAGCGGTACCTCGGGATTGAGATAGACTGGAGACGAGAAAAGTGAAAGGTGAAAGGTGAAAAGTGAAAGGAAGAAGGTGAGACGTTTCATGGTATTATTTAAATTTTGAGTTATTCATCGATTGGGCAAGGTTGATTAGGCTTCCGTTATTGAGTGGGCAGTATAGTTCGAGCGAGGAGCAGAGCATCTTGTTGTTATGCCATGCGGCTATCTCGTCGGCATTCATACCGGCACGCCAGAAATGCAAGTCGCTGACGACACAAGGACCGCCGACAGCCGCTTGCTGCAGCAGCATACTTCCGTCCGTCACGCTTTGCTGCACACCGTCCAAATAAACATAGGTCTTACCGGCTGCGTAGTAATGCGACAGCACGAGCGTATGCCATCTTTCATCCGCCGGCATATCCGGCAAAGCCGGCGCTACCCCTTCGTCGATTGTCAGGTCCAGTTGCATCGCGCCGATATGTCGCACCCGAAACGCGAGCGTGAAGGAATGTACTTGGTCCTCGGGCGTGAAGACGAGACGTTGGCCTTCGGCAAGCTTCCTTCCTTCGCCAGTCTGACGTACCGGTTTGGGCTTACCGGCAGCCAAAGCATCTAAAAGCGACGGCACAAAGGAATGTAGCATTTCATCATATCCCGCCTGCCCCGGGTGGTAAATGTCATCGCCGTTCTGAAAACCGACAGCCCACTGTCCGTCTCCGGCGCAGTTGTCCAGTGCCCCGAGGAAATTGACAGTCGGCACGTCCCATTCCTGCATCTCAAGATTCATCCGCTTAACATAACTATAGTCCGACGGGTTATAGTCTCCCCTCGGGTAATTATTGGTAACAATCACTGCCTTGCCTTTCTCTTGCGCCATGCGGATAATGGTCTGCATGTTGGTTTTCCATTGGTCATACACCGCCTGCGGGTCCGCAGCTCCGTGCAACCCTTCATTGCCTAAACCAAGTCCGATGACCGCGAAGCCCGGACCTTCGGAAAGATGCGTCGGCAACAGCTCCATATGACGCACGGTGTTGATGCCATTGACCGAAGTGTTGCTGTATAGATACACCCCCGCAGCAGTGTCCGCCTCATGGCGTGCGCCCAGCAGCTGCGCGTACAGCCAAGCATAACCATGTTTTACATGGTCCACTTCATCGGCTCCTTGTCCGTTGCATACGGACGAACCGAAGAAGGTAAGGTGGGACAGACCCAGTATCAGCAGAAGCGTGTATAGCATTGCGGTCGGTATTTAGAAACCACGGGAGGGGATCAGCCTCCCGTAGCCGGAACGGGTTTATTGTTTGATACCGTTCATGTTGTAACGAACGCCTTCGCGCTCAACGAGCACCTGGCCGTTCTCGATGCGCTTGATGGATTTCGCGTTGAGTTGAATCGTCTCAATACCTGCAACTTCAGAAGCGATAGTGAGCGTAGCGGCTACGTTCTCATAGTCCACCACGAGCGTTATCGTCACGTCCTCGTAGGTCTCATCCGAAGCGGGATACACGTTGTCGCACGGTGTTGCCAGTGTGAACGGCGTGTTAACTGACCATTTGTCTTCCGAACCCTTCGCAGCACCAAACTCAACCGCCCATTGGCCGTAAACAATCTTGAAGTCCTGACCGAACTCTGCCAGCAGAATCTCATAAGTGTTCTCTTCACCTGCTACCGGCGCCATTTTAGTGGCCTCGTTGCAGTTCCATCCGAGTTTGGTGCCCGGGATGAACCAGTCGTTCTCGGTTACATAGAAATTACCGCTCACGAGTTTGAGTACGCGGTCGTCACCGTTGATAGTGAGGGTTAGTACGGCATCGGTATAGCCGCCGAACGGGTTCGCCAGACTGATGTTCGCGCCGCCTAACTGGAGAGTATAATCCTCGTTCAAAACGACACCGGCTCCGTTGGAAGCATACTCGGTTCCCCAAGCGCGGTCGTAGATGATTTTGAAACCGCCGTTGAGGTCGGGCACATTAGCCGTGAGCACACCTTCTACGTCCACGAACTCGATAGCGTCAGAAAGACTCCAGTTGTTCGTGCATGCACCTACAAGATAGTAGGAAACGGGAGCTGCGCTGTGGTCATACAGCGTTCCTTCCACGAGCGAGATAACGAGCGCATCGGGGTTCGAAGCGTCCAGAGTCAGTTTGGCATCTTTGTAGCGCCAATCACCCTCATTCGGGATGATAATGGAACAGTTAGCCGGAGCATCTGCCTCACCCTGGCTGTCGTCACACTTAACGAGGTTGTAGCTTCCGTTCAGCGCTACACCTTGACCTTGCTCGGCAGCACCGTGCTGCGGGTGCCATGCGCCGTTCTCGGTGATTTTGAATTCACCGTAGAGGTCAGCCACCTCAAGGGTCAGTACACCTTCTACCTCAACAAACTTCCAAGCATCGTTGTTGTTGCTCCAACCGTTTGCTGCACCGGCGAAATAATAGTCGGTTGCATTGATAGACATGGCTGCTATCAATGCGATTGCAAAAGTAAATAATTTTTTCATAATGTTTTTGTTTTTAATAGTTAACTATTGGTCGTTAGTCTTACGACTCCGACTTTTTTCCTTTCACTTTTCAATTTTCACCTTTCATTTCGGAATCACGCACGTTGTAATGCTTCTTCCCGGCAGAGTGAGGCTGAAGAAATGCTCCCCTGCCTCGAGTTGCATCGTCAAGCCGTTGCTGTTCTCGTTCATCAGCACGACGCCATAGGTGCCGTCGGGGTTCTCGGCTGCGCAGACGAGCACGTTGGACGGCTGGTAGCCCTTGACACCGATGCGGGTCGAGCCGGTCTTGAACGCCTTGCTCAGATGACCGATGGCGTAGTAATGGCTGCGTTTGGTGAGCGTCGTATAGTCCGCGCTCGATACATCAACCGCACCGAAACAGGTGTTACATGCGCCGGCTCCGCCGTGAGGGCCGTTGTGGTCATCAAGCATGAAATTCCATACGATGACGGTCTTGCACCAACGGGTCACGTTCGCCAGACAGGTGTATTTCATCTCGTCGAGCAGCGACACGCTCATGTCGTGTCCGTTGTTCCACGTACCAATAGACGCCTCGGTGAAATAGAGGTTCTTCTCCGGTGCCGCCTGGTGCACGGACTCTAATTCGGTAGCCGAACCGCCGTAGTTATGATAGGCAGCGCCGTCAATATACTTCGCCGCCTCGGAATCATTGTAAATCCGAATAGGATAGCGTTGCTGGTCCTCTTTGCCGTCGTAGTTGTAGTTATGATCGAAGACAATGATCTTGGTCTGGATGCCGTTGGCTGCGAAGGCAGGTCCGAGGGCAGTCTTGACGAAATCACGCTCCTGCTGCCAGGGCATATACAGCGACATCGAGTTACCCCAGTTCAGCGGTTCGTTCTCCACCGTCACACTCGTAACAGGCACTCCTGCCTGCTCGAAGCCCTGAATCCATTTCACGAAATAGGTGGCATAGTCCTGATAATAGTCGGGGTTGAGATAGCCGCCTACCCAGGAATTGTATGCGCCTTTGGTGTTGATATCGCTCACTTTCATCCATCGCGGACAGCTCCAGGGTGAGCCCATCACCTTCAGATTGGGATTGTAGGTCAGGATTTCCTTCAGTATCGGGATGATATAGTCCGTCTCGTCGGAAGTGAGGGCGAAATGCTCGATCCCCTGCTCGTCGCAGCAGGTGTAGTCGTAATTGCTGTGGACGTTGAAATCCGAGCCGCCGATAGGCACGCGGACGTAACTATAGCCCATGCCCTCGTCCACGCTGAACGTCTCCTTGAGCAGTTTGGCGCGTGCCTCAGCCGGCATGCGGCTGAGGTTGTATGCGCTGGCGCCGGTAATGGCAGCACCGAAACCGTCGAACTCCTGATAGCGGGTGTTGGGGTCAAGGGTCATCGTAATTTCCGGGTTCATGTTCAGCCCGTCGGTGAAATTCTTGCCCACCTTGTCAAAATGCATCGTGTTGTCCGCAGTGGTGATATAGGTCATCACGTCATGCTGCGACACCGGTTCGGGGTCTGTACCGGGGTTGGTATTCGGGTCTTTACAGCAGGACAGAACCGTGCATAGCACGGATAACACAAAGAATGTACGTTTCATATTATCTGATTTTCTCATAGGTTGTTGTCATGTTGTTCTTGTTGAGCGTGATACGATAGACGCCGTCAACCGGGTCGGAAGTAGCAATCCAGTTGCCTTTCTCATTACCGGTACTACCGTCTTTCTTGGTTATTCCGTCCGGACCTACACCAACAATAGTCAGTCCTTGCTGAGCATAGTCTCCGCCGGCTTCTTCACCTCCCCAGCCATGCTGATGGAAGAACTTGAAGTTGAGCGAACCGTAGTTGTCATAGTCGGCATTCTCGCCATTGAGCATGTAGGCAGTCACCTGATAAGTATTAGGCGCTACGAGTCGGCATACCATATTCTGGTTCGGGCTGTCGAATCCCCAGCCGCTCGATGCCGTAGGCGTCCAAGACGGTTGGCCGAGGCCCACACCGCACACGTACATCACATCCGGCGCTATCAGCTCGTATAGCGGTTCTACCACGAGGTAGTCCTCCGCCACTTTGTACGACAGGTAGTACATGCCCTTCTCGCCAAGGAACTTCACTTTGTTTCCGCCGAGGTACTCCATCCAATCGAGATTGTATGCTTTCGACAGGTCGGTCACACCGGTTATTTCCACTTCGCTGTCCTTGTCGAAGAATATCTTCGCACCGCGGTAGTCTTTGCGTGCCGAAGACGAGCTTATATATGCCGGTTCTTCCGTCAGGTCGGTCTGTACATCCAGCGCCGATACGGGCATCGCCACCTTGCCGCCGATAGTGATTTCGAAGGTTACAGGGTTGAAGATAATCGTGTCGATGGTCTCGAAATTGTCGTTCTCAAGCACAATAGCACTTGCCTCTTCGGCTTCGAACTGCTCTCTGGTGATGAGCGAGAGCTCGTTATTGAGCATACCGAATACCGGTGTGTTCCAATCAACGCGACCGAACTTCGTACCGGTCACTGCCAATAGACATTCTATCGACTTCGGGTAGTGCAAATCATATGCCACAAAGACCCCGTTTGCCTCGTCATAGGTCATCTGCTGGCCTTTGCCGATAAGGGTGTATTGTATGGTCGGCGGCATGATATACATCGTCTCCATCGCCGGACGGCGGCCCGTACATCCTGTCAGAATCAGATTCGTTGCCGTTCCTTCCACGTTCGTGGCGGTCAGATAGACTTTTACGTCGTCGTTCTCCTGCATGTTCGGTCCGAAAGGCACCGGATATTTCAGTTGCGCCTGGTAATGGAAATCGGGTGTACGAAGCATTTCAGATGCTACGACGCGCAGACCGACCATCACTTTCACTTGGAGCTGTGACAACGGTGTCTGTGTCTCGTTGATCTCAACATCGAAGGCCACGCTGTCGGTTCCGTAGAGCACGCTTTGTGTGAGCATCGTCGCCTTCAGTTCTGGCTGGCCTGCCGGATAGACCGTCCGATAATGCTCGGGTTGACACGCTGCCATCAGCAGCACTGCCAAGGCTATATATAATACCTTTTTCATAATTTTTACATTTCAATTTTCACTTTTCACCTTGCTTAGTATCCCGGGTTTTGAACCAGGTTGGCGTTCTTGTCCAGCGCAGTCTGCGGGATAGGCATGAGACGGTGCTCCTCAACGAACGGACGCGCCTGCGGCAGACGTCCTTCGTCGCGGCTGTTGATGCCGTTCATAACCTCCAGCAACTTGCCGAAACGGATGAGGTCGAACAGACGCTGACCTTCCAGTGCCAACTCCAGACGGCGCTCGTTAAGAATCGATTCCAACATCGCGCTCTCGCTACTGGTCTTGGAGGCAGGCAACTCTGCCAAGCTGACACGGGCACGTATCTCGTTGACCAAATCAGCCGCACTGGCGAGGTTACCCTTGTGCGCCAACGCTTCCGCTTTCAGCAATTGGATATCCGCGCCACGCAGTTTGATGATGCTGTTATACGCCGAACGGCATTTGTACATGAACGGATAGTTGTTGGCAGGATAGTAATTGCTCCATGCGCATTGGTCCCAGACAATAGTCTGGTTCATGCGGATGTTGTCACCTTCCTTCTCGAACGCGTCAATCAGGTCGCGGCTCGGGGTAATCCATTTCGCCCAGGTGAAGTTCGACTCGGGGTCTGCAGCATCGCGGCCGTACATCCATGTCACCCAGCTGCCGCTACCGGCATAATACTGCATCTCGAGAATCGACTCTACCGAGTTACGCAACACAGCGTCACCTTTGTCGGTGTCGTAGCCCCATAGGTCCGCATAGTTCGGCTCCAGACGGATGCCGTCGCCGAAGACAAGGTCGCAGTATTCGACTACCTTATCCCACATTCCGAGTTCGGCATACAATTTCGCCAACAGCGCATATGCCACCGTCTTGCTCAGACGTGTCTTGTCGCCAGGGTTGAGTGCCGGTGCATACGGGATAGCTGCAAGCAGGTCTTCCTGTACACGCTTGTACGCAGAGTCCTGTGACACAGGCATCGGGAAATAAATCGGATACACCTCTTCGATATTGGCGGCAGTGATGTCCGGTGCTTCGGTCAGGTTCAACGGAATATTACCGAACCAGTGCGCGAGGTCGAAAATCATCATACTGCGGAAGATGAGTGCCTCCGCTTTCCATTGCTTGCGCTCGCTCTCGGAAAAAGCCGGGTCCGGCACCAAGTCAATATTGGTAATGACTACGTTCGCTTTGGCGATATCCTCCAGATAGCGGTCCCAGTCACGTGCAATGTCGGGGTTGGACGCATCCAGGGCATTCGTCTCCACAGGCACCACCTCGGCACCGGTCGTGCCAGCATACGCATTGTCTGCACGGGACTCACCGAACAGCAGGTAGTCAAGATACCAGTGCTCCTGACGGTCGCGCATCACGTTATACAGGTCATTATATACCGCGTATATAGCCGCGCGGTCCTTAAATTTAATACGTACTGAGTCACCCGTGTCGCTCGAACCGATATTCAGTTCCGACTGGTCGGATATCGGGTCACGGTCCAGACTGCACGCGCTAAACAGCGCCATCGTTGCAAGGATGCTTATATAGAATAGCTTTTTCATAACTCTTGCCCTTTCCATTAGAATTCAATGTTAATACCGAAAACGAAACTGCGGGTCTGCGGATAGGTACCATAGTCAAGTCCCTGTACCGTACCGGAGTTGCCGTTCTGGTTCACCTCCGGGTCCATTCCCAGATATTTGGTTAACGTGAACAGGTTCTGCGCCGAGAAATACGGCTGCAGACGCGTCATACCGATTTTCTTCATCCATTCACCGGAGAACTCATAACTAATGGTCAGATCTTTCAGACGCAAATAACTGCCGTCCTCCACGAAATAGTCGCTCACGCGCATGTCGAAGCCGGCTTTCGGGATGGCGGTCACCATACCCGGACGGCGCCAGCGGTCGAGGATGCGGGTCGATTGGTTCTTGGCGTCATACATACCTTCGGTCTCGATACGGCTGGCGTTGAAGATGTCGTTGCCGTACGAGCCTTGCAGTAGGAAGCTGATGCTCACACCGTAGAAATGGAAGGTGTTGGTCATACCGAACGTGAAGTCCGGGTTCGGGTCGCCGATATACGTACGGTCGTTCGCCGTCACCTCACCATCGCCGTTGACGTCGAGGTAAATCAGTTCACCCGTCTCGGGATCCACACCGCCGGTCTTATATCCGAAGAACGAACCCAAAGGCATGCCCGGCGTATTGCGCACGCAGTATTCAGCCAGCACGTCCGTCACTTTGGCGTCGTAATATACCTGACTCGTTGTCAGTTTCTCCAGACGGTTCTTGTTGTGCGATATATTGAACTGCGTGTCCCATTTGAAGTTCTTGCGCACGAAATTATGCGACGTGATGCTGAATTCCACACCCATGTTGCTCATCTCGCCTTCGTTGCGCTGGATGGAGCTGACAGCTGCCGAACCGGCAGGCAGGGTCACCCACATCAGCATGTTTGTCGTATATTTGTAGTACCAGTCGAAGGTGAAACTCAGACGATTATGCAGCAACGTCCAATCGAGACCTACGTTGGTCTGCGTGGTGGTCTCCCATGTCAAGTCGGTGTTGCGGAGCGAACTCTGGCTGTATGTCGGTACGGCGTTCTCGTTGCCGGTCTTCCACCAGTCTTGACGGTTGATGCTGTAGCGCTCGAGGTAGGCATAATCGCCTATACCCGCCTGGTTACCGGTCTGACCCCAGCCGCCACGGAGTTTGAGGTCGTCAATCCACGTCACGCCTTCCATAAACTGCTCGCCAGAGATACGCCACGCGGCACTGAACGAGGGGAAGAAACCCCAACGGTGGCCCGGAGCTAACTTGCTCGAACCGTCGGCACGGAAATTGGCGGAGAGAAGATAGCGGCTGTCGTAATTGTAACTTACGCGGGCGAAGCCGGACATGATAGCCCATGCGGACGCCGTAGTGCGCGTGCTGCCCGGGTCAATCTTATTGGCGGCATTCAGCGTCTCAATTGTGCCGTCGGCATAATGGCTGCCGTAGATACCCGCCCACGTGTACATCGAGTTGGTGTACGACGAACCGAGCATCACGTCGAGGTTATGTTTGTCGAACTGACCGTTGTAGTTCAGCACATTGTCCCAAATGGTCACTTGGTCAAAACTGCGCGTATCCGTTCCTTCACCGCGCTGCGTGCGGCCCCAAGAGGTTTTGACCGGGTCGAGGAATGAGGTATAGTTGATAATACGCAGGTCCTCGGTGAAGGTGGTGGTAAATTTCAACGCATGCGTATACTCGTCTGCGCGGTTGAATTTCTTTGTATCATATAAGGTGAACACACCTTTTCCGCTCGCTAACAGACGGTGCTGCAAGGTATGCTGGTTCTTATAGCGCTCGATATTCTCAAGCGGGTGCGTGATATTGCTCACACCATAGAAATTGGTGTAGTAATAATTCGGGTTCTCCGGGTCATATATCGGTGCGTATGTCGGGGTGTTGATAACCGAAAGCACCAAACCGCCACGGTTCGCTCCCGTACCGGTACTGATACCGCCCTCGTTGTCGCTGTACGCATAAGCTATGTTAGCGCCTATATTGAGCCATTTGGTCACATCCACATCCAGCGCAGAGCGGAAGTTATAGCGCGAGTACTTGGTCGTGTTGATGATACCTGTCTCGTTCGTGTAACCGCCGGAGAGGAAGTAGTTGACGCGGTCAGTGCTACCGCTCACGTTCAGCTGGTAGTTCTGCGTCGAACCGGTGTGGTAAGTCTCGTCGAACCAGTTGGTCTTGTCTGTCAGACCGTCCGGCAGTACCACATTCGAACCCAGGTCATGCAAGTACTCTTTGTACTGCTCGAAGTTCAGGCTCTCCATCCGTTTGGCGACGTTGGTCCAACCGCCATACATAGTGAAGCCCACTTTCACTTTCTCTGCACGCGCATGTCCCGCCTTGGTCGTGATCATAATCACACCGTTCGCAGCACGGCTACCGTAGATGGCTGCGGAGGAAGCGTCCTTCAAGACCTGCATGCTCTCGATATCATTCGGAGCCAGAAAGTCGATGTCGGTCATAGGCACTCCGTCCACTACGTACAGCGGGTCGTTGCTCGCATTCATAGATGTGGTACCACGGACACGCACCACTAATCCGGCTCCGGGCTGACCGTTCGGTTTGACCACCGTTACACCGGCTGCCTTACCTTGCATCGCCTGAGCGGCGGAAACAATAGGAATTTTCTCCAAGTCCTCTGTACTGACTGAACTGACGGCCGTCGTGATGTCCTTACGTTTGGCGGTACCGTAACCGATCACCACCACTTCGTCCAGCACTTTGTTGTCATCCGTCAGGGTGACGGTCAACTGACTGCGTCCGTTCAGTTTCTCCTCTTTCGTCTGCATGCCGACGTAGCTGAACACCAAAACGGCATTGGGTGACGAGACGTCCAATGTGAACTGTCCGTCCAAATCCGTCACCGTGCCATTGGTCGTCCCGCGTTCCATGACGCTGGCACCAATGATGGCTTCATGCCCGTTGTCCATCACCGTACCGCTCACCTTCACTTGGGCGAACGACGTCAGGGCCAACAGCGGACATAAAACGATAACGACTGTAAAAAATTTTCTCATACTCTTAGATTTTTAAGTTAGTAAATCCATTTGGCGGTGCAAAGGTACTACATTTATCTCAAATGCGCAAATGCATATAGTCCGCGCAAAGTAAATATGTGAATTACCAAAAACACAACTCACTTATTTTCAGTCATTTAACGACTAAAAAAAGTGAATAAGAAGTGTCACTTTGTGAACGTCCCTATCTGCTGAACTTGCGATTCAAAGGCATCTCGGTCGATTGCAAGGTTCTTCAAACGCGCGCGGTAATTATAAATGGTGTTGACCGAATAACGCAGCAGACGGGATATATTCACGCTGTTGTCTATCCCCAATCGGATGAGGGCATAAATGCGCAATTCGGTATTGAGCAGTTCTCCTTTGCGCAACAAAATTCGTCCTTCCTCGCGCAGCAGTTGGTTGAAGTTGGCCACAAAATCCGGGTAAATACTCAAAAAGGCCGTGTCGAACTCCCGATAGAAGCGATCTATTTCCGATTGTGTAAAAGCAGGGTCTTTCACTTGCTTGCGCAGTTTATCCAGATAGTCGGAATAGAGATTGAGATAATGACCGATATACTCATCCTTGACGTGGTTGGACTCCAATAGTGCATAATTGGTCCGCTGCAACTGCTCATTGGCTTTGCGCAGGTCATTCGACAGGATTTCAATCTCACGGCTCTGTAGATGAATACGTCGGGTGCGCTTGACATACAGCAGAATCGCCAGCATCAACAACAATGCCAGCAGGATACTGCACGCCAAGGCCCAGACCAGACGACTGTTGAGCTCGCGCTGATGAACCAGATAAGAGGTGGAGATGATATTGACAAGCGGACTGATTTGCCAGATACGCAAGCTGGCATCATAGAAAGAGGCGTTGGCCAGCGAATAATGGATGATCTCATAACTGGACTGAATATCGCCGCGATGATAGAGTATCTCCGCCACCATCCAACTGCTGCCGTTATCGGTGATTCCATTCCGCACATCGTCCAAGGCCGAACGCAATAACCACTCTAACTGCTCGTCCTCTTTGTTCATGAATCGGTATATATCCGACCGACAATAGGCATACAACGCATATTCCGGCGATCCGGGACGGACTGATTGCAAGAGTATGCGGTTATACATCATTGCAACGTCTGCGTCCAGGTGTTCGCGGGCATAACTCTCGCGAAGACTGAGGTAGAGCACGCCCGTATCGGGAATATTCTCCATGATCAGTTGAAAATACCGGTCGCGCTGTTCGCGATGCTCCTCCATATACGTTTCCAATCCGCCATAGAAGCCGGCTTCACCGTGCAGGTGGTACATACAGCGGTAATAAGCCACACGGGCCTGTTCCGACAAAGACGCCGTATCCACTAAGGCAATGGTACTGAAAGCCTCATGATACACACCTGCACTCGCTAACAGATAAGCCAAGTCCGTCAGCGATTCTGCCAAACAATCACGGTTGCCGACCTCACGCGCTAACTGAACGTTCATCTGGTAATAGCGCAAGGCCTCCTTACACCGATATGGACGATATTCCGCAGCCAAAAGGCAGTTCACGCGATATAGGTCTTTCCATGAGCTCCATTGGTTACGGCGCTGTTCCAACAAGGTGTCTATCCGTTGCTGACGAACGGACAGATACTCATTCGATCGCTTGATCTCGGACATGTAAACCTGCAGTAACGAATCATTGACAGACAACGGTTTTCCCATGGTCATGGAAGGTACTCCACATAGCAGAATGACACAAAAGAGTATCCTTTTCAAAAACCTATTCGTGAGTTTGTTTTTCATGTTATTTCTTTTTACGCTGCAAATTTACTGCTTTTTTTTCGATATATGCAAGAAAAAACGTAAATTTATTATCCAAAATAATTGCTTCTGTCCAGCGATCGGTACGAGATAGCCTCTAACAGATGTTTCTTTTGGATCCGCTCCTCTCCTTCGATATCCGCAATCGTTCGGGCTACCTTCAGGATACGGTCATACGCACGGGCAGAGAGACCCAGTTTGGTCATCGTGAGTTCCAGCAGTTGGTCGCACTCCGCATCCAGAACGCAATAGGTACGCACCATCTTGGTATTCATCATCGCATTGCAATGGACCAAGCGGCTATGCTTAAACCGCTCATTCTGAATCGCTCTGGCCTTGAGAACACGTGCTCGCATCGCTGCAGACGATTCGCCCGGAGCGGCATCCCGCAGTTGGTCATACGGCACTGCTTCAATATCACACTGGATATCAATTCTATCCAGGAGCGGTCCGCTGATCTTAGACAGATAACGATGCACCTGGCCGGGAGTACAGGTACAGGGATGGGCAGGGTTATTCTCCCCGTAATGGCCACAGGGGCAAGGGTTCATGGCAGCAACGAGCATGAAAGAAGCGGGATAATCGACCGTCTCTTTGGTTCGGGCCACCGTGATATGTCTGTCTTCCAGCGGCTGGCGCATGACCTCCAGCACCGAGCGTTTATACTCCGGCAGTTCATCCAGAAAAAGCACTCCATTATGAGCGAGGGATATTTCCCCGGGATGGGGATTCGTACCTCCTCCGACCAGCGCCACATCCGTGATCGTATGATGCGGGGAACGGAAAGGCCGCTGGACGATAAGCGCCGTGTTAGCGCCTTTCTTCCGGGCTGTCAGACCTGCAATAGAATGGATCTTCGTCGTCTCCAGCGCTTCCTCCAGCGTCAGCGGCGGCAAGATAGAAGGTATACGCTTGGCAATCATACTCTTGCCGGCCCCCGGAGGACCGATCATCAGCATATTATGTCCTCCCGCAGCGGCTATCTCTACAGCCCGACGGACCTTAAACTGGCCGCGCACATCCGCAAAATCCAGATCGGAAGGGAAAGCCATAGCATCGAAAAGCGACTGAGTATCCACATGCGCGGGGGTAAAGGGTTCATCCGGGTTCAGTTCATCCTTCGGCTCTCCATTCAGGAAATGCACCACCTCCATCAGATCATTCAAGCCATAGACCTCCAGCCCCTCTACGACAGCCGCTTCATCGGCATTCGCCGCCGGCAGGATAAGTCCTTTGAATCCTTCCTTTCGCGCACAGAGTGCGATAGGCAGTGCTCCGCGAATAGGTTGCAGCGAACCGTCCAATGACAATTCGCCCATAATCATATATGCGTTCAGATTTTTTGTCTTTACTTTTTCAGCTCCCGCCAGCATGCCAATAGCCAGCGGCAGATCGAAGGCCGAACCTTCTTTCTTGATATCCGCCGGCGCCATATTGATGGTAAACGAACGCCGCAGATTCTCCATGCCATTCACCGTCAGCGCAGCCAAGATACGCTCGTGCGACTCTTTGACCGACGTATCAGCAAGGCCGACCAGAGTAAAATCAAAGCCCGGCACAGCATGCACTTCTATAGTAACCGGCACTGCGTCTATTCCTACCGGCGATGCGCTGAAAATTTTAATTAGCATTTTTCTTATTTTTTTAAGTATATTATCATTATGACCAGAGGTCATATAGTGTCTATGAAGAATTTCTGCTTGCGGTTGAACATCGCGATGCCGAGGAAGAGGAGAACAAGAATGATAAGAGCGCTGTAGCCCAGAGCCGTCCAGGAGAACTCACCGGCACCGTAAGCGCCGTATTTGAAGGTCTCAATGATCGCCGTCATAGGGTTAAAAAGCATAATCCGGTGGAGCGTCGGATTGGTGACGTAACTGAGAGGATAGACAATAGGAGTGGCGTACATCCAGAGAGAAACGAAGACGCCGAAGAAATTAACAAGATCCCGGTATTTGGTAGTAAGCGAAGAGATAATCAGTCCCAGCCCCAGCGCCAGACATTGGATCATGAAGACCAGCACCGGAAAAAGGAGCAGATACCAGGTAGGATGCAGGTTCACGCCCCGGATCACAAAATAGAGATACACAAAGACAAACGTACCTAACTGGAGCGAGAACCGGAAGAGCCGGGACACGACCACCGAAACCGGCGAGACGAGTCTGGGGAAATAGACTTTGCCAAACAAGCCTGCATTGGACTGGAAAGTACCGGCCACCGAAGTAAGACACGAAGAGAAATAATCCCAGAGGCATATACCGGAGAGGTAGAAAACAGGCTGCGGGATATCATCTGTAGGAATACCGGCAATACGGCCAAAGACGATGATATACATGAACATCGAGAAAAGCGGCGAGATGAAATACCATCCCATGCCGAAGATCGTCTGCTTGAACTGGACCGTGATATCACGTTTGATAAAAAGCCAGATCAAGTAACGCTTCTGCCATAACTCGCGCAGGCCGAGACCTTTCGCATACGTATCAGGCGTAATGACCGTTGTCCAATAATTATCCGTCATACCGTATCCATGAAGGATTTTTGTACTTTATTGAAGAGCATGAGGCCGAAGACAAGCAGGATGAGGGTGAAAGCTGCGCTGTAGGCAAGCCATAGCCAGGAGAACTGGCCCTGGCCGAGCAGCGAATATTTAACAGCCTCCATGACCGGCGTGACGGGATTGAGCGACATCGCCAGATGCAGTTTGGGGTTTGTGACCATACTCAACGGATAAATCACCGGCGTGATATAGACCCAAAGGGAGATAATCTTCGCCAGCATGATTTGCAGGTCCCGGTATTTCGTCGTCATAGACGAGAAGATCATACCGAATCCCACCGCCATGAGCGCCAACAGGACAATCAGGAAGGGGAAGAGCACTATCTGCCAATGGACAGTTAACTCCGTACCCGTAGCGGCATAATAGATATAAAAAGCCGCAAAGATAGCCAGCTGGATAGCCAGCGAGAGCATATTGGTAGTCACCGCCACCAACGGCATGATGATTCGCGGGAAATAGACCTTGCCGAAGATATCGGCATTGGACACAAACGAATTGGACGTAGCGGAGAGACAAGACGAGAAATAGCCCCAGACGGATATACCCAGCAGATAAAACAAGATAGGAGGGATACCGTCGGTAGGGATATTGGCTATACCGCCAAAGACCGTAGCATAGACAATCACAGAGAGCACCGGCGTGATGATGAACCAGAGCGGTCCGAGGATAGTCTGTTTGTACGCCACACGGAAAGACCGCTGCACAAAGAGAACGAACATGTCGCGATAGCGCCATATCTCCTTCCAATCGATTGCCAGAAGCTTGTCTTTCGGCGTGATGACGGTTTCGTATGTGGAGTTATTTTGTTCCAAAATCGTTTATTGCTCCTCGGGAGCGTTTATTGCATCGCTTTTGTTTTCTTCGCCAGTATATCGGTTCTTTTTGCCATAAACGACCCATTTATCCAATGCGACAAGGACAGCCGGCACAACGGAGAGCGTGAGCACAATAGCTACGAAAGCTCCTACCGCCAGACAGCCTACTATATTGGATATCATCAGGTCATCCACCGCCAGCGCCATTGCTCCCGGACCGATGACCATGATCAGACCGGAGGTGAGAATCGTTCGTATCGAGCCTCTGTACGCCGCACAAACGGCATCGACGGGCAGCATGGTCTTACGGCTCTCGCGATAATAGTTAGCGAAGAGAATACCATAGTCGATTGTAGCACCCATCAGGATCGCCTGCACAATGAGATATGCCAGGTACAGCATCTGGCCGGAAACGAGACCGGCAACCACCACATTGACATACACTGCGCTCATGACCGTCACCACCAGGATCGTAGGCACAATAACCGAACGGAAGGTAATCGCCACAATCAGGAAAATAGCCAGAATCGTAAGGAGAGATACCACATTCATCTCATGGTCAAACCCACCCCGCATCTCCGCGTACATCACCGATTCACCCACATAATAGTGCTCATGCACCATGCGGGCATCGGCCTTCGCCGTAAGCGTATCCACGAAATCATAAGTCTCCTGTGACTCTTTCGGAAGCGAGGAGAGGACGACAAGAAGCGAATGGTTCTCCTTGCGCAGCTGACCTAATCCGTCGGCTATCTGCGATTTGATATTCTCCGCCTGCGCACCGATCGTATCCGGCAGAATATCTGCCAGCCGCGGGTCATAGACCAACGTATCACAGAGATAATTGAGCAGCGGTCCGAAACCAATCCGAAGCGAATCACAGGGATGATTGACTGCGCCATAATAATCATAGAGCAGCGACATCTGCGCCGGGGTAACAGGATCCGTATGAACATTGGACAAGGTCATCAGCCGGGCCAGTTTGGAAGCCATCTGCTCCGAAGTATAAGTCCGGCCGGAGAACATCAGTTCGGTGAACAACTCAGCCTGCTGGTCCGCGCGGCTGGGAGCCTTGCGTTTGGGTTCCGCTGTCCGGGCAGGGTTATTATACTGCGATGCCATCTTGCTGGCCCGCGCCGTATCGGTACTATGGAGCGAACGCTGCATATCTTCGATCGCTTTCACAATCGCTTCCGTATCCAAATCAGAAGGCAGGGAAGCCACCAGTTGTTTGGGTTTCTCCGGTGGATAAGCAATCGTCAGCAAGTCATCATCCGTATAATCCTCCAGTCCAAAAGCCTTCAGCAGTCTATTGAGTTCGGCAGGCTCAAGCGAAGCATTCGCATCCGCCAGATCCATAAGATGGGCACGCTGACCGAGCTGTGTACGCTGTTCATCAGAAATCATACCCGCCAGACCGGGCCGTTTGAACAGATCATCCACCAGGAGATGGACATACTGCAGCGGCGTCAGTTTCTTCGCTTTTCCGGGTGCATAGCCATAGACGAGTTGGGTCTGGAGCTGGGTAGAACCAATGAAGATAGACATCTCTTTGACCGACATCGGCAGCCGGATAGCGGCCGTATCTGTCAGTTTGCGCATCTCGACGGAGATAACCGAAGTATGGGTAGCATTCAGCCGCTCGATGAATGGTACCAAAGCGATGCGATCCATTGAGAAGGAAGGGGCTTCGCTGTTATGTGGTCCTTCAGTGCTGTTTAGCGCTTCGCTGTTAAGAGAAACTGGCTCTTTTATAGCCGGTTCTTCTTTGGCCGGTTCTTCCTTAGCCGGCTTTTCTATAGCCGGTTCCACTTGGACGGATTCCACTTGGACGGATTCCTGTTTGGCAGGCACTTTGGGTGCGGGTTCTTCTTTGACCGGTTCTACATCCAGCATGGATTGCAGCATGGCAATCTGTTTTTTCATATCCTCATCCAGATAGGAAGAGAAGAGGGGATTGGTAGCCACATGAGTATGCAGGAATCGCGCCAGGTCCGGGAAGGCCATTTCGCTCTCTACCGAGTCTTTGGCACGCATGTAGTAGAGCATATTCAACATCTCGGGATTGATCATATCCAGCGCTTCGGGCGGCACGGTCGTTCCCTCCGGCATGAAATCCTTGAAATCCGTAAGAAGCGACCTCACATGGGCCGCCATCTCAGCCGGCGTGAGCGGTTGGCTCATCAGCGTGGGATACGAGATGACAGACTGGATACCAGGCTGCGCCATGAGATTATCCACCAGCGTATAGATCGAGTCTTCGTCCTGCGTGTCATAGACCAGCACGAACGGATTCGGCGAAGGGAAGATTTTCTCTATCTGCGACTCCGCTTCGGCAGAGAAGAAGATCGTCGTCTGGCGGCTGAGATACCACGAACCGAAGAAGAGAATCACCGCTCCTACAGCCATCGGCAGTTTATGCCGGGAGATGAAAAGCGCCAGTTTATCGGTAGGCGGCACATAGGCTTTCTTCGCTGTCTTATTGATCGTCCGTCGGCAAAGAAGCATGAGTGCCGGCATCGCCGTGAAGGTACAGATCAGCGAGCAGACCACTCCTTTGGCCAGTACCACACCCATATCGGCACCTATTTTCAGACGCATGAAGCAGAGCATCAGCAGTCCTACCACCGTCGTCAGAGCCGACGAGAGGATGGACGGTGCTGCTTTCTTGATAGCCCTGTTAGCCGCCAGGACGGCTGTCCGCCGGTCGGTATGTTCGTCCTGCTCCTGCCTGTAACGGTTCAGCAAAACGATACAATAATCGAGCGAGAGCACAGCCTGGAGAATAGAACCGATAAAATTGGTAGTAATCGAGACAGAAGGCAGAAGTGCGTTCGTACCCATATTGAGCAATATAGCCAGGCCTGACGTAATCAGGATAACAACCGGTTCAAACCACGACTGCGCCATCAGGAAAAGCACCAGCATGATCATCACCGCAGCGATGATAATCACAGAGACAGGCGGCGTAGCACCATCCTGGCTGGTCTCTACGACACAGTTACCTCCAAAACGCGTGCTGATCTGTTTGCCAAGTGCCTTCTGGTCCACCGATTTGGGTACATCGAGATCAAAGAGAGTATAGGTACTATCCGACGAGTACCTAAAAGATACTCCGTGTACATCGGGGTAGCCGTCCAGCAAGGTACGAATACCCGGCACTTCGTTAGGCCGCACGCCTTCAAACATGACATGCACATCGGCTCCGGACATCTGCGCCGACGAACCGAACTCGGAGGTAATGATCTCCAAGCCGCTTTTCATCTGGGAGTCATCCGGCAGATATTTGGTCATGTCGGCATTGACATTCGTATGGAACATCATGATGCCGCTGACAATCGCCAAGGCGAGAGTGACGAAGAACGATATGTAATAAAAAGTGCGTTTCAAATTTTAAAAATTGCCCATCTGGAGATAAGCCACCTCTTTGGGCGTAAGGAAACGCCATTTGCCGCGACCTACATTCTTCTTGGTCAGGCCGGCAAAAGAGACGCGGTCCAGGTTAACAACCTTGTACCCCACTTTCTCGAAAATACGGCGAACGACGCGGTTCTGGCCGGAATGAATCTCCAGACCAATATGCTTGCGATCCGCTTTGGGGAACTCCAATGCATCAGGAATGATACGCTCGTCATCCAATACGACACCGGCACGAACGATAGCTTCATCCACTTCGTCCAGTTCGCGATCCAGAGTCACCGCATATATCTTTTTCTTTTGGAACTTCGGGTGGGTCAGTTTGGCAGCCAGGTCTCCGTCATTGGTAAGCAGAAGCACACCGGTAGTATTACGATCAAGCCGACCGACCGGATAGATACGCTCCGCGCAAGCGCTGCGGACGATATCAATCACCGTATGACGCTCCTGCGGATCGTCCGTCGTAGTGACGGTATTCTTGGGTTTATTGAGCAGGATATATACCTTGCGCTCGCGGCGGACAGGCTGGTCATGGAAACGGACATCATCCGTCGGCAGCACCTTTGCGCCCAGATTATCCACCGTCTCACCGTTCACCGTAATCACACCGGCCTGGATAAAATCATCCGCCTCACGACGGGAGCAGATACCTGCATTAGCGAGGTATTTATTAAGACGAATAGGCTTCGTTGGATCTTCGTGTTGCTCACGATAGACTTGCTGTTTATGTCCGGAATAGACACCGGGATTGCGTTTAGGTTTGCCGCCAAACGGACGATTCGGGCGCTCAGAGCGCTCTCCGTAAGGTCGGGATGGACGTGACTCACCGTCACGGGAAAAACGAGGACGGGCTTCGCCGTCACGGGAAAAACGGGGACGTCCTACAGGTTCCGCCCCTTCGCGGTGAAAACGCGGCCTTGGGCGACGCTCACCATCATTGTTGGAATTGTTGTACATGTTAATGTTTTACGTTGAATGTTTAATGTTTATTGTTCATTCGAAGTGGCCCTCACGGGTCACGTGCGTACTCACGTACGCGTTAAAATTAAGGTGCAACGAAGGCTCCGGGTTATAAAACCCAGAGCCTATACGTTTGCACGCATCATCGATTAAGCTTCAGCTTGCTCGATAGCCAGTTTACCACGGTAGTAGCCACAGGAAGGGCAAACGGTGTGGTAGATGTGAAGAGCGCCACAGTTCGGGCATGTAGCCAGTGTCGGAGCTTTCACTACGTCATGTGTACGACGTTTCGCTTGTCTGGTGTGCGATTGTCTTCTTTTAGGATGTGCCATATAGCTCGGCGTTTTCGCCGGGCTATATGCTCGGCACCTCCACGCCGCGGGGAGGGATTAATTATTGTACAATGTTTTATTCTATATCTGCGTCAGTATCGTTTTCGGGATCCGGCTCGTCACAAAGGTGATCATGGAGGAGAAGTTCCATTTGCGGATTGCAAGCACCCGGTTGGTGACTGTGAACGAGCGGAATATTGATACTAACTATCTCATAGGCGAGCCAGGAGAGATCCAAAGTACGATTGGACGATTTACGATGTACGGTTTCTTCGTCCTCCTCGTCCTCCGAGAAAATCTCTTGCTCGTCGTTGATGTCAAGGGGCATTGGGTCGAGGCATCTATCACACACAACAAAGACAGTTCCATGAACCGCAATGCTGAGCTGATAGTCCTCCTCCCGGAGATTAAGCGTCGCTTTTCCGGCCACCGTTCCGCTTAGAATTTCCGACTTCTCCAAGGAAGCAAAGAAATCATCATCTAATTGAATATCAAAGGAATGCGTGCCTACAGGAAGGCGTGACAAGTCGATGATATTATGACCGTTTTCGCTCATAGACGCAAAATCGCTGTATGTGTGATTTTTCTCGTGTCAGAGACACTCGATTAAAAATCGGGTGCAAAGGTACTGCTTTTTTTTGAAATACGCAAATTTTTTTGCACCAAAAATTATTTTTGCTATCAGCAGCTCTCGAACTGGCGGAGGAAGCGGACGTCGTTCTCGGAGAAGAGACGGAGGTCTTTGACACGATATTTGAGGTTCGTGATACGCTCCACGCCCATACCGAACGCATAGCCGGAATAGACTTTCGAATCAATACCGCAGGACTCCAGGACGTTCGGATCCACCATGCCGCAACCGAGGATCTCGACCCATCCTGTTCCTTTACAGAACGAGCAGCCTTTGCCGCCGCATATATTACATGAGATATCCATTTCTGCAGAAGGCTCCGTGAACGGGAAATAAGACGGACGGAGACGAATCTTGGTATCCGCGCCGAACATCTCCTTCGAGAAATAAAGCAGCGCTTCGCGCAAATCGGCAAACGATACATTCTTATCCACATAGAGTCCCTCCACCTGATGGAAGAAACAATGGGCACGCGCGGAGATAGCTTCGTTACGATAGACACGACCCGGGCAGAGCACGCGGATAGGCGGTTTCTGGGATGTCATGACACGCGTCTGGACAGACGAAGTATGCGAACGAAGGAGGATATCGGTCGGTTTCTGAACACCCATCTCTTTTTCTACAAAGAACGTATCCTGCATGTCACGAGCAGGGTGCTCCGGCGCAAAATTAAGCATACCATAGACATGCTTGTCATCCTCTACCTCCGGTCCTTCCGCTACGGTAAAACCGATGCGGGAGAAGATATCCACGATCTCTTCACGAACCAGCGACAGCGGATGACGCGTACCGAGGGCAATAGGATCCGGCGTACGGGTGAGGTCCTGACGGACATTGCTGATTGCTGATTGCTGGTTGCTGATTTGTTCTTTGAGGTCGTTAATGCGTGCCTCTGCCTCCTGGCGAAGCTGGTTCAGGAGCTGCCCCAATTCGCGTTTCTGGTCAGCCGGCACAAGACGAAACTCATTGAAGAGCGCCGTGATCTCGCCTTTCTTAGACAGGTATTTGATACGCAGTGCCTCGAGTTCCTCTGCATTAGCGGCAGACATCGATTGCACCTGAGTCAATAAAGATTGAATAGTATCTTTCAAAGCCATAATTCGGATAATTTACAAAATCGCTACAAAAGTACTGCTTTTTTTTGAAATATGCAAATAAAATTTGCACAGACCGATTTTTTTTAGTACTTTTGCACCGCTAAATGTGTAAAACCATGAGAAAAAGTCTTTTGCTTATAGTTCTTGCCCTCGGTATGGCAGGATGCTACCGCTCCCATCACGTTGCGAACACAATCGCTCAATCCGCCCCTATCATGCCTATACGGATGACAAGCGACACGACACATGTCGTGCTGACGGATTACATCCCTGCGCTATACGGCGACACCAGTCTATGGAAAGAAACACACTGGATAGCGGACGAGGCGATAGAATATATGAACCTCATCGGTACACTTCCTGTCGTCCGTGAGATGGATATAGTGAACCGCAACAGGTCGATTCACTCCATCACTTTCTACGACAAAACCGGCAGTTTCGAAATTCCTATTTTACCGAACAAACCTGTACGTCAGGCCTTGATTTCATTGGGTTATGAGGACGACAAGCTGCGCGTTGGATTCTATGACAGTGTGGCTAATCCGAGTTTTGTAGCATACTGGCAGAACATGATCGTTGACAACGACTTATGGCAAGCCGAGAAAGACGGCACATGGGTATTGGATATTTCTAATTTAAGATTTCAAAATTCAGATTTGAACGGACGGAGTTATCTTCGGATCTTTGCAGAGGACGAGAGTTATCTATACAACGATATGTTACTGCCGATGCAAGACGGCAAGATTGTGACGAGCGCGAGTCAGTTGAACCGTCACGACCAACAGGCGCAAGTGCTCTACTCTATCCTCATCGACCGTTTCTACAACGGAAACAAAGGGAATGACTGGAAGATGAACAGCCCGGAGGTATTGGATATCGTGGATTACCAGGGTGGCGACTTAGCGGGTATCACGGCTAAGATAAGCGAAGGATATTTCGACAAATTAGGAGTTAACACACTGTGGATCAGTCCGATTACTCAGAATCCATGGGATGCATGGGGTCTGTATCCATTCCCGAACGGCAACAAATACGACAGCACAAAGACTTACACCAAATTCAGCGGTTATCACGGCTACTGGCCTATTTACGCCACCAAGTTAGACGACCGTTTCGGTACTCCGGATGAGTTCCACACCTTATTAGATAGCGCGCACGCGCACGGGATAAACGTAGTGCTGGACTATGTAGCGAACCATATGCATATCAATTCGCCGACGCTGCAGGAGCATCCGGATTGGCACACGGATTCAATACTGCCGGACGGAAGAAGGAATTTCGAGTTATGGGACGAAGCACGGTTGACGACATGGTTCGACAAACATATCCCTACTCTGGATCTGGAGCGGGAAGAAGTATGCGAGCAGATGACAGACAGCGCGCTGTACTGGTTAGCAAACTATGACCTGGACGGATTCCGCCACGACGCATGCAAGCATATCCCGGAAGGATACTGGCGGATGTTAGGTCAGAAAATCGCTACCCGCTGGCCGGGCAGAGACATATGGATGATCGGCGAGACTTACGGCAGCCCTGAGTTGATAGGCAGTTATGTCAAGACCGGTATGCTGAATGCGCAGTTTGATTTCAACGTCTATTTCACGGCTCGCGAAGCGATATGCGGCTATAAAGGCATGGACGAGATAATGAATAACGAACTGACCTCGCTGCGCACGTACGGCGCGCATCACACGATGGGAAATATCAGCGGAAACCATGACCAGATACGATTCGCCTCTATCGCCGGCGGCGCCATAGATATCTATGCGTACGGCAAGGAAGAAGGATGGACGCGAGAGATAGGTATCGGTGATGCAGAGAAAGCCTACAAGCGCGCTATATTGTTAGAGGTGCTGAATATGACGCTACCGGGCGTGCCATGTATCTATCAGGGGGATGAATACGGCGAGGTAGGCGGCAATGATCCGGACAACCGGCATATGATGCGATTCGAGACACTTAGTCTGGACGAGCGTAACATGCGGAACGAGGTAGCGGAACTGATACATCTGCGGCGCAACTCCATGCCGCTGCTGTACGGTGATTTTATTCCGCTGATCGATCGTCCGGATGAGATCATCTACCAGCGAATCTATCTGGGCGAGAAGGTGACCGTCATCATCAACAGAAAAGACTTAACATATCAAATAATTAAAGACTAATGAAAAAGACATTACTTTTACTTGTTGCTGCTCTGGCAATGATGAGTTGCGGAGAGCAGCAGGAGTTGCGTCACCCGAAATGGGCTTACGACGCCACAATCTATGAGTTAAACACCCGTCAGGCCACCGAGGAAGGTACGTTCGCTGCAGCAGAAGAGCTGCTGCCGACGCTGAAAGAGAACGGCATTGACATTATCTGGGTAATGCCGTGTCAGCCGATCGGAAAAATTACCCGCAAAGGTACGCTGGGCAGTTACTACTCTATCATCGATTACTGCGAGATCAATCCTGAGTTCGGCACAAGAGCGGATTTCGAGCATTTCTTAGCCCAAGCTCACAAAATGGGATTCAAGGTAATTCTGGACTGGGTAGCCAATCACACGGCGCCGGACAGCGAATGGACCAAGAACGAAGGCTGGCATTACCGCGACAGTTTGGGTAACCTGATGGTACAATACGACTGGACGGATATCTCCAAGCTGAATTACGACAACCAGGATATGCGCAATGAGATGCTGAAAGCCATGAGATGGTGGATGGACAGCATCGGTATTGACGGTTTCCGCTGCGACGTAGCCGGAGAAGTGCCGACCGATTTCTGGAACTGGGCTATGGCTGATCTGCGTCAGAGCCATCCGGATATGTTCACCCTCGCAGAGGATGAAGACAAAGCACAGGAGTTGACCGAAAGCGCCTTTGACATGTACTACGGCTGGAGTCTGCACCACCTGATGAACGGTGTGGCACAAGGCAAGAACAGCGTTGAAGATCTATGGGCGAACTTCACGAAAGCGGATTCGACAATCCGCCCCGAAGCCATTCGCATGAACTTCATCAGCAATCACGATGAGAACAGTTGGAACGGAACGGAGCAAGAGCGTATGGGTGAGGCAGTGCCTCTATTCCAAGCATTCTGCTATGTAATACCGGGTATGCCGATGATCTACACCGGTCAGTTGAGCGGTAATCACCATCGTTTGGAGTTCTTTGAGAAAGACCAGATTGACAAAGACGAGGCATATGCAGAAGCGGATTTGTATCACTTGCTGAACGGTCTGCGTGAGCGCAACAAATCGCTATTCAGCCCGGAAGCAGGTGCTCCGATGGTTCGCATCGCAACGGATAATGAGAAAGTGTTCGCCTGCGTTCGTCAGAAAGAAGGCCGCTGGCATACCAACACCGTGATTGCCGTAATGAACATGAGCGACGAAGAGCAAACAGTGATGCTGGATCTGGCCGGGTACGAAGGTACCTACAAATGCCTCTGCGGCAAGAAGCACAAAATAGAAACGGCGCAAGAGTTCACCCTCGCGCCGTGGCAGTTCAAGATTTTTGAACGCTAAACCATAGCTCCGTTGACTTGAATCACTTGTCCGGAGACATAGGAGGAAAGGTCGCTCGCTAAGAAGAGAGCGACCTTTGCTACTTCTTCAGGGGTGCCTCCTCGTTTCATCGGTATCATCGAGACGAAAGATTGGAGTGTCTCTTCGCTCAGCGCTTTGGTCATATCGGTCAGAATGAATCCTGGGGCTATTGCATTGGCACGTACGCCGCGAGAACCAAGTTCTTTGGCTACAGACTTAGTGAGAGCAATAATGCCGGCTTTGGAGGCAGCATAGTTAGCTTGGCCTGCATTTCCGTTAATTCCCACTACGGAACTGAGGGAAATGATTGATCCTCCGCGTTGGCGCATCATAACGGGTGTCACAGCATGCGTGAAATTAAAGGCGGATTTGAGATTCACATTGATGACCTGGTCCCATTGAGCCTCTGTCATACGCATCAGCAAGGTGTCACGCGTGATACCGGCATTGTTAACCAATATATCGAGCCGGCCGAAATCAGCTATGACTTGCTCTACTACCTGATGCGCCGCTTCGAAATCGGCAGCATTGGAAGCATAGAACGCCACTTTGACACCCAAAGCGGCTATTTCGTCGCGGGTAGTTTGTGCTGCTTCATTGAGTTCCAGATCGGTGAAAGCGATATTTGCTCCCTCGCGCGCATACAGCAACGCTATCTGTTTGCCTATTCCACGGGCAGCACCTGTGATTAAGGCTGTTT
This sequence comes from Bacteroidales bacterium UBA4295, assembly GCA_002395805.1. GTDB lineage: Bacteria > Bacteroidota > Bacteroidia > Bacteroidales > Paludibacteraceae > Colicola. The sequence goes on along the minus strand of DGVB01000025.1, from coordinate 36,975 downwards.
TAGATTCTAAAAGCATAAGTTATTAAAATTTATAATTGCGTCGGCAGAGCCGATTGATAACAGATTATTATTCTTCTTTGATAGGGAAGACGCCCGTAGGATTAAGGATCGTATATTTGGTCATTTCCTCGTTGGAGTCAAACCCCACTCCTTCGATAATACTCTGCTCCCGGACGATATGGATGGAGGTGTCTGAATAGACGCGATGGGTCTTCTGGTCCCAATGCATCTCAGGCGTATCAAAAGTCTCTCCTTTTCGATTCAAAGAATGTACATTCCCGCGTAGTGTCCATTGCTGCGCCGTTTCGTCATAGTAAGCATAGTCGGCTTTGAGTTGAGCTTTGACGGTCAGATCTTCGTCAAACTGCTCGAGATAGATACCTTTCGGAAACTCCTGATAGGGAGGATTGGTTCGGTCATAAACCAGCCATTGCGGTGCTTCTATACGATAGCGTGTGATGCCGGAGTCAGAGATCAATGTACTGACGCTGTCTGTAATCAGCGCAGCCGCTTGTTCTCGCGGCTGCGAGTTAGCGTTCTCTCCCACTGATCCGCCTCGACAGGAGACAAAAAACATAGCGAGCGCCCCTATGACACTCGCTATGATGATCTTATCGGATGTTAGTCGTCTCACCGATCCATCCTCCTACAAAGTAGGTAGAACCGCTGAACTCAGCCGGCAGGTCGAAACGTTCTTCCTTGGTCGGGAAATAACGGCTATAGGTAGAGATAAACTCTGAAGCCTGTGCCTCAACCGACGGATCGACTTGTTTTGCTTTGTAGAATTTATCTACGGCAGCCCAGTAAACGGTCTTATTCAGGATAGCGCCTTTGGCGTCATTGCCATAGAGACGGGTAGCGGCGTAGCACATACCGATGATAATGTAGCAACGACCCTGACCTTTATTCATTCCCAGACCGCTGAGGGTAGCGATAGAAGCCTGAGCGTACTTGCGTGCCTCAGCGTATTTCTTGAGGTTGTTATAGCAATAGAACGCTGCATTGTACTGGTAATCCGCTACATCCTCCAGTGCATCCTCTACCATCGCCAGTTTGATAGCCTGGTCGTAGTAGTTGATAGCAGCCTCGTAGTCGCCTTTTTTCGCAGCCATGGAAGCGCATCCGGCAGCAGACTCCTGGGTAGGTTGCAGTTTATGCGCAGCCTCGCAAGCCGCGAAATATACTTCACTCTCCGTGCAGCGAACCCGTTTATAGAGTTTCGCGATCTTCTGAAGCATATCGAGGTTGGAGATATTGTCTTTCACTACAGCGCCGTAGATCTCATCCAACTTGGCGCAATCAGCAGCACCGGAGATAGCGAAGATATTATCCACATAGTCCTTCTGTTTGCCGGCGATCTCTGCGTTCTTGTTTGACGCATCCGCAGCTTGCTCACCGAGCGCATTGCTGGCTATCTCATAATCTGCGATGAACTGCTCAGCCTTGCCGTTCGGATCTTGTTTATAGAGGGCATAGGAAACATCGACAAGTTTCACCAGTACCATCACTTTACTCTTGTTGCCCATACCGACTACAGACTGATGGAGACACTCGCGAGCCTCAGCCAGTTTGGTTTCTCCGAAGAAATCGACATATGCCAAACCCTTCTCGCCTAAGATATAAGCCTTCGGATATTTGGGGTCATTGCCGAAGAAGCGGATACGTTTGTCCTGCATCTCGATAGCCAGTTTAGCCAGACGCTCTTTCTCAGCCGGATCAGAAGCAGCCTGATAGAGTGCCTCTACGATCTTAGCGCCATCCGAATAGATCGATTTGTTGGCATTCGGGCAAGTAGTATAAACCTCCCACCAAGGTCCGTACGCATCTGCATACATTTTGTTCTTAACCGACTCATGGAAGAGCGACACATTCATCACACATTCCTCGGTAATTACGGGATCTTCCTCCGGCTGAGCGGCTTGCGCCTCAACAGGAGTCTCCTCCGATACTTTTTTCGGCTTCTTTGCGAATGACATAGCCGGAACTGCGGCTGCCAATGCTACTAGTAGTAATGTTTTCAGTTTCATAATTGTATGTTTTTTAAAGTTATCAGTGTTCAGTATTCAGTGTTTCAAATATCGTGCCAAACTACAGTTTGCGCTTAAAGAACCAGTTCTCAGCGATGGAAGCACCAATTGTGAGGCGCAATCCGTTATCTTCCAGCCCGGCCGGTGAGCCTCGATGGGTATATTCCAGTCCAAGATTGATGACAGTCCCGATTGTCCAAAGCGGGAAACCGATACCGATGGAAGCGGAAATACGTTTAGCACCAACGGCTGCGAGATATTCGTCTTGCACATTGACGCCCATTCTCCAGAGCATACGTTCGGCATACTTACGTCCCATCGGGTTATGGCGATACTCTACGCCAAAGGCATAGCGGCTTCTATCCTGGAGTCCGTTCAACGGATCATTTCCCGGCAGGCCGTTATACAGAGCGCTCGCCATACACTGTCTCTCGTAGTCAAAAGCCACTGTCAGGCGGTTATCCCAGTTATATGAGCCACCTACTCCCCATACCATCGGCAGTTGCCATCCATTCACAAACATAGGAATTGAATCTTCCGTCGAGGTCTCGATGACCACCAGTTCGCTATTGAGTTTCATCTTATTCTCAAAAATCGCTCCGAGGTTCACCGTATGTTTGCCCCAGGTATGGAATAGCTGCGCGCCATAGCGCAGACGAACATTGCTCACCGAGAGATTCTCATACTGGATAGTAGTATTCAGCCCCGCCTCGTCAAAGACAACCGAGCGCATATGGCTCAGATCGCCCCACATATAATAGACATTTGCGCCGAGCGCGAACCAATTGCAGATATTGAAACTCAAACCTCCATAGACCTGGCTGATATTGCCTTCGCCGGCATAGGATTTAGTATAATGATAATCGGAGTTAATCGAATCCCGCAGCGAGATATCGTATCCTACAGAACTATAGGGCAGCAGTCCCACCGACATGGCGATCCATTGTTTCCAGAGAGGAAACTGCATCGTGACGTATTCGAGGTTTCCGTTCGCTTTGTTGCGCACGCCATCTGCATCCCGATAATGGCTCCAGCAGGCACTTGCTGCTACATCGAACATAAAGGTCAGCGAATCGCAAGATGTGATAGAGGCTGGTTGAGAAGGGTTGATTGCGCGATTATTACGCATACCGAAGCCTACTCCTCCCATTGCGCGGAATGCAGTAGGCACATTCTCATTCATATCTCCGTACGCATAGCGCGAATACGGCGAACTCGTCATATTCTGCGCCGAAACAGTGGCAAGGTGCAAGTTGAAAGTTGAAAGGACAACCATCAACAACGCTATTCTATATATTACTCTTCTCTTCACTTATTAAATCTTAATATTTCATTCAATCCTATCAGCACCAGATATTTCTCATGCCGCAGTTCACGTTTCTCCGATCTGGACGAGCGGACATTATTGAGGATATAGGGTGCATGCCCTCCGGTAACAAAGGTACGAAAATGGGGCACTTTCTCCGCCAATGTCCGCATATATCCTTTCACCTCATATGCTATTCCCCGCACCACTCCTGCCGCGATAGCATCGCGTGTATTGGTACCGAAAAGCGGAATTAACTCATTCTCCTCCACCTCCACCAGCGGCAGTTTCTTGGTCATTCGCTGCAGCATGGTCAGCCTCATCTTAACGCCCGGTGCAATATTACCGCCCATATATTCTCCCTCATCGGAAACGAAATCGTAGGTTATGGCGGAGCCTGCATCAATGATCAAAAGGTTTTCTTCCGGGCATAGCGTTTTAGCTCCAACAGCCGCAGCGAGCCGATCCTGCCCAAGTGTCTCCGGCGTGTCATACCGATTGACAATAGGCACCGGTGTATTATGATCAAAGAGCACAAAATGCTGTGAACGGCGATGAAGGGTATTGACTACAGCCGCCTCTATATCCACGACAGACGAGATGATGGAATCCGTGATATCGTAGAGGTCAAAGAGACGCTCCACGTCCGCGGACGAGAAGGATTTATAGATCAGATGCTTCACCATCTTCCCTTCGTCCGTCATCAGCGCCACTTTCGTGCGGCTATTTCCTTGATCAATACAGAGGTTCACGACAATTCACAATGCACAATGCACAATTATACCCACAATTATACCATAGAGGTATAGAGGAATCGTTTGATGGATTTTTTCGGAGTCTTCTCGAACTCATGCGGATAGAGTTTGACAATAGATATCTGCTCATATGCCGCCAGTTCAGAATTCACCTGTTTGCGTGCCTCCTCCATCGCTTCGTCCAGTTGCTCACGTGTCAAGCCGCTGGCATCCACTTCGTTGTAATCCGGGCAAATCAATGCCACCAGGCGGTTATCCTCCTGCTGCAGCACGAGCGACTCAAGGACATACGGCATGTTATTGATCTTCGCCTCGATCTCCTCGGGATAGATATTCTGACCGGAAGGTCCGAGCAGCATGGTCTTGCAACGTCCTTTGATAAAGAGAAAACCATCTTCGTCCAGCATTCCGAGGTCTCCCGTACGAAGCCATCCGTCTTTTGTGAACGAATCCTTGGTTGCCTGAGGATTTTTGTAATATCCCTGCATAGTGTTCTCTCCCCGAACAACCACCTCTCCTATTCCTTCGCTATTCGGGTCCAGAATCTTCACCTCCATGATGCCTGCAAGTGGCTTACCGCAGGAATACATGCGGGGACCTTCATTAATCGGCGTATAGCAAATCAAAGGTGCACATTCCGTCATGCCATATCCCACCGAGACGGGGAATTTGATACGATGCAGAAATGCCTCCACCTCCGGGTTCAAAGGCGCACCGCCAATGATCATCTGGCTGAACTCGCCGCCGAAAGCCTGAACCAGCTGTTCGCGGATCTTGGAGCACACCACTTCATCCAGGAACGGCACTTTGAGCACCCAGCTTACAGGCGGTTTCTGGATCTGGGGCACAATCATCTTCTTGTATATCTTCTCCAGTATTAAAGGCACGGAGAGAATAACCGTCGGTTTGACCTCCTCAAATGCCTTCAGCAGGATCTTAGGCGAAGGAGTACGACCGATAAGCCAAGTATGGCCTCCGGCAGCCAGACAGGACAGGAAATCGAACGCACAGCCATAGGCATGGGCGAGCGGAAGGAAGGTCACGAACCGCGAACCTTTGAATGCGATACCGCTCTCCAATCCATACCGCACATTGCCCGCTAAGGCATTGAGCGGCGTGATGACGCCTTTGCTGAAGCCCGTAGTGCCGGAGGTATAGTTGATAGAACCAATCTCCTCATTACTACGCTCATCAAAATGAACATCTTCGGCCCAATAGCCGTCCGGATGTTTCTCTTTGAATTTCTGCGCTATAGCGTCATAATTAATCTTCTTCTGATCCAGAGCCAATGAGATCGGATGCCAATCGTTGAGACTAACCACCGCCAGCACCTTGGGTATCTGGTCCAGATCTATGCCTTCCCAGTTGATATCGCTGATAAAGAGCAGTTTCGAACCGGAGTGGTTGATAATATGAATTGCATCGTTGGCCCGGAAATCCTGCAGAATCGGAACTATAATAGCTCCGTATGTGATTGCTGCCAGATAAACGGCGATCCAGTTGCTGTTATTCTTGCCCATTACGGCTATCTTGTCGTTTTTCCTGATACCGCATTCTTTAAAGAGGATATGCAGTTTCTCAATGTTGATAGCCAACTGGCCATATGTCAAGGTGACGTCCGTACCATAATCGGTAGCAGCCTCTGCGTCCCAGTTCTCGCGGAAGGAACGCTCGTACATCTTAACGAAATTGTATTTTTCTTCGGTCATCATAATGATTAAAGTTATTCTACCGTGACGGGAATAGGAGTGACAACTCTGGCAGCCGAATTAGTGCTGTAGATACTATCCACGATAAACTGGCTGTTGCCTCTCCAAGGGAGCGTACCGAGGTATCGTTTCCAATGGAGTTTGACGCCGGTGTTTGATCCTTCCTCGATCTTGCGCGCCACACGCTCATCTACCACAGAGAACTTAAATTCGTTCGACTGGATTGCGCCCTGATTCTTGGACGATTTAAGACCGGTCTGAATCATTTTGCCCTCGTAGGTCTTGAAGAGAAACCCTTCTTTCTGGAAATAATTGATGTCTCCCTCATTGACTCCCTCGCTATAAACGAAGCAAAACTTAAAAAAGATAAATCCCGCGAGCGCAAGAACAACGATCACGGAGGTCCAAGTAATAACTTTTCCTGTTGTACTCATATCTTTAAATGCTTTTAATCAAAATTGCGTGCAAAGATACTGCTTTTTTTTGACATACGCAAGTACGCGCGCGTTTTTTCATTAAAATTTTGTGTGATTTTGCAGCGCAAGATGTAAATCGTCCCTGACCCACATTGAACAGGCGCGCAGACACCGGCAGCATAAAAAAACGGCAATTGAAATGGCAAAACAGGGTGATTTTGCGCGAATTTGATATCTCTGTATATGATTGAATATAAGTAAATTATACGTAATTATCTCAAGCAAAGTCTAGGATTACCATTATAAGCCCTTTATGAGCTTCTTTTGCGGTCGTTATTCAATACAACAAACATCGTATAGTGACGTTCAGGATGCGAACGAGATGCGTTCGAAAATGGAAGATAAATAGAAGGACAAAAAGAAGAGAAAAATATAAAAAATCATACATACAGGACAACCCTATTACCATTCTAACAGTCAACAAGGAGGATTACATCTCTTTGACGGATATGGCGCATAGCCAATTACAAGAGCATATCATCTTCAAATGGATGAGTCTAAAGAATACGATAGAGTATTTGGGAGAATGGGAAGCGTTGTATAATCCTAATTTTAATTATACCGAATTCGGTACAATTAGAAATATGGCAGGCAGCAATAATTTTGTATTGTCTACGAAAACATGGATTGAGCGCACGCACGCTATAGGTATTGTAGCAAAGGCCGGACGATACGGAGGAACATATGCCCACAAAGATATTGCATATCATTTTGGAATGTGGATTAGCCCGCGTTTCCAACTTTTGTTAGTCAAGGAGTATCAGCAATTACAACAAGAAAAACAAGAGGCTCTTGGATGGTCGGCAAAGCGAGAGTTGGCAAAAATCAACTATCATATTCATACAGACGCGATTAAGGAACACCTTATTCCGCAGGAGATTGATGCATACCATCGTTCGCTGATTTATGCTAACGAAGCTGACGTGCTCAATGTGGCTTTGTTTGGAATGACAGCAAAAGAATGGCGTGATGCGCATCCTGAAGATAAAGGTAATATACGCGACTACGCAACGATTAACCAATTAATTTGCTTGAGTAACATGGAAAACCTGAATGCGGTATTCATCAACGAAGGTCTGCCACAAGGAGAACGTCTCCAGAAACTCAACCAAATAGCCATCCAACAAATGACCGTGTTAGAAAACGTAGAAAGTAAGCATATATTGAAAGCATAAAACATCGTCACTCACTGACGTTAAACAGGAGGACAAAAAGAAGAGAAAAATATAAAAAGGGTCCCACCGAAAATACGTTCGCATATTGCCGGAAATCAGTCGTTTTTATGGAATAGTTATAACGATGTATAACTCGGAGCACAATCCTCCGCATTTTGACTAATATGAATCCAATTTGGATAAATAGCGCCAAGTATTTAGGCGATTACCGTTTGTCTCTGTCATTTTCTAATGGCGAGCAACGAGTGTTTGACGCGAAAGAGTTTATTGCGTCTCATCCTTTGTTTGCGCCTCTTAAGGACAAGCAATTGTTCAGCCAATTTCAGTTAGATGGTTGGACTGTTTCTTGGCAAGATGGTCGCTTAGACATTGCTCCGGAGTATTTATATGAGGTAGGGACTCCGGCATAAAATATATCGCTGGCACCGACAGCGTAAAAAAGCGGTGACATAAATCTGTAAAAATACAAAAATCTATAAAAATGGCACATTTATTTGCAAGTGTCATTTTTTTTGTGTAATTTTGCATCGCAAAATGAATCGTGCCCTTGTGGCTAAGAAAGTTTTGCAGTATTTAGTCCACGCCGAGGGTATATGTCTTTCGGGTGGGGGTAAATACAGGACATATTGAAAAAGGCGTCTTACGCGCTTTGTTTTGGCATTCTGGAATCTGGTAAATTCGTCACCCAAAACATTGCGACACAAGATGCCCATTGGTATGTAAATAATGTACGCGCACGTTGCGCGCATTTGTGCATACGGCGTGGGCTTCAGTGTTGCTGTTTGGGTGAAAAGGCAATACCAGAGCCTCAGAATGCGGAACAGCAAGATTGCAGTCCCGCTTTTTTGTATGCATATACGTCCGAGATTACCTCGACATAGTACCGATTCGATTCTCTCTCGTTAGTGCCTCGCCAGTTTGATTTGGATAATATAGAAACAAGTTTAAAAATCTGATAATGGAGAATGCCGAAAGCCGAATAATAAAGTGGAGGAAAAAAAATATTAAATTTTGAATACTATGCAAAAACTATTATCTGTGTATTATCAATGTTGCTATCAAGGACATTGGAATGAACTGAATGGAGTGCTTAACTACACATTTGCTAAACCAAGTGATAAAACAGGAATACTCCGTAAATGTGTCAAAGGAGCACATCAATATTGCATATCGAAAGCAGCAATCAATTATGCTGTGAAAAATCTAAAGAAAGCCCGAATTTTATCTACTAAATATAATAACTTTGAAGTGTTGTATGATGATGTGAGGAATGCGATTGCCAATATTAAAGGCATTGGAGATTTAACAGTTTATGATACAGCACTGCGTCTTGGATTTATCATGTTTCCTATAGTTCTTCCAAACGAATATATTTACTTAGCACGTGGGGCTAAAAGAGGAGCGGAAAAATTGTTGGGGAAAGCCGTACATTACCGTGAACATATTTCTATTTTTACACCTTATTTTGGTACTCTTTCTAACCATTTCATAGAGGATTTTCTATGCGTAATGGATGACTTTTTATGCAATGGAGGCGTTATAAAAGGAAATGCTATTCCTCCAATAATTTGCCAATGTAGATGTGCTGTAGAACTGAAAGGCCAACAATCTGTAAATTCGATACATAATTGCTCTTGTTTTTGTTCGCGCATCAACAATGAAAAGGGAGAACTTAAGGAAGAATATTTAGATAATGGAGAACAAACAAATAAATAATAATGTACAATGAAAACAAAACTTTTTACCCTATTGCTCGCTGTAGCAGCTAGCGTAGGAACCATGTTTGCCGAAAAAGTCAAAATCGGCGATTTGTATTACAACCTCGATGCCACCAACCAAACGGCAGAGGTAACTTCACAATATAGCGGTAACTATTCCGGTGACATTGTTATCCCTGCCTCTGTGACCTATAATTCTGTAACTTATAGCGTCACAAGCATTGGAAGGAATGCTTTCTATGAATGCAGAAGTTTGACCTCTATAGAGATTCCCAATAGCGTCATAAGCATTGGAGATTATGCTTTCTGCTATTGCAGCGGTTTGGCTCCCTCTATAGAGATTCCCAATAGCGTCACAAGCATTGGAGTTAATGCTTTTTATGGTTGCAGCGCTTTGACCTCTGTTACCATTCCCAATAGCGTCACCAGCATTGGAAATGGTGCTTTTTCTGGTTGCAGCGCTTTGACTTCTCCTTTATATAATTCGCATGTGTTTGTTTTTCTTCCAACATCTTTTTCTGGAACTTATACTATACCGGATGGCATTGAGTCCATAGCAGGTAGTGCTTTTTCTGGTTGCAGCGGTTTGACCTCTGTGACCATTCCCAATAGCGTCACCAGCATTGGAGTTAATGCTTTTTCTAGTTGCAGCGGTTTGACCTCTATAACGATTCCCAATAGCGTCACAAGCATTGGAAATAATGCTTTCTATGGTTGCAGCGGTTTGACCTCTGTGACCATTCCCAATAGCGTCACAAGCATTGGAAATAATGCTTTCTATGGTTGCAGCGGTTTGACCTCTATGGAGGCTCCTGCAGGATTCTTTGATGTTATTAATGACGAGAATAGATGGATATATTACACAAAGATATTAAATCACGTAATAGTTAATGGCGGCGAGTTAACGGAGAACGCATTGTTGTTCATCAACCGCTCTTACAAGACCCTCCAGACATTGGATGTGTCCCGCGTAACGAACACAGAGTTTGCGGACGAGGCTTTCAAAGGTTACTATAACCTGCAACAATTGGTATTACCGGAAGGTCTGCAAAGAGTAAGTTATATGATGGTAGCCGGATGTATAAACTTGCAATCCATTGACATCCCTGCCTCCGTAGAAGAAATCGAGCAACGTGCCTTTGAGGATTGTCGTAGTATTCAAACGATTACCTTTGGTGGCGCACCTGCCGGTGCTCCGGGGCGATTCAATGCGCCTGCAGCCTCTGCCAGCCAGCTCCGTCGCATCGGTAACTGGGCATTCTATAATGCACATGAGTTGCAGCACTTGGATATTCCGGAAGGTGTAACTGAAATCGGCGATGGAGCTTTCTACGGCTGTACCTATCTGGAAGACATGACCCTTCCTGCATCTATTCAGGCAATCGGCGATAACTGCTTCGCGCTCTGCGCCAAACTGACAAAGATTACCTGCAATGCAGTAACCCCGCCGACCATTGAGGCGAAGACATTCTATGATGTGAAACGTCAGATTCCTGTCTATGTGCCGAACGAGGCTGTTTCGGCTTATGAGAACGATACCTATTGGCAGGAGTTCGACATCCAAGGTCAATCCGAGGCTCCGCAAGGTGTAGAAGAAGTACCAAGTGACCAAGTACAAAGTACCAAGTTCCTCCGTAACGGCCAGATCTTCATCCTCCGCGGGGAGAAGGAATATACCCTCACGGGACAAGAAACAATCGTGCCGTAAGGCTAAGAGATTCAATAACAGGCTTGGCGGGATTGGTTTCCCGCCGAGTCACAAAAAACAATTAACATAACATCATTATGAAAACTAAACTTTTTACCCTATTGCTCGCTGTAGCAGCAAGCGTAGAAACTATGTGCGCCGCAATTACTGTGCGCCTTAATCCGCAGAGTTGTTCAAGTTGGTCAACAGTCCGTTTATGGGCATGGACTTCCGAAAATGGCATAGAGACGAACCTCTTTGATGCCTGGCCAGGGATAGTTATCAATGCAGACGAAGATGGTTGGTATTCGTATACATTTGACAATGCGATTACTAAGATTAACATTATTTGGACGGATGGTAACAATCAAACAGTAGACATAACAAATGTGTCTGAATCTACTTGTTATTCCCTGAATAACACATCGGGGAAATATATTACTGCCACAGTTATCAGTTGTCCGGGCGATGACTCAGGTAGTACAGAACCTAATCAGGGGAACTCATCAATGCCAACCGACATTCAGGAATATACTCAAGATGGTATTGTGAGAGAAACACAGTTATCTATTCCTATGACATATTTGGCATTTCAGATAGGCTGTTCTGCTTCAAGTTCTATAGGAGTAGATATCTTATCTCCTTCAGGAACTAATTACACTATTATAGGAACATCGTATACTAACTGGGGCGCAAATACGTTCCAAAAGTATCAATATTTCAATCCTGTTTCATGGTGTTACTCCATTACTACTATTCAGAATGGATACGCTTTCTTCGATTTGCAATCAATAGAACAAGGAACGTGGACATTTCGGCACATCCAAAGTCGAGCGGGTGAATGGTACTATTATCATAGTGCCCAGACCATTGCTGAAACTATAGTTGATACCGCTACTATTTTCCAAGATTGTAACCAAAATGGCATAAATGCAATTATAGAACAAAAAAATAGTATCAATGGACATGAATATGTAGATTTGGGGCTTCCTTCAGGTCTCCTTTGGGCAACATGTAATGTAGGAGCAGAGATGTCAGAGCAAGTTGGAGGTTATTATGCATGGGGAGAAACACAAACCAAAACGAGTTATACTAGTGCGAACTACATATACGCCAATAATCCTATCTCATTAAGCAATATTGCTGCTACTGAATATGATGCTGCACGCACAATTTGGGGAAGTGAATGGAGAATGCCATCTGAACAGGAATGCGATGAGTTATTATCATATTGCACTTGTAAAGACACCATTATAAATGGAGTAAATGGCAAATGGATAGTCGGTACTAACAACAATCATATCTTCATACCTCGCTCAGGCATTGCTCAAGAAGATCGCATAGATGATGATGGTGAGGGACACGTTGGCTTTTGGACAAGTACAGCTTGCGGCTCATCAACTGCATATCGTATGTGGGAATGGAGTTATATTTCATATTCATGGAGATGGCAGGCTTTACCAATACGTCCAGTTTGCTCAAAGGTAGCTACAACTCAATCGACAGCATTAACATCACCAGATTATATCATAACGCTCAATGCTACTGGTTGCGAAACACCAAACACTTTTGCTTGCACCGATGGTCAAGAAGTTACAATTAAGGCTATTCCGCAAGAGCATTATCATTTCGTGCAATGGAATGACGGCGATAAGAATGCAATCCGTACAATTGTAGTAACAAGTGATACAACATTTACGGCAGAATTTGCAATAAATCAATACACAGTTGAAGTGCTATCGGAAAATAATGAAGCTGGGCTTGTTACGGGAAGTGGAACATTCGAGGCCCTTGCAGAAGTAACCATTATGGCTGCTGTATGTAAGGATGGTTATCAATGGGATAGATGGTCTGATGGTATTACATTGGCTGGTCGCAAAATAACTCTTACAAGTGATACTACACTTACTGCGTATTTTATGACAATTCCAGAGGAACACTGTATAGAAGTTGGAGTTAACGATGAAACACTTGGTCAGGCTGACATTCTTATCCAAGCAGTTCCAAATGAAGGTGCAACATTCGTAATGTGGTCAGATGGCGACACCACTAATCCGCGAGTTGTTACTAATTCAGAGATTACATCTTATACAGCTATTTTCACAACTATATCCACTGATACACAGGAACTACCAAATGCGAATGTGTCTGCCCATAAGCTGATACGCGAAGGGCATGTATATGTCCTCCGTGGAGACAAAACCTATACCCTCACGGGACAAGAAACAATCGTGCCGTAAGGCTAAGAGATTCAATAACAGGCTTGGCGGGATTAGCTTCCCGCCGGGTCACAAAAAACAATAAACATAACATCATTATGAAAACTAAACTTTTTTCCCTATTGCTCGCTGTAGCAGCCAGCGTGGGAACCATGTTCGCCAACCAAGTTTGGCCAATTATTATGGATGAAACAACATTTGCAACTTGTAACTCTAATTCAACAGTTGTTGCTGATTTCAGATTCAATGATGTTGATCGTTTTCTGTATATATGGGACGGTACTTATGATTTTGTGGAAAATACTGATGGATACGTGTCTTTGAAAGTTGGGTCTCAAGGATGGGCAGGAGCCGGTTTAAGTCTGGAAAGTGGCAATAGTTGGCAGGCTGCAGAGCAACTACGTGCAGCGATTGTTGCGAATCCTGACAATTACTATCTTCACATGGCAATCAAATCAGAGGATAATTCTAGCCATTGTTTTTATCTTTTTAATACAGAAGCAACAAAATTTGTATTGGGAAACCATAGCGTGTATGATGGTCCTGTTTATAGTGACTTTACTCGTGATGGAGCATGGCAAGTATTTTATATCCCAATGTCAACATATGCTTCAGCCTTAGCATCTGTTACATGTGGAGAATATACGAAGAATATGTTTGTAATGCTAAGTGAAGGAGTTCCGGGAGCAATGCTTAATTTAGACGCAGTGTATATTTGTGACAGAGAATTTATGGAAAACTACATAGGTTCCCAATATTCGATTACTACAGAATCTTCTAATCCTGAATGGGGCGCAACCGCCGGTGACACCACGGTAACATATATGAGTGAAGCTGAAATTTCAGCGACACCGAATTATGGCTATCACTTTGTTCGGTGGAATGATGGTAACACCTCGAATCCTCGTATAGTGACCGTCCCCGGGAATGGAACCTATACTGCTATTTTTGCCAAGAACGTGTATTACATCACCAAGAATGCGGAGCATGGCTCTATTTCCGGCAACAGTTCAGCAGAATACTTGGATTTTGTTACGTTGACTGTCACTCCGAATTACGGTTACCATTTCACACAATGGAGCGATGGCTTGAAAGATAACCCGCGTATATTCCAAATAACGAGCGACACCACCTTTACGGCAGAGTTTGCGTATGACCGCGTGGGAACGTGTGGAAAAGACTTGGCTTTGGTATGGTCTTATGACCCGACGAACAAAGTACTGACCATCGGCAATGCCGGTTCGTTTACGGAAGACATGCAGTTTGGCGTAGAAGCTCCGGGCGAAATGGAAGAACTGGTTATCGGCAATTCCGTCACCGCCATCGGCGCAAACGCTTTTGCAGGCATTGAGACACTGAAGAAAGTGACTATCGGCGAGTCCGTTAAGACCATCGGCGAGCAAGCGTTCTATAACTGCATGAACCTCGAAACGATCTTCAACTACCGTCCGACGCCGACTAACACGTATAGCAACGCCTTTGACGGAGTGGATAAGTTTGAGTGTACGCTGTACGTTCTGCCGAACTCGATTGACATGTACAAAGCTGCTGCTGTTTGGAGAGATTTCTATTATACCTACGCTATCGGAGCCGAAGAAGCAACCGTTACCACGAATGATGTACAAGTGGAACCGCAGGACAATGCCGCTACGGTTACCTGGCCAACAAGTAACAATGCCGCCACTTATACTATCCAGATTACCAAGGATGGCGTAGTGTTCTGCACGCTTGTCTTCAATGCCAACGGTCAGTTGACAGGCATTGCTTTTGCGCCTTCTCGCGACGGACAGGCACATGCTCCACAAGCTATCATGACCGCAAATGGCTTGCAGTTCACAGTCACAGGTCTTAGCAGCAACACCCTATACGGATATAGTGTAACCGCTAAAGATGCCAATGACCAACCTGTTGCCACTTATTCCGGAGAGTTCACCACGACAAGCGAAGGTACTGCTACAGGCATTGAAGAAATATCCTCTTCCCTTCAGAGAGGAGACAGAGGTAGGCTTATCCTCCGTGACAGCCAGATCTTCATCCTTCGCGGGGAGAAGGTGTATAGCATAACAGGAGCAGAGGTGAAATAAACTGACCGCTGATTACTGATTACTAAAAAAAATCCACATTTATTTGCAAGTGTGGATTTTTTTTGATGTACTTTTGTGCAAACGTCAATCTTTTAACCGAAAAACTCCCTTGTACAAGCACAGATGATTTCGAGAAATCTTCTCTTTGTTGTGCAAATCGATTATTTTTTCGGCTAAAATCTTGCACATTTCAAAAATTTGTAGTACCTTTGCAGCGGATTTCGGGAGAAGTGTCTTTTTTTCGGATGATTTCCAAGGATATATTTTATAATTTCCAAGCACATACATTACTATATTTATGCAATACGAATTACAAAAACTCGAGCGTATGACGCTCGAACAAGTGCGTGAGATTGCTATTGAGATGGGCCTTAATCCCCGTCGCAGCCAGTCTATACGCGAGATCAGTTATGCCATTCTGGACGCTCAGGCCGACCAACGTGCGGCAGACGTTCAGGCGCGTGAAGAAGCACGTGCAGCAGCAGGAAAAACACCCAAACGCGAGCGTACACGGGGTGTGAAAAAGACCGCCCTGAAAGTGAGCACAGCGGGTAGCAAAAGCGAGCGCGTGTTAGCTACCGTAGGCACCGAGAAAGAGCAGTTGGCACAGATGGAGGAACAGATAGTTTCCGACGGACATAAACCGAACAAAACCGTTCAGGCCGTGAAGCCTATCGCTGCTGTGCAGCCAGAAGTCAGCAGTCAGCCGTCAGAAGTCAGCAGTCAGCCGTCAGAAGTCAGAAGTAAGCAGTCAGAAGTAAGCAGTCAGGAGCCAGCAGCGGCTGAGGCACCCAAGAAGAAACGCGGACGGCCGAAGAAGGAGAAAACGAATGGTGACGCTGCGCTTAATGGTGCAAATGATGGGAATGGTGACGCTGCGCTTAATGGTGTTAATGGTGGGAATGGTGCTCCTACTGAGCCTAAAGAAGAGCCAAAAGCAAAAAGCCAAGAGCCAACAGATAAAAGCCAAAAGCCGGAGAAGCCGGCAATGCCGGATCTGGGAGAAAACGTGATTGCTATGGGTACGCTGGAATGCACGCCGGACGGATACGGTTTTCTGCGTTCTGCGGACTATAACTACCTCCCCTCGCCGGACGATGTCTATGTCAGCAAAGACCAGATGCGCCAATACGGTCTCAAACCGGGTGACACGGTAGAGTGCTCCATCCGTCTGAACCCGCAGCCGGAGAAATTTTTCCCGATGGACAAAGTGATCCGCATCAACGGTCTTAATCCCGAATTGGCGAAGAAACGCGTGGCGTTTGAGAACCTCACCCCACTCTTCCCCGATCAGAAATTCAAACTCTGCACAGGGCATAACGACTCGTTAAGCGTGCGTATGATTGATCTGTTCTCGCCGATCGGAAAAGGTCAGCGCGGATTGATTGTAGCGCAGCCGAAGACCGGTAAGACGGTATTACTCAAAGAGTTAGCGAATGCTATTTTGAAAAACAACCCTGAGGTATATATGATTGTTTTGCTCATCGACGAGCGTCCGGAAGAGGTAACAGACATGGCGCGTAGCGTGGATGCAGAAGTGATTGCTTCTACCTTCGACGAGCCGGCAGACAACCATGTGCGGGTAGCCAATATCGTACACGAGAAAGCAAAACGACTGGTGGAGAGCGGTCATGACGTAGTGATTTTGCTGGACTCCATCACCCGTCTGGCACGTGCCTACAACACCGTAGCGCCATCCAGCGGTAAAGTGCTTTCCGGCGGTGTGGAAGCACAAGCGCTGCACAAACCCAAACGCTTCTTCGGCGCTGCACGTAACATCGAGAACGGAGGTTCGCTCACTATCATCGCCACGGCCCTGACAGAGACCGGAAGCAAGATGGACGATCTGATCTTCGAGGAATTCAAGGGAACAGGTAACATGGAGTTGCAGCTGGACCGCAAACTTGCGAACCGCCGCATCTTCCCCGCTGTGGACATCCCTGCTTCCAGCACCCGTCGAGATGACCTGCTGCTGCCGGCTGACGTACTGAGCCGCATGTGGCAAATACGCAAACAGCTAAGCGACATGAGCGGACAGGAAGCAATGGAGAAACTGAAAGCATACATGGAGCGCACGGAGGACAACGACGAGTTCCTGCTCGCCGTCAACGGAGCGAGATGAAAGGTGAAAAGTGAAAGGTGAAAAGTGAAAGGTGAAAAGTGAAAGGCGAAAAGTGAAAGGTGAAAAGTGAAAGGTGAAAAGTGAAAGGTGAAAAGTGAAAGGCATGATTCAACAAAAAACCATAGATTTTGCCGTTCGTATTGTTAATTTCTATAAGCACTTATGCACGGATAAAAAAGAGTTTGTTATAAGCAAACAAATTCTAAGAAGCGGCACAAGTATTGGTGCTAACGTACGTGAAAGCAAAAATGCACAATCTGATCCAGATTACCTCTCTAAAATGAATATAGCTCTAAAAGAAGCCGATGAAACCCAATATTGGTTAGAAGTTCTCCTTCGTTCGGAAATTATCAACGGATCGGAATATAATTCATTAAATGAAGATTTAAAAGAAATAATCGCTGTTTTGATTTCTATTGTAAAAAAGCTTAAAGAAAAGAAATGAACCTTTCAACTTTCAATTTTCAATTTTCAATTTTAATTATAAACGGTCCGAACTTGAACCGCCTAGGGCTGCGGAAGCCTGAGATATACGGCTCCAAGACAATGGCACAGATTTTGTTGGACATCCAGCGGCAATGGCCGGATGTGCATTTCGTGTACCGCCAGTCGAACCACGAAGGAGACTTGATTGACTGGATACAAGAGGCTAATGGTGAATTGATTAATGGTGACGCTACGCTAAATGATGTAGCAGGTATCGTGCTGAACGCAGGCGGATACAGCCATACGAGCGTGGCGCTGCGCGATGCCGTTGAGGAAAGCGAAGTGCCGGTAGTGGAAGTGCACATCAGCGACATCTCCAAACGTGAACCGTTCCGCCGGACGAGTCTTCTCACGGACGTGTGCGCGCATAGTATAATAGGAAAAGGAACGGACGGATACCAAGAAGCCGTAGAATGGCTGCTGGAAAATAAATAACCCCACCCCGACTCCCCACAAGGGGAGGGAGAAAAGGGGAAAATATATGGATAATTTAAAGACAAATAAGAGATGGTCGTTAGGGCTGATGGTCCTTACAATCTTCATCTTTCAATTTTCATCTTCCTTTGCTGCACAGGTAACAGGTAAGGTGGTTGACTTCGGCACAAAGCAAGCCATCGATTTTGCGAACGTCAGCGTCATTAAGCCATCAGAGGTCAGCCAGGTCGGACCTGCTTCAGAACAACTGGTGACCGGTACGATCACAGACGCCACGGGTGCTTTCACGCTGGAACTGGCAGACGGCAAATATACAATCGTCGTTTCCTTCATGGGCTACAGCGAGCAACGCAAAGAGATCACCGTCTCCGGCAAACCGCTCAACATCGGACGTATCCAACTCAAAGAAGACGCCCAGGCGCTGAGTGAAGTGGAAGTGGTGGGACAAGGCAGTTCCATGCGGTTCGAGCTGGACAAGAAAGTCTTCACCGTGGATCAGAATATCGCTTCCGCCGGTGCGTCCGTCACAGACGTATTGGAGAACATCCCTTCCGTCGATGTGGACCAGGAAGGCACGATCTCGCTTCGCAACAGCGAGGATGTGGAGATTTGGATCAACGGCAAGCCTGCCGGACTGAACAGCGAAAACCGGGGTCAGGTGCTGCAACAGATGCCCGCCGGTACAATCGAGAAAATAGAAATCATTACCAACCCTTCGGCTAAATTCTCGCCAGAAGGCACATCGGGCATCATTAACTTAGTGATGAAAAAAGACCGTTCTGCCGGCTATTACGGATCGGTACAAGCCGGTCTGGACTACGCGCTGGCGGCGCCATGGAACGTACCGCCCGGAGCGAACATCGGCTTTAACATCAATTTCAATGCAGGCCCTGTAGATGGCTATTTCAACCTCGGTTACCGCTACCATATCAGCAACGGCGGCAGCAAGACCGACCGTTATAACCTGTCCGGCGCAGGAGCGCAACAGCTGGACAGCAGTCTGATCCAGAGCCACTTGCTGCAAGAAGGAACGCAGACACACCGTGGAGGAGGTATGTTTGCCCGTGCGGGACTGAATTTCCGCCTTGCCGAAGGACACACGCTCGGCGTCTCGGGATTCGGTATGGTCAGCGAGCCCAATGTGTTCAAGATGAGCAACACCAACCACCGCACGTATCTGCTAACCGCTCCGGACGGCACTGTCATGCGCGATTACACCCGCGACCAAAGCGGCACAGGTTCGCACCCCGGCGGAAATGCAACGATCGACTATACCTTCGAACTGGACAACCATAAGCTGTACGTCAGCGGTACATACAACAACTTCGGCTTCAACATGGCGACGGACTACTCGCAAGCGAACCGCGATCTGAACACCAACCTGTACGACACCACGTATCAGGAGCAGACCAGCCTCAGCAAAGACCAGAGTATCGAGGTGAAAGCGGACTACGAGTGGAAACCGACCACCCAGAGCCGTCTGGAAGCCGGATATGACTACACCCGCAGCTGGAACAACAGCTCTGCCGACGCACACAACAACGACAAACAAGGTGCGCATATCAAAGAGCTTTTCCCGTACTACGCCGATTTCAACGGCCTGACGCAGAACCACGCGCTTTATATCACATACGGAAACCGTTTCTTCGATCGCCTGTCAATACAAGTAGGCTTGCGCGGAGAATATTACATGCGTCATCTGGAGTCGAGTTATAAAGACAACAGCGGCACGATTCAGGACTCCTATGCCTCCTTCCCCAATAAGAAAGACACGGCGTATTTCCAGATTTATCCGAGCGCATATATCAGTTATGATTTCGGCAACGGACATGAGTTGCAACTCAACTACACGCGCCGTGTGAACCGCCCTTGGGGACATCAGATCAACCCACGTATGGATTTCTCCGATAGCACGAACATCAGTTACGGTAATGTCG
Organism: Bacteroidales bacterium UBA4295; assembly: GCA_002395805.1. GTDB lineage: Bacteria > Bacteroidota > Bacteroidia > Bacteroidales > Paludibacteraceae > Colicola. Next base: position 16,839 of record DGVB01000025.1, on the reverse strand, counting down.
ATTTGTTACCCGCTTTCTCCAATAATCTGGAACTCAATTATCTCAAGACCTGGGACCGCCATACGCTCTCAGCAGGTGTGTTCTGGAAATACCAGGAAGGATCGTTCCAGAACTACAAATACATGGACGGCGATGTGATGAAAAACACCTATTTCAATATAGGTACGCGTCAGGATCTGGGTGTTGAGATTGTTGCCAAAAACAGGCTTTTCGGCGAAGTGTTGCAACTGACCACCTCCGCCAATTTCTATTGGAACAATGTCTCGGCTGTGAACCAGGATCTGGTGCATCAGGGCAATACAATCCATATGAGTCTTCCGGCACAAAATATCTTCGCGGGCTCGGTGCGTATCAACGCCCAGTTCCTGTTTACCAAGAATTTCAGCGGACAGATCTCCGCCCGCTACCGCTCTCCGCGTGTAGTGGCACAAGGAACGACGAGCCATAGCTACTCCATCGATGTGGGGCTAAGGCACACTTTCCTCAACAAACAGCTGGCGCTCGCGCTCAATGTACGCGACCTGCTGGACAGCCGCTCCAGACGCAACACTACATGGGGAGACGGCTTCTGGCAATTCAGCGAAAACAGATGGCATAGCCGTACAATCAGTTTGACGCTCACCTATAACTTCGGAAACCAGCAAGGCCGCAGACGCAACCGGCCGGATGGCGACATGGGCGGCGGAGACGATATGGACGATAGCGGAAACAGCAATATGGACTATTGAGAATTGAAAGGTGAAAGGTGAAAGGTGAAAGGATGACAGAGGAAAGGATGATATATAAAAAATTGTTAGGGCTAATAATGGTCCTTTCAATTTTCAGTTTTCAATTTTCAATTTCTCATGCACAAATGGCGCAGAACAGACCGTATGTGGACGACAAACTCTTCCATTTCGGTTTCCAATTAGGTGTGAATTTCTCTTCCTTCTTCATTACCGACAGCGAAGAGGAAATCGCGAACCCTTTAACAGGAGAGACAGAGATTTATCACTCTCGGGTAAGCAGTCTGCTGCCCGGTTTTCATGTAGGTTTTGTAACGGATCTGAGACTCTGCCGCTACCTGAACCTGCGTTTCTGCCCGGGTTTGCAGTTCACCAACCGTACTATTACCTACAAGACCGAAAGCGGCAACCCGGTAAAAGGTACGCCCGGTAAGAACGGTGCTAACATTGATCTTCTGGCAATCCCAGTTTACCTGCCACTCTACCTGAAATGGTCGGCTGCCCGAGAAGGCAATTATCGCCCGTATGTCATCGCCGGCGGTGGTGTCAGTTTCAATGTCAGCCGCGACAGGGAGAAACCTGTGCTGCTAAACATGACCGATTATTTCTGCGAAGTAGGATTCGGCGTGGATCTCTATTTCCGATGGTTCAAATTCTGTCCGGAGATCACCTACCGCATCGGTTTTGCAAACCAACTCTACCCTGCCAGCCAACGTATGGAGTTAGCGCCTATTGATGCGTTCTATTCCAATTCCATCTCCAGGATGACAAGTCACTGCGTTTGTCTGACTTTCAATTTCGAATAATGCGTAAATACCTCCTTATATTGTATTGCGCGTGCATGCTCGCGGGGTGCAGTGAGTATCGCGTAAGTGAAGATCCTACGCTACGGTTAAGTTTCTCCTGCGATACCCTCTCTTTCGACTCCGTTTTTACGGAACAAGGCAGCGCAACGATGCAACTGATGGTATATAACCGTAATGCTTCGGCCCTGATGATAGACCGCGTATGGATGGAAGACGGCGAAGCATTCCGCGTAAATATAGACGGAGAGAGTGATTTTAGTCGTCTGAAAACCTTGCAAATCAACGGAGGCGACAGTATGTTTGTTTTCGTACGAGTGACTGATTTCGGCCGGATGGAAGACGATGGTGCTATTCGGATAGAAGACAAACTGCATTTTCACCTGACCAACAGCGTGACGCAGGAGGTGCTCATTGAAGCATATGCACAAAACGCCACACGGATCGGCAAAGCCGGTCAGGGAAAGACCTTTGTCAAGGATTACACCTTCACTTCCGTCAGACCGTATATTATCTTTGACACATTAGTTATAGACGGGCTACTGAAAATAGAAGCCGGGGCTCGGCTATTCATGCACCAGGGCGCATGTATTTATGCACAAGGAGACGTGAATGCTGCCGGCACCTGCGAGAATCCTATTATCATTCGCGGTGACAGACTTGACAATTTATTTGACTCCGTGCCCTATCTCTATGCCGGAGGGGGCTGGAACGGTATATTTTTGGTTTCAGAGAAATCCAGAAACTACGTACTCAATTATGTGGATATTCTCTCCGGTAATGTCGGTTTGTATTGCGCGAGCAGTTGTACCAGCGAGTTGCCGCAACTAAGAATGGACGGTTGCCGTATTCACAATCACACAACGTATGGCTTGGTGCTAAACCACATAGACGCTCTTGTGACCAACACAGAAATCAGCAACTGCGCGTACTATTGCGTCTATTGCAACGGAGGAAAACACGATTTCATCCATAGTACAATAGCCTCCTATTTCGGCTATACGAATATCCGCATTCAGTCAGAAATCAAAGAAGAGACCGCTGCTGTTTATATAGATAATCTCGCTAAGATTCCCCCGCAAACGAATACTTCGTTCTATAATTCAATCATCACCGGCTATCTGCCGAACCAACTGGTCGTTGCTACTCCTTTCGACCGCTATTACCCGGGAACGTTCATCGGCAATTACCTAAAGACCGACACGCTCGCTATCCCACATGCCGAGAATAATATATATCGGCAAAAAACGGACACCTCCAAGGTATTCGTCAATGATTTCTATAAATACAAAGAATACGTCTATTATGATTTTCGGTTGGATTCACTCAGCCCCGCAATAGGCATCGGAGACAGTATTCAGGCGCTCCCTTATCCTACAGACAGAAACGGAGTCAACCGGGCATTCATGCGTCCGGACGCAGGATGCTATCAACATCAGCCTTAATCTGCGATTTGAGTTCCTCCAAGTGCTCAAAACACTTCTCTTCCCGAATAAAACGTAGAAATTTTATCTCCAATTGATGGTCATACAGATCGCCTTTGAAGGACGGAATATGCACTTCAATTAGGCGGTTAGGATCAATATTGACGAAAGCGGGTGCTTCATTGCGCATCGGAGTGTCCACATGCGCCATATACACACCAGGCTTGGGGATAATTTTAGAAGGATTGTTCGGAAGGATATTTGCAGTAGGAAAACCGATTGTTCTGCCGATTGCTTTACCATGTACGACAGTGCCGCTTAAACTATACGGGCGTCCCAATAACTCATTTGCCAAGGCGATATTACCGCACTCAAGGGCAGTACGTATCTCCGTTGAAGAGACATGCCATTCTCCCTCGGTATATTCGCTCAAAGTGATTACCTCCATCCCGATTGATTCTCCGATACGACGGTATTCTTGCGGATGTTTGAGACGGTCGGATCCGAAACTATGGTCATACCCCATGAGCAGCACCGATACATCATACTCTGCTTGCAGCCGTAGCATAAACTGCTTGGCAGACAGAGGTTGCACTTCTTCAAAAGACAGCATCGCGACCTCGCCGTAGCGGCTCAGCAACGCTTCTCGCTCATGCGGAGTAGTCAGCAATTGCGGTATGTAGTCCTCCTGCAAAACGATGCGGGGATGATTAGTGAAAGAGACAATCAACGGAACCAACCCACGTTCGTCCGCCGTTTTGCACAGGTGCTCAAAGAGGAACTGATGCCCCCGATGCACGCCGTCGAAGAATCCTATGGTTGCTATCCTGCTCACTCTTCGCTGTAATAGCCGTGTGCTATTCCGTATTGCAACTCCGCGTCCTGAATCAACTGGATCTGCACCGCCGTGACAGACCGATGCTCGTCCGCCATCGCTTTCAGCACGAATTGCAACTGCTCTGTCTCGTCTACTTCACCGTCCAGATACTCCATTTCTTCCGTCTCAGGATCAACACGTACCAGTCCCTGTTCTTCCAGATAATCGTCCATCAAATCAAGAACCAGCAAAATGTCGTCTGCTGTCAGTTCTCCGCGGTCCGATGCAGGGATAGCATCATAGATATACGACACCAATTCACGCTCTTCCGGCTCCAATAGAGCCATCTCTATACTGTTATTTTCCATAAAATGAATTAAAAAGTGGTGCAAAGGTACTAATTTATTTGCATATATGCAAAAAATGTTGTAATTTTGTGGGCAAAATATATGATAATATGTCAGAATTAGTCAAACGCACCCTTAGCGGGGCGGTTTTTGTAGCCGCTGTAGTAGCCAGTATTCTATGGAGTTCGTATGCATTTCACGTCCTATTCACGCTATTCTGCGTGTTGGCTGTAGATGAGTACCATCGTCTGGTCAAATCTCCCCGTGCGCTACGTATATATTCCTTCACAGCAACTCTTCTGCTATGTGTAACTATCCAATGTATGGCTTGGCATATAGAAGGGAGTGAAGAAAATTTCTTTGTATTCGGGTTCTGTTTCTCGTTAGGCTACCTCTTATTAATTGTCTTCGCGCTATTGGATGAAATATGGAATCATTCTGAGCGACCTCTGGAGAGTTGGGGAAATTTGCTGATTTCACAAGTGATGATAGCCTTGCCACTGGCAACGCTGGAATTTCTCTATTTTCTGGACAGATACCTGTTATTGGCGTTGTTTGTATTGATCTGGATAAACGATACAGGGGCCTATTGCGTCGGTTCCTCTACCGCGAAACTGCCGAAGGGCAACCATAAAATGACTCCGCATATCAGTCCGAAGAAAAGTTGGGAAGGTTTAGCGGGAGGATTCATCTTCACAATGGTTGCATCTCTTTTGCTACACTATTTCGGTTGGTTTGATACGATTGCCTCGTCCGAGACAGGCGTATTGGTGCCATGTCTCTTCGCCTTCCTCGTCTCCGCTTTCGGCACGATGGGAGATTTGATGGAGAGTTTGTTCAAGCGTTCGATAGGAGTAAAAGACTCAGGAAAGTTCCTTCCCGGTCACGGGGGTGTGTTAGACCGTTTTGACAGTGTATTACTGGCCGGGCCGATTATTACTGCGTTTTGCTGGGTATGCTATCTCATTGCGCCGCTCTTCTAAGTCGCATGCCGCTTAGCGTGCATTATTGGATAGCGGATTATATCCTCTATCCCGCAGTATATTATATTGCGCGCTACAGAAGAAAGATGGTGACGAAGAACCTGCAGTGCTCGTTTCCGGAGAAAGATGACGAGACACGCCGGCAAATAGCGAAAGATTTCTACCATCAGTTCTGCTATACTTTCGTAGAAAGCATATACGGATATAGCATAACAGACGATGAAATGCGGCGCCGCGTGGTATTTGAGGGGATGGAGGAAGTAAACAGGCTGATAGACGCCGCAGGCGGAGGGATCTTCATGCTGGCGCATTTCGGCAACTGGGAATGGATGGCATCTCTTCAGCAATGGCTATCGCCCGGAGTGACAGAGCTCAATGTATATCGGCGGATCAAGAGCAAAGCGATGGATAAACTGATGCTTGATCTGCGCGCCAAACGAGGAGGCGTATGTGTGGAGAAACAACGGATTCTGCGCGAGATGGTACGATACCGGGCGGAGAAAAAGCCGATTATAGTTGGCCTCATCAGCGACCAAAAACCCCGTCCGGAAGTCACCCGCACATGGACAACCTTTCTCCATCAGGAAACGGGCTTCCTGGATGGTGGAGAAGTGCTTGGCAAGAAATTCGGATACCCTGTCTTCTTTCTCGTCATTTCCCGAGAGCAAAGAGGTTTCTATCGTGCCCGAATGCAAACCCTGGCGGCTACACCGAAAGAGACGGCGGAAGGAGAGATTACCTTGGCCTATGCCCGAGCATTGGAGCAAAATATACTCGCCCAACCTGCCCTCTGGCTTTGGACACATAACAGATGGAAATGGGGAAGAGTGAAAAAATGAAATGTAGTATTATCATATTAAACTGGAACGGTGCGCAAATGCTACGTACTTATTTGCCATCGGTCATTGCCCATACTACCCTGCCCGACTGCGAAATCATTGTAGCCGACAACGGCAGTACGGATGATAGCATAGATATCCTAGCGAAGGAGTTTCCGGCCATACGAACCATCGTACTGGATAAGAACTACGGTTTCGCAGAGGGCTATAACCGCGCCATAGCACAAGTTGACAGCACCTATATCGTATTGCTAAACTCAGACGTCGAAGTAACGGAAGGATGGCTTGCTCCCCTACTCGATTACCTTGATACTCATCCCGAGGTTGCAGCTGTGCAGCCTAAGATTCGGAGTTGGAAGAACAAAGCGTTCTTCGAGCATGCCGGTGCTGCCGGAGGCTATCTATCCCGGCTGGGTTATCCATACTGCCGGGGCAGACGCTTCGGGCGCGTGGAGCAAGATAAAGGTCAGTACGATACGATTGCTGAAATAGACTGGACCACCGGTGCTGCTATGTGCGTACGGCGGGATACATACGAAGTCTGCGGAGGATTAGATGCTGCTTTCTTCGCCCATATGGAGGAGATTGACCTTTGCTGGCGGATGCGAAACAAAGGATGGCATCTGGCCTGCATACCCCAGAGCACCGTCTATCACCTCGGCGGAGGCGCACTCAGTTATGATAACCCGCGTAAGACATTCCTTAATTTCCGCAATAATCTGCTGATGATCTATAAGAACCGCTCCTTCCCATGGCCGGTGCTCTGCATCCGATTCTTCCTCGATTATGCCGCAGCAGCTATGTTCCTCATCGTAGGTAAAAAAGGAAGCGCCAAAGCTATCATTGACGCACGGCGCGAATATAAACAAATGAGAAAAAATTACAAATAGATATGGCCTTTTTCGGTTTATTTAACAGAGAAAAAAAAGAGACGTTGGACAAAGGTTTGGAGAAATCCAAAGAATCAGTTCTCAGTAAAATCAGTCATGCTATCGCCGGTAAATCAACGATAGACGATGAAGTATTGGACAATCTGGAGGAAGCCCTGATTACTTCTGATGTAGGAGTAGAGACCACCCTTCGTATTATAGAGCGCGTACAGGAGCGCGTAAAACGCGATAAATATATCGGTACCGAAGAACTGAATGCACTGCTAGTAGACGAGATTGCTTCCTTATTGGAAGAGAATAACAACGGGGAAATCCTGGACTTTTCTGCTGATTTGCCCGCAAAGCCGTACGTGGTAATGGTAGTGGGTGTGAATGGTGTGGGCAAAACCACCACCATCGGCAAACTGGCCTACCAATACAAAGCGGCCGGCAAGAAAGTCTATCTCGGCGCTGCCGACACTTTCCGTGCGGCTGCGGTAGAACAACTCTGCATCTGGGGCGAGCGCGTAGGAGTGCCTGTCATCAAGCAGCAGCAGGGCTCTGACCCTGCGTCGGTCGCATTTGACACGCTCCAATCTGCGAAAGCCAATGATGCCGATGTCGTACTCATTGATACCGCGGGTCGTCTGCATAACAAGATTAACCTCATGAACGAGTTGACCAAGATCAAGAATGTGATGCAGAAAGTAGTACCGGACGCACCTCATGATGTGATGCTTGTCCTTGACGGATCCACGGGACAAAATGCATTTGAACAAGCGCGTCAGTTCACTGCTGCAACACAAGTATCGTCGCTAGCTATTACCAAACTGGACGGTACTGCCAAAGGAGGCGTAGTGATCGGTATCTCGGATCAATTCAAGATCCCCGTACGCTATATCGGTCTTGGCGAACAGATGACCGACCTCCAGTGTTTCAATCGCGTAGAGTTTATACAGTCACTATTAGGAATATAAGCTAAAAAAAAAAACAATATCATGGAAAAATTTCGTATAGAATCCGATTTATTAGGCGAGTTACAAGTACCCGCCGAGGCGTATTATGGCGTGCAGACACAGCGCGGCATAAACAATTATAAGGTATCAAACCTTAAGATGTCCGATTTCCCGGAGTATATCATCGCGATGGCGTATATCAAGCTGGCTGCAGTAGAAGCAAACCATGAGTTGGGCGTCATCAATGACGAAATCTACACCGCTATCGCACAGGCATGCCGTGAGATTATTGACGGCAAGATGCACGACCAGTTCCCTACCGATATGGTACAGGGAGGTGCCGGTACGACTGTCAACATGAATGCCAATGAGGTAATCGCCAACCGTGCATTGGAAATCATGGGACATAAACGCGGTGAATACCAGTTCTGTTCACCTAACGACCATGTCAACTGCGCGCAGAGCACCAATGACGCCTACCCTTCTGCGTTCCGCTATGCTTTCATCCGCATGAACCGGGGGCTGGTGGAGGAGCTTCAGAAACTGATTGCTTCGCTTCACAAGAAAGGCGATGAGTTCAACGACTCGATCAAGATGGGACGCACTCAGTTGCAGGACGCCGTGCCGATGACCAGCGGTCAAGAGTTCCATGCTTTTGCCAACAATCTGGAGGAAGAGGTAGCAAACCTCAAACGCAATGTTACGTTACTCTATGAGATTAATATGGGTGGCACCGCAATCGGAACAGGACTGAATGCCGTAGCAGGATATGCAGAATTGTGTATCAAAAAAATGTGCGAACTAACAGGCGAGCCTTTCGAATTGGCTAGCGATCTTGTAGAAGCTACGCCGGACACCGGTGCCTATGTCTCCTACTCAGCAGCACTCAAACGTCTGGCGGTCAAACTCAGCAAGACTTGTAATGACCTCCGTCTTATGGCTTCCGGTCCCCGTTGCGGTCTGCACGAGATTAACCTTCCGCCAATGGCCCCCGGTTCATCTATCATGCCTGGTAAGGTAAATCCAGTCATTCCGGAGGTAACCAACCAAGTATGCTTCAAAGTTATTGGCAATGACACGGCCGTAACATTTGCTGCAGAAGCCGGTCAACTCCAACTGAACGTCATGGAGCCGATTATCACCGAGTGTATCTTCGAGTCCATCACTTGGCTACGCAATGTGATGAAGATTCTGCGCGAGAAATGTATCGATGGTATTACCATCAACCGAGAGCATAATAGCGAAACCGTCAAGCACTCCATCGGTATCGTCACCGCACTCAATCCCGTCATCGGCTACAAGGCATCTACTAAAATTGCCAAAGAAGCCCTGGAGACAGGAAAAAGTGTCTATGACTTAGTTCTAGAGCATGGTCTGCTCAGTAAGGAACAACTTGACGAACTGCTTGATCCGAAGAATATGCTTGCCTCGCATTAAATAGCAAGGTATTAAATAACAAATAAAAAGGTGGTCGCTTGACCACCTTTTGTTTATCTTCTGACGCTACCGCCGCTTCGGCCGCCGCCGCCACCACCAGAGCGGCTTCCACCTCCTCCTGAGTAACCACCTCCGGAGCGAGTACTACCTCCACCGTAGCTGCCACTTGAGCGTGTGCTGCTACCGCTGCCACCTCCTCGATACGTGCTCCCGGATGAGCCAAAACTACTCGGAGAACGATATGTACTACCGGAAGAGCGAGTGCTTGTAGAGCGCGTCGAACTTCCACTGGTGCGCGTAGCCGTACTGCTACTTGTAGAGCGAGTACTTGTTGTGCTCGATGTCGAACGAGTGGTACCCGCAGTTGTGCGTGTAGCACCGGATGTACGCGCCGGCGACGTTGTGCTTGTGGAGCGAGTACTGCTACCTGTCGAACGAGTGGCTGTAGCAGTAGTGGCTGTTGAGCGGGTGCTCTTTACCTCTGTGCTTCTAGAAGTGGTTGCTCCGGAGCGACTGTTAGCCTCCGAACGCGTCGTTGTACCTGCCGAACGAGCGGATCCTCCTGCGCGGTTGACAGCCTCCGAACGAGATGCTGCGGTGTTAGTACTGCCGTAGGTGCGGCTGCTAGTCAAGCTACGTTCACTCCCTGCCATTCTACTTCCTGCGACACGGTTTGCACCTTCTGCAGACCGAGCGGAACGAACACTACCGGCAGAACGGATTTCGCGAGCGTTCACCATGCCGACATTACGGCTTCGGAACGAACGATCAGGATTTGCTACTGCGTATTCTCTGCGAGTCACACGCCGGTATAGATCATGATACCCCGTGTAGATATGTCTGCCCGGACGGAAGGAGCACCAGTGGTGATGATGATGGAATGCATAGCAATGATGCCAATACCAGTCATGAGCCCAGCAGCTGTGTACATACCACCAACTCGGGTAATATCCCCAGTACCACGGAGACGTCCAAGCGTACCAGTACGGTCCCCAGAACCAGTCGTATATAACGGGTCTATAGACATAAACCGGCTCGATGATATAGTTGGTACCATAGACGTACTCATCGCCTACTACCTGAACTTTCACCTCATCCTTCTCGTCCTTCTCCACGTATATAGAGGCAACATCTTGGAATATATCCTTAGCCAAGATTGCTTGGAGAACGATCAAACGCTTATTGCCTTCTCCTGTCTCTACTACGCGCAAATAGTCCACTTGTCCGTCGCCGTTCAAGTCCAGATTACAGAACGCGCTGTCAGGGTTGTTGAGCATCGTCTCGAACTCTTCCAGGTTCTTAGCCTCCGCAAACAGCTTAGCTACAACCTTCAAATCGAGTCCTTCCGAGATGTCAGAACTGTTGGCGGAAACTGTGATTGTCTCGTCCGCCCATGCCATGGTGCTCATAAGCGCCAAGGTCATCAGAAGTGTAGTTAACTTTTTCATAATCGTAATGTTTTAAAGGGTTTCTACTAGTCGTCCAGTCTACTAGTCAACTAGTTTCCTATTAGACTTCAAAATCCGTGCCAAACTCACTATACCAGCTTCAAGTCATGGTGCATTTTGTCTTTTTTGGTACGCATATAGCGTTCATTCCAGCGATTTGGTTTAATCTCAATCGGTATATTCTCGATGATTTCTATGCCGTAACTCTCCAACCCAACCCGTTTCACCGGATTATTAGTCATCAGTCTCAACTTGGTAGCTCCCATTTCTCTGAGAATCTGTGCGCCTACTCCGTAATCGCGCTCGTCCGGACGGAATCCCAAATGTACGTTAGCCTCCACCGTATCCTCTCCTTCTTCCTGCAGTTTATAGGCGCGAATCTTATTCATCAGTCCGATACCTCGCCCTTCCTGGTTCATATAGACGATTATTCCTTTTCCTTCCGTCTCAATCATCTGCATCGCTTTAGTCAATTGTTCTCCGCATTCGCATCGCATGGATCCGAACACATCTCCGGTCATGCAGGACGAATGCACTCTGCAAAGCACCGGTTCGCCTTCCAACCATTCGCCCTTCGTAAGCACGACATGCTCCAGCCCGGTTGTCAGGTCACGGAATGGTGTCAGCATGAACTCTCCGTTCTTTGTGGGCAAGAACACCGTTTCGCCTCTCTCAATGAGACCGTTTGTCATTGGAGAAGCGCATTGAGATTTCTCCTCTTGGGAGGAGGACTGGAGGTTTTTCTCTTTATCCAGCCTGTAGGCGATGAGGTCTTTGATCGTAATGATCTTCAGCCCGTAGCGTTTCGCTACCTCCTGCAGTTGGGGCATTCTCGCCATCGTACCGTCCTCATTCATAATCTCTATCAATGCCGCCGCCGGATGCAGACCTGCAAGTCTCGCCAAATCCACTCCCGCTTCCGTATGTCCGGCACGTTGAAGCACCCCTCCGACTTTAGCATAAAGCGGATTGATGTGACCAGGCCTTCCGAAGGTTTCAGGCTTGGAATTCGGGTCCGCTAACGCCTGTATTGTTGCTGCGCGGTCCGCTGCAGATACACCTGTCGTGCACCCCTCCAGTTTATCTACCGTCACCGTGAACGGTGTACCGAGCATAGAGGTGTTGTTTGCTACTTGGTGCATCAGATCCAACTCTGCGCACCTCTGCTCTGTAATCGGACAGCATAGTACGCCCCGACCGTGCTGCAACATAAAATTCACTTTCTCGGGCGTGATTTTCTCTGCTGCAATGATAAAATCGCCTTCATTCTCGCGATCCTCATCATCTACTACTATCACGAATTTTCCTTCGCGAAAATCAACCAATGCTTCTTCTATCGTATTTATTTTCATATCGTTAATCTTTCAACCTTAAATCTTTTCTTTGCAATCGCGTATAGAACCGCTTCATCATTGCTGTCCATGCCTCAGGATTGAATAGCGGCGAATCCGTCGCTGCCTTATAGGTCAAAAATATACCTGTCGGCAGTAAGATGAACGAACTGAGCCACATACCAGCCCAGCACGGCCATATTGCTTCGCGCGCCATTTTATATCCGGTGTTATCAATAATGTAATAGACAATAAACAAGATTACCGAGATCACTACCGGCGCCCCCAAACCGCCTTTGCGGATGATTGCTCCCAAAGGAGCGCCGATGAAAAAGAATACAAGGCAGGCAAATGCCAAAGTAAACCGCCTGTAAAGTTCAATCTCATGTTTGCGGATATAACGATCCGCGTCCTCCAGTAATATTGCGTTATATTCTATTTGATCACGATATGTGCGCGCACGCTCTTGGGCTGTCCGAAGAGCCTGCTGTTGCCTTTGTACCGACATACTTGTCCAAACGGAGTCTAAGTTATAGACTTTTCTTTCAGAATCTGTTACTTTCTCCGGCAAACGGACATTCGCATGGCGATTTTCCCGTCCGAAATAGCGGTCGTTGATTAAAGCCTGACTTTGTTCCGCACATCGTTCTTTGGATACACCTTGCATCGAGTCAATCGAATGAACCAATTTCGTAACATTTTTACTCACATGCTGGTCATCTAAAATAGACTCATCATAGCGGTTAAACTCCGTAGCGAAATCAATCACTAATCGTTTATGACTAAATGTCTCTCGGCGATACGGAATACTTTTCGTTGTGCCGGTAGCACGTTGCTGCTTCTTCTCCAAGTTTTCGAAACTCTCCCCGTTGATCAAATCCAGCGTCAGGTATAGTTTGTCCGTGCTCGCAGCTAATCTGCCCGTGTCCGCCACCATCACTTTCGCGTTCTCAAATCCCTCCGAGTAGTCGTAAATCATGAGATCGAGCAATTCTCCCTTCGGCGTCTTGTCCCGAACGTAAATATGATATCCGCTTATCTCGTCGTAAAATTCACCTACCGGGATTTGCAACTCAGGACTTTTCTGTCTAAGAGAGAAAATCAGCGCCCATAATTTCGTCTGTGATTTAGGAAGGACGTTGTTGCTGAAGAAGAACGCACCTACGCTGATGAACGCGACTAAAAAAGCCAATGGACGTAAGATCCGGAAAAGAGAAATCCCCGCCGCCTTCATAGCTGTCAATTCCATCTTCTCCGCCAAGTTTCCGAAGGAGATAAGTGAGGCGAGAAGGATCGCAAGCGGCAGAGCGAGCGGCACCACCGTAGCTGCGGCATAGATGAAGAACTCCGCCAGTACGCCGATTCCTATTCCTTTTCCTACCAGATCGTTCACGTGCATCCACATGAACTGCATCAGCAGAATAAAGATTGCAATAAAGAAAGTAGCCAAAAACAGCCCCAGAAAATTCCGCAGCAAATAAATGTCTATTTTCTTAATTATCCTCAATGTTCAATTAGCCTTTCAGGTTTTCTTTCACGAAAATCAGCGGCAATAAGTCAGCAGCAGATTCAAAGACATACGTCTCTTTTTCCCCATATAGCAGGATCTCCATTTTACCACCATACCGGTGCTCTGTCTCCAGCATCACCTGACGGCAGGCACCGCAGGGTGCTCCGGGCACATCCGTGAAATGGCCGCCGGTATAACAAGCAATCGCCAGTTTCGTCACGGGCTGCTCGGGATATTGCGCACCGGCAGCAAACAGGGCGCTTCGTTCGGCGCACAGACCGCTCGGGTAAGCGGCGTTCTCCTGGTTGCAACCGCGGACCACTTCGCCGTTCGCCAGCAATGCCGCTGCCCCCACATGGAAATGGCTGTAAGGGCAGTAACTACGCTGCACCTGTTCCTTCGCTACCGACACTACCTCTCGCTGTTCGTCGCTCATTTCTTCCCACTGATAGACACGCATTTTTGCGGTCAAATTTATTTCCTTCATACTATTGATTTGGTTAAATTGCACAACTTTGCGGCGCAAAGTTACTACAAAAAATCCAAATGTGCAAATTTAATACGCGTTTTTTCGTTTTCTTCCTTATTTATTTGCGTATGTCATTTTTTTTATGTAATTTTGCACGCTAATTTGTGAAAATTTATGGAATCTAAGTACAACCCTACTGACATTGAAGCCCGCTGGTATCAATACTGGCTGGACAATAAGTTATTTCATAGCGAGCCGGACGGCCGCGAACCGTTTACTATAGTTATCCCGCCCCCCAATGTGACCGGCGTGCTGCATATGGGCCATGTGCTGAATGAGACGATTCAGGATATCCTCATTCGTCGTGCCCGTCTCGAAGGCAAGAATGCCTGCTGGGTACCAGGTACCGACCATGCTTCTATTGCTACGGAGGCAAAAGTCATCAAACGGCTTAAAGAGCAAGGCATCAACAAATCCGACCTCACCCGCGAGCAGTTCCTCAAACATGCCTGGGACTGGACCGACGAGCACGGAGGAATCATCCTCAAGCAGCTCCGCAAACTCGGTTGCTCCTGCGACTGGGACCGTACATCCTTCACGATGGACGAGATGCGTTCGAAAGCCGTCATCCATGTCTTCTGCGACCTCTATAAGAAAGGTCTCATCTACCGCGGTCTGCGAATGGTCAACTGGGATCCAGAGCGCCAGACCGCCCTTTCTGACGAGGAAGTCATCTATCATGACGAGCATAACAAGTTCTACTACCTGCGTTATGAAGTAGCAGAGGAGCCGGGCAAGTACGCCATCGTCGCCACTACCCGTCCGGAGACGATCTTCGGCGATATAGCGGTTTGTATCAACCCCAAAGAGGAGAAGAACCAGTGGCTGAAAGGCAAACATGTCATCGTGCCGGGTGTAGGTCGTGTTATTCCGATTATCGAGGACCGCTACGTAGAGATCGGTTTCGGTACCGGTTGCCTCAAAGTAACACCGGCACATGACGTGAACGACTACGCTTTGGGACAGAAATATAACCTCAAGACCATCGATATCTTCACGCCCGATGCCCATCTCAACATGGACACCATCGAGGAAGAATTACAGCCGAACGTACGCAAGTACCATGGTATGGATCGTTTCGATTGCCGCAAGCAAATCGTCGAAGACCTGCAGGCACTCGGTCTGGTGGAGAAAATCGAGGATTACGATAACAAAGTAGGCTATTCCGAGCGTACGAATGTACCTATTGAGCCGCGGTTGAGTCTCCAATGGTTCGTCAAGATGAAGCATTTCGCCGACATCGCACTCCCGCCGGTGATGAACGACGACATCGTTTTCTATCCTACGAAATACAAGAACACCTACCGCAACTGGCTCGAGAACATCAAAGACTGGTGTATCAGCCGTCAGCTATGGTGGGGTCACCGTATTCCGGCATACTACGATGCGGATCTGCTGGCGCAGACGGGTCTGGAGAACTACCCGGACGACAAAATCATCGTTTCTGAGACCAAGCCGGAAGGCAACTACGTACAAGACGAAGGCGCGCTGGATACATGGTTCAGTAGCTGGCTCTGGCCGATCTCCTTGTTCGACGGCATAGAGCATCCGAACAACAAAGAGATCAACTATTACTACCCCACCGCAGATCTGGTAACAGGACCGGATATCATCTTCTTCTGGGTAGCTCGTATGATCATGGCGGGCTATGAGTATGTAGGCAAGATGCCGTTCAAGCATGTCTATTTCACCGGTATCGTGCGCGACAAACTGGGTCGTAAAATGTCCAAGAGCCTTGGTAACAGTCCTGATCCGCTGGATTTGATTGAGCGTTTCGGCGCGGACGGCGTGCGTATGGGTATCTTGCTCTCTGCGCCGGCAGGAAACGATATCCTCTATGATGATTCGCTCTGCGAACAAGGACGTAATTTCTGCAACAAGATCTGGAACTGTTTCCGTATGGTTAAAGGTCTGGAGATCGCAGACATCCCGCAGCCCGAGACATCCAAATATGCCATCGAGTGGTTCGATGCCAAACTGGACGAGACCTCCGCAGAGATCGCAGACCTCTTTAGCAAGTATCGTCTGAGCGAGGCACTCATGGCGATCTACAAGCTCTATACGGACGAGTTCAGCGGCTGGTATCTGGAGATGATCAAACCGGCTTACCAGCAGCCCATCGACCGCACAACGTACGAAGCGACCCTCGCTTTCTTCGACCGCCTGCTCAAACTGCTTCATCCGTTCATGCCGTTCATCACAGAGGAGCTCTGGCAGAACCTATACGAGCGCAAGCCGGGCGAGTCTATCATGACTAGCCAACTAGGCGACCTAGGCGACCTAGGAAACCCAGGAATCCTAGAAGAAGTCGAAAACCTCAAACTTATCATCGCCGGCGTACGTAATATCCGTGCGTCGAAGAATATCCCGCAGAAAGAGAAACTGACGCTCTATTTCGAGGGAGCCGACGCCTACGAATACGCCGCTCTGCTCCAGAAACTCGCCAATGTTGCAATCGCCATGCATGGCGATGCCAACGCCAACTGTGCGAAATTCATCGTGGGTACGACCGAGTTTGCCATCCCGCTGGACAAGTTCATCAACGTGGACGAAGAACTCAAGAAACTGGAGGCCGATCTGGCGCACCAGCAAGGGTTCCTGAAGGGTGTGATGGCGAAGTTAGGCAACGAGCGTTTCGTAGCCAACGCCAAACCGGAGATCGTGGAACTGGAACGCAAGAAGAAAGCGGACGCAGAAGCCCGCATCGCTTCACTCGAAGAAGCCATCAAAGCGCTGAAAGGATAATTAATCGCGCTGAAAGGCACGATTAATGCAAAGGAATGTGATGCTCGTGTTTCCAACGTTTGTGTTGGAGCACGAG
>DGVB01000008.1:562-31493 GCA_002395805.1 Bacteroidales bacterium UBA4295 | reverse complement strand
CCCAGTTTCTCAACAAGATAGCGGTTCAACTCCGCGCAGAAATCCACATCCACTCCGGCTAACCGGTCCACCTCCACCAGAATATCATTCTCTGCGGAAACAGTAAGCGTCACCAGTTCATAATCCGTACCCTTCAGGTACTCTTCAATCCAGTTTTGCAGTTGTTGTTTGTCCATAGTTTTAATAAAGTGAGGAGACCTTTTCGGGTCCCCTCATTCAATTCACGCTGCAAAGATACAACATTTTTTTGAATTATACAAATAATTCAGTACTTTTTTTCATTTTCTGCCACTCGATTGGGGTTTTATAGGGATTAAATAGGGATCTTGTTGGGGTTTTATCGGGTTAGGCATAAAAAAAAGCGTTCTCGAAAGAACGCTTGTGTGATCCATGCAGGATTCAAACCTGCAACCCCCACATCCGTAGTGTGGTACTCTATTCAGTTGAGCTAATGGACCCCGGAGCGGCCTCCCGTCAAACGGGAGAAGCGGCCTCCGCCCAAAAGGGCTTTAACACACTTTCCGCTTGTTTTTTTGAAAAGGAAACCAGCTTGCGCTGGTCTGCGGTGCGGACGAGACTCGAACTCGCGACCTACGGCGTGACAGGCCGGTATTCTAACCAACTGAACTACCGCACCAGGTAGTCTCCTTTTCAAAAGCGGGTGCAAAAGTACTGCTTTTTTTTGACATGACCAAATATTTTTGCATTTTTTTTCAAAAAAAGTGCATTTATGGCCTTTTTTTCGCTTCTTTTACCGCTCGATGGGCCGCTTTTTGGCACAAACGGCGCTGTTTGCACGTCATCTCGGGATTCTTGTAATGGTTATTGCGGACATCCTTCCCTGTCAGAAATTCGTACCACACGCATGACGCCGTATAGCGGCCGTATTTGTAATTCAGATGATAACCGTCCCGGCAAAAAGTGTCACCCAGCTTCGTTTCGCGCCCGTATTGGATCGCCGCACCACAGGGAATAATCGGCAGTTTTACCAAACGCGTGCAAGTTTGAATACTATCCCACATCTCCGCCTGACTGTTATGATAGCGCGCGAATGCCCAATGCTTGGCATCGGCGCTGTACGCCCATGTCTGCATCCAGCATATTTGGGCGTTCGGCTGATAGGCACGTACCGTATCCACCAGCATATCCAGCCACGGCTCATAACTGCCCCTGATACCACTGTCATGGCTGGCCTGTTGCAGCGAGATGACGTCGTATTCTCCGTCCCTGAGCGCTTCGCGCAAAGAAATAGTATCGCGAATCACACGGCTTTGAAGATGAGGAATATAAGACTCCCGCTCTCCCGCCACATTCTTATGATTGGTGCACACGCGATGCGAATATGCCGCCGTATCCAGCAGGAGGAATTGGGCATGCTGCTCAAGCGAACAGCCGCCATAATACAGGTTGTTCACCTCTATCTCTATACCTTTCTCTGCACAGAGAGGCACTAATTCTTGCTCCACGGCATCCCATGAGAAACTGTTTCCGATACATAGAATGCGGATGACTAACAATAAAGACAACATACTTCCAATGGTATTTTAATGGGCTACTAACCAGTTCTCACCTACTCCGCACTCGGCTATCAGCGGAATGGACAGATGGACGGCGTTCTGCATTTCAGATACAACGATCTCTTGCACGCGCGCCACCTCGTCTTTCGGCACGTTGAAATTCAACTCATCGTGTACCTGCATGATCATTTGCGCGCGCAGACCTTCTTCCTTCAGCCGGCGATGAATAGAGACCATCGCCATCTTGATAATATCCGCCGCTGTACCTTGAATAGGTGCATTCACGGCATTACGCTCCGCAAACGAACGGACGGTCGCATTATGGGAGTTGATATCCGGCAGATAGCGTTTGCGGCCGAAGAGAGTCTCTGCATATCCGCGCTGACGCGCCAGCTCTTTCTGAGACTCTATATAACTGATCACGCGCGGGAAAGCCGCAAAATAATCGTCTATCAGCTGCTTGGCCTCCGTACGCGAACAATCCAACTGTTGCGCCAAACCGAAGGCTGATATACCGTATATGATACCAAAATTGGCGGTCTTAGCCTGCCGGCGCTGGTCTTTGGTCACTTCTTCTATCTGCAGACCGAAAATCTTCGCCGCTGTTGCTGCATGGATATCCTGACCTTCACGGAAGGCAGCGAGCATATGTTCGTCCTGGCTGAAATGCGCCATGAGCCGCAGCTCTATCTGGCTGTAGTCTGCACTTAGGAACAGACATCCGTCATCCGGGATGACCGCTTCGCGGATAAAACGTCCGCGTTCCGAACGAATCGGTAAGTTCTGCAGATTCGGATTGCTGCTGCTAAGTCTTCCTGTCGCCGTCACGGTCTGGTTGTAAGTCGTATGGATCTTGCCGTCTTTGGGGTCTATATAACCGGGTAGCGCGGAGATGTATGTAGTGATCAGTTTGCTTAATGCTCTATAGTCCAAAATCAACCCGACTATCTCATGACGCTCCTTCAAGGCTATCAATACTTCTTCCGAGGTCGAATACTGACCGGTTTTCGATTTCTTGGCCTTGCTGTCCAGTTTCAACTTGTCGAAAAGCAGTTCGCCCACTTGTTTCGGGCTATTGATATTGAATGTCCCGCCGGCTAATTCGTATATCTTCTGCTCAATACCGTTCAGTTCTTCCGTCAAAGAAGCTTCGGCTTGCTTGAGTTTGGAGACGTCTATACGGACGCCGGCGGCCTCCATTTCACGCAAAACGGGCACCAAAGGCAACTCTACTTCATTATATAAATTCCACAAATCGGCATCTGCTTTCAGAGCTGCAAAATCCGGTTCTTTATACGGATTAAAGGCTACTTCGGGATTTAACAGATATTGACAAAGACGGTTTTCTATGGTGTCAAAACTTGCTTGGGGTGTCTGGTTTTCCGCGGCAGGTTCATCTCCGAACCCGGCAAACAAATCGAGCACACCGGATGTATCGGGTTTGGATGCTTTCTTAGGCGAAGGGATGGCCGGATTGGCTTGATTCGTCTGACCGGCCGGACTCGTCTGCCCCGCCATGCCCAACTTACGGAGCAAGGTATTGAATTCCAAATCGCGGTATAGCGCAGCAAGGGCTTCTGTATTCGGTTCTTTTTTCACCAAAAGCGATTCATCCAAAGTTATCGGCACATCCGTACGGATAGTAGCAAGGAAACGTGAGAATTTGATTTCCTCCACCTGACTCTCTACTTTTATTCGCAAAGCGCCTTTGATCTCATCCGTATGAGCAAGCATATTGTCTATCGAGCCGAACTGCTGCAGCAAAGCGACCGCGGTCTTCTCTCCCACTCCTTTGCAACCGGGTATATTATCGCTCGCGTCGCCCATAAGGCCCAACAAATCAATAACCTGGTCTTGCGAACTCAGGCCGTATTTCTCGCACACTTCCTTGGGACCCATCAGTTCAAAACCTCCCGTATGACGCGGACGGTACATGAATACATGATCTGTCACCAACTGCCCGTAGTCTTTGTCCGGTGTAGCCATATAGACCTCATAGCCCGCTTCTTCTCCCTTTTGGGAAAGCGTACCGATGACATCATCCGCTTCAAACCCCGGCACTTCGAGTACGGGGATATTCATTGCCTCCAATAGTTGCTTGATTACCGGAACTGCCTTGCGGATATCCTCCGGCGTCTCAGGACGTTGCGCTTTGTATTGTTCGTATGCCTCATGCCGGAAGGTTCCACCGGGAGGGTCAAATGCCACGCCCACATGCGTCGGATTGATTTTCTTCAACAGATCCTCCAGCGTGACCGCAAATCCGAAGATAGCAGAGGTGTTTTCTCCCTTGCTATTCATGCGCGGGGCGCGGATAAAGGCATAGTACGCGCGAAAAATCATCGCATAGGCATCTATCAAGAGTAATGTCTTCGGCATTTCGCTAAATCGTTAAATTGTTACCATTCTATAGGCGCTTGACCGTATTTAATCAGATAATTATTTGCTGCGGAGAAATGTCCGCACCCGTCAAAACCTCTATACACCGACAGCGGCGAAGGGTGCGAAGTCTGAAGCACAAGATGCTTGCGACGGTCTATGAACTGCCCTTTACGTTGAGCGTAGGAGCCCCACAGCATAAAAACCAAGTGTTCTTTGCCTTTATTCAACGCATCTATCGCTGCGTCCGTCAGTTCCTCCCATCCTTTTCCCTGATGGCTACCGGCCTTATGTGCCTCCACCGTCAACGTTGCGTTCAGCAGCAAAACACCCTGCTCCGCCCAGCGGCGAAGATCCCCGGATACGGGAATAGGCGTACCCAAGTCACGATGGATTTCTTTATAGATATTCATGAGAGAAGGGGGAATCTGTACACCTTCCGGCACCGAGAAGCTCAATCCCATCGCCTGACCCGGCTCATGATACGGATCCTGACCGATGATAACAACCCGTACTTTGTCGAATGGGCATGAGTCAAAGGCATTAAAAATAAGACCGGCCGGTGGGAAACACCGACGGGTCTTGTATTGCTCGCGCACATATTGGGTCAGGAGTTCGAAATAAGGTTTGTCAAACTCCGTCTGCAATACGTGTTGCCAAGATGGATCTATTCGGACATTCATCAGTCTACAATTAGCATGGCATCACCATAGTCTCCGAAACGATATCCTTCCTTTACAGCTTCTTCATAAGCATGCATCGTATTCTCATAGCCGGCAAAGGCAGCCACCATCAGCAGTTGGCTAGAACAGGGCATATAGAAATTAACGAAGAAACTATTGGCAGTAGCAAAAGTATAGGGAGGGAATATGAACTTGTTGGTCCATCCGTCGTATTCCTTCAGCTGACCGTTCGTTCCGGCCACATGCTCCATAGCACGCATCACTTCCGTGCCTACTGCACAGACGCGGTGCTGTTCCTCGCGTGCGTGGTTCACGGCATTTACCATCTTCTGCGGCAGAATAATCTGCTCTGATTCCATCTTATTCTTCGTCAGATCCTCCACATCGATATCTTTAAAGATTCCCAGTGAGACATGACTGGTCATGAAAGTCGTTTCAATTCCGCGGATTTCCATACGCTTGAGCAGCTGTTTGGAGAAATGCAGACCGGATGCCGGAGCTGCCACCGCACCTATCTTGTCGGCAAAGATTGTCTGATAGCGTTCATTATCCATCTCGCGTACCGGCTGGTCATGGAATGCTTTCTGGTATTGTTCAAACACCTCCGGACTCATCGGACGCTGGATGTATTTGGGCAGCGGAGCATGCCCCAAAGCATATAAACGCGGTACAAACTCTTCATTGTCATAATCTGTCAAAAAACGGAAAGTACGTCCGCGACTCGTTGTATTGTCTATTACCTCGGCTACAATAGCGGAATCTTCCTCGAACGTCAATTTGTTTCCGATACGGATTTTACGCGCCGGCTCCACTAGCACATCCCAATAACGCATCTTATGGTTCAACTCACGTAAGAGGAACACCTCTATCAAGGCGTTCGTCTTTTCTTTATGCGACCAAAGGCGGGCAGGGAATACTTTAGTGTCATTGAGTACAAACAAGTCCCCCTCGTCGAAATGATCCACTAACTCCGGTAATGTCTTATGCTCTATTTCTCCGGACTTGCGATGAAGAACCATCATACGCGCCTCGTCACGATAGGGGGCCGGAAATTGAGCTATTAACTCCTCTGGCAGCTTAAACCGAAACTGACAGAGTCTCATATCATTGGATTTATACATATTCTTATCTCACGTTGTTCGAACGATTATTGCTTATCTAACTTCGTTCGAACGATTCGTTTCTTCGTTTAGTAGTGCTAAAAATTGTTCTATTGTCATGCACTCTTCCACACGAGTATTACCCACTCTCGTCCTCCTCAGTGCGGTCAAATAGGCTCCGGAATGGAGTTTCTCGCCAATATCTCGTGCCAATGCCCGGATATAGGTTCCCTTGGAGCATACGACACGGATAGTCAGTTGCATTTTCTCTTCGTCAAAGGAGATTAGTTCAATCTCATCTATTTTGAGAAGTTTTGGCTTGAGCTCCACTTGCTCGCCTTTACGCGCCAGGTCATAGGCTCGTTTCCCATTAATCTGTACGGCAGAGAACATCGGTGGCACCTGCCACTGCTCGCCTACGAAATGAGGTATTGTCTCATCTATCAGGGCACGGGTGATATGTTCCGTCGGATAGGTGGCATCCACCTCTTTTTCCATATCATATGACGGAGTCGTAGCACCCAGTTGCAAAGTAGCGATATATTCCTTTACATCATACTGCAGCGTCTCTATCATCTTTGTCTTCTTGCCTGTGCAGATAATAACCACTCCTGTTGCCAACGGATCCAACGTGCCCGAATGCCCCACCTTCAGTTTCTTTTTTTCTAATTTGCGGCAAAGATTATAACGTACCTTCGCCACCAGATCAAAAGATGTCCAATGGAGCGGCTTGTCAAAGGCCAATATTTCTCCTTCTTCAAAATCCCACATCTCAGCAGACGGTAGCAATAATAGCTGCAGTTCCAACAATGGTGCAATAAATTGCAAAATATATCAATCGTTGGCGACGCACTATCTCTATCATAAAACGGCACGCAAAGCAGCCTGTCAGGAATGCGGCTATAAAACCTACTATCGCAGGGGCGATACCTAAATCGCTGGTCATTTCCCCTTGCAGCAGTTTCATCAAATCCAAAAATGCTTCTCCTAAGATAGGAATCAGCACCATGAGAAAAGAGAACTGCGCTACACTCTCTTTTTTTACTCCGCATAGCAATCCTGTAGCAATAGTAGAACCGGAACGACTCAATCCTGGTAATACGGCACATGCTTGTGCTATTCCAATGATAATAGCATCCTTGTACGTAACCTCATGGCCTGCTCCTTGGCGTTTCTTTTGAAGCCATTCACTAAGTGCCAACAATAAAGCGGTAATTAACAAACATATTCCGACTAACAATAATCCGTTGCCAAAAAAGGCCTCCACTTGATCCTTAAAGAACATACCAACGATAAAAACAGGTATCATGGAAACTATAATCTTGGCGACATAGTCTTTCTCGGCATTCCATTGTAGCGTTGTGAAGGTTCCTCTAAACAACTGGGCAACCTCGCGCCATAGAATAACCAGGGTGGACAGAACCGTTGCTGTATGCACAATGATGGCAAAGGTAAGATTATCTTCACCGGAAGTGCCTAAAAGCGCGTGACCTATTTCCAAATGTCCGGAAGAAGATACCGGTAGAAACTCTGTCAAGCCTTGCACTATTCCCAATATCAGTGCTTCCAGCCAACTCATTTCTTACTGCGGAATAGAATAGAAAATAACATCAGTACAAAGCCGAAAAGCGAGATCATCGGCCCCACTGTAATGCGACGAAAAGAAAAAATATCAGGGTTATACACCTCGCCGGAGGGCTCTCCGACCATGAGAGCAAATCCGATTACTATTAGCACAAATGATATTGCAATCAGGATAAGGTTCAGTTTCGGTAATGTATGCTTCATATTACTTTTCCTTTCTTCTTTCTTTTTATTAAATTTCATACAGCGAGTTATTATCCATCCGGATATAACGACCGGTTGCAATAAGCGAAGCAAATAATGTAATTAGCAAGCCCGAGCATAAAACTAAAGCCGATACAAACGCGATATTCTGCCATGTCAAGGCAAAGAGCATCAGCCCCATACGGAATTCCACATAATAGACTAACCCGCCAAGAATCAACAATGCAATTATTCCTGCTATGAAGCCCATCATCATATTGCGTAGCACAAACGGACGACGTGTTACCCAAGATGTAGCCCCTACCAGTGTCATTGTATTGATCAAGAAACGCTTAGAATATATCTGTAAACGGATTGTATTGACAATTAGCACCATAGATACCAATAATAAGGCCAGAGCAATAGCCAATAATATTAAAGAGAATTCATGCACATTGCTGCTCATCAAATCCGCCAAATCACGCGGATAGATTACTTCCGTCACATATGGTAATGCCTCTAAATCGACAGCAAATAAAGCTAAACTATCCGGATCACTATAAGTATTTGTAGGATGGATCTCATAGCTGGCAGACAAGGGGTTGAATCCTAAAAACGCAGCAGGATCTTCTCCTAACGAACGGATATGTTCCTCCAATGCTTCCGAAGCTGAGACATATTTATAACTGCTGCATCGCTCTCCCGCATTTAACACAGCCTCCAAACGAGCACATGCTGTGGTATCTGCATCTTTTGCCAATACTGCCGTTATGGTAATATTCTCACGCATACGCGTAATAAGAGAATCGGCGGAGAGCAATAATATGCCCTCCAACCCGATTAGACACAGCACCAGCGATACACTGATGGCAGACGTCACATAGGAATTACGAAAACGATGCTTACGCATTAGTATTCCCAGAGATCTTGCTCAAAGTTCAGCAACTCTGTTGCTATTCTATTTTGTTCCTTCTTAATCTGCTCTTCTGTTCCGGCATAATCCGGAATCCAGCGGTTATACATATTTCCTTCGCCGACGATATACGAAGTGTACAGATGTTTCTGGAAGAATTCATCAAACGTAACTCGTTTTACCTCGTTGCGATTCGGAATAGCATATTGCATAGCCATATATGGACGCAGTTTGTCGAACGGAATCCAGAACATAATCGACTCACGCAACGAACCCATCACATTGGAACTATCACGAGTCGTAATCAGGTCTGATTGCAACGGAGCAATAGCCATGATCTTCGAGTGCAAACGGGAAGTATGTTTGTCAAAGAAAACCACCTCCTGAATCAGATATTTCAACTGATTTCGTACAATCGGCTCGAAACGATAGAAATGGCCGGACAACTCATCTGCTATACTATCATAGTGAATCAACATAGCATCTGACTCCGTGATATCAAAGTGCGTAGGATCGTCCGAATAGTCTGCCGTAGGATCATCAGCCATAAACATCATCGGAATCATTGCTTTAGCCAATGGTTCTTGATTGAAATCCGGCTTGATAGTTTCCATATTCTTCTCGTAAATAGGCAGCCCATCCACTACTGCATCCGCAATTACCTTGAATAGATTACGATAATCCGAATCATCTGATTTTGTAGGGAAATAGAGCTGATAGTTCTGCTTGTAGCGCATATCAATAATACGATACACGTACCGCGCCCATATCACATCATCGATGCGGTGGTCTACCAAGACGATGGTGTCATGTGCTTGAGAGAACTCTTCTGTCTGAATGCGCGCACTACCCATCTCGTCAAAGAACGAGATCACTTTATGCTGTGCCTGAGCAGTCATTACTCCCAGCATCAAGCATGCGATAACACTAATTTTCTTTATCATATTGTTTAGCTATTAATTTAATGTTAGAGGGATTGGCGACAGACGAATCTCCCGACCATCTGGACCTTTAGCTCGTATATCAGTAATAATCACAGAGTTACCTGGTTTTAGTTTGCTCAAGCGATCTAACTGCTCACGAGTAAACTTATTACCTCTCGACTCCAAGTATACGCCATTGATATTGGCACGGAAACCGGAGATTTGGAACGGTAGATCTAACAGGCCATCAGGACCATAAGAAGCAATCACCGTTGCGCTTGCATTCAACAATGCACTACGTGGAATAGCTTTTTCTCCGTTGTACTCATTTTCTCCGGATTTAAAGTATGCACCTGGTTTCGGAAGCGCTTTCACACGATATTCTCTACTACCCATCTGCTGCATGCGGCCATCCAACTCTGCTGATACCGAGATTGACACGCTCTTGGTATTGTCACCCGGCTTAATAATCCAGATACCGCCTTGTTGACGAACAGATGCACCATTCACATTTACCTTGACCTTATCATTAGACACGCCCGGTACAGAAATCGAGAATTTATTCTCGTAGCCGCGATACATGATATTCAGGTCGTTATTGGAGATAGTCACAGCCGGTTCGCCTACACTATACTCGCTTGAGAACGGAAGGTTCTCCATTTCGCCCGTAGAAGGATTCTGATATGAAATCCAGCCCGAGTATTTCTTCAATCCTACGCCGGAAGCGGCTACTTCATAGATACCTTGGTCGTTAATCCGTTGTCCTTCGATATAATACTCAGGACGTTGTGTCGAGTCTACTGCTGCCAAAATAATCTGAGCTGTATACTTACCGCCACGAATTACGTAGTTCGAATTCGGGATCACGTACGCGTTCAGTTTATTTACGCGCAAGTCACCCGCGTCCGTGCGATCCATTAAATATTGAATCAACTGGCTCTCTGTAGAACGAACATCGTTTTGCATCTTGGTCAGAATGGTGATCGATGCACCTACCGGCATGCCTTCAAAGATTGCAATTTCCCAGTCGCAGGAGTCTTTCTCATGAGCATTCCAACCACGCTCGGTAGCCAAATTCTGCATGATTGAGTTCCTCAACTCTGCATCCTGATCTGCCAAACCGGCCGCGTAATCACGATAATAAGCCACGATTTCTTTCAACTCAGCACCATGCTTCTCATTGATAGCATATTGTGCTGTTACATCCAAATTGGAGTTGCCTTCAATGCGGCGCGTCGGATCTGCCTTTCCGTCCTCACCTCTGCGGGCATCTACTTTCTTCTGGCCATCTGCCAAAATAGCTATATGCTCCTTGAAATCTTGGATATAGTTATAGAGAGAATCTGCACGTTTTTGCACCTCATTAGCTTTATCGAACCACTCCTGTGTTTTCTCAGGGTTATCAGCGTTCGCTGCCTTGAAATCGTTATAAAGTTTTTCGTTTCGTGTATCCGATGCAGCTATAGAGGAGTGCAGACTATCGTCCACCAGTGTAAAACCGTTTAGGATATCCGTACTCACGTTCAACGCCAACATGGCGGTGAGCACCAAGTACATCATACCGATCATCTTTTGTCTCGGGGTTTCCGGACAGTTTTTTGCTCCACTCATTGCTGAAGTGTTTTATTGTTTTTGTTTCAAATAGTTATCTTTATGCAAGCGCATTCAGCATGTTTCCGTAAATATCATTCAAGCTAGCCACTTGTTTCTGCAGTTGTTTAGCACCTGCTGCGAACGCTGCCTGAGCCTCTGCGGACTCTTTTGCTGCAGCCGCCGCTGCTTTCTGAGCTTCTGTCTGAGCATTAACTGACTGAAGTTGAAGTTCGTAAACGGTATTCAGCGCTGCAATACTCTTGCCCACCTGCTCTACACCTGCTTTATATGCTTTCGTCTCCTCTGCAATATTTTGCATATCACCGCTTACTTGAGCATAAGTCTGAGCCAAAGCGGAAGTTGCGCTTGTGAACGAATCCGTAGCGGTACCGGCTGCTGCCAGCTTGGTTACATAAGTATCTGCAGCTGCTGTCATCTTAGTCGAATAAGCCTCAGTTGCTGCGCCTGCTGCTTCCAGTTTTTCGCCTAATTTGACACCGGTCTGAGCTACCTTTCCTAATTCAGCAAATTGAGTAGCAGTCTTTGCCAAGTCTGCAATGCCTTCTTTCAACGCCTTGAAATCTTCATCTTTCAAACTCGGAGCTTTTGCGGAAGAGACCTCTCCTGCCGGAGCCATAGAACCTATTGTTTGAGGACTTTCTGCGGTTCCAGCACCCAACAAAGTAGGACGAGGTTGTTTGGATTTCTCCTCCAATAGTTCAGGTTTTGTTCCGTACTCTAACAATTGCGGAAAGACGTTCTCCCAGTGGAACTCGGGATGCGGATGCTCCAGGGTTCCGATGAGGAACAAGAATGCCTCGGTAAACATACCTATCATCAGCACTTGACTTGCACCCGGCCAGTGCAGAATCTTAAACAATGCACCAATAATAACCACGGATGCACCCGCCGAATAAACGATGTTAACAACGTTCTTTCCGTTGTATGACTCATACCAGTGGAAGAACTTTTCAATCAAACCTTGCTTTTCAGTAGCCATAATATTTGTGAGTTTTAAATTTTTCTTTTATTCATTATTATTCACCAATGTACGCGCGAACGCAACGGAAGCCGATATACGGGCGGCTTTCATACTGATACTCATAAGTACGTACTCCGCACTGCATGAAATAGCTGATATCCTTCCAGCTACCCCCCTTTACCACTTTACGTTTCAAAATATCCGGATCAGCCTTACGAGCCATATAACTGAAATCAGGATTCAGGTCATGAATATTCGTATTTGCTGCAGTCTGATAGGCCGAGTTAGTCCACTCAGATACATTACCGGCCATATCGAACAAACCGAAATCATTCGGACGGAATTGAGCCACCTTCATCGTAGTAGTACCGGTATCATCATTGTATGCACCGCGGTACGGTTTGAAATTCGCGAAGAAACAGCCTTTGCCGTCGCGAGCGTAGTTGCTACCCCACGGATACATCGCCAATTTACGACCTCCACGAGCTGCATATTCCCATTGAGACTCCGTCGGCAAACGATACTCATTCACCTCTATGCTCGAGTGCATATTGTACAATTTGGTACGCCAGTTGCAGAACGCATGAGCTTGCTCCCAAGTAACACCCACTACCGGATATTCCGCATAACCAGGGTGCTTGAAATACATGTGGAGCAACGGATCATTGTAGGAGAACTGGAAATCACGCGCCCAAACCAAAGTATCCGGATAGATACATACGATCTTCTCCGTCAGCAGGTCTTTCGGCTCGCGAAGCGGACGAATAATAGTCGAATCCTTGATCTCGTTGTTTTCGTTTACCCAGAATGTATCTACACGTGCCGTCGCACCGGGAGGATAGGTACTCGTAGCCACATCGAATTTGTTGCGTTGCGGCAGGGCCTCGTCCATATTCACCCAATTATAACGATAATGCAGGTTATTGGTATTGAAACGACCGTCGGAATAGAACATAGAAGACAATGCGTCAACTACATCCTCCTCCTTGCTCTTCCAGGGCACCTTCTTGTTCCAGTTGATACGGAAATTATCCTCGTCGAAATCTTCATCCTTCGGCTGAATAGCATAATCCGTCATTCCAGCTGCAATCAGGTTGGTCAAAGCAATTGAGTCGCGAACCCAATTAACAAACTGATGGTACTCATTGTTGGTAATCTCTGTCTCGTCCATCCAGAACGCATCTACAGTTACCATCACCACGTTGTCAGGCTGTTCGAACACCGCAGACTGGGTATTGGCTCCCATCATAAAAGAACCTTTCTTGATAAACAACATTCCATAAGGATTTGCTTCCTTAAAGTTGCCAGATCTGGACGCACCTACGAGTTCACCCGCCGGTTTGTTACAACCTACCATTACCATCGCTATCAAAGCGATCAATGGCAAAAATTTTGTTACTTTCATACTTACAAGTATCGAATTGATTTATATTTATTCGTTCTCTTCGGCTTCAGGATGTCAAATCCGTAGGCCAGATATATTTCGTGACTTCCGTAACTCTCCAGAAGCAGTTTGTTGGTCGGCAGTTCGCAACTGTATCCCAACTGCAATCCGGAGATGATATCTATTCCTAATAATATATTCACACTTCCTGCGATGCGGTATCCCAATCCCCAGCGGTATCGGTCTTTATAATCACACATCAAGGTCAGATTCACATCCCAACTCCGGAAATCACTCATTACCATAGCGCTCGGAGTTAACACCCATTCGCGATAGTTCTTCAGCCGGAAATGATAGCCACCCGTCACATACATTGTGCCGAATAATGTCACTATCTGTTCCACTCCGGTCGTTCCATCACTCCAGTCAATCTGGGGACGTGTCACATGGCTGTAACTCGCACCTACCCACCATACCGGAGTGCTGTAGTACAACCCCACACCCATGTCAAATTTCATTCCCGATTTGCTTCCCGCCGGAAGCATCGGATCGTTCGCGTCATGGTAATCATCACCCATTTTGCTCAGATTCACCGAATCGCCTTTGAATCCCACATTCACAAAACCCAAATCTACTCCTACACTCAAATATCCTTTGCCCAATTTCTGGCGGTATGCGTACTGAGCGTACAAGGATTGCGTCGTAAACAGTCCGTATCGGTCATTCAAGAACCGGATTCCTGCGCCGTGACTCGTTTTGCCTATTACAAACGGCGAACTGAAACTGAACCATGTGCTCATCGGTGCGTTGGTAATGTCTACATATTGCATGCGGTGCATTCCCGCAACCTTCATCAAGTCGCCTTCTCCTGCCGCTGCAGGATTATAGGCTGTTTGTAGGTACATGTATTGCCCCATCTGTGGGTCGAACTGCGCTCGCACAGCCAACACCAACACCAGCCCGAACAGAATTGCAATACATCGTTTCACCAATTAGTACTCCTCTTCGTTGTACATGTAGTCGTCATCATTCGTCGGGAAATCAGGCCAAATATCCAATATACTCTCATACTGTTCCTCGTCATCTCCCTCCAATTCCTGCAGATTTTCTATTACCTCGGCCGGAGCCCCGACGCGATTGGCGTAATCCAGCAATTCATCTTTCGTTGCCGGCCATGGAGCATCGTCCAATCTCGCTGCCAATTCCAATGTCCAATACATATAATTTCGCTATTCTTTATCTAAGACTTACGCACCCAACACGGGCATATTTTTTCAAAAAACGTGCAAAAGTACAAAAAAACTATGATACACGCAAATATTTTTAGTAAATATTTACATTTTTCGGCATTTTTTACACATTTTGACACTATTCCGTCAATTTTTCTACACAAAAGTCTTTTTGCCAAGCCATTTCTGCCTCGTTTTGAGAGAATGAGATATAGCGCGCCAAAACGAAAAGATAATCGCTAAGCCTGTTTATGAACTGCATGCATTTTGCTTCCCCTTTTGCCTCTATCATTCTTCGCTCTGCCCGACGGCAAATAGTGCGGCATATATGGCATTGGCACACCATTTCATTGCCTGAAGGCAGAAGAAAACTATTCTGCCTCGGCACTTCCCGCTGCATCGCATCTATCCATTGCTCCAACTGAAGTACATCGGAATCTGTAATCCACTCGCCGGGAGCTTCACTCAAAGCGGCACCCAGATTAAAAAGTCTATTTTGAATCCACAGTAATTGTGCATCAATAGCCTGAAGGTCTGCTTCTTTCGAGGGAAGGCCTGCACGTAGCAAACCCAGCCAACTATTGAGTTCATCTACTGTTCCGTATGCTTCTATACGCACATCGGTTTTGGTCACACGCTCGCCATTAGCCAGAGACGTGGTACCTTTGTCGCCTGTTTTTGTGTAAATTGCCATAATTGTAAATTGGAGTTTGATAGGGGTTAAGTGCTGGTTAAATGCTTATTAAATGCTATTTATGATTTCAAATCCGTATCCGATAATGCCGTTTCAAAAAGCAGGGGCTCACAAACAATATCCCTATATGATACAGATCCATACTGGTCGTCACGCGTACATCTTCCTTTAACTCATTCCACGCACGCTCCATCTCTGCCGAATGATGGATATCATCGATTATAAGCATACCATTTGCTGTTATTTTGGGCAATAGGAACTCCGCATAGCGCTTCGTCGCTTCGTACGTATGGTTTGCATCAATATATGCGATATCGATTTTCTCGCGCGCGCATAAAAATAAGGTGTCGTCGATATTTCCTTGTTGCCAGACAATATTCTCCAATTTCAAGGCACGCCAAATTCCCTGCGCGATGGCCAGCACGGTTTCGCTTCCTTCGTAAGTCGTCACGCGGTTAGTACTGTTCGCCGCTGCCAAATAAGCTGTAGTGACACCTAATGAAGTGCCTAATTCGATGATTTCCAAAGGTCTGTGTTCGTGCTGTCCCATATAATTCACGAGCCGGAACAACAACTGCCCTACCTCCGACCTCTCCAAATGATTAGCCGCTATATCGCATACTTTGCGGGCAACATGTTTCCCTTCCGGAGAACCGCCGGAACCGAAATCCACCACGTCCAGCACATCTTCACAATGCAGCAATCGGCCTCGTTGCCGCTCTATGTCCGAAAAACAATAGAAACTGTTTCTGTCCCGCATGATAAAACGAACGATGTGAAATAAATAAGGAGAATGTATTCCCTCGCCCGTCGTGTTCCATGCCGTCAGTAGATGCCGGACATATGTCAAAATCCTATGGATTTTACTACTTTTTGCCATTTATCGTGCAAAATTACAAAAACTTTTGGAGATATGCAAAAAAAATAGTAATTTTGCGCCATGATTTTGAATTATATTTGGATTTCACTTATTCTGCTGGCCGTTTTAATGGGGCTGGTACAAGCGTTTTGCTACGGGAATGTAGATATTTTCTCTGCGATTCTCAATTCTACTTTCGATAGTGCAAAAACGGGTTTTGAATTGTCTCTCGGCCTTACCGGTGTGCTCTCTCTATGGATGGGAATCATGAAAATCGGAGAGAAAGCCGGAGCGGTCAATACCTTAGGAAGAGCCATCAACCCGTTCTTCAGCCGTATTTTCCCGGAGATACCGAAGGGACATCCTGTTTTCGGTTCCATGCTCATGAATATCGCGGCGAACATGTTAGGTCTGGATAATGCAGCCACACCGATGGGACTCAAAGCGATGGGCGAATTGCAGGAACTGAACTCCGACAAAACCAAAGCATCCAATGCTATGATCATGTTTGTGGTATTAGGAGCCAGCGGTTTGACGCTCATTCCGACCACTATTATGGCTTACCGTGCTCAATTGGGAGCCGCGAACCCTGCCGATGTATTCCTGCCGATTCTGATAGCCACATACGTTGCCACACTGGTTGGTTTGATCAGCGTCTGCGTGGCACAGAAAATCAAAATGAAAGATCCGGTTGTGCTCGGCACGATTATAGGTCTTACAGCATTGGTCGGCTTGCTCGTATGGGGTGCAACACTTCTCTCCCCGCACACTCTATCGGTCGTTTCTGCCGCTATTGCCGCCATCCTTTTGCTCGGCGTCATTTGCTGGTTTATGATACAGGCGATGGCGAAGAAGATCAACGTCTATGATGCTTTTATAGACGGCGCCAAAGGCGGATTCCAGACCGCAATAGGCATTATTCCTTACCTCATCGCCATTCTTGTTGCAGTAGGCATGTTCCGCGCCAGCGGAGCCATGGATCTATTGGAGCAAGGGATAGCTTGGTGTTTCGCGGCTTGCGGCATCAATCCGGATCTGGCGGGCGCTGTTCCGACAGCTCTGATGAAACCGCTCTCCGGCAGCGGTGCCAGAGGTTTGATGCTGGAAGCTATGACCACCCATGGAGCGGACAGCCTCGTAGGACGACTCTGCTGCATCCTGCAAGGCACTACAGATACCACCTTCTATGTCCTGGCTGTGTATTTCGGGAGTGTGAATATCAAAGACACGCGCCATGCTGTAGCATGTTGCCTGCTGGCAGATCTCGCCGGAGCCATTGCAGCTTTTGCCATCGCACCGATTTTCTTTGGATAAGATATGATACGTTTTACTTCGCAAGATATTGACATGCCGACGCTGGACGAGCGCAGAATAGGCCGGTGGATTCGTGCCGTGGCGGCAGATTATGGTTTCGCTGTAGGAAACATCACTTATATCTTCTGCTCCGACGAACGGGAATTGGAAGTTAACCGTGAATTTCTCGGACACGATTATTATACCGATGTCATTACCTTCGACTACTCCACTCCTTCGACGCTCAACGGCGATATCTTTATCTCGCTGGATACGGTTCGGAGCAATGCCGAAATGGTAAGTGTCGGTTTTGAGGAGGAGTTACGGCGGATTATCATCCACGGGGTGTTACATCTCACCGGTCAAGGCGACAAAACGCCGGAAACAAAGGCACAAATGACCGCCAAAGAAGAAAAAGCTCTGGCTAAATGGTAAAAAAAATGACGTTTTTTGTGGTCTTTCGCTCATTCATTTGGTGCGAAAGATATTTTTTTGTACCTTTGCAGCACAAAATTACATTTTCAATGAAAAAAACATTATTCGTAGCGCTTTGTGCGTTTGCTTTACTGCCATTAAACGCCGTTAACTACTGTGCTTCCTCCTCATGGGGCTACTCCGGTTCTGTGACCGGAGGTGGTAATGCAAATCCCACTTTTGTGAGCAATGAGAGCGAGTTGAGCAATGCGCTGAACACCAAAAACAGCGTCATCATCATTACGCGAGACATTACCGTCACTAATCATATCAGTACTGACAAGAGCAACCTGACAATCATGGCGCTGCCGGGCAAGAAACTGATTTCCACGCAACAGAACCAGTCCAACTCGGGCATTCTGTATCTGAAAGGCAACAATCTCCTTCTTCGCAACCTCATTTTTGAGGGTCCGGGCGCGTATGATTGCGACGGATGGGATAATCTATGCTTGGACAAAGCGACGAATGTATGGGTGGACCACTGTGATTTTCAGGACGGTTGCGACGGCAATTTCGATATCAAAGGCACGTCTGACAATATCACGGTTACGTGGTGCCGTTTCCGCTATTTGAAGGCTCCGAAAGCAGGTGGATCAGGCGGAGCAGATGACCACCGTTTTTCCAACCTGATCGGATCAGGCAGTTCGGACAAACCATCCGACGGGACGTACAATATCACGTACGCGTTTTGCTGGTGGGACGAGGGTTGCAAGCAACGAATGACACGTTGCCGCAACTGTGAACTACATTTTCTCAACTGTTACTGGAATAGTTCCGTAGCAGATTATTATGTTGGTCCGCAGAACGCGAAATGCTATTTCGAGGGGTGCACTTTTGCGGGTAAGGCGAACAGTCCGTCGAAAATATGGAGCGATTCGTACGGAGGCAACACGAACCTCTGCACGTTCGTCAATTGTATCGGCAACCTGCCGGACAACACGACGCCGGGAGTATCCGCTCCGACATACAGTTATGACCAAATAAGTGCTGCTGTGGCAAAGAACTATGTCACGAATAGCACTTGCGGCGCAGGAGCCACATTGACCGTCACCAATACCGCCGAGGTTTCTTCTTCCTGCGACAACGAAGAACAAGGACAAGGAGGTGAAGGCGGACAAGGACAAGGCGGTCAAGGCGGCAAAGAGACCATCGTAAGCGGAGACTGCTGCGTCAACCTGAGTCTGGGCGAAGAACCATCAGTCGCCAACGAAGGTATTCCCGCGGATTTCAGCCAACTCTCCATTACCACCAACATGTCCAAGAGCACTTGGGATCAAGGTTTCCTAAATCTGGGCGGCAACGCGGATTACATCACTTTCGATTTCTCGGCTTACAATGCCACTATCACCTCTGTTTCCTTCGATGTCACGATTCCGAACTGGGCGGATAACAAAAACACCATTGCGTATCATTGGAACACCAATTCCAATACTACCTATACTATCTCCGGCGCTGCCAAAGAGGCCGTTTCGCTGACTGCTCCGGCGAACGCCACTTCTTTTACCATCCAGCGCTCCGCGGGCACAGGGACAAGGATCTCGCAGGTCTGTTTTACGCTTACTGCCGGCGACGCCTCGGGATTCGGAGAAGTGCCAAGCGACCAAGTACAAAGCACCAAATTCATCCGAAACGGGCAAGTCGTTTTGATGTACAAAGGGACAATGTACGATGTACAAGGGAGGAAGGTTAATTGAGAATTGATAATTGATAGTTATGGATATGACAAAGGATCATTGGTGGGGATTTGCGGCACTGCCGGACGGGTGCGAGTACCCCTATAGAGGCGAGGACAATCCGCTGACGCCGGTATGCCAATTCTCTTACGAAAACGGCATGGTGTATGTGTTCGCCGATCTGGACTATTTCTTCGGAGACATAGAGGCGGAGGGCGGTCATATAGGCGAATGGGACAGCGATTTCTTCCGCGTGCTGTACACCGGGGATCTGAGTCAGTTACACGAGCACGAGATACGTTATGCGGACGGCACAAGCGCCGTGCCTGAACCCAAGCCGATGAATTACAACGAATCACATGTGTTGGGCGCTCCTACATGCTGGCAGGACGAGTTGGCGCAGGACTATCCGGGCTACCAAGTGCTGGTTCAACTCGAAGAAGACGACAACATCGACTTGCGGTTCTACGACTGCGGCACGCTCTTCTTCCTCATCAAACCCGAAGACCTCGCCGCCAAACGCTTTGACCGCGTCAAATGCGTCCTCTACTCCTACTAATTTTGAATCTTGAATCTTAAATTTTGAATACTATGTCTGACTTCTCACCTGAACTCTACAAAGCCGCATCGGGAGCCAAGTCTCTGCCGATCAACAAAGACCGTACGGACGACCCTTCGTTCCAGTCTCCTGTCTTCGCCGACTATCTCGCCAAAGGAGATCTATCCGGCTACATGACAGCCCTCTGGCAAGGTGCCGCCGCACGAGACATCCCTTCCCTGCGCATCTTGATTTTCCTGGCCATTCAGGCGCACGAACCTGAAAACGCAATGGATCTCATAGATATGTTGCTGGACACAGACGATGAATATGTCGTGGTATTGGGCAAACTGATCCACCAAGCCGTTACGAATATCGGTGAACGCTTGGAGGAATTTGGCGACGACGAGGACAAATACTACCTCAGTCTATCCATGGAATTTCATGCCGCGCTATGCAAAACAGAACTGGAGTACGCCAAAATCGACAAAGAATACAACGACACGCAGTCGCCTTTCGCACTCTTCGGAGAGGCGGAGAACGACCTCGTGCGCGCGTATATAAATAATGTGGGGCGGCAAAACGACCTTTCAACTTTCAACTTTCAACTTTCGACTTTTCCAATCAATCCTTGCGTGTCGGAGGAGAAGAAAAACTACTGGCGCGGTCTATACCGCCGCGACGACTGCTCTTCCAACCAAGCAGCGATCTACCAAGAGGCGCTGAACTATGCCAAGCAGGGCGACCCCTTCGCCATGTACGTCGCCGGCTACCTCCTGTCGCACGGCATCCGCACCAAATACTCCAACCCGACCGTGACCATTTTAGAGCCGAACAAACAGATCGCCCTACCCTTCCTGCGCCAAGCAGCCGACGCCGGTGTTACCGAAGCGTGCTGGGAAACGGCTGCCATCCTCTTCGACCAAGGCGATGAGGAAAGCAAAGCGCTGGGATGGCAATACGTCGAGAAAGGAGCAGAAAAGGACGATAAGGACTGCTTGCGCGGCATGATCAGACGATACGAAGGAGAAGACGATATCAAAGCGTTCGAATACTTGGTCCGACTGGCCGCACAAAAAAGCACCCACGAACAAAAACTCAAACTCGCCAGATGGTACGAAACAGGACGAGGATGCGAGAAAGACGAAAAGAAAGCCTTCGAACTCGTCGAATATGTCTATAATAACTCCTCCGCTTCGCCCTACGACAGCAGTCAGGAAGACTCCGTCGGAATGCTATGCCGCTATCTGCGTGAAGGCATCGGATGTGAACCCGACCCCGAGCGGGCTGACAAGATATACCGGTGGTACCAAGACGACGAAGACCGGATGTGGGAACTCCTTTCAAGGTAACTATCAACTATACTACATGGCTAAAATCACTATTACCGGCTACGAGGTAGCCTGCGATCCGGGTATTAATCATTTCTCGACCTACAAAGGCGAGCCGATTGACGTCAACGATATCCAGCCCGGAATGAATCTGGAGCGACTAATCACTAGTTCGTGGTGGCGCAGTTCTATGAGCCCCAAATTAGGGACGCTGACCTTGGTCGAGATGCGCGACACAGGCGCACTCTTCCACTACGGCATCAACGACATCTTCGTCGAGTTCGGCCACTCCAAACAGATTGACAAGGTCGGACTGAGCTACGCCTACGCGGAACTATGGGTCAAAGTGGAAGAATAAAATACCCACAAACCCCAATAAAATCAATATGGAAACACTGCAATCTACTGCCGAGGCATTGGAGAACTATGCCCGGATCTGCAATGACTATTGCGAGAAAACCCACAAGATTTTGCAAGAACAGGCGGACCCAAGTCCGGTGGCAGGCTGGGCGCGCGAAGTGATCGATGAACAAACGGGCGACGAACCCGACG
Organism: Bacteroidales bacterium UBA4295; assembly: GCA_002395805.1. Classification (GTDB taxonomy): domain Bacteria; phylum Bacteroidota; class Bacteroidia; order Bacteroidales; family Paludibacteraceae; genus Colicola. The sequence continues at coordinate 9,609 of DGVB01000008.1, read as the reverse complement.
ACGACGGACGATGGGATGCCTATGCTTAGCAACAATAAATGGCGGCTCTTCCGAGTCGCCATTTATTATATGCATCAGCCATGCATGGCTGATGTGAGCTGTGATTAATCGCAGAATTTCGCGCCGATGAACTCGCGGTTCAGACGGGCAATGTTCGCCAGGCTAACTGATTTCGGGCACTCAGCGGCACATGCTCCCGTGTTGGTACAGTTACCGAAACCGAGTTCGTCCATCTTAGCCACCATCGCTTTCGCACGCGCTTTCGCCTCGATCTTGCCTTGCGGCAGGAGAGCGAGCTGCGAAACCTTAGCCGCCACGAAGAGCATTGCCGAACCGTTCTTACAAGCCGCAGCGCATGCGCCGCAACCGATACAGGAAGCAGCATCCATAGCCTCGTCTGCTACGGGCTTCGGAATAGGTATTGCATTCGCATCGGGTACACCGCCGGTATTGACAGAAACGAATCCGCCGGCCTGCATAATCTTGTCATATGCACCACGATCGACCATCAGGTCTTTGATAACCGGGAACGCACGGCTACGCCAAGGTTCTACGGTGATGGTCTCGCCGTCTTTGAACTTACGCATATGCAGCTGGCAGGTGGTGATAGCGGAGTCTGGTCCGTGCGGATGACCGTTGACGTACATCGAGCACATACCGCAGATACCCTCACGGCAGTCATGATCATAGGTAACAGGATCTTTGTGCTCTGCGATAAGCTGCTCGTTCAGGATATCAATCATCTCCAGGAACGAAGCGCCTTGGAATACATGTTTCAGCTCGTAGGTCTCGAAATGTCCCTGAGCCTTCGGGCCGGCCTGACGCCATACCCGTACTTTAATATCAATATACTGATCCATGATTAGTTTTTGTAATTACGCGTTTTACGTTCCGTGAATTCGTAGTCAAGCGGCTCTTTGATGAGTTCGGGCTCTTGGTCTTCACCCATGTATTTCCAGCAGCCTACATACGAGAACTTGTCATCCTGACGAAGCGCCTCACCTTCCGGTGTCTGGTATTCCTCGCGGAAGTGACCACCGCAACTCTCCTCACGATGGAGTGCATCAACAGCCATCAGACGGCCGATCTCAATGAAATCAGCCAGACGGAGAGCTTTCTCCAGTTCGTTGTTGAGTGCATTCGCCTCACCCGGGATATAGACGTTGGTCCAAAACTCCTTCTTGATCGCGTCGATCTTCTTGATACCTTCTTTGAGGCCCTCTGCGGTACGACCCATTCCAACGAAGTCCCACATAACGAGACCGAGTTCTTTGTGAATTGAATCGACAGAACGCTTGCCCTGGATAGCCATGAGTTTGTTGATCTTGTCTTGTACGGCTTTCTCTGCCTCCGCGAACTCCGGCAGGTCGGTACTCATACGCGGCACGCCGATCTGGTCTGCGAGATAGTTCTGGATGGTGTACGGCAGTACGAAATAGCCGTCTGCTAGACCCTGCATCAGAGCCGAAGCACCAAGACGGTTTGCTCCGTGATCGGAGAAGTTCGCTTCACCGATACAGAACAGACCCTTAACGGAAGTCTGGAGTTCGTAATCTACCCAAATACCACCCATCGTGTAGTGGATAGCCGGGAAGATCATCATCGGGTTCTCGTACGGGTTCTCATCGACAATCTTCTCATACATCTGGAAGAGGTTACCGTATTTCTGAGCTACCACATCTTTGCCCAGACGCTGGATAGCTTCGCTGAAGTCGAGGAACACAGCCAGACCGGTGTTGTTCACGCCGTAGCCTTTGTCGCAGCGCTCTTTGGCGGCACGCGAAGCGACGTCACGCGGAACGAGGTTACCGAAAGCCGGGTAGCGGCGCTCCAAGTAGTAATCGCGGTCTTCCTCCGGGATATCGCGTCCCTTGATTTCACCTGCCTGCAGACGTTTCGCGTCCTCCAGTTTCTTCGGCACCCAGATACGTCCGTCGTTACGGAGCGACTCCGACATCAGGGTCAGTTTGGACTGGAAATCACCGTGCTTCGGGATACAGGTCGGGTGGATCTGTGCATAGCAGGGGTTAGCGAAATATGCTCCGTGGCGGTACATCTGCATAGCAGCGGAACCGTTGGAAGCCATGGCGTTGGTGGAAAGGAAGAAGGTGTTGCCGTATCCACCAGAACCGACTACCACCGCGTGCGCAAAGAAGCGCTCAATGCGACCGGTAACGAGATTACGGGCGATAATACCGCGTGCACGCTTCTCGCCGTTCTCATCCGGGATAAGGACGATGTCCAGCATCTCGTAGCGTGTGTACATTTTCACTTTGCCTTTACCGATCTGGCGGCTCAGTGCGGAATAAGCGCCGAGGAGCAGCTGCTGACCGGTTTGACCTTTTGCATAGAACGTACGGCTAACCTGTGCTCCACCGAACGAACGGTTGTCGAGCAGACCTCCGTATTCGCGTGCGAAAGGAACGCCTTGTGCTACACACTGGTCGATAATATTATTGGAGACCTCCGCCAGACGATATACGTTCGCCTCACGAGCGCGATAGTCACCACCTTTGATGGTATCATAATAGAGACGATAAACGGAGTCACCGTCATTCTGGTAGTTCTTCGCCGCATTGATACCTCCTTGCGCAGCAATTGAGTGCGCACGGCGCGGTGAATCTTGAATACAGAAGTTCAGCACGTTGAATCCCATTTCAGCCAACGAAGCGGCAGCGGAAGCACCGGCGAGACCGGTACCTACCACGATGATGTCCAAACGACGTTTATTAGCGGGGTTAACGAGTTTCTGGTGGTTCTTATAGTTAGTCCACTTGAGCTCCAGCGGACCTGCAGGAATCTTCGCCATTTCCGGCGTGATTACTCTCATATCTTCTTTCTTTGCCATAAGATCATTTACGATTTAGTCATGAACACTTTTCCCATTTACGATTTACAGCATAGCTATTCCCATGCCCAGATAGTACAACACTACGATAGCGAACGGCAGTACCACGAGGGTAGCTACCACGGTGCTGATGACCTCAACGCGTTTCTGCCATTTGAGGTTGTTCAGTCCCATAGAGGTCATCGCCGAACCCACACCGTGATTGAGGTGGAGCCACAGCACTACAAACCACAGCAGATACAGCACGCAATAGATCTGTCCCCAAACAGGAGTAGTAAACAGCGCTTTGACATAAGCGGCTCCGTTCTGCGGGTCAAACAAACCGGTCTCGATACCGGTCAGCTCCGCAAACTGCATCTTAAACCAGAAATTGTAGAGGTGCAGGCAGAGGAAACCGAGGATTACAAAGCCCAGAACAAGCATGTTCTCCGACTCCCATGTTACACCTTGTTTCTTCGCGCGAACCTCATAACGGTCGTTGCCGCGTGCAGCACGGTTCTGAATCGTCAGATACAGTCCGTAGCAGAAATGCACGAGAATGAGGAATGCGATTCCGAGCGAGCCGATCACAGCGTACCAGTTAGCACCCAGAAAACGGCAGATAGCGTTGTATGCCTCTTCACTGAACACCAGCGCAAGGTTCATACATCCGTGGAAAAGCAGGAAAAAAACCAATGCTGCTCCACTCAGAGCCATAACGAACTTACGGCCGATAGATGAATCTTTTAACCACATAAAGATTGATTGTTTTGATAAATATTAAAAGTTATTAATGTACTTTCTATGAAATGGCGTGCAAAGATACACAAAAAATCTGATATATGCAAATAAATTTGCACAATTCAAAAAAAAGTAGTAAATTTGCAGCCGATTTATAAAATGCGGTAGTGTGGCTATAGGCAAAAAAATAGCAATCCTTATCCTTTGTACCTTGTCCCTTTGTCGCTTGGAAGCACAGGTGTCGAGCGCAGGAAGGTCGGTATTCTCATTCATGAGTCTGCCTACTTCGTCGCGTCTGAATGCATTAGGTGGTTCAAACGTGAGCCTCAGCGACGGCGATATCTCGATGGGTATGTGCAACCCGGCGCTGCTCCATGCGAACAGCCACATGACGCTGCAACTCAACTATTCCTATTACCTACCCGGCACAATGTTCGGCTCCGCGCTCTACGGACATAATTTCGGACGATCGAAAATAGAGAAGCCCTTTGAGGGAGAAGGAGAGCCTGACAAACCAAACTATTTTGCCGTCGGGATTCACTATCTTGACTACGGGCATATGAAATATGCGGACGAGTACGGTGTACAGACCGGCGGCAGTTTCGGCGCACGGGATATACTGATAGATATCATGTACGCGCGCCAGTTAGGACGGATGTTCAAAGTGGGCGTGACGCTGAAGCCGGTTTATTCGATCTACGAGAGTTACAGCAGTTTTGCCCTCGGCGCGGACATAGGGGCGCATTTCCAGAGTCCCGATTCAACATTCCAGATGGGTCTGGTGCTGCAGAATATCGGATGGCAGATCAAGAGTTTCTATTCCTCCGAAGATGGCACCGGGCATGAGATGCTGCCGCTGAACTTGCAATTAGGACTGACTTACCGCGTGAAGCATGCTCCGTTGCGATTCCATCTGCAGATCCATAACATGCAGACCTGGTATCTGAACTACGAGTGGACGAGTCTGGAAAAGAGTCCGACGACCGGTGAATTCATTCCGCACGATGTCAAATGGTATGACATGCTCTTCCGTCACACGATATGGAGCATCGAAGTGGTGCCGAAGAGCGAGAAATTCTATATCGCTCTGAGTTACAACCACCGCCGCAGAGCGGAGTTGCAACTGACTGACCAGAAATCGCTGGCAGGTTTTGCGCTGGGTGTGGGTGTAAAGATCAAGCAAGCCCGTCTCGGGTTCGCTATCAGCCAGCTGACCAAATCCAATTTCTCCTACCAGGTAGGATTGACATTGGACATAAACTCATTAATGAAATAATCGTTCGCAGATAAGAAATGAATAGAATTATTGTTGCTATAGACGGCTATTCGTCTTGCGGAAAATCGACGATAGCCAAGGCGCTGGCCAAGTATGCCGGTTACACATACGTCGACACGGGTGCTATGTACCGCGCCATCGCGCTGTACACGATACGCAAGGGTCTTGAGGACGAAGCGTCTATTATCGCCGCTTTGCCGCAGATAGAGGTAGGATTTGTGCTTGCGGACGGAGCGCAACATGTGACGCTGAACGGGGAAGATGTAGAAAGTCAGATCCGTACGCTGGCGGTAGGCAACTGCGCCAGTCGGGTATCTGCGATCAAGGAAGTAAGAGCCTTCCTCGTAGCCCAGCAGCAGAAGATGGGTGAAGCAAAAGGCATCGTCATGGACGGACGGGACATCGGTACGGTTGTATTCCCTCAAGCGGAATTGAAACTATTCCTAACCGCCAGTCCGGAGGTTCGCGCCCAACGGCGGTATGACGAACTAGTATCCAAAGGCGAAAAGCCGGATTTCGAAGCGGTGTTAGCCGATGTGAATGACCGCGATTACCGGGACACGCACCGCGCGGAGAGTCCTCTGCGGCAAGCCGACGATGCCATCGTGGTGGACAACAGTTTCATGACGATAGACGGACAAATGGAACTGATCTACAAGTTGTTTAACGAGCATGCAGATTTCCATTGACGAGCATAGCGGATTTTGCTTTGGTGTGACGCGCGCGATCAAAGCAGCAGAAAGCGAACTGGCAAACGGTCCGCTTTATTGTCTGGGCGATATCGTACATAACGGTCAGGAGGTATCGCGTCTGGAGATGAAAGGTCTGGCGACCATTGATTACGACGATCTGCGCACGTTGCCTTCTCATTCGCGGGTACTGCTTCGCGCGCACGGCGAGCCGCCGAGCACATACTGGATTGCGCAGCAGCGAGGGATTGAAATCATTGACGCCACCTGTCCGGTGGTGAAGAAATTGCAGGACCGTATCCGTGCCTGCTACGAAGCGCATAAGAACGACGAGGCTCAGCCTCCTCAGATTGTGATTTACGGTCAGCCGGGCCATGCAGAAGTCATCGGTCTGCAGGGTCAGACCAACAACACCGCCATCGTAATAGAAAGTCCGGCACAAATCGACCGGCTTGATTTCACCCGCCCGATATACCTTTTCTCCCAAACGACCAAGTCCGTCGAGGGATTCAATGCCCTCGTAGAGGCCATCCAATTGCAAATTTCCAATTGCAAATTTCAGGTTGCGTTAGAAGCTCATGACACTATCTGCCGGAATGTAGCAAACAGGGTAGCGGAGCTGCAGGATTTTGCACGGGCGAACGATATCGTTCTTTTCGTAGGCGGGAAGAAATCCAGCAATGCACGTGTATTATATAAAAATTGCGTTGAGGTGAACCCCAACACATTTTTCGTTTCCTCCCCCGACGAAGTCGAAAAAGTCTTTCAGTCCGAAGGACGGTCTTTCAGCGAAGCGGTCTTACAGCGCAGCGGTCTTTCAGGCGAAGCCGGTCTCAAAGTCGGCATCTGCGGCGCAACCAGTACGCCTCTCTGGCTCATGCAAAAAGTAAGGGACAAGCTCTCGCTCATCCCTTAACCTTCGTCACTTGGCACTTGGTACCTTGGTACCTTACCTGACGCTTGTCAGTTTCTTGATTTTCGCATTCAGATTATCGCATTTCATCAGTTCTTCGAGCGACAGATGCATTCTGTAGTTCCAGAAATGGCGCGGGTTGGCCGGAACGTTGATACGGTCGGCGAACTGGTCTTTGATGCGTACGTCGCCATCGATAGCGAGCCAGTCCTGCAGTGGCAGAATGGTCCACATCGCCGGGGAATACATATGCTGGTTGATGATAAACTCGGCTATCTCCGGCGTCATCTCTTGGGGAGCATCTCCCCACCATCCCATTTGCTCGTTGTAGAACCGCTGGGTAACCGCACGGTCTTCCTCCCACCAAGCTCGGAGAGGATTCATGTCATGCGTACCGGTAGTGCAGACAGACTGATACGGTGCGTCCGCCGGATGGGCAAACTTAACCGTAGGATCTTTCGGCATACGCTGGATTTCGAGCGAGAGGATCTGCAACTCATGCATCACATCGGGCACGCAAGCAGGCACCATACCTAAGTCTTCGCCGCAGCACAGCATCTTGGTTGCGCGGATGAGCGTCGGCAGTTTGCGCATCGCCGAGTCGCGCCAGAAATGGGTATGACGACGGAAGAAATAGTCATTATAGATACGCATAAGTACTTCTTTCTGGTCGCTGTAGAGTTCGTTGAACGAATGGCTCTGATAGATGGAGATACGCGGGTGGAGCCATCCCGGACGACGCTGGTCTTCGACGAAGAGCACTTCGCAATGGAGATAAATGAGTCCGTTGCAGATATTCTTTGCCGCTTCGGCGCTCAGGCCGGAAGCTTTCAGTTGTTTCTCGTCGGACATGAGGCGGTCGTACCATTCCTGCACTTTGAGCTGGGTATCAAACTCAGGACGGAAGAAATAGACATATCCGTCATGCGTATCCAGCGCATATTTCTTCGCCCACTCGGTGTCATAGCCTAATACATCGCCCAGGAAATTGGAGCGGATATAGGGTTTTGTAAGCCGATCCCAGTCAAGGCAAACGCCTTGTGCGCAGAGGTCGTCATAGCTGTAAGGCAGCGCCGGGACGAAATGGCCGCAGAGACCCCATACATCGGTCTTGCGCATCTGCCATATACGGAAGAAACCGAGGATATGATCCACGCGGTAGGCATCGAAATAATCCTGCATCTTGCGGAACCGAGCCTGCCACCAGCCGAAGTTATCCTCCGCCATCTTATCCCAGTTATAAGTCGGGAATCCCCAGTTCTGGCCGGAGATAGAGAAATCATCAGGCGGCGCGCCGGCGGAAGCATCCAGATTGAAGAGTTCCGGATAAACCGCTGCATCCACGCTGTCCGGCGAGATACCGATAGGTATATCGCCCTTCATCGCTACGCCGATCGAGTGGGCATAAGCCACGGCGTCTGCCAACTGTTTATCGGCATGGAACTGGAGGAACTTATAGAAATCTTTCGGTTGTTTGTCGCGTTTATGCAGGAACTCGGCATACGGCTCCAGCCAGGAGTCGTTCTTCTTGATAAAGGCCTTGTATTCCTCGGAGGAGAAGAGGGCATCTTTGTCTTGCTTGTAGAGGGCTTTGAAGAACACCATCTTGGCATCATAGACAGCCTGGTAGTCCGCAAAGGATTTGGCGTTAAACTCAGCCTTCTGCGCCTCGTATTTCTTCTTCAGCGCCGGCGTCAAGCGCCCCATCGCCTCGATATTGATGTATATCGGATGGAGGGCAAAGACGGAAACGGCATTGTAAGGATAGCTATCCAGGTTGTTATGACGAAGGGTAGTATCGTTAATCGGGAGGGTCTGAATCATTTTCTGGCCGGTAGAAGCAGCCCAGTCCGCCATTTTCTTGAGGTCCTGGAACTCACCGATACCGAATCCTTCTTCGGTGCGCAGCGAGAAGACGGGAACAGCCACTCCGGCACCTTTCCAACGCGGCTGTGTGCGGCGGAAATAGCGGTCGTTCTGATAGATCACTTGTCCTTTTTCCACGCCCCATATCTGGCGGTTCTCGCCCCATTCGGTGTCTACGATAGCGCCGGTCTTGAGATCATAAACGACATATTTGTACTCAACTATATCCTGGCCTTTCACCTCGATATCCGCTTTCCAGAGCGGGAACTCGGCGTCGGACATAATCAGTTTCCGGTCCGTATCCCAGTTACCCAGCGCATCGCAATTACCGATGATTGCTACGCCTTGCGACGGCAGGATCTGCGGCAGGTCGATGGAGAAACGGATATTACCCTTCGGTGCTTTCACTTTCGCCGGTTTGTGGCGCGCGAAAAGCGATTTCAGGAATACGGTGGTATAGAAACTATCCTCATAGGTGCTGGCCTGCCAGGCATCGCGGACGACGATACGTTTGTCAGCCGCCTTCAGCGTCAGCGTACGCGGTTCTCCGGCCTCGTAGATATACTGTCCATCGCCTACGCGGATCGCATATTTATACTGAATACTGCCGGCGAAATCGCTGATAGGCACATTAGCCTGCCAGAAATCCGTTCCCTGACAGTTCAACACTAACGGCTCTCTCTCCGTCCAACCCAAAATCGACTCTTGCGTCTCAATCACGCACAGACTCTGCCC
>DGVB01000008.1:0-389 GCA_002395805.1 Bacteroidales bacterium UBA4295 | reverse complement strand
AAAAAAGGCCATATGAGGCAAGGGAGCAATGTATTAATAATCCAGAGCATCACACCTGCCATAGCGGCATTCATCGAACCGAATAGAACAATCGCCCATGCTCCGCGGATGCCGACCTCCGCAATCGGCACATTCGGCGTGATTGTTACCAAAAGGTAATATACTAATAAATTTGTAATTTGTAATTTGTAATTTGTAATTGCTCCTAAGGCATAGAGGACCAGCGCCAGTTGGACGCACCAGCAGAGAAGCCGCACAAGACTCTGGGCCAGACTGCGGAGCAGAAGAGAAGGGTTCACTTCGGCGAAACGGCGAAGAGCTTTGGGCATCAGCGCAAAAGCGATTGCCAGAAGTAGCACTACTGCCGCGAGCGCATAGAGATAACTGCC
>DGVB01000009.1:49159-51716 GCA_002395805.1 Bacteroidales bacterium UBA4295 | reverse complement strand
CGGCAAGGAAGTGAACGAACCGGGACATTATTTCAACCATCCTTTCTATCTGGTGCTTAATCTGGCTGTGGGCGGTTTCTTCCCGAATATGCCGGCAGCAGAGAAATATCCGGAGGTGATACCGATGGACGATCCTTCGTTTATGAAAGTAACGGCTCTGCCGGAGGACGGAACGCCTGCTAAGATGTATGTGGACTATATTCGCGTGTACAAGAAACGCGGATAATTTGTGATTTGTAATTTATGATTTCAAATTGATATGAAACTATCTATTAAGGAAAAATTAGGTTACAGTTTAGGTGATACCGCATCGCACTTTGTGTGGGATCTGGTCAATTTCTGGTTGATTTTCTATTACACCGACGTACTGGGAATCAGTCCTGCCTGGTCCACTGCCATCGCTATTCTGGGTACGATCATGGATGCCGTGATGGATCCTGTTGTCGGAATCTGGGCGGATAGAACGAATACGCGATGGGGCAAATTCCGTCCGTTCCTATTATTCGGATGTATTCCGTTTGCGTTGTTCGCTTTTCTGGCTTTCTTCGGTCCTGATCTGCAAGGCAACGCGTTGATAGCCTATATCCTGCCGATGTTTATTGGTCTGCGCGTGGTGTATGCTATCGTGAATATCCCGTATTCGTCTCTTGGCGCTGTGATGACAGATGATTCGATCGAGCGTGCAGGATTGAACTCCTTCCGCTTCGTGGCGGCTAATCTCGGTCAATTGATCGTTTCCGGCTTTGCGCTGTATATCGTGTATTATCTTGGTTCGCATGCAGCAGGAATGGATTATTCCATCATGGCGGATGACGCGGCGCGTAAGGTATTTATGGAAGATGCGCTGGCGAATAGTGCCCTCGTGCGTTCAGCCTATATCATCGGTTTTAGGTATCTGGTAGCTATCTTCGGATGCGTAGGAATCATCCTATTCCTCATCACTTTCTTTACCACGCGCGAGCGGGTAGCTCCTCCGAAGCGGCAAGATGCGCATCTGGGACGGGATTTCAAGTACCTGTTTAAGAACCGTCCTTGGGTGGTTCTGACGCTAGTAGGTATTGTTTCCTTTATCATGTTCGCTATCCAGAATATATCGGCCACCTATTATTTCAAATATTTCCTTGGCGCAGAATCCAAGAGCCAGATATTCAATATCTTAGGTACGGTAGCGTTGATCATCGCTATCCCTACGACGAAACCGCTGGTGAAGAAATTCGGCGCGAAACAGCTCTATATCGTTTGTTCGATCCTGTCCGGTTTCTTCTTCTGCATGCTCTTCTTCGCAGGAAAGAATTTTGTGCTGATCAATATCTTCAATTGTTTAGGTAAAATCGCGTATGCTCCGGCTATCTCGTTGCTCTGGACGATGCTGGCGGATGCAGCGGATTACGGCGAGTGGAAATTCCAGCGTCGTACGACGGGACTTTGCCTTTCCGCAGCTGTTTTTGCGCAGAAAATAGGATGGTCGATCGGTGCTGCATTATTCGGCGTAGTGATGTCGATGATCGGTTATAATGCAGATTTGCTGACGATAGACCAGATTCAGCATACGCCGCTGATAATGAACACGTTCCATTGGATGTTCGGTATCGTTCCGGGTGTGCTGTATGCGTCGTGTGCTATCTTCCTGGCGTTCTATAATCTGGATAACGCAACGATGGAGCAAATGAAGAATGATTTGGCAGAAAGCAGAAAATAAAAGAGGCAAACAAATGAAAGAAGTAAAAGGTCAATTTATATCAATCAACGGGGAGCGATTCTACGAGATCGCCAATTATAACGAGATGCAGCCTTTCTTCATCTCTCTGGCGTCGGATACGGATTTATGGATGTATCTCTCTTCCACAGGCGGTTTGACATGCGGTCGCCGTTCACCGGGAGAAGCACTTTTTCCGTATTATACGGATGACAAGATCACCGAGAACTACGAAACCACAGGGCCGAAGACCGTTATTCGGGTGAACGGCGAACCGTTTCAGGTAAACGGAGAGTTGGTCTGGAAGCCGTTCTCGGCTCAGCAGCAAGATGTATTCGTTCTCTCCCGCAAGATAGCCAAATCGACGGTAGGCAACCAGATAGTCTTTTGCGAAGAGAATCACACGCTGAAGTTGCGTTTCTCGTATATCTGGGCGCCCGCAGGGAAGTACGGATGGGTGCGTCGCGCTACGCTGGAGAACCTCGGTAACAGAGCCACAGAGGTGAATATTGACGATCGCCTGCAGAATGTACTGCCGGCGGGAGTGGAACGTAAGACTCAGAATGAGTTCTCGACCCTCGTAGATGGTTATAAGAAGACAGAGCTGATTGAAATCGAAAGACCCAAGACCGCTTCGCTTAAAGAAAAAAGCGGTTTGGCACTCTTTAGAATGGAAGCGATCCTCGTGGACCGCGCAGAACCGTCCGAGTCTCTGACATGCAATACGGTCTATTGTTTGGGACTGCCGGGTGCGAACTACGATGAGACACCTTCCAAAGGTGTTCGCGGAGCGTTTGTGGCCAAGGCGAGTCTCCGTCTGCCGGCGCGAGGCGCGCAGACATGGTATAATGTGTTGGATGT
>DGVB01000009.1:0-49017 GCA_002395805.1 Bacteroidales bacterium UBA4295 | reverse complement strand
GGACTCCACAGAGACGCTTCGTCGCATTGTGGCGCAAAATGACGGAGTGCAACATACAGGCGATGAAGCCAACGATGCGCGGCATTTTGCGAATGTGCTGTTCAATACCATGCGCGGAGGATATTATCTGACGTACCCGCCGAAGGCGGACGAAAAAGGCGGCGAGGAAGATCTGCCTCTGACATTCGGTCGCCGGCATGGCGATCCTTCGCGGCCGTGGAACTTGTTCTCCATACGTGTGCAGGACGAGCAAGGCAAGCCCGTGGTGGCTTATCAGGGCAACTGGCGCGATATATTCCAGAATTGGGAAGCACTTTCGTTTTCTTATCCGCTTTTCATCAATCATATTATAGCCAAATTCCTGAACGCCACTACGGCGGACGGTTATAACCCGTATAGAATCTCCAACGAAGGAATCGATTGGGAGGTAATTGAGCCGGAGAACCCGTGGTCGAATATCGGCTATTGGGGAGACCATCAGATTATTTATCTGTTGAAACTATTGGAACTCAGTTATCACCATGATCCGGAGACTTTGCGCGGGTTACTCAATGAGCGGAAGTATGCGTTTGCGAATGTGCCCTACCGCCTCAAATCGTACGCGGAGATAGTGGCAGATCCGAAAAACAGTATCACGTTTGATAATGAGTTACACCAACGTATCATGGCGCTGGTGCCCTCAATGGGTGCGGATGCCAAACTGATTTTGGATGAGAATCAACAGGTTCGCCGCACCACGATGGCGGACAAATTGCTGATTACCTTACTCACCAAACTCAGCAATTTTATCCCCGAGGCAGGAATCTGGATGAATACGCTACGGCCGGAATGGAACGACGCCAACAATGCGTTAGTGGGTTACGGTGCTTCGATGGTGACGCTGTGTTATATGCGGCGATATGTGGCATTCCTGCAGACGCTGGTTCAAACCGACGTGCAGGTGGGTGCCGAGACGTTGGATTTCTTGCGCGCTATCCGCCATGCGTATATGAATGGCAACCGTAAACAGTTTACCGATATTGTCGGTACTGCGGGCGAGAAATACCGTGCGAAAGTGTATGCAGGTCTCAGCGGAGAGAGCGAAGTGTTGGAGTTGAGCGAACTGCAGGAGTTCTGCGACGCGACGTTGCGCAAGATAGACGAGTCTATCCGCGCCAATAAGCGTGCTGACGGGCTGTACGAGGCATATAACCTGATTCGTTTTACAGAGAACACAATCGAAGTGTCCCATCTCTATGAGATGTTAGAGGGACAGGTAGCGGTGCTCTCGTCGGGCTTGTTGTCCGGAGAAGAAGCAGCGGATCTGTTAGACGCTATGCGCGCTTCGGCACTCTATCGCGAGGACCAACGGTCATATATGCTGTATCCGAATCGCAAGAGACCTTCGTTCCTGGAGATGAATAACCTGCCGGAGGAGGCTAAATCGCTGCCTGTAGTGCAGAAATACTTGGGAACTATCTTGAAACAAGACTGCGACGGAGGTATCCATTTTGATGCCCGGTATCGCAATGCCAATGAGTTGCCGGACGAACTGAAAGATCTCTACGAGTCGGTCTTCCACCACCATGCTTTCACAGGCCGAAGCGGCACATTCTATAAATACGAAGGCCTCGGATGTATCTATTGGCACATGGTCAGCAAGTTGTTGTTAGCCGTGGGAGAGAATATAGACAAGGTACAAAGGGACGAAGTACAAAGTACAAATGAGGGCACTCTGCAGCGGCTTCGTAAGCAGTATTTCGAGATTCGCGAGGGCATCGGTTCGCATAAACGTCCAGACGAATACGGTGCGTTCCCCTTCGATCCCTATTCGCATACTCCGACGATGGCGGGCGTGCAGCAACCGGGTATGACCGGACAGGTGAAAGAGGATATTATCAGCCGGTGGTTCGAGTTAGGCGTCTCTGTGCGCGACGGACAGATCGCTTTCTGCCCGACCATGCTGACTGATGCGGATTTCAAGGACGGCGAATTACATTTCACTTATTGCGGCACGGAGATTGTATATCGCAAAGCCAAATCAGTCTGTCAGTCCGAAGGACGGTCTGTACTCTGTCAGGCGAAGCCGGTCTGTGTTCTTACCAAAGAACAATCCGCACATCTTTTTGCCCGTGATGGCGAGATCAAACAGTTAATTATTGAGATATGAAAAATAATCTTTTGTCTTTGAGTGCCAGCGGTCTTTTGTCGTTGAGCGCAGCGGTCATAATTTGTGCGTCCTGTACCCCGCAAATAAAATCCTCGCACGTATGGTTGACTTCCGAAGCCGGAGACAAATGTGCCGAGAAAGAGGCAGTGGTGTTTAAGAAAGCTAATGCTGAGAATGCCGTTGTGATCAACCCTTCCGAGACACGTCAAACGATAGACGGTTTTGGCGGATCGCTAACGGAGAGCTCGGCTTTTGTGTTGGCGTGTCTGCCTGCAGAGAAACGTCAGGCGGTGTTGGAAGAACTCTACGGTGAGAACGGTGCGAACTTCTCCATGAGCCGCACGCAGATCGGTGCATCGGATTTCTCTGTGGAAGGCAAATATTCGCTGGCGGAAGAGGACGGCGATGTAGAGCTGTGTTCGTTTACGCTGGATCGCGATAAAGAGGGATTCTCTCGCAGCGTTTATCCGCAGATTCAGGACTGCAACTACGACCTTTTCCATCTGATGAAGGATGTATGGGCGATCAAGCAATCGCAGGCGGATAAGGAATACCGCATCGTGGCGAACACCTGGACTGCGCCGGCGTGGATGAAAGAGAATAAGAAATACTACGAGCGCGAGAACGGTTTCCATCGCGGCGGTGCGTTGCTGCCCGAGTACTACGATGCCTATGCGCGGTATCTGGCTAAATACGTGCAGGCGTGGAAGGTGGAAGGTCTGGATATATGGGCTCTTACGCCGGTGAATGAACCGATGGGCAATGACGGTGGATGGGAGTCCATGGATTTCTCTCCGGCTGTCGAAGCAGAGTTCATCGGTCAGTATATGCGTCCGTGGTTAGACCAAAGTGGCTACAAAGACCTGAAGATTCTTGGTTTTGACCAGAATATCTTTGAAATGGGACCTTATACAGCGGCTATCTATGGCGACTCGCTCGCGAACGCAGCGACGGCAGGCATGGCGGTACACTGGTACGGTTCGACGATCGATTGTTTTCCTGAGGTTTTGGATTCCGTACATGCGCTCTATCCCGATAAGACCATCCTGCATACCGAGGGATGTATTGATAACTTGGGTTGTGAACCCTGGGACGGTGTGACCGATCCGGTAGGTTTCAAAGAGAGCGGATGGTTCAATAACGATGCGTTCTGGTGGAACAAAGTAGCTACCGATTGGGCGTATTCGACTCGCTGGGCGGGTGACACGCATCCCAAATACGCAGGTGTACATCGCTATGCGCGCTATATTATAGAAGGTATGAACCATTGGCTCACCGGCTTTATCGACTGGAATATCGTGCTGGATTCCATCGGCGGACCGAACCATGTCAATAATTTCGCTGCTGCGCCCGTAATGATTGATTACCGGAATGATATCATCTATTACACTCCTTATTACTATGTCCTCAAGCAGTTCAGTCGCTCTATGCGACCGGGCGATGTGGTATTGAGTTGTCAGCCGTCAGAAATCAGTGATCAGATCTTTGTATGCGCAACGAAGAATGGGGAAGGACAGATAGCGGTGAATATCCTCAATACCGGTGAAGCAACCACTTTCCCGCTGCAGGTAGGCGAATATACCGCCACGGTAGAGATGCCGGCGAATAGCGTCGAAACGATACTTGTGAAACTATGATGAAGCGTCACATCCTTCTCATCTTTCTCTCCCTCCTTTTAGGGAGGGTTGGGGTAGGCTTTCTTTCTGCCCAAACTCCGGTTCCTGTTGGAACTGGTTCATACGCTTCGTTTGTGCCGCTGTCCAAGAGTCGCACTTCGGAGCACGGTGGCTGTCAGGCTTATCAGATGGAGCACCGCAGGCTCTATCTGCCCGATTCGTTGCTGGCGCGTTTGGGTACTCCCGATGGCTCCCAACAGGGCTCTTTGGCGCTTCCTACCAATGACTGGTGGACGCACGCACTGGTCAATACCTGGACCGGTAAACTGTGGTTCTATCCCGGTTGGGCAGAGGCAAAAGACGGTGAACTGACAATAGGCTATCCTTCTTATTGGGAACCTACGGGGTGCGAGGTCAAATGGGACACACCGCTTACCGTCACTTTTACCAATACGGCTACCGGCAAAAAGGCGAATTTCCAGGAGGCACTTGTGGATAGCTGGTCGGATTTCGCGATGTCGTTTATTATGCAAGACGGCGAAGCGTGGGTGCGCGTCACCTGTATGGAAGGTTCGCCGTTGGTGTGGCTCGAGGCTTCCGATATTGCGATGCTGGCTGTGAACCCCAACGAAGCGCGTTATGCCGTTTTTACGGACACCGGCAAAATGACTGTCGCCTTGCTGACCCCCGGATTAGATGCTGCGGCTTGCGCACCTTATGCTTTCCAAATTCCGCGGAAGACTACTTTTTCATACGCTTATAATGCGGCAACCTCGTCCCTGACGACTATTTTCCATGTGGATAAACCGGCGCTTATGGCCTTTTTGCCGCATCATTACTACAGCGATAACTCCCTCCCTTCGGGAGAGGGATGGGTTGGGGCTTCCTTCCTTTCCCCTCGTGGCACGATGCGTTTGTATGCGGGGAATGATTTTACGTTCACTTATCCGGTGCATTCTTTCCTCCCTTTCTTCCCGGCTCCGATGGAGTGGGGCGAAGAGTTCTCAGAAGCCCGTATGACGGCTCTCAATGCCGATTATGCCAAGCGTGGGTCGTTTGGCGGTGATACTTATTGGGGCGGCAAAGGCCTCACGCAGATGGCGCATTACATGACTTTTGCCCTCCAGATGGGCGATACCGCTACTTTCCGTATGGCGAAAAATCGTCTCAAAGAGGTGCTGGTCAACTGGTACACCTTCACGCCGGGTGAAGAGAGGTTCTATTTTGCGCGTTACCCGAAATGGGGGGCGCTCATCGGTATGGATCCTTCCTATGATTCCGACACGTTCAACGACCATCATTTCCATTACGGCTATTTCGTCTATGCCTCGGCGTTGCTGTGTATGCTGGATGACGATTTCCGTACGAACTATGGCCCGATGGCTAAAGAAGTGGCACGCGATTATGCGAACTGGCAGCGTTCGGCGGACGAGCCTTGGTTCCGTACGTTCAATCCTTATTGCGGCCATTCGTTTGCAGGCGGATTAGGTAATGCCGGTAACGGCAACGGTCAGGAGTCGTCTTCCGAAGCGATACAAGGCTGGGGCGGCGTGTGGCTCTTAGGTGCTGCGCTGCAGGACCAGCCGATGTTGGAAGCCGGTATCATGGGCTATACCCTCGAGACCCGCGCTACAGCGGAGTATTGGTTCGATAAGAAACGCAGGAACATCGATTTTACCAAATATAACCACCCTTATTGCTGCAATCTGACGATGCAAGGTGTGGGCTGGTGGACATGGTTCTCCGGCGACCCCGTTTGGATGCATTCTATCCAGTGGCTGCCTATCTCACCGATACTGACCAATTGTTTCAGCGAAGACCTGCCTTTTGCGAAGTGGGATTACACGCAGATGTACGCCACCAAAGAGGTCGGCAATTATGAAGCGCCGCAAGGCGGTCTGGGCGATGAGTCGGGGCTGGGTAACGTGTGTCTGTCGTATCTCTCGCTCTTTGATGCCGATTCGGCTATTCATGTGTGGGAACGGATGGATCAGATGGGAAAGGCGCTGGCGAAGAACCCCGATACGGGCGGTATCACCTATTGGCTCGCGCACAGTCATAAAGGCTTGGGCGAGAAACGGTATGATATTTTTGCTTCTCATCCAATGGCATGTGCTTATACGGATACGCTCAGCGGACGCATGACTTATGCGGTTTATAATGTGGCTGCGGCGCCGCTCTCGGTGCATTTCTTCGGAGCCAAAGACACCACGGTGACTGTGCCGCACGGTTTGACGCTTATCTCTGGTGCGGAGACTCATACGGTGACGACCATCGAAGATGAAGAAGAGACGATTGAACCCGACCCGATGGCTTGGGATCTGCCGTATCCGAATCTCGCGCTGCATAAACCCGTGACGGCCTCTTCGTTTGAAAACGCAGGTTGTGTGGCGGCGAATCTCACGGACGGAAATACGGATACTCGTTGGGGCTCGGAGCATCGCGATGGCGAATGGGCAATGGTGGATCTGGGTGAGGTATGTTTTATCGACCATCTTATCCTCCGTTGGGAAACCGCTTTTGCGTCCGAATACGAACTCGCACTCTCGTCCGACGGCAGCACATGGCATAGCGCTATATACGCGTCTGCCGGCGGTGTAGAAAGAATCTCCCTTCCCTTTAGGGAGGGGATGGGGGTAGGCCCCTCCAGGGCTCGATATATTCGTCTGACAGGACTCCGGCGCGCAACGCAGTATGGCACCTCGCTCTATGAACTGGAGGCATATGGACGACCGCTGACCGGAGATCCGGAAACAGTCTTTGCTGTAGCCCTCTCTGCGTCCGATACCGTCCTTCTGCAGGGTCAAACAACCACGCTCACTACTACGGCTTATAACTACAACGGAGCGGTTCTCTCTACCTCTTCGGAGCAGAAGACATACCCCGACTACGGCCTCTTCACGGAGACCCGCACGGTCGGTGGCTGCTCGGCGTCTCTCACGATCATCGTCATGGAGACCGAGATGGCGACTAAAGCGCAAGTGCTTCCTGCGGAAGTGACCATGCCTTTGGGAACTGAACAGGAATTTGTGGTGTCAATCCTCAATCAGTTCGGAGAACCGATGGATACGTGCCGTTCTGTCTATCGGGCTACGCAAGTGGGCAACTATGAACTCGTATTCCCATGTTTTGAGATGCGCGACACGGCTCTCGTGCATGTCTTGCCGTTTGAGGAAGTGAACCTCGCGCTCCATAAACCGGCTACGGCTTCAGGATCCGAAGGAGATGGAACGGCAGCGCCAAAAGCCGTGGATGGCGATATGAAAACACGCTGGTCCAGCCGCTTCCGGGATAATGAATGGATTGCTGTCGATTTGGAAAACTGCTATCGCCTGACACAAGTGCGGCTCATCTGGGAGAACGCCTATGCGACTTCTTTCGATATAGAGATCAGTGACGATGGGGAGAACTACACGACCGTCAAATCGATTTCCGGTGCTAAAGGCGGCACGCAGATTCATGATATCCGCATCAATAACGAACCCGTGGAGGCACAGTTCGTTCGAGTCTTCTGTAAGACCCGCAATACCGGATACGGCTCTTCTCTCTGGGAGTTGGAGGTCTATGGCGAAGGTCTCTGCGAGCAGGAGGTAAATGCAATCGAAAATCACCAATTACAAACCACCAATTATAAATTTATCAAGAATGGCCGGATATACATTTCGCGCAACGGTGCTGTCTATACTATTGATGGCCGTCAGTGCGTGCTCCCACAAGAGTGAAGAAGACCGCTTTATCGATAATCTCCTCTCCCGAATGACGTTGGAGGAGAAAATCGGGCAGATGAACCAACTCGACCCATCGTGGAACGCTGAGGAGAAAGAAGCGCTCATACGGGAAGGGAAAGTAGGGTCAATCTTCAATATCGTTGGCGCCAAAGAGGTCAACCGCTTGCAACGAATGGCGGTGGAAGAGACCCGTCTGGGAATTCCGCTGGTGGCTGCGCGCGATGTGATTCACGGCTATAAGACGATCTACCCGATCCCGCTGGGGCAGGGGGCTACCTGGAATCCCGACTTGATCGAACAAGCGGCGCGCCTCACAGCGCAAGAGGCATATCAGGATGGTATCCGCTGGGCGTTCTCCCCTATGGTCGATGTGGCGCATGATCCCCGTTGGGGACGTGTGGCTGAAGGCTACGGAGAAGATCCGTATCTCACTTCCGTCATGGGCGCTGCTACCGTCCGTGGATACCAATCCTCTAATCCCCTAACCCGGGATTCCCTAACCCCTTTGATGGCTGCATGCGTCAAGCATTTTGCCGGCTATTCGGCTTCCGAAGGCGGACGCGACTACAACACGACTTGGATTCCCGAAACCCAGCTCCGCGATATCTACCTGCCGCCGTTCAAAGCTGCTGTAGAAGCCGGTGCCATGAGTCTTATGTGTTCTTTCAATGACCTTAACGGACTCCCTTCTTCGGCTAACAAACACCTCAATATCGATATTCTCCGTGACGAATGGCACGCGGATGCGTTGATGGTAAGCGACTGGGGATCGGGTTCGGATCTTGTGCCGCACGGGCTCTGTGCCGATAAGAAAGAGGCGGCGCTTCGTTGTATCAATGCCCGCATGGAAATGGACATGCAGGGCAATATATACACCGATTATCTGGCCCAACTGGTAGCGGAAGGCAAAGTGAAAGAATCGCAGATCGATGAATGTGTCCGTTCGATCCTCCGTCTCAAATACCGTTTGGGACTCTTCGATAACCCCTATGTGCCGGAACCGGACTTTGGTCCCATGCATTATATGAACGATGCGATTGCCACGGCGGAACAGGTGGCGGAGGAATCTGCCGTCCTGCTGAAAAACGATGGCGTTTTGCCTTTGAGCGAGGAACGGTTGAAAAACAAGAATCTGACCGTATTGGTTACGGGACCTATGGCGGATCAGAAAAAAGAACAATTAGGCACCTGGGTCTTTGACGGAGAGCCGGAACACTCATTAACTCCTGTATATTCCTTCCAAAACCGTCATAAACCTTTCCGGTGCATCTACGAGCCGGGGCTCACATACAGCCGTGATAAGAACCCTGTCGGTATAGCCAAAGCCGTTGCGGCGGCTAAGAAAGCGGACGTCATTCTCTTTTTCTGCGGCGAAGAAGCCATCCTTTCTGGCGAAGCGCGTTGCCGCGCGAACCTCGATCTGCCGGGTGCCCAGATAGAGATGATGGACGCACTCGTGGCTACCGGCAAACCCGTCGTCATGATTGTCATGGCAGGTCGTCCGCTTACTATCGGCAAACAGGTTGATCAGGCAGCCGCAGTCCTTTATGCCTTCCATGGCGGCACGATGGCAGGGCCGGCGTTATTCAATATCCTCACCGGAAAAGTCGTGCCTTCCGGTAAGACGCCGATTACTTTCCCGAAGATGGTCGGTCAGATCCCGCTCTATTATAACCGCCATAACACCGGCCGGCCGTCGTACGACCCGCCGATGCTCATTGACTCTATTCCTATCGGCTGTCCCCAGTTCTCTATCGGGCAATCTTCCTATTGGCTGGAAACACCCACCGAACCGCTCTTCCCCTTTGGCTTCGGACTGAGCTACACGACCTTCGAATACGGAGAAACGCAAATAGACACCATTCCCTTTAGGGAGGGGAAGGGGGTAGGCTATTCTCTTTCCTGTACTATCACAAATACCGGCTCATATGATGCCTACGAGACCCCGCAACTCTATGTCCGCCAGCTCTCTGGAGACCTGGTTCGGCCGCTTTGCGAACTGAAAGGCTTCCAAAAGATCTTTATTCCTGCCGGCGAGACCCGCGAGGTGACTTTCACCCTAACGGACGACGACCTCGGTTACTGGCATGAGTCTCACGATGGCCTCTCCAGCCGTGTCTGGTTCGCCACCGATGATGCCGAGTTCCGCTTCGCCATCCTCCCGCACTCCAAGTCATTATTGTAATTTTCTGCCACTGAATAGGGGTTTTATCGGGGTCTTGTAGGGGTTATTTCGGGATATAAACATATTCTCTCAAGAAAAATGCGTTCCTTATGGGAGCGCTTTTTTTATAATGAAATACGATTTATGAGATTTTTCTTGCATATTCCAAAAAAAAGCAGTAAATTTGCAGCCGCAAATTATGGGCAATTAAAAATACAAGATATGGAATTTAAATATGCACCGATGTTTCAGCTCGGAAAAGACGAGACTGAGTATTATCTGCTGACCAAGGATTTTGTTTCTGTCAGCGAGTTTGAAGGCCATGAAATCCTGAAGGTGGCTCCGGAAGGATTGACGCTCATGGCGCAACAAGCTTTTCACGACGTGAGTTTCATGCTGCGCCGCTCGCACAACGAGCAGGTAGCAAAGATTCTACGCGATCCGGAGGCTTCCGCTAATGACAAATATGTAGCACTTACTTTCCTTCGCAATGCCGAGGTGGCTTGCAAAGGTCAGTTACCGCTCTGCCAAGACACAGGAACTGCTATCATCCACGGCGAAAAAGGACAAGAGGTATGGACCGGTTTCTGTGACGAGGAAGCGCTCTCCCGTGGAGTATTCAATACCTACACCGAATGCAACCTGCGTTACAGCCAGAATGCGCCGCTGAATATGTACGACGAGGTGAACACCAAATGCAACCTGCCTGCGCAGATTGACATCGAAGCCACCGAGGGAGCTGAATACCGTTTCCTTTGCGTGACCAAAGGCGGCGGCTCCGCTAACAAAACCTACCTCTACCAGGAGACCAAGGCGCGCATCCAGAACCCCGGCACGCTTATCCCGTTCCTCGTCGAGAAAATGAAATCGCTGGGCACCGCAGCCTGTCCACCTTATCATATCGCTATCGTTATCGGCGGTACGAGCGCGGAGAAGAACCTGCTGACGGTGAAACTTGCTTCTACCCATTATTACGATTCGCTGCCTACCTCCGGCGATGAGACCGGAAGAGCATTCCGCGACATCGAGTTGGAGAAAGAGCTCCTCAAAGAAGCCTACAAAATCGGTCTTGGAGCCCAGTTCGGCGGTAAATACATGGCGCATGACGTACGTGTCGTTCGTCTGCCGCGCCACGGCGCGAGCTGCCCGATAGGGCTGGGTGTTAGTTGCTCTGCTGACCGTAATATCAAATGCAAGATCAACAAAGACGGTATCTGGATCGAGAAACTGGACAGCAATCCTGCTTCTCTCATTCCTGAGGAACTGCGTCAGGCGGGCGAAGGCGATGCGGTACGTATTGACCTGAACCAGCCGATGAAGGACGTTTGCGCTATCTTGACGAAATATCCGATCGGCACCCGTCTGAGTCTGAACGGCACGATTATTGTAGGAAGAGATATCGCACATGCGAAGATTAAAGCACGCCTGGATGCAGGTGAACCGATGCCTGAATATTTGAAAAACCATCCGATTTATTATGCCGGCCCGGCGAAGACCCCGGCGGGCATGGCGTGCGGTTCGATGGGACCGACTACGGCTGGGCGTATGGATCCCTATGTAGATGAATTCCAGGATCATGGCGGTTCGCTTATCATGCTCGCAAAAGGAAACCGGTCCATTGATGTGACCAACGCCTGCCAAAAGCACGGAGGCTTCTATCTCGGTTCCATCGGAGGTCCGGCCGCTATCTTGGCGCAGAATAATATCAAGTCTATAGAGTGCGTCGAATATCCGGAATTAGGCATGGAGGCAATTTGGAAGATTGAGGTGGAAGACTTCCCTGCATTCATCCTCGTGGATGACAAAGGAAATGACTTCTTCAAGCAACTCAAACCCTGCGAGGGATGCACAATCTTAAGTTGAAATCTGAAATCTGATGGCTAATAAGCGACGCAAATACAGGTTGGCGATGCTGGATGACCTGACGCTGCGGGAGGTGTTTCACTTCCGCGTCAGTCTGTTAGGCGCAATATCTATCATCACCATCACTATCATCTCGCTGATCGTACTGCTATCGGTGCTGATTGTCTATACCCCGCTGCGTAATATCCTGCCGGGATATAGCGCCAGTCTGCGTCAGCAGTTGATCCAGGAGTCCGCACGCGTGGACAGCCTGCAGGCCGACCTGACAATCCAGCGGCAGTATCTGGACGTGATCAAACAGCTGACTGCCGGCGATATCCATTCGGACAGCGTGCAGAGCCTGGATTCGCTACAACGAATTGAACGCGCGCAGATAGCGGAATTGCAGAACGAGGCGACAGAGGCATTCATGGCACAATACGAGCAGAAAGAACGTGACCGACTGTTGCTCTTTGAGAACGCTATGCCTACGGATGTACGTCAGTTATACCGGCCGGTGCGCGGCACCGTTGTGGCTTCCGCCCGTCCGGACATGCGGATTTACGGTACGACGATCCATGCAGCGAAGAACGAAAATGTACTGGCTGTGTTGCGCGGTGTGCTGGTGTCCGTCGAGCGGATGGAGGACAATACGTCCATGCTGGTTCTTCAGGACGGCGCGTATATCGCTGTCTACCGCCATATTGGCCGTGTGTTAAAGGTTCAGGGAGCAAAGATAGAGCGCGGCGAAGCAATAGGATTGACCGACGGCGAACATGATATGACAATCGAGTTATGGGACGGCGGTAAGCATGTGAACCCCGAGGAGGTGATTGTATGGTAAAGCAATTGGCTATATTAGGTTCGACCGGCTCGATCGGCACGCAGACTCTGGATGTGGTGCGCCGGAACCCCGACCGCTATAGTGTCTATGCCCTCTGTGCGCATCGAAGCATTGATAAACTGGTGGCGCAGGCGCGGGAGTTTCATCCGGAGGTGGTATGTATTGCCGACGAAGACTTGTACGAAGAACTGCAGCGGAGGTTAGCCGACATGCCATGCAAGGTATGGGCCGGTGCCGATGCAATAGCCGAGATGGTGGGAATGCCATCGATAGACATCGTAGTGGCGGCCATGGTAGGTTACGCTGGACTGCGACCGACGATAGAAGCTATCAAAGCAGGCAAAACCATCGCCTTGGCGAACAAAGAGACGCTGGTGGTGGCGGGAGAGATCATATGCGAGTTGGCATCGCAATACCACACGCCGATCCTGCCGGTGGACAGCGAGCATAGCGCCATCTTCCAGAGTATTGTGGGCGAAGAAGGAAACGCGATAGAGAAGATTCTGCTGACCGCAAGCGGAGGACCTTTCCGCACCTTCACGCGCGAGCAGATGCAGACTGTGACCGCTGCCGATGCCCTCAAACACCCGAACTGGGATATGGGCGCGAAGATAACAATCGACTCCGCCAGTATGATGAACAAAGGCTTCGAGGTAATCGAAGCCAAATGGCTCTTCGGTGTGGAAGTGGAGCGGATACAAGTGGTCGTTCATCCGCAGTCAATCATCCACTCAGCCGTACAATTCGCTGACGGAGCGATCAAGGCTCAGTTAGGAGCTCCTGATATGCGGCTGCCTATACAGTACGCGCTCTCCTTCCCGGAGAGGCTCGCGAGCGATTTTCCCCGTGCGGACCTATTTGCGCTCAAGGACCTGACGTTTGAGCAACCCGACTTAGAGCGGTTCCCGAACTTGGGGCTGGCGTACGAGGCGGTTCGACGAGGAGGCAATATACCTTGCGTGCTGAATGCCGCCAACGAGGTGGTCAATCTCGCCTTCCGAGAGGGACGGTGCGGATTCCTCCAAATGAGCGATGTGATCGCTGAAACAATGGCAAAGGCTGCGTTTATCGCCAAACCGACATACGAAGACTACGTAACTACCGACGCCGAAGCGCGCCGCATTGCAACCGAAAATATTCATTAATCATTATTCATTAATCATTGTGATACAAGCAATACAACTGATACTGGCCCTGTCGTTTCTCGTGCTGATACATGAGTTGGGGCATTTTACCTTCGCGCGAATCTTTGGCGTGAGGGTGGAGAAATTCTACATGTTCTTTAATCCCAAATTCAGCCTCGTGAGGTTCAAGAAATTTGACGGCAAATGGCATTTCAAATTCTTTGCTAAGAACGAGGATGCAGAATGGAATACTCATCCGGAGACGACCGAATGGGGCATCGGATGGCTGCCGTTCGGCGGCTACTGCGCGATAGCGGGCATGGTGGATGAAACTCATTCGACCGAAGACCTGGCGGCAGAACCGCAGGAGTGGGAGTTCCGCTCCAAGCCCGCTTGGCAGCGACTGCTGATCATCCTCGGCGGTATATTGGTCAATTTCATCGGCGCGCTGGTGATCTTCACGATGCTACTATGGCACTGGGGAGAAGACACGCTGCCGCTGCGAAATGTGACAACAGGTCTCTATTACTCCCAAATCATGCTGGACGAAGGATTTGAGCAACAGGACCGAATAATTGCTATCAACGGCGAAGAACCGCAGACGCTGAGCGACGTAGTGCAAGCCATCATCATTGAGGGCAAGCGCGAGGTGAAGGTATTGCGCGGGAGCGACACGATAACACTGATGATGAGCGAAGATCTCGGCACGCGCTATCTGGCGCAACAGAATGCTTTCGACAAAGCGGAGCGCGAGAAACGCCGCGCGGACAGCAACTATGAGAAACGCCGCTTCGTGCTGATGGCAGAGTGGATACCGTGCGTGATTGACTCCGTCTTGCCCGATAACGCAGCAGCTCTCGCAGGGATGCAGAAAGGCGACAGCATCGTAGCCGTTGCCGGCGTGCCGACGCTATGTAATGTGCAAATGACCGAAGAACTGCAGCGCCATCCATGTGACTCCGTTCAGGTGGATTATTATCGGGCAGGAGAGAAACGGACGGCGCATCTGTTCATCGGAGACCAGGGACGAATGGGCGTAGCAATCAAATGGAATATATTCGAGATAGAACATACGGAATATACTTTCCTGCAATCCATTCCGGCCGGTATTCGGTACGGCTGGGATATACTGGCGATGTACGTCAAGCAGTTCCGCCTTGTCTTCACCAAAGAGGGGGCGCAGTCGCTCGGAGGATTCGGCGCGATAGGATCGATGTTCCCCTCCTACTGGAGTTGGTACGCATTCTGGCATATGACAGCATTCCTTAGTATCATCCTTGCCTTCATGAATTTCCTCCCGATCCCTGCGCTGGACGGAGGATATATACTGTTCCTGCTGGTAGAGATGATCACGCGCCGTAAGCCGAGTGATAAATTTCTCGAGAAAGCGAATGAGATCGGCTTCTGGCTGCTGCTGGCGCTACTGATCTTTGCGAACGGAAACGATATTTTGAAATTGTTCTTCTAAAATAAATGGTACATGGTTAATGACCAAATGGTAAATTATTTTGTGCATGAGTCATCCTACGTGGACGAAGGATGCAAAATAGGCAAAGGCACCAAGATCTGGCATTTCAGTCATATTATGTCCGGCTGTGTGATCGGTGAAAACTGCAATATAGGCCAGAACGTCGTCATCTCTCCGGATGTCGTGTTGGGCAATAATTGTAAAATCCAGAATAATGTCTCCGTCTATACCGGTGTGCGGTGTGAGGACGATGTGTTCCTCGGCCCCTCGATGGTATTCACAAACGTCATTAACCCCCGCGCTGCCGTTAGTCGCAAGGATGAGTATCGCGATACCATCCTCAAGAAAGGTGTCTCAGTGGGCGCTAACGCCACCATCGTTTGTGGCCACACGCTCGGCGAATACTGCCTTATCGGTGCCGGGGCGGTCGTTACCAAAGACGTACCACCTTATGCTTTAATGGTAGGCAATCCCGCACGGCAAATAGGCTGGGTTAATGCTCATGGCGACAAGTGCGCTTCCCTCGAAGAAGCAATGAAAAACTGAAAACTGAAAACTGAATACTGAAAACTACAATGATACAACGAATCCAAACTTTATATCTCTTAACTGTAGTAGCTTTGGGCATCGCCTTGATTTTTCTGCCGGTACTGCAACTGGTAACCCCTGAAGAGGCTGAGGAACTGTGTATATATAACTTAGGTGCCTCCGGGATGGAGTTAATCACGAACGAGGACTGCCAGCCTGTTGCTTGTCTACAAGGCCTTTGGGGATTGTTGGTTACCACGGCGCTCATTCCGCTGCTTGCCCTCGTGGATATCTTTCTCTATAAGAAACGCATCCTCCAGGCGCGGCTGAATATATTCCTGGCTATGCTTTGTCTGGGTTATTATGGCGTGCTGGCTATTTATGTATGGCAGGCGAAACTGGCGCTGGGGGTGGACTGGCATGTCCTTCCCTGGGCAGCGTTCCCGCTCGTATGTTTTGTATTAACCCTCATGGCTACGCGCGCGATCCTCAAGGACGAGGCACTCGTCCGTGCTGCTGACAGAATCCGGTAAAATGAACACGCTATTATTGATCCTTTTACAGGCAGCTCCTACTCCGGAGCAGATTGAAGCACGGCGCGATTCGATTCGTGCAGGCGCGCGAATGATGATTGAGACGGCAAAGAACGATCCGGAGACCTTCTGGCGCGAAGTCGGCGAGACTGCACTGCATTTTGGCATCAAAGTGTTAGCTGCATTATTGATATTCGGAATAGGAATCCTTTTGATCCGATGGGTGCAGAGAATTCTCAAACGCCACTTTGAGCGCAGGCAGACCGAACCTACAATTGCCTCTTTTGTGTCCTCTTTCGTCTCAATCTCCATGACGGTCCTGCTGATTATCATTTCAGTAAGTACATTAGGAGTAAACACGACTTCCTTGGCGGCACTGCTGGCGGCCGGAGGTATGGCCATAGGAATGGCGCTCTCGGGTACAGTACAGAATTTCGCCGGAGGAATTATGATTCTTGCTTTCAAACCCTTCAAGGCAGGTGATTTCATTGAAGCACAAGGCGCATCTGGCAAAGTGATAGAGGTCAATATCACTGCCACCAAGATACTTACAATAGATAATAGAGTGGTAATCCTTCCAAACGGTACCTTGTCGAATGGGGTGATTAATAATTTCAACGGAAGGCCGTTGCGGCGCGTGGAATGGTCGGTAAGCGTGTCCTATGGTGTGGATGCCGCGGCATGTAAAGAGGCAATCCTTGCTATCGTCAACTCGGATCCTCGTGTGCTCCAGCCTGACACCGATATGAAGAAACTTTACAAGGAACTCAGGATATCCGACTATCAGTTATCCACGGTCAACTATCGTATGGATGCTATACCCGCTCCTTTTGTAGCGCTCCGGAGTCTGAATGAGAATGATATTACGTTCGTGGTTCGTGCATGGGTGAAGGCAGATGAGTATTGGAATGTGTTCTTCGCTCTTCAAGAGCGGTTCTATACTGAACTCCCGCCGCAAGGATTTACCTTCGCTTATCCGCATGTAGATGTTACGATGTTGAATTCGTGAATTTGTAATCAGTACTCCGCAATTGGAAGCGCTATTAGGAAAAACATTAGAAGAACTGCAGGCTCTGGCAATAGAAATCGGCCTGCCTAAGTTCGCCGGCAAACAGTTGGCGGAATGGCTCTATGTTCGTCGTGTCCGCTCTTTCGACGAGATGACCAATATATCTCTCAAAGGTAGAGAAGCGCTCAAAGCGGCTTATACCATAGGACGCCATGCGCCTGTGCACGAAGCCGTCAGCGCAGATGGGACGCGCAAGTACCTCTTTGAGGTCTCAAATCTGCAATCACCCGTTACAAATAACAAATCCTGTTTTATAGAAACAGTTTATATTCCTGAGGAAGATCGTGCCACGCTCTGTGTCTCTACACAGGCGGGATGTAAGATGGGGTGCCGCTTCTGTATGACCGGTACGCTCGGTTTTCATGGCAATCTCTCTGCCGCAGAAATCTTAAATCAGATCTTCGAAATAGACGCTGTGGCTGTAGCAGCCGGACGCGAGCCGCTCTCTAATATCGTTTATATGGGCGAAGGAGAACCGATGGATAATATTGACGAGGTACTGCGCTCGTTAGCAATCATGACCGCACCTTACGGCTGCGCTTGGTCGCCCAAACGTATTACCGTCTCTACCGTTGGTATTCCTGCTATGAAACGTTTTCTGGACGAGAGCGAATGCCATCTGGCCGTGTCGATGCACGATCCTTTTGCCGTAGAGCGCGAGCAGATCATGCCGGCTGAGAAAATTATGTCTATTATGGAAGTCGTCTCGCTACTTAAGCAATACGACTGGACTCATCAGCGTCGTCTCAGTTTCGAGTATATCTGCTGGGCAGGGACGAACGACACGCCTCGCCATGCGCGCGAGTTGCTCCGGCTGCTAAAGGGACTTAACTGCCGTATGAACTTAATCCGCTTCCACGAAGGTGTAGAGAAGATTGCGCAGACTCATATAGAGAGCCGGCATTTCCCCGGCTCTAATGATAAACAAATGGAATGGATGCGGGACTACCTCTCTGAAAATGGTATTACCACTACTATCCGCCGCTCCCGCGGTGAAGACATCCTTGCTGCCTGTGGCATGCTGGTTAATTCTGTAAATAATTAACTATTTAACAGTTTAACAATTTAACGTTTAACAATTTAACGTTTTAGTGGTGTAGTGCAAAATGTTATAGCATTTTGCTAAGTTGTTCGTAATATTTAGGCGAAACCGGAACTGGTTTCGCATTTATTATATCCAGTTCCGCTTGAATCATACCTTCTTTATCGCGCCGAAGGACTTTGACATGACGCGGATTCACGAAATACGACCGCTGACAGCGGATAATACCGTGTTTTTCCATTAGCTCTTCGATCCCTCGCATGGACTGACGAAGCGAGTATTCTTTTTGCTTTTCTCCCTCCATATAGTGAATGGAGACATAGTTCTCCTGTGCCTCTACATACAAGATTACATCGTGCGCAATAACCAGTTTTAGCCTTCCTGTGCTGTCTGCAAAGCGCACCAAGTCCTCTTCTGCAGCTTCTTTCTCGTCCGGGCGGATGAGCGCAAAGAGGAGCGAGAAGATAATATAAGGGTAGGGCAGGATAGCGAATGACAACTGCAGGCATTTACCCAAAGCAGGGAAATACCCGTAGGTGCCATAGACCAGCGCCATGTACAACGCAGCAAAGCAAGAAAAGACAAACACCTCGGTGAAAGACCACAATGCATACTGCCACCAACTCATATGGATCTGTTTCCGTACGGCGGTCATCGGGATTCGCGATCCGCATAATATGCCTAGCAGGATACATGTCAGCATCAGCGCATTAAATACATCGCCGTTTCCGGCATTTAGGAAGTCAATCATCCATCGGCTCTCGTATATCAATATATATCCGAGATAGAACACAGGAATGACAAGTATATGCACTAACATCGTCACAACGGACAATAGTGAAGCAGGAATTTTGGTCATAATTTAGTCTCCTTATTTGGCGTGACGAAATTGAAAGCTGTTATTTTTCGTCACTATATTTGTGTTTTAGTCGTCAAATTGACTGTTTTAGTCCCTGTTTTTAGTCACTAATCACTTTTAATTGCAAAGGTAGTCGAAAAGCAGTAATTTTGCACCGGATTTTAAAAATGCTACGCATATGAAAACTGTTAAACGAATCGGATATGACCTGTTGGTCGCACTATATTGTCTGCAATTACCGGCTATTATTGCCTATTTAGTTATCAATTTATAGAATAACACTGATTTTAACTACTATTACTAACTAACTTTTATCACTATGGACAAGACAATTATTATTCAGCCTGAGAGCGGCTTGCAATTTGACTGGAAAGCCATTGCATTAAACCCGAGTGCCCATCATGAGGCCAAAATAGATCTTGTAGCATACAAAGCGCTATATATTAATAAGATCGCGCAAGCGCGCGCGTGCGGACAAGAGCCAGTATTAGTTAGTCTTCCTATCATGGATGAGAACCGCTATTTCGCGTATATCACCCGCGGGATGAGTATGCAAGAGCGAAAGAATGTTCTCTTCTGGTTAGGCGGCCAGACCGAGAGGCTCCGCAATATTCATGCGTTGTATAACCTCTCGCTCTTCCGTCTTGCCGCACAGCAGTGTG
The DNA here is from genome assembly GCA_002395805.1 of Bacteroidales bacterium UBA4295. Classification (GTDB taxonomy): domain Bacteria; phylum Bacteroidota; class Bacteroidia; order Bacteroidales; family Paludibacteraceae; genus Colicola. The sequence continues at coordinate 29,389 of DGVB01000009.1, read as the reverse complement.
TTCATTTAGTGGATATCACCTCGCCGATGCTGGCCAGCACACATTTTGATGAGTTACTGGAGCAGGACGGTGTGACGCTCTCTCCCGCCGGAGAGGCCTTGGTGAACAACGAGTTAGCGTCGCTTGCTAGCCGCCTTAGCGTTCTCGCGAGCTAAACGCTGCTGTTCACGTTGCATCGCTTCCAAGCGAGCCATAAAGCCGGACTTAGGTTTCCCGGCTTTTTTCTTTTTATTCTCCTCCATCTCTTTGAGCATCTTCTTGTCATCCAGCGTCCAGCGGAAGATCATGGTCTGGAGAATGGTGATGAAGAGCGAAACGAGGTAGTAATAACTCAGACCGGCCGCATAGTCGTTGAAGATAAAGAGGAACATGAGTGGCATGGCATACATCATGTATTTCATGAATTTCATGTTCGGGTCGGTCGCCTGCGACTGCATCGTGATATAGGTGTAGCCGATATTACAGATGGTCATCAGCAAACAGAAGAGAGACAGGTGGTCACCCAGCAGCGGAATATTGAATCCCCAGTGGAAGACAGCGTCGTAGGTAGAGAGATCCTCCGCCCAGAGCAGCGATTTGCCGCGCAGTTCGATAGCCGTAGGTAAGAACCAGAACATAGCCATCAATACAGGGAACTGGAACAGCATCGGAAGACATCCGCTCATCGGGCTCACACCTGCTTGCTGGTAGAGTTGCATGGTAGCTTGCTGGCGCTCTTGCATTTTCTCAGCCGGATATTTCTCGTTGATAGCGTCTATCTGCGGTTTCAGCGCTTTCATCTTTGCGCTGGATTTATACGACACAAAGACGAAAGGCAGAATGATGAGTTTGATAACAATCGTCATCAGGAGGATAACAATACCGATGTGTAATCCCCAGCTGGTGAATAGGTCAAACATCGGAATAACGAGCCATTCGTTGATCCAACTGACTATCTTCCATCCCAGCGGTACAAGGGCATTCAGATGCAGCCGTTCGTCACGCTCTACGCCTTCGTCATAGGCTTTGAGAGTGTGATAGTGATTCGGACCGCAATACAGCCGGAATCCTGTAGGCGTCTTGCCGGAGAGGTCAAACGGTACGGAGGTGAGAGTGGTGTATTCCTTGATATAGCCGGAGTGCTTGCTCTGCATCGTGGAACTGAACTGGGAGGACGAGAACGCATCGTCGGCGATAAGAACGGTAGAGAAGAACTGGTCTTTGTATCCTACCCATTTAACACGCGCGGACTCTTTGGCGTTGTCATCCTTGCTCTCGCTCAGTTTCTCCATGTCGCCGCCCACCAGCATATATTGCAATTGCGCGTAGCGTTCCTCAAACTTACGCCCCTGCTCCTGCTGCGGAATTAACTGGCGCCATTGCAACTCCAGCGAATTGATATTCTGCGCCAGTTCTGTCTGCATATTGTGCGCCTCGATTGAGAGGTGTATCATATAATTGTCGGATAGGTCGTACACGAAATCCAGCCAAGCATCCGGAGATGCGGTTTTCAGACGCATAATAGCCCGACCAGGTTGCTCGGAAACTATCGGAGTGAAGAAAAGATTTCCGGTCTGGAGGATTCGGTTATTGGCGGTAATAAGGGTGAAACCGAAAGCACTCTCGTCTCCACGGAAGAGCGAAAGCGGGTTAATACTGTCGCCGGAAGCGTGATACTCCAGCAACTCGGCATGTTTGACAACACCGCCACGTGTGGAGAGTGTCAAACGCACTTTGTTGTTCTGCAGAGTAACGAATTGCTCTTCGCCCTGTGCTGCTGCAGCGAATGTGCCGTACGCTGCCTGCAGGCGTTCCTGTTGCTGCTCGGCGGAAACAGTCTCTGCCTCCGTCGCTGTCTGACCTGCCACGAATTGCAATGAGTCCGAGAGACGTTGTGCTTCCTGCTCCGCTATCTGTACCAGACGGAGAGAGTCTTGTACATGCTGACGGGCTGCTAACTCTTCTTTCGAGGGCCGATTCAACATCGTGAACCCTACGATAATTGCGGCTATTAATAAAAAGCCGATCCAAGTGTTTTTATCCATTTATAACGTGTTTAATTTATATTTGTGTGTTATTATTGTCTTCGTTTAGTCGCGTTTTAGTTTCCCGAACATGACGCCTACGTATAGCCGCGGGCCGCTCGGGGTCATAAAATTGCTCCATTTGACATCCTCGCTCAGATGGGTCAGACCACTACTGGTCCGGCCAAATGGCAGCATGTAGTCAATGCGGATCATCAAAGCAATATGACTTGTTAAACTGATTTCCATCCCTACATACGGATCCATATAGAAGAATGGTGTCTTGACGTAGGAGGAGTTATAGGTGGTATTCTCATCGGGTGCAGCTCCCGGATCATTGACAGGATCCTGATCGGGGACATAGAGACGCTTCATCGCTCCACCACCTACAGACAGACCTATCATCGGCCGTGTTTTCCCCCAATTGGCGTAAAAATCCGCGAACGCACCTCCCCAGCCGGTTCGGACATTAGAGCCTGTTCGCATCAGCGGCATGTGACTTACATAGCCTTCCCCGCCAAGGTGAATATGATTGATGAAATGTACGCGGAGCATACCGCCAAAACCGAAGCACAAACCCGATTTTGGAAGGCCCTTCACATACTCAAAACTACCCAGACCCGTATTGCTGAATACTTTGGTGGGGTCATCGGCAAAGAGGTAACCTCCATGCAGCAGCATTCCACCGGAGAAACCGGTGAAGACTTTGGAAGAGGATTTCTTCTCTTTGACAGGTTGTGTATCAACCCCTTGCTCTTGGGCCGTCAGACCCAAGGGCAAGAGTGCTAATACCAGAATGATAAATTGTTTTCTCATTATTAAATAATATCAAAAGCGACGTCCATCATATTGGTGAACGAGTTCTGTCTTTGTTCGGCTGTTGTTGCTTCGCCGGTGAGAATGTGGTCGCTTACGGTACAGATCACCAATGCTTTCTTGCCTGCGCGGGCAGCGTTCATATACAGCGACGGAGCTTCCATCTCATCGGCCAAAACACCCATCTTCGTCCAGTTTTTCTTACGCTCGTCTTCGCAGTAGAAGATATCAGCGGAGAAGACGTTGCCGACATGGTATTTGTAGCCTCTCTTCTCAGCAGCTTCTACGGCTCTGCGACAGAGGTCGAAATCTGCTATCGGAGCAAAATGTCCCGGCAGGTTGTATTGTGCATCCCAGTTACTGTCGGTGCAGCTGCCTTGGGCAATTACTAGATCACCCAGGTTGACATACATCTGGCGGGCACCGCACGAACCTACGCGGATGATCGTCTCTACGTCGTAGAAATTGAAAAGTTCGTAGGTGTAGATACCGATTGACGGGATACCCATTCCGTGACCCATGACGGTCACTTTCTTGCCCTTGTATGTGCCAGTGAAAGCCAGCATGCCGCGTACATTATTCACTTGTACCGGGTTCTCCAGGAAACGTTCTGCCATTAACTTGGCGCGAAGCGGATCTCCGGCCATGATCATTGTTTTTGCAATTTCACCGTACTGCGCACCTATGTGCGGAGTAGGACATTGTTCTTTTGCCATAAATGTTGTGTTTTTAAAGGTTAATATTTTGATTTCTCTAACTCTGATTCTTTATCCTTTCAACGTTCGACGGCTCATCCGTTGAACTTGTACCATTGTATTGCTTTCTCCAGATCCTCCGGCGTGTCGATCCCGATGGTGGGAATTTCAGTAACTCCGACACGGATGGTATATCCGTTTTCGAGCCATCTCAATTGCTCTAACCGCTCCTCGATCTCCAGCGAACTCTGCGGCAGTTGTGTGATCTGAGCCAGCACATCCGCGCGGTAGGCATAGATGCCGATGTGACGGTAGTATTTGCCGTCTGAAGCCGCAATAACTTTTCTTGAGAACATTCTCGCTTCGCCGCAAGCTGTGTCCCAGTTCACCTTAGGGGTATTCGGATCCTCCAGCTCGGAGCGCGTGTCTCGGTCGGTGTAAGGGCGAACAAGGGTGGCGATATCCGTTCCCTCTTTGTCAAAACAAGCCATGAGTGCTTCTATCTGCTCCGGCTGAATGAAGGGTTCGTCGCCCTGGATGTTGATAATCACGGTGTCCGCATCGTTCTGCTCGCGCCAGGTAGGTGTCGTAACGGCCATGTAGGCCTCCAGACAGCGATCTGTACCGCATTTATGGTCCGATCGAGTCATGACAACCTTGCCGCCGAATGCCTCTACAGCATCGTAGATACGGTCGTCGTCCGTTGCTACTACTACGGTGTCCAGTGCTTTCGATGCTTGCTCATAGACGCGGCGGATTACTGTCTTGCCGCAAATGTCGGCCATAGGCTTGCCCGGAAATCGGGTCGAACCGTATCGCGCCGGTATTATTCCTATAAATTTCATATTACAAACTACTAATCACAAACTACAAATTACAATTCCCCTGTCTCCACTTTGTGGAGCAGTGTGATAGCCCCGTTAATGGTCTTGACATTGGTAATAGTCATATACCGCCGCCCGGTCTTAAACCCTTTCTTGTCTCGCTCCTCCTGCATCGTGCATCGCTCGGGTCTCGTGACGGCATACTGGATCATGTTGCCGAACTGCCGGGACTGCCAGTACGCCTCTTTATTCTGTACCAGGTACATTGTCATATGCTCGCCTTTGAGCAATATCTTCTCGATCCCTAACCTGCAGCAGAGCCATCTTAAGCGCACGACCTCCAGCAGCTCCTCCGCCTGCTCGGGCAGAGGACCGAAACGGTCAATAAGCCGCTTGCGGTAGTCCAGCAGCTGATCTTCGTTGCGCAGGCTGTCCAATTCGCGGTAGAGGGTAATCCGTTCGGATATATTCTCGATATATTCGCTGGGGAAACAAACGGCTATATCTGTCTCTAATTGCGCGTCTGCGCACCAGAGGTGTCTCTCATCATACAGCGGCGCAGCCGCATCATTGAGCGACATAGTCGCGCTCATTCCATCATTCTCCACCATTTCTTCTTTCAACTCTTCCACCGCTTCGCTCAGGATGCGCTGGTAGGTCTCGTATCCTAAATCGGCAATGAAACCGGACTGTTCGGCGCCCAGCATGTTTCCCGCGCCGCGAATATCCAGATCCTGCATGGCGAGATTGAATCCTGCGCCTAATTCCGCAAAGGTGCTCAGCGCTTCGAGTCGTCTGCGCGCATCGTCCGTCAGCAGCTCTTTCTCCGGCGCAATGAGATAGCAATAGGCTTTCCGGTTGCTTCGTCCTACACGGCCGCGTAACTGATGCAGATCCGCCAGACCGTATTTGTCCGCCGAGAAGATGAGGATCGTGTTCACGTTCGGTATATCTACGCCGGACTCGATGATAGTCGTTGAGAGCAGGATATCGTAGTCGTAGTTGATGAATGCCTCCAGCCTCTCCTCCATCTCGCCTGCCGGCAGCTGACCGTGAGCCACTATGATCCGTGCTTCCGGGCATAGTTTCTGAATGCGGCGCTCGATCCGCGGTAACATCTCTATACGGTTGTTGACGATGAAAATCTGACCGTTGCGCGCCATCTCCAGCTCTATCGCCTCTTTGATGATATCTTCGTCGTCTATGGTGATGAGTTCCGTCTGCACGGGGTACCTGTTCGGCGGTGGGGTGGTCATGATGCTCAGGTCGCGTGCTCCTAATAGCGAGAACTGCAAGGTCCTCGGTATAGGGGTGGCCGTCAGCGTCAGTACATCAATGTTCGCCCGCAGACTCTTCAGCTTCTCTTTCGCCGCCACACCGAATTTCTGTTCCTCATCAATAATCAACAGCCCTAAATCGTGCCATTTGACGTTCTTGCCGATGATCTTGTGGGTACCGATCAGGATATCTATCTTGCCTGCTTCCAGATCGGCTAATAGTTCTTTGATCTCTTTGGCGGACTTGAGACGGCTGATATATTCGATCCGTACCGGCATGTTTTTCATCCGCTCGTGGAAGGTGTTGTAGTGCTGTAGCGCTAACACGGTCGTCGGCACTAATACTGCCACTTGTTTGCCGTCCGTCGCCACTTTGAATGCAGCCCGCATCGCCACTTCGGTCTTGCCGAATCCTACGTCGCCGCATACTAATCGGTCCATCGGCATCGGGCTCTCCAGGTCGCGCTTCACGTCCGCGGTCGCTTTCGCCTGATCCGGCGTGTCCTCGTAGAGGAACGAAGCCTCCAACTCATGCTGCATATATCCGTCGGGCGAGTAGGCAAAACCTTTCTGCTGTTTGCGGGTCGCATATAGGCGGATCAGGTCGCGGGCAATGTCTTTTACTTTGTCTTTGGTCCGTTCTTTGAGACGCTCCCATTGGCCGCTGCCCAGACGCGCTATCGTCGGCTCAGAGCCTTCGCGACCTTTGTATTTGCTGATCCGGTGCAGGTTATGGATGCTGACGAAGACGCACGCACCGTCGCGGTAGTTCAACTTGATCATCTCCTGGGGCTTCCCGTTGACCGGTGTGGTGACTAAGCCGCCGAATTTCGCTATACCGTGATCGGAGTGTACCACGTAGTCGCCTATCTGTAACTGGTTGATCTCCCTAAGCGTGATGATGGCTTTTCCGCGTCGAGCGTTCTCGCTGCTCATGGCCACACGGTGGTAGCGCTCGAATATCTGGTGGTCGGTGTAGCAGCATATCTTCAGACCCCGGTCCACAAAACCCTCGTGCAGCGTCGCGTTGATCCCGATAAACATTCCACCATTAAGCGCAGCGTCACCATTTTCACCATTAAGCGCAGCGTCACCATTTTCACCATTAATCGTCGCGCTCAAAATTGCCTTCAGTCGGTCTAACTGTTTCTGCTGCTCGGCTAAGATATACACCTTGTATCCCTCGTCTATATGCCGCTTCAGATCTTCGGTCAGCAGGTCAAACTGCTTATGGAATATAGGCTGCGGCATAGTATCGAAACTGATCTTGCTGTGCGTCGGGAATGAACTCTTCTCGTTGATCTCGATCGTCTTGCGATCCTGGATTGTAATTTGGTCTGTATTCTGTACTCTGTGCTCTGTACTTATTTTATACTGCACCACACTCCATTCATTGCTTACCCATACATAATCTTCAGTCAGATAATCCACGATCGAAGCATCATTTGCTCCATCCCCACCATTTTCACCATTTGAAGAGCCCACTATCTCCGCTTCTTCGACGCGGCTCTTGCTCAGCTGATCCTCTATGTCAAACTCGCGGATACTGTCTATCTCGTCGCCGAAGAAATCAAGGCGGTAAGGTATATCGTGGCTGTAACTGTAGATGTCCACGATACTCCCGCGAATAGCGTACTGACCCGGCTGGAAGACAAAATCCACCCGCTCGAAACCTAATTGGTTTAACTGCTCGCCGAGTGTGCTCTGCTGGATCTCTTGGCCTGCGGCCAGGCTCAGGCTGCTTTTCGTCAGCTCCGCTTTGGGCGGCACCGGCTCTGCAATCGCCTCCGGATAGGTGACAATAATCAATCCATCATTGAGCGACGGAGTCGTGCTCATTGAGCTCGCGTAGCGAGCGATCATTGTTAAAGTCTCTGTCCGCTGGATCATGGCGGCATCGTCCGTCGTACGACGGCGTCTGGAAGAAGGAAAAAAGAACACCCTTGTGCCTTGTTCCTTGTTCCTTTGTCCCTCTATCGACCTCAGATCGCCATAGATATATTGTGCCTCTTCTGCGTTGTCGATCACTACGAAGAGAGGCGTCCCAATATGCGCCAGCGCCAGCGCGCGCGCACTCGCGTGCAAGCCGCTCAGGAGAAGGTGGGTCCCTTTCCCTTTCTGCAACTCCCGTCGCGCTAAGGCGATCTCAGGGTGTTGGCCGAATAATATGTCCAGATCCTCGATCTGCATGTCTCTTCTTTATTCGTGGCGGATGATATAGTACGGGATGTCCAGGGCCTGTATCTCCGCTTCGTATCGGTCAAATAGTTCTTTTCGTATCTCGTCTGTCCCGTTATAGCGGGCGCCGTCTTGTGTCCAGGGCGTGTCCGGATAAGTCAGCAGATAGACATCCATCGGATAACTCTTGATAGCCTTCTCCAGCCATCCCGGCACTTCTCCGAACGCGTATGCGAACCACACTTTGGTCACCACCAACTCCGTGTCAAAAAAATACACGCTTTCGTCTTTTGTCTTTCGACTTTCGACTTTCGACATCTCCTCTATCTGGTGCTTCGCTATCGCGCATAGTTCCTCATAGCTGATTTCCGTCGAACCTTTTTGCTCTACGTACGTGCGCGCGTACTCGGTCACTAAAACGCCTTCGTAGCGCTTCGCCAAGTATTTCGCTAACACGCTCTTACCCGTACTCTCCGGCCCTATGATCCCTACTTTATAACTCATAACCTCTAACCTCTAAACTCTAAACCTCTAACCTCTACCTCGTCAGCATCAACTTGATATTCAATCCTACATTGTCGGCCTTCACCGGATAAGACGACGAGATGAGCGGTGTAGTACCCTGGTGGTCGTAGAATAGCTGCAGGTTGATCTTCTGGCTCAGCACGTAGTCCGCGGAGATCTTGATGCCCAGCACTTTGTTGCCGGACGAAGCCTGCGTGATACCTTCTTCTACCTTGCGCAGCAGCATCTTCACATCCTTGTAGGATATATCTACTTGCAACTTCAGGTCGTTGCTTACTTTCTTCTGGCCGCCGTCTTTCTTCTTGGTGATGAAATTCAGATTCTTGATCGTGTATCCGCCGCCTATGACGAACTCCGAGGTGTGGCCTTCTGTCAACTGAACGCTGGTCACGTTGAGCGCCAGGTTCCTTTGCTTGCGGTACTCGGCTTTGAGGCTCAGCGAGTTTTTCATCGTCATGTTCAGTCCGATCAGCGGGCTGAATGCTTCGGTGATCGTCACGTTGCTGATGTCGTAGGACGACGAAGGACGCGGGGCGTCGGTCGTCACGTCGCGTACGAATCCGAGCATCTTGTTGTCGCCGTCTGCACCTACCCAGGTGGAGTAGGAACCGAACGAACCGATAGCGTACTTACAAGTATACGCGTGTGTCAGGGTTACGGACTTGAAATGGTCCTTCATCCATGGCAACTTACCCAGGCCGTCGTAGGTCACAGACCAGTTTGGCAGCACTTTGAGAATGCCGAGGAACGGGTTCAGGCTGACTCTACCGGCGCTCTGACCGGTGTATGCTGCCAGGAACGCCGGCACCAGCACATCGGCCGAGTTGCGGTTCACACGACCGTGTTTGGTCGGGTCGTATTTGGTGCCTACAGGTACATTGCTTAAGAATCCCGAGGACGGCAGGTCGATACCGGTATATTGGTTTTGTACGCGCTCGGTCAGCACCTCGCGGTTCGCAATGAACTGGTCGAAGGCCGCGTTCGCGAAGTTCTCCTCTTGGCTCCCTACGCGTTTGAACATCGTCCCGATAGCTACCTGGGTGATATTGAATGAACCGGTCGTGTTCTCCTGCAGGTCGCCGTAGTTGTAGATGATAGAGGTGGACGAAGCCATATAGCGCTTGCCGTTCAGCTGGATTTTGAATCCCGGCAGAGGCTCCAGCGTCAGTTTGATATCTAAATCCGACGTATGAGCCCGCGTAGCGGGTTGAACGATAGTGGTGTCGCCCGACAGCCAGCCGTGCGTCCTCGCGCGCTCCATGAAGTTATTGGGAATGAAGCCGAAGGCGAAGTCAAATCCCGGGGCGTACGCGCCGTCTGCTTTGCGCTGACCCATGAATCCTGCTTCAGGCATGAAGCCCGGCACAGTCATGGAGTTCGTCTCGCGGTAGGTCACTTGCAGCCGGCGGAACATCGTCCCTACATACGCGAACATGTCGCCCGCTACCTGCGCCGGCGTACGTTGGTTCGGATCCTTTGTCGTGATCGTCACGATGGCGTTCGCGTAGTCTTTCTTCGCGGTGACGCGGACCTTGGTGTTGCCGTCCGGACGGTAAGAAACAGCAATCGCTTTGCCCGTCGAGTCGGTCACGTTGATCTGCAGCGTCTCGCTGTTGAGACGGTGCGTGATCTCCACTGCTTCGCCCTTCTTCAGGCTCACGGTCTGGGTGTAGGTCTTCGGCTTGAAGGCACGCTGACGGCCGCCCCTGCCTGTGTACCGCTGCGTCATCGTCTTCCAGTATTTGGACTGGTTGTACCATGTCTCGAAGTTGATACCGCCGTCTACCTGCCAGCTCTGCAGGCTGCTTACGGTGTTACCGCGGTCCACGCCGTTCGTCGTTGACGCCGTGCGCGTCCAGTTATAGGTCGCGTTGTACGATCCGTTAGCCGTCAGAGCGTCCAGACCCGGTATACGGTTCAGCGGCACGTTCCAGCTCGCGGTGAAGACCTGCTGGTAAGTGTATGGGGAACCCCATTTGGCGAGAGAGCGCTGGATAGTATCTTTCCAGGCCTCGTATTGGTCGTGGTTGAATTCCGGATCGAAATAGCGGCCCTTCAGGATCTCCGGCGTGTACTTGCCTTCATCGATGATGGCGTTCATCGCGCTCTGGAACGAGAACTTCATGTTCTTCGTCAGGTCATATTTGATATCGACGTTGCGGTCCCAGGTGAAATCCTTGCTGAAGGTCAGATCCATCGCGTCAGCGGACGCACCGGCCAGGTCGCGCATCTTCATGTGACTGAACGTACGGTGCATGTTCGTGTTGAACGCCCAGGACTGAGGCAGGTAGTAGAAATTCATCTCTTTCAGGAATTTCACTTTCTGCACTTTCTCTACTTTGCTGAACGGCTCCCACGGTTTGGGGTTGAAACTGTACGCGTACTGGAATGAACCACGGTGGTCGGTCGTCACGTTCGTTTCCATCTCCGGTGAGTGCTCGTTCTGCTTGTTGTAGGAGGCGGAGATGGAGAAGTTAGCCGGGTCGTAGAACATATCTTTCTTCTTCGAGTGGATGTTCACTTTCAGATTGCTTATGCTGAAGGACGTGGACTCGTGTACCGTGTTGGTCATGCGTTTGATTGAGTCGCGTTCCTCTTTCGTGTCGTAGGTGCTCAGCGTCTCGCTCAGCTTCACATCGGTGTCTAGCGGGTCGTAATCCGGACTCGTCGTCTCGTTGCTGTAGGATACGTAGAGAGGCATCTGGATCTTCGCTTTCTCCGGGAAGAGACGGCCGCCTTCGAGGGCTGCGCTTACCGAGAGCTGGTAGAAATTGTCCATGTTGCGGTCCAGTACGTTCGACTCGATCGAACCGTATCCGGCTGTCTCTAATCGACCGGCTACGTTCACTTGCGCAATGTCGCTGATGGCGAGAGCCGCGTTAGCCATAGCGGCTACACCGCCTTGTTCGTTGAACTGGCTTAACCGCAACTCGTTCACCCATATCTCGCCGCTTGCTTCGTGCTGACCGTTGTTGCGCACACCGATCATGATCGTGCTCACTTCCTCCAATGTCGGGTTACCGAGCACCGTGATCTTGTTCTGTGGCTTGTCGTTCGCGTCGTCGTAGATAGTGTAGGGGATCGTGTTGCTCACGCCCTCGTTGCCTGCACGCTTCGCTTTGTTGCGAGCCGTCTTCGCGTCTGTCAGTACCTTCAGCGCGAAATCGAACATGTTCTCTTGCGGCCATACCGTCTCCCGGTCAACGGCGGAGTTGTTGTTGTATAACCCCGGTGCGGTCAGATGCAGAGGGATCTCGTATTCGTAGTAGTTGTTTCGCAAATCGGTACCGAGACGGATGAAGCACGTCAGATCGCCGTCCTTCAGCTCTGGATCGATATTCTCCAGCTTCTCGGCGTGGACGAACATCTGCAGGTTCTTGTATTGCCGCATGTCGTACCCCGTGTTCTTGTACATCGCTCGTGCGTCGTGAGGACTCAGATGCGCTACGCGCAGCACCATCGCCTGCTCGTTCTGAGCGATCAGCTGCGCTTGACCCGGGTCCGTCTGACGGCTCACACCGGGAGGCAGCACATAGTTGATCGGAGTCCTCGTGCTGTTCTCTTCGATATTCACGGTCTGCACGTCGATCGACGCACCGGTGTTCACCGCCGTGCCGATAGGGGCCAGGTCGCGAGTGTACTGCCGCCAGTCGCCACGCACCAGATCCAAAGTTGCGAAACGAAGATGCGTCTCTTTCTCGAATCCCGTCAGGTACATTCGCATGAACCGGATGGATTTCCAGTTACGGATAGAACCTACCTTCTGCACGCTCGCGCTGTCCCCGCGAAGAGGAATCTTGAATTGGTACCAGGTCACCTCCTGCGTCTCACCGTTCCGAAGCGTCACGCGCCGCACTTTCTTCTCCGTGATGTGCTGGCGCCCTACCTCCAGCATGTCCGGACGAAGGATCACTTTGTATTGGTAGTATTTCTCGTATTCGTTCAGCGTGTTGTCCTGGTTGATATCCTCTATATCCGGCGTCAGGGTCGAAGCCGTACCGTAACTCTCGGTCTGCTGCTCCGTCGCGGGCGAGTTGCCCTCCGTGCCGTTGAATCGTTTGTAGCGCTCCAGGATCGGTACCTCATCGCGGTCGTAGTCCGAGCCGCGATAGTAGTGGAAATTGTCGCCCGCCGGGTCGTTACGCGGAGAGAAACGGTCCGTCCCCCAGCTGTTCCATACGTCTGCGGACACACGGCTCTCCAGCTCGGTCAGATATTGCTGATAGACCGGCCAACTCAGCTCCTGGGCGGTGCTCAAACCGTTCAGACCTACGTCCTGCATCGCACGTGCGCCCGCCTCGTTGCTGAAGGCTACTACCGTGCTCGTCGTGCGCGGTACATAACCCCATATCGTGCTGTCCACACGACCCTGGTCGGCGGTGCTCACCGGCAGTCCGTGCTCAAACGCTTTCTTGCCGTCACGCAGGATATCCTCGCTGATGTCGCCGAGGTTGAAGTATAACTCGCCCTCGTACCCCTCCGGGTTAGTCAGAGCCGGATCCATCAGCCAGAACTGGATATACTCAATGTTCGCTTTCTCGAAATCGGTGTTGTCCAGCCGACGCATGATTCCGCCCCAGCGTTTCTTCGGGTTAGTCATCTTGCCGTCCGTGCCGATCTCGCTCGCGTTGATGTTGTATTGACCGCGCTCCTCCGGGTAGTAGGCCAGGTTGAGTACCGGCAGCTTCGTATCTACGTTGCTCGCTTCCTGACGGTTCGGGTAGATCTCGTCTTGATAGACGATACGAGTCCTATGGTCGCTCAGGGCTGCTAAGTCGTTCTTGATATGTGCCGGAGTGTTCGACTGTGGATAGCCGAAGATAGGATCGACCGTGAACCAGGATAGATGGGCGCGGTTCTTGTTGTAACTCGGCTGGTTGATGTCTTTCGATTCGTCGAATACCGTCGGCGTGGACGCTAAGAACCAGTAACTCGGGTAGTGCACGTCTATGTTCGTCGTCGTGCTCTCGAAATCGTCGATATACGCCGTGCCGACAGCGCCTACGTCACGCGTGTGACCCGGGATCAGATGGGCGAACTCCGCATTGATCTGGAAGGTGGAGGGGGCTGTCGCGGTGATCCAGGGGATCTTGTCGATCGCGTTCGTCAGCCATTGCATCTCTGTCTTCCAACTCCCGTTCACACCCCAGATGGTGTTCGCCAACGGCTCGGAACCCGTATTCACTTTGGTCGTCAACGGACGCTCGCGCAAGTGCATGATCGTTCCGCCTATTACCAGGTCTTTGTTGAATTCGTATTCTAAATGGGCGCCGAAGAGGCTCTTCCGCTGCAGCGAGAAGGTGCTCTGGTTCTCTAACTTCACATCGACGTTCGTCCCGCTCTCGAGGATCGACGTGTTCAGGATCGTCACGGTTCCCATCGTGTAGTCCACCGTGTAATCGACGTTCTCGATCAGCGTCGCGCCGCCGGCCGTCACCGTCACGCTACCTCTCGGCACGTTCATCGCGCCTAAACGGATCTCGCTTCCGTTCGTCCCTTTGTATTTACCTGTCAGGTGAAATTTGTTCTTCTCGCTCAGCTCTTGCGCTACGATCAGCGTCGAGTCGTATAGCTCCGGGAAGCAGTATTTCTTCGTTAACCGCGCGTCGTTACCTAACGCCTTCGCCAGATGGCTGCCGAATGGCTCCAGTACCGGGAAGATGATCTTGCCCGAAGATGCATAGACCGTCAGACCCTCGATGAAGTCGAACCGGCCGTCCGGGCTCGCGTTGTGCTTCTGGTCCAAACGGTCTAGGTTCATCACCCGCAGCAGCTGCTTGCCGTTGATGCCCTCCGGACCTTCGTTCAGGTATTGTACGTCCGTTCCTACCGAGTCGTTACGGTAGGTCACGTAGAGTTCGAATTTCTCCTGATTGATGCTCGTTGCACCTAATGAATAGATGTTCTTCATCATCAGGTCCCAGGTACCGCGACCTTTCTTGTTCGGCGCGTTCGCGCTGTTCTTCAGCATCTTCAGGGCCAGAGCTGCCGGAGCGTGAAGCTCCTCGTTGCCGTCCGTCGAGAATTCACCTACCTGATACACTTTGCCGTTGTAGGTGTATTCGTAGGCTACCGCCAGCACCTCGTCCTGGTTCAGGGCGCTTTTCAGGGAGATGTATCCTAACGCGCTGTTCAGCGTGTACTCGCTGCTCGTCAGCAATCGCGCACTCTCGATCTTCTCGAAATCATTGCCGCCCTCCATGCCGTTCAGCCCTTCCAGAGCCGTACTCGTCTGCTGCAGGTCGCGGAAATCGGTCGTCTTGATCGTCGCGTACAGGTCGTTCGCACTGTTGTCCGGCACTAAACCCGGGGCGCTGCCCCAGTTCTCGTTGTAGGTGTGAGTGCTGTTCTCGCCGAGGTCCGCAAAAGCAACGATGTTACGCGCCTGGTCATAGTTGCCACGCTTGTTCGTGATCCATACCTCGATCTTGTTGATCGTGATGCCCGAGGCTATATACGGCACGCTCGCCATCGCCTCTTCATAGTGGTCGCGGAAATAATGGCTCAGGAAAAAATGCCGGTTCTCGTCGTAACTGTCACCGCTGATGTCGAATCGCGTCATCTGGGCGCCGCCCTTGCTGCTCACCGTCTGTGCCTCGCTGTTCTGCTGGCTGATCAACGCCTGGATCTTGAATTTGCCGAACTTCAGATTCGTCTTGATTCCGAATAACGCCTGGCTCCCGCGGATCAGCGAACTCGGCAGATCCAGCGTCACGTTACCGGCCTCGATGCTCTGGATGATATCGTCTTCCTCGCCTTTGTAGTTCAACTTCAGGTTCTGCTGGTCGAATGAGAAGGAGGCTTCCGTGTTGTAACTCATGTTGAAGTTCAACTTCGTACCTACCTTGCCTTGGATGCTTGCCTGGATTTTCTCGTCGAAATCGAAGATGTTGTTGTTTCGCGCGCGTGCAGTAAGGGACGGATTAGCTATGTATTGGTGCTTGAATCCGAATAGCAACTCCGCGCTTCCCTGCATCTTCAGCTGCACACCGCCCGGACCGAACACTTTGTCGGCGGGACCGATGTTGAATTTCATATCGGTGATGTCGAACTTACTCTCGTTGTTGTGTTCCACCTCGCCGATCTTCTGCTGCCAGTACTGGTGCATGATCTGCCGTTCCGCGTAGTGGTTGTATTCGTCTTGCGTCAGCATGTACGGCGTCGTCACGTCCGTCTCGCCGATACGCGTATGAATGACGTACGTTCCTGTCTCAGGCTGGTATTCAACGGTGGTGGAAATATTGCTCGGGTCCTGCAAGTCTAATGAACTGTACGGCTGGTTCAACTCACCGAAGTTCTGCACGCCTAACTGCTTCACCTTCGTCGGCGCCCATATCGCGCTGTCCGTCTCCGTCACATAGTCCGCCGCTTCCTCCGGACTCAGCACACTATTAGCACCATTTGCACCATTAAGCGCAGCGTCACCATTTGCATCATTGCGACCTTTGGTCGCAGCATTGGCAGCTGCCTTCTCTCTCTCCGCTCTCTCCGCTTCTTTGCGCGCTTTCTCTTCCGCCACCAGTTCTTTCAGGCTCTTGCCTCCGCTCTTTTGCGCATCAATCCCTGTCGTCACCACCGGCAACCACAGCAACAGACTAACCAGTACTATGTATAAATATCTATTTTTCAACTTTCAACTTTCAAATGTCAAATGTCAAATGTCAAATGTCAAATGTCAACTCCCCCTTTAAGGGGGCTGGGGGGCTATAGCATCTTCAGCGCCTCGCGTATGACCGCTTCCACTTTGAGTGTCGGGTCGCCTTTGAGGATCTTATCTACCGCCTTACCGCTTGCTGCCGCCGCAAAACCAAGCATCGTCAGTGCGCTGATAGCCTCTGCCCGTACACCATTCGTCAGTTCATCATTAAGCGCAGCGTCACCATTAAAGAGTTCCGTCGGGTCGCCGCCCATGTCGAGCTTTATCGCCTTGTCTTTCAGATCCACGATGATGCGCTGAGCGGTCTTCGGACCTAACCCTTTCACCTTCGCCATCCCTTTGGCGTTACCGGTCGCTATCAGCATCCGCAACTCTTCTGCACTGAACGCACTCATGATCATACGCGCCGTCGAAGCACCCACGCCGCTTACTGTCATCAGTAACTCGAATAGCTTCCGCTCGCTCTTCTCCACGAATCCGTATAACTCATGTGCATCCTCCCGTATCACCTCCGTGATATATAACTTCACCATTCCACCATTTGCACCATTAAGCGCAGCGTCACCATTAACCTCCTTCCCCACCAGTGCCGAGTAACCGGGTAAGGTGATAGCGATGCTGTAACCCACACCGGCGGCTTCTACCACTGCTTCCGTCGGATTCAATTCCGTCAATATTCCTTTTATATATTCTATCATATGCGTACGTGTACGAAAAAAGCGCACAAAGGTACTACTTTTTTTTGACATACGCAAGCACGCCCGTATTTTTAATGCAAAAAAGGCGCTTTTTTCTTAAATTTAATGCCAAAATCCTGATCTTACCATAGGTGAGGTTGTCCCCGTCAAGCGGGGAAAACCTAGACGGAAAGGGGAAGGTATCCTATGTTGCACATGGTCTTACCATAAGATACCCATATGATAACCATAGGATACCCATAGGATAACAACCGTTTTTTGCACATCATGTGCTTTTACTATATATATACATAGTATATATATACTTTTTGTCCTGAGATTTTCTCTTGCATAATTCAAAAAAAAGCAGTAATTTTGCATGCGGTTTTGCAAATCCTGAACAATGAAAAAAATCGGTTTGGCATTAATCGCCTTGATGATGAGCGTCATCCCGCTGGCTGCCGGCATTAGCTACAACGGCACTTCCCTGCAGGAAAACAATGAGTTCACGCGCACCCAATGCGGCACGCAGTTAGAGAGTGTGATGAAGGAGATCAGCGGTTTCGCCTGCTCCCGCACCACCCCCGGCTTCATCTGGGCGCACGGCGACGAGAACACCGGTAACAACCGGCGAATCATTGCCATCACCCCTTCCGGGTCGCTCGCAATGACCATCAAGCTCACAACCCCCAATACCACCCGTGACGACTGGGAGGACATCGCCACCGGCGTCTATAACAACCAAAACTACATCTTCGTCGGCGCTGTCGGAGACAATAATCTCGCCTTCAACGACCAGTATTATATCTATTATTTCGAAGAACCCGCCATCGCTTCCGGCACCCAAACCGTCACCGTCAACACCATCCGTTTCGGCTACCCCGACAACCGGGCGCATAACACCGAGACGCTGATGTACGACAACGTCGAGCAGATGTTCTACATCACCGACAAAGTGGACGGCGTCTGCCATCTCTACCGCCTGCCTTTCCGCACGGACTATGGCTCTGCTCTCCAGCGTCTGACCGAGGTCTGCGCCCTGGGAAACGGCAGTAAGTTCAAGGAAGCCAACGGAGGTGACATCAGTCCCGACGGCCAATGGATGGCGATCAAGAGCGAGAAATACGTCCTCCTCTGGCAGCGTCAGGGATCCGAGTCCCTCAGCGCAACCGCCCTCCGCGACCCCGTGCAGGTGATGGCCTATGAGAAAGAGGAACAGGGCGAATCGCTCGCCTGGCGCAATGACTCGCTCTTCTACACCACCAGCGACAGCAAAAAGGATACTCCTATCTACCAGTACGTGCGATGGAACGGCACGACGCCCGAGAACCCGCCTCTGGACACTATTCCCGAGACCATCGACTCGACCGCTAAGGCCATCAACGAAGTGGTGCTCTCCAACGGCTATTACGCCTATATCAACTCCGGCGAGACAATCATCCGCGGATGGTACATGGCAGGCACTCCGGCGCCGGCGGTAAGCACTTGTCTTCTTTCCCAAGGCGCGTCATGGTCGCAGGAGAACAATCATGTTACTATTTCTGCTCTGGATGGTTCTACGGCCGTCTATACCCTTGATTTTCAACCCGTGACGCCTGTTGACTTCACCCCGAACGAGATCGTCTTCAACGGCTCCGAGGACAGTTGGGTCAAGAGTGCCTACGGCTGGGCGGATGACAAGAAATGGAGGTTCTCCAAGACCGACGAGGACTATAGCCGCGAGATAGCCGGCAAGACCCACGTTGAGTTCTTCCTGCCCGCCTGCGATACGGTTGTTTTGACCTCAATGGCCAGCAAAGAACGCGACGTCAAATTCTATATCAACGGCGAAGCCTTTGGCTCCAAAACCAAACTGCTGGTAGCTGGTAATACACTGATAGTCAATCAGTCTGCACCCTTTATGCTGTCGGTCGTCTCGGCGCAGAGCAGCGGCGACGGAGGTGTCGCTTCGCTCCGCATGGCGCGCAAAAACAACCCCACAGGCATTGATAATACTCCCTCTTTGGAGTCGGAACCAACCTCCCTCCCTGCGGGGGAGGGCCGGGGAGAGGCTTCCAAAATCCTCCGCAACGGCATCCTCTATATCCTGCGCGGAGAACAACTCTATACTATAACAGGTCTGAAAACTGACTTCTGAAAACTGAATGCTATAACATATGACTGAAATATCCAAATATGGTGAGTTCGGACTCATCAAACATCTGACGAAAGACCTCAAACAGGTACAACCTTCGACGAAGAAAGGCGTCGGAGACGACTGCGCTGTCATGGACTTCGGCTCCAAAAAAGTGCTCATGACGACCGACATGTTGCTCGAAGGTATCCATTTTAACTTGGAGTACGTACCTCTCAAACACCTCGGCTACAAGGCCGCAGTGGTCAATTTCTCGGATATATACGCGATGAACGGCACACCGACCCAGATCACCGTTTCGCTCGGTATATCCAAGCGTTTCTCTGTCGAAGACATTGAGGCTCTCTATTCGGGCATCCGGCTGGCGTGCGAACGATACGGAGTCGATCTCGTGGGCGGAGACACCTGTGCGTCCATGACAGGGCTGACCATCTCCATCACTTGTCTCGGTACTGCCGCTGCCAAGGATATCGTTTACCGCAACGGTGCCAAACTGAACGACCTGATCTGCGTCTCCGGTAACCTCGGTACCGCTTATATGGGTCTCCAGCTGCTCGAGAGAGAGCGAATAGCAATGAGCGCTTCGCTTAATGGAGCCCATGGCGACGCTTCGCTGAATGATGTACAGCCGGATTTTGCAGGAAAGGAGTACTTGTTGGAACGCCAACTCAAACCCGAAGCACGGCGTGACATCCTCGAATCCCTGCGCAAGGCGGGAGTCAAGCCTACGGCAATGATGGACGTCTCGGACGGTCTGTCATCCGAATTGCTGCATATATGCTCGCAGAGCGAAGTGGGATGCTGCATCTATGAGGACAAACTGCCGATTGACTTCGAGGCGGCGGCTTTGGCGGATGAGATGAACCTCAATATCGTCACCTGCGCCCTCAACGGCGGAGAGGACTACGAACTGCTCTTCACCTGCTCGCTGGACGACTACGAGAAACTGATCCCGATTGACGACCTCTATATCATCGGCCATATCACCAAACCCGAATACGGCTGCAACCTCATCGGCCGCAACGGCGAAGAAATAGCCCTCAAAGCACAAGGCTGGAATGCTTTCGAAAGCTGAAATCTGATGGCTGTCTGCTGAAAGCTAAAAAATAAGATCCGTGATATCCCGTACTTCTTCCGGCACGGGTGTGTTTCTGTCAGAGATAAAGAGTGCCCGCATCTGTGCATTGCGTGCAAAAAGCATATCGGAGATACTGTCTCCGATCATCATCGAACGATGAAAATCCACTTCGGGAAAGTCCCGTTGCGCTTGTAAAGCCATACCGATAGCCGGCTTGCGGTTCGGACTGCCGGTGTTCTCCAAATCCGTGCAGACATAGATCCTGTCTATCCGTCCTCCTGCCGCTTCTATATCGGCAAGCATATGCCGGTGGATATCCTGCAGATCCGCTTCGCTCATCAGCCCTTTGCCTACGCCCTGTTGGTTCGTGACGAGGAAGATGCGCTTGTATCTCCGCGCCCAGTCGGATAGACGCTGCGGCATCCCCGGCTGCCATTTCCACTGGCTCCACGAGCGGACGTAGTCCCCTTTAATCTGGACATTAAGCACACCGTCGCGATCGATGAAGAGGAACTCGTCGGCAGGATGCAGCTTGTTGAACTCCTGTTGGGCGCGATAGTAGTCCGCCGGCACGCCGATATCGATGAAATAGGCTGTGAGATAGACGCCGTAGAATTCTTCTTTTCCCGCCCGGGCTTGCAGCAATTCTTTCTCGAAAGAGAACTTGGTCGGCAGATCCTGACTCAGGAGCCATGAGCGGTTGATGACATAGATGCCGCCGTTGATCACTCCGGCGCCTGCGCTCGCCTCTTTCTCCTGAAAAGCGATGATTCGCTCGTCTTCCGCGCACTCGACTGCACCGTAACGCGAAGTGTCCGCCACCGCCCGTAAAGCAATAGTGATGGACGCATCTTTGATCTCGTGCTCGGTCGTCAGTTCGTTGAAATCGATATCATACAGGGTGTCGCCGTTAAGGACAACAAAGTTGTCGGTACGAAGCAGCCGCGCCGCTTGTACGATGGCGCCGCCGGTGAAAAGGGGAGTGTCTTCACGCGAATAGATGACTTCCACACCACGGTAGGAATGACCGAAATACGATTCGATCACTTCGTGCTTGTAGCCCGTGGCGAGGACGATACGCTCTACGTCCGCCTCCACCAGCCTGTCCATCAGATAGCATAGAAAAGGCTTGCCGCTGACCGGAGCCATCGGTTTGGGTACATTACTCACTACGTGACTTAACCGTGTGCCGAACCCTCCGGCTAATATGACGGCTTCGCTAAACACGGGGGAAGAGTTGCGCTTCGACGATTTCGCAAATGATATGGCCGAGCATAATATGGCTCTCCTGGATACGCGGTGTGTCGGTAGAAGGCACATTGAGCAGGTAGTCCGCCATCTCCTTCATCTCCCCGCCGCTTGCACCGGTCATAGCCACGGTAATAACACCCAACTCTTTCGCTTTGCGGAACGCATTGCAGATGTTCTTCGAGTTGCCGGAAGTGGAGATGCCTACCAGCACGTCGCCCGGATGGCACGCACCGTCTATCATGCGCGAATAGATCAGATCATAGCCGTAGTCGTTCGCCACGGCGGTGAGGTACGAGGTGTTGCAATGCATCGCCTCGGAGTTGAGAGGCGGACGGTCGTAATAGAATCGTCCGGACAGCTCTGCTGCCAGATGTTGCGCGTCGGCTGCGCTGCCGCCGTTGCCGCACCATAGGATGCGCTTGCCCTCGCGCAAGGCATCAATCATTACTTGTGCCACCGCCTGGATTGAACCCAGCAGAGCAGGGTTGTTCAAAATCTGCTGTTTGGTAGCAATACTGGCTTCGATAGCGTGTTTTATAGTGTCCATGTCTTTAATCCTTCCTGTGTAAATTCATATCGTTTCACTTGGCCGGAGAATCGCTCGCAAAGCGCTTTCTCTACCGCATACCGGCTTGTCCTGGGGCAGTAGAAGAACATAAATCCTCCGCCGCCTGCGCCGCTCACTTTGCCGCCCGTCGCACCCGCTTCGATAGCCGTGCGATAGATATCGTCCAACAGAGGATTCGTAATACCCGAAGCGGTCTTTTTCTTATGCTCCCATCCGAAATGAAGCACTTTGCCGATAGCATCGATGTCGCCTCTCAGCAAACTCTCTTTCATCATCACCGCTTGCTCTTTGAGCTGGTGCATCGCCTCGATGGACTTGTTGTTCTTCGCCTTCACATTGTCTATCTGACCTTGTATGATCTCGGCGGATACATGGCTGGTCTCGGTGTAATAGAGCAGCAGGTTATGAGCCAACTCGTCCTGGTACCGCTGACGAATACGAAGCGGGTTGACGATCACTTTGTCGTCCTGGAGGAACTGCATGTAGTTGAACCCTCCGAAAGTGGCGGCATATTGGTCCTGTTTGCCGCCCGCCATACCTAAATCGATTCGCTCTATCTCATAGGCCAGACGCGCGAGGTCGTATTCTCCCAACGGTAGTTTGAGCCATTCGGAAAAAGCACCTAAGATGCTGACTACCAGCGTACTGGAAGTACCTAAACCGCTACCTGCCGGAGAATCGACATGGCTGGTGATGCGGAAGGACAGAGGGCGGTGCGCGAAGTCCTTCACCACGCGGTTATATACTCCCTTGGCGAGTACAAAATAACCCTTTGTGTCCAGCTCTTCGCAACTCTCATACACTTCTTCCAGGCCCGCGTCTGGCGAAGAGAAAACGATCTTGCCGCTCTCAAGCGGTTCGATAGTGGTATAGGCATACAACGATATCGTTGCATTCAGAATAGCTCCGCCGTAGAGGTCAGAGTAGGGCGATACATCGGTGCCGCCGCCGGCCAAACCTAGCCGTAAAGGTGCTTTACTTCGTATGATCATATATTACAAATCACAAATTACAAATCATAAATCACAAATGACTTTAGTCATTTTGTTCCATGCGTATTTTTCTTTCTCTGTCTTTATATTGTTGCTGAATAGCTTCTCCCGCGATTCTTTGTCCATTGCGGCGAACGCTTTTATCGCCCGTGCGATATCGTCTTTGTTGACGGCGCATACATAACCCACTTTTCCGTCCGGTACAATCTCTGCGAGACCGCCTACGTTCGTTACCAGCATCGGGCGCTCGAAATGGTAGGCTATTTGCGTCACGCCGCTTTGTGTCGCGGTTTTGTAGGGTTGTACGATAAGGTCGGCTGCCGAGAAATAATACCTCACTTGATCGTCAGGAATAAAGTCCGTTCTCCATTCGATGGCGCCTTTGAGCCCTAATTCGTTTTCCAACGCCGTATATTGCTCGCCGTTATTGTAAAATTCCCCTGCCACAACTAACAGCAAATCCTTGGTCCTTGGTCCTTGGTCACTTAGTACCTTCGCATAGGCTTTCATCAACAGATCCAAGCCCTTGTAGTCCCGGATAAATCCGAAGAATAGTAGCAGTGTCTTGTCCTGCGGCAGACTTAATATCTTTCGTGCCTCGCTTTTCTCTACGGGTTCTCCGAAATTGTCGTAAAGCGGGTGGGGCGACAGAGCCACAAGTCCCTTCTTTTCTTCCGGCAGGAAACGGCGGCAGTCCTCCTGTACGCTGGCCGACATCGCTACAAAACGGTCCACGCTGCCGATATAATAGCGTATCAACCATTTGTCCCAGAAATGCGGTTCGTGCGGGATGACGTTATCTAAAATGGACACCACTTCAATGCCGTTTCTCCTGCATAGACGGGCGATAGTGCCCAAACACGGAGCCATCAGAGGAATCCAGAATTTGATGATTAACATTTGGATGCCCGCCTTTTTGATCGCACGTGCGGTCTTGATCCATGAGAGCGGTCCGATGCTGTTCATCGTGCGCGTGATACGCAGGTCCTCCGGCTTCGGCAGGTCCGAATACTGGGTCTTGCCCGGAAAGAGAAAGTCCGGATATTGCATCGTGAAGGTGAAGATATCCACCTCATTTCCCTCTGCCGCAAACTGACGTGCCAAGCGCTCGTTGAAGGCGGTCAGACCGCCTCTGTAAGGCCAACTTGTTCCTAATATTCCTATACGCACACTAACGCAAATTTATAATTTGAGCGCAAAGGTACAATAATTTTTGCATATATGCAAAGAAAAACTGCTATTTATAGCATTTTTACTTAAAAAAGTTGGGCGGATTCATTTTTTTTTGTACCTTTGCACCGTAATTTGGATATATATGGGCACTACGAGAAATATGCGACGAAATATTGCAGTCCTGTTAGCCGGCGGTATGGGCAGCAGAGTAGGAGGTAACACTCCGAAGCAGTTGCTGCCTCTGGAAGACGGACGGACGGTTTTGGAGCACGCTGTGGATGCATTCGAGCTGGCTCCGGCGATTGACGAGATAGCAATTGTCATGCACCCCGAATGGATGGATGAGGCCAAACAAATATGCGAAAGGAACGAATGGCGTAAAGTGGTGAAGATCATCCCCGGCGGAGCCGAACGATGGGAGTCTTCCTGGCATGCCATCTTGGCGTATATGGATGTCAACAATCAGCATTCGGAAATCAGCCTCTGGCTGCACGACGCTGCCAGACCTTTCGTTTCGCAACGTATTATTGCCGATGTAGCGGAGGCATTGGAGAAGCACGAAGCGGTCACTGTAGCTGTGCCTGTGACGGATACCTTGTACAAGGTAGAAGCCTTCCCTCAGTCTCTTTCTGAAGGAAGGGAAGTAAAAGTGGTCTGCAATAGAAGTGAATTCATGCGTGCGCAGACGCCCCAAGCGTTTCATATGAATGTGCTCGCGAGCGCGTATATGCGCGCCTTGGCGGAAGATGAGATTATCGCTACCGACGATGCCGGTATTGTGCGCAAATACGAATCGAGACACCCGATTTATATCGTTGCCGGTGAGGAAGCCAACCGCAAAATAACTTACAAAGAAGATTTATGAAAGAAAATCCGATTATACAAAGAGCAACGGAATGTCTGCAGACAGAGGCTGCGGCTATAGAGAGTCTTGAGACGCGTCTGGACGAACATTTCCTTCAAGCTGTGGAACTCATCCGGGCTTGCAAAGGCAAGATCGTAGTGACCGGTGTAGGCAAATCCGGACATATAGGTTCGAAGATAGCAGCTACGCTGGCTTCTACCGGTACACCGGCTTTCTTCCTGAACCCACTTGACGCGTATCACGGCGATTTGGGAATGTTGTCTGCGGAAGACCTTGTGATGGCGATCTCCTATTCCGGCGCTACAGAAGAACTCCTGCGTTTCCTGCCGCTCATTCAGGCGAAAGGCATTGCCATTATAGGCATGTCGTCCAGCGACGAGAGTCTGCTTGCCAAATACTCGGCGGTTCATCTCAATATATCTGTTTCGCGCGAGGCGGATCCGCTGAATCTTGTTCCGACGGCATCCACTACAGCTACATTAGCGATGGGCGATGCCTTGGCTTGCGCACTCGTGGAAGCGAAGCATTTTCAGCCGACAGACTTTGCGGCCTTGCATCCGGGAGGAGACCTCGGACGCAAACTGCTGGCGAAAGTGGAGGACGTCATGTTTACCGAAAACCTGCCGTTCCTCTCTCCCGAAATGCCGATGAGCGAGGCAATCGAGATTGTAACGAAGGGTACGTTGGGTATAGGGATTGTGGTGGAGGAAATTACGAATTACGAATTACGAATTACGAATGCCCGCCTTGTAGGAATAATAACGGATGGAGACATCCGTCGTGCGATGCAGCGGCTGGGCGCTTCGTTCTTTGACACACCGGTATCCGAGATCATGTCCCGAAATCCCAAAACGATCTCCAAGGATGCCAAGATCGTCGAGGCGGGCGAAAAGATGAACCACCACTCCATCCACACCCTGATAGTTGTAGAAGAAAACATCAATGACAAATCACAAATAACAAATCCCCACGTAGTGGGAGTAGTGGACTCCTTCTCCTGCCTCCCCGGCACGAGGTTTTATCATTGAGCAATATGAAAAAGGTTAAGTTGTTTTTGACAGATGTCGATGGTTGCCTTACCGACGGCGGCATGTACTACGGTGCAAGCGGAGAAGAGTTGAAGCGTTTTTGCGTGTATGACGGGATGGGTATGGTGTGTCTGCAGCAGTCTGGTATTCCGTGCGGTATACTGACGTCTGAGAATAGCGCGATAGTCAAAGCTCGGGCAGAGAAACTGAAGTTGAAGTATCTGTATCTGGGCGTGGGCAGTAAGGTTAATCCCAACTGCCTGACAAAATTGCAAGCGGCGCAAAAGATTTGCGATGAGTTGGGAATCGGTTTGGAGAATGTGTGCTATGTGGGCGATGATATCAATGATATTGACATCCTTACGGCGATAGCCAAAGCCGGAGGTATAGCCGCCTGTCCACCGAATGCAATGCCCGAGGTGAGGGCCATCCCGGGTGCCCGTGTTCTGGCGCACCGAGGCGGCGACGGTGCTATCCGAGAATTATGCGATGAGATTTTAGAGAAAATTTAAATAAAGGAGATATGAGTAAAAATAAAATAGTATATCTTGGAATGATTGCCGATATTATGCACCCGGGATTAATAAATATTATCGCAGAAGGTGCTAAATATGGCGATGTCATTATAGGCTTGTTTACAGACAGAGCGATAGCAACCCACAAGCGTTTACCGTATCTAAGTTACGATCAACGCAAAAACGTAGTTGAGAATATCCGCGGTGTTAGCCGTGTTGTTCCGCAAGACGAATGGAGTTATGTACCCAATTTGAAGAAATACAAACCGGACTATATAATTCATGGTGATGACTGGAAAGAAGGTCCGAATAAGTATCTCCGCGAAGAAGTATTCCAAGTGATGAAGGCATTAGGCGGAGAGGTAATAGAGATTCCTTATACGAAAGGTATCTCGTCCACGAGTCTGGCAGAAGAATTTGCGAAGATGGGAACGACTCCTCAAGCACGAATGAAGACTTTACGGAGGCTAATTACGGCAAAGCCAATAGTGCGTATTCTTGAGAGCCATAGTGGTTTGACAGGGTTAATTATAGAGAATACCAGTATTCAGAAAGGTAACAAAACACTTGAGTTCGATGGTATGTGGGCTTCTTCGCTCACCGATTCGACGAGTAAAGGTAAACCGGATATTGAGGCAGTTGACTTGACTACTCGTCTGCATGATTTGAATGATACCTTGGAGGTAACAACAAAACCTGTTATTTTCGATGGCGATACAGGTGGTAAACCGGAGCATTTCCCATTCATGGTACGTACCTTGGAGCGTCTGGGAATATCGGCTGTGATTATTGAAGACAAAGTAGGATTGAAGCAAAACTCGCTTTTTGGAACTGAAGCCAAGCAAACTCAGGATACGATTGAAGGCTTCTGCGATAAGATCCGGATTGGAAAGGCAGCGCAAGTGACGCAAGATTTCATGATTATTGCGCGTGTGGAGTCGCTGATTGCCGGCAAGTCGGTGGAGGATGCTTTGGAGCGTGCTTCTGCGTACGTGGCAGCAGGAGCAGACGGAATCATGATTCACTCGAGGAACAAGGACGGAGAAGATATCAAAGAGTTCTGCCTGCGTTTCCGTGAGAAAGATACTCACACGCCGATAGTGGTAGTGCCGACGACATTCAATCATATCACGGAAGATGAGTTTGCAGAGTGGGGTGTGAATATAGTGATTTATGCGAACCATTTGTTGCGTTCGGCTTATCCGGCGATGGTTCATTGTGCGGAATCAATATTGGAGCATGGTCGCTGCAAAGAGGCAAGCGAAGAGTATTGCATGCCGATAAAAGAGATATTGACGTTAATTCCCGGTACGAAACAATGATTCAACCGAAAGTTTTCATAGATCGTTTGCTTGCTGGCGGCGTGTCTTTCTTCGCCGGAGTGCCTGATTCGCTGCTGAAGAATCTATGCGCGTATATTACGGATAACATCGCGCGCGAGAACAATATCATTGCGGCCAACGAAGGAGGAGCCGTTGCTTTGGCGGCCGGTTATCATTTGGCGACAGGTAAGACGGGCTGCGTGTACATGCAGAACTCCGGTGAAGGCAATGCAGTAAATCCGTTGCTTAGTTTGATGGATGCCGATGTCTATAATATGCCGCTATTATTAGTTATAGGTTGGCGAGGTGAGCCGGGAGTGCATGACGAACCGCAACATGTGAAGCAAGGAAAGGTGACGCTCTCTTTGCTGCAAACTATGGGAATCCCTTATGTCGTCTTAGATGAGAGTTGGGAAGAACAAGTGGGTGAGGCGCTACGTGTAATTAAGGAGACGAACGGCATCTATGCACTGATTGTGAGAAAGGGAACGTTTGCAGATTATCAATTACAGAATCAAATATCTTCCTTATTACCTTTAGGTCGCGAGGAAGCGATTAAGATTGTGGTGGATAAGTTGCGTAAGGATGATATTGTTGTATCGACAACAGGAATGATCAGTCGCGAGTTATTCGAGTACCGTGAAGCAAAAAGACAAGGCCACGCGCACGATTTCTTGACCGTGGGCAGCATGGGGCATGCCTCGC
Organism: Bacteroidales bacterium UBA4295; assembly: GCA_002395805.1. Lineage (GTDB taxonomy): Bacteria > Bacteroidota > Bacteroidia > Bacteroidales > Paludibacteraceae > Colicola. Next base: position 1,106 of record DGVB01000009.1, on the reverse strand, counting down.
AAATAGCATTAGGCATTGCGCTCCAAAAACCGAATAGACGCGTGATTGTCTTTGATGGAGATGGCGCACTACTTATGCATATGGGAGGAATGGCGATAATTGGTGACTATAGTCCGAAGAATTTTGTGCACATCGTCTTTAATAATGGCGCGCATGACTCGGTAGGAGGTCAACCGACAGTGGGACAGAAGATAGATGTAGAGGCCGTTGCCAAAGCTGTGGGGTATGCTGATGTAATTTCGGTAGATACTCAAATGTCGCTGATGTGCGCAATGAATCATGTGAACAATGCGGTAATAGATGGCGTTTCGCTAATCAATGTCAATGTGTGCAAAGGGAATCGCGAGGACTTAGGTCGTCCGACCACTACTCCACAACAGAACAAAAATGCTTTAATGGAAGAGTTGCAGCAATGAAGATCAAACGAAATATATTATTAAATCCGGGACCATCCACCACAACGGATACCGTCAAGATGGCACAGGTAGTGCCGGATATATGTCCGCGCGAGAAAGAGTTCGCAGGCTTAATGAAAGGGCTACGGAATGATTTATTAAAAGTTGCACATGCTCCTGCGGATCAATATACGGCTGTATTATTTTGTGGTTCTGGTACTATCAATATTGACATCTGTATCAACTCATTATTGCCCGAAAACAAGAAAGTACTGGTGGTGAACAACGGAGCCTATAACTCTCGTGCCGTTGAAGTATGCCAGATGTATCATTTGCCCTATATAGACTTAAAGTCCTCTGTCTTTGAACAACCCAATTTGGCAGATGTAGAGCGTATACTACAGGAGAATTCGGATGTGGCGATGGTTTATTGCTGCCACCATGAGACAGGAACCGGAGTGCTTAACCCAATCAGAGAAATAGGTGCGTTGGCGCATAAATATGGAGCAATCTTTGTGAGTGACACCACATCTTCTCTAGGCATGATTCCTGTGGATGTTGTGAAAGATAATATCGATTTTTGTATGGCGTCTGCTCAAAAAGGTTTGATGGCAATGTCAGGATTGTCATATATCATCGGAAAAGAAGATATAATTAAAGCCTCAAAGAATTATCCAACACGTTCATATTATACGAATTTGTATCTCCAAT
>DGVB01000016.1 GCA_002395805.1 Bacteroidales bacterium UBA4295 | reverse complement strand
GACTTTCGGTTTTGATCCGAGCGGAGTGGATCTGTATGTCTATGACGGCAGCATCCCGAATTATATCGAGGGCGGCTGGGGTGTCTTTAACATCCGTGCTCTTCCGGCTATCGACGAAGGCACTTTCGGCAACGGACTGAAATGGAAGATGTCCGGAGACGGCAAACTGACCATCACCGGTCAAGGCTCCATGCCGGATTACACAACCTATCAGGAGCAGCCATGGTCACAATATATCTCGCAGATAACAGAGCTGGTAGTAGGCGAAGGAATCACAGCTATCGGCGCCGCCAACTTTGCTTTCGCCAGCAATATGGAGGAAGCTTATCTGCCGGCAACGCTCGTGACGATAGGTGCTAATGCTTTTGCTTTCACCAACAAACTGACGGAGATCACCTGTGCGGCAACCTTCGTACCGAGTTTGGGAGAGGACGCTTTGATAGCGAACGACCGGTATGTCTATGTATGGGATTTTATGCTGCAGGAGTTCAAGGACGACCCTGCTTGGGGAATACACAACCTCTGGGCTTTCAAAGCTAAGACGACGTATGTGGAGGCGGGTGTAGAGGTCTCGGCCCAATCCGACGGCGAGAACTCGCTCTATATCAACTGGCTCCAAGTAGAAGGCGCTACCGTCTATGTCGTCACCCTGACAGCCGAGGATGGTAGTTTCGAAATGGAACTGACGATAGATACCCAAGGTCATGTTACCTCTTATACCCGCAGGGCACCTTCGCGCGCACCGATGAACGAGTTGTATGAAGAAGGAGAAGCATGGAAGCTCCGTGTCAACGGTCTGGAGTACGGCAAGAACTATAACATCACTATTCTTGCCCAGAACGACACCCAGACGCTCGCTACCTTCCATACCACTACCGCTACCGTCACAGAAGCCGATCCGCAAGGCATCGAGCAAATTACGAATGACGAATTACGAATGACGAATAAGGTCCTCCGCGACGGCGTCCTCTACATCGAGCGCAACGGCAAAACCTATAACGCGCAAGGCGCAGAAATGAGATAAACAACAAAAACAATACAATTATGAAAAAAATTTTTCTTTTTCTGTTCGCAGCATTACTGACCGGCAATGTTTGGGCGGACAGTTTCAACTACCGTATGGTGGATGCCGTGCCGGAAGTAGGTCATTACACATGGTATCATTCTTTCGACCCGCAGACCAACAACCTTACATTCTACGACAAATTCAGTCTGGGTGTAGGAGCGAACCGCAAGTATGTGGTGCATGTGTATTCGCGCAAGCCCGGTAAATCGAGTATAATCAAGGCCTATCGGGCTACTGATCCCTCTGATAACAAATATTACTATGGTACAATAGCGCCTGATTGGATTTGCGTAAACGAGATCGGCACAGTGGAACTCATCAACGAGTATGACTTATGGGAGATAGATGATGAAGGTCATACCGGCGGAGAGGTTTCCATTAACCTCAATAGTGTGATCACAAAAGCGAAAGAACAGAACTACACCGAGTTGCATATTGCTATTGAGGAGTTGACACGTCCGCACTGGGACTACGTCTCGGAATGGTATCCTGTTGAGACTGAGAGCAGATCTGACCGAGGACGCGGTTTATTCCACAACAACTGTATTGATGTGGACCTGCCGGTAGTGCAGCGGTGTTATACTATTGTAACGAAGCATAATGTAAACTATGGCGAGAATTTCCAGATTACCGGACATTTCCAGGGGGCTCATGCCGGCAGACTGACTATCCAATATCAAGACCAAGGCGATACGGTATGGAATGCTCTCTCGCAGCGTACTATCACAGCCCAGGAGGCGAAAGACGGATACGAATTTACCTACAAGCGCGTGCTCACGCAAAACGGCTACCCTGCGAGCCGCAAATACCGCCTGTGCTTCTATGATCCTATCCGCGGACGGAGAACCTATAGTAATAATAACGATATAGATGTAGTCAGGTTCTATTATAAACTCGAATCTCCTACCAATAACATATCGTACAAAATGCCGGGCGATACAATTTCCCTTTCCACTGCTCCGGCTGGGAAAAAGTATTTTATAACCAGCGATATTCCGGTGGAGATCCGGGAGGAAAACAATCAGATGTTCTTCATCATGCCGGCATGCAATGTCCGCTTGCAATTGGTAGATAATATCTATACCGTTCAGTTCCGCGACTACGACAATACTATCCTCAAAACGGAGAAAGTAGCCTGCGGCAGCAATGCTACACCTCCTACTCCTCCTACCCACGCCGGTATGACTTTCACCGGATGGGACAAGCCCTATACCGATATCCGAGCCAACCAAGTGATTCAGGCGCGGTATAAATACGAAGGTATAGAAGCGGAGTTGACATGCACAAGTGCCATCGCCAAGCAAGGAGAAAATATCACTTTCAATGTAAGAGTCAAGACACCGACATCCATCGCTACTCGCGCTTACCTCGATGCTGCCTGGATTGATGACGAGACCGATGAAGTAAACTTTGGCAGTGCCGTTTCTACAGTTGATTTTTCAAAAGAAGAAGCTGCAGAAGGTACAACCAAGTCTCTCGATGTAACTGTATTGCCTACCGGAGTGAATAATTACGGTCACCGTGCGCGCTACTTCCGCCTGCGTATTCGCTTTAGCGGTTCAACTCAGGATTATTATTTCAACATCGCCCGTATCGAGACTTATTATCCGATTACGATCAACACAGGCAAGTATGAAGACCTATGGGCAATGACGGAAAGCCAGGCTATTATAGGTAACGGAACTATCTACGCTCGTCCGGGAGACTCCATATGGTTTGTTGATACGAACGACGATATGTGCGAGATGTCGGTCAACTTAGCCAACGGTTGGTCGGAGGCAGCTAGGGGAAGCGAGACGACCGATGAAGGAGTGGTTTGGTCCTATATCGTCATGCCGACCGGCTATGGAGCAAATGCCATCGATGTTAGTCACAAGAAACACACCGTGCTCTTCTATGCGGAAGGACACTTTGACGGGTATTGGAGGACGGTTTACGGCGACGGCGTCTATGAGCCGCAAGAGGTGCTGTGCGGCAATGCGACTACACCGCCGGACGTAAATGATATTCCGAACAAGATCTTCCGCGGATGGAAAGCACGTGGCGATTATGCAGACGATGCCTACACAGACGTGACGGATGATATGATCTTCGATGCCATCCTGGAGGATGTACAGACCTTCACCGTGACCTTCAAAGACTGGGACGGAACGGTTCTGAGCACAGAGGAGGTAGCGATAGGAGAAAGCGCATCGGCGCCAGCTATTATCGAAGGACGTGAAGGATTTGACTTCGTCGGATGGGACAAAGATTTCTCCAAGGTTACAGAAGCTATGACCGTTACGGCGCAATATGAAGCTTGGGCAGAAGGGATAGAGCAGCCTTCCTCCGACTCCTCCCTGAAGGGAAGAGCCAATAAGGTCCTCCGCGACGGCGTCCTCTACATCGAGCGCAACGGAACGCTTTACAACGCGCAAGGCGCAGAAGTGAAGTAAAGTACAAAGGGACAAAGTACAAAGGGACAAAGTACAAAGTACAATGTACAAAGCTCGGTGGGATTGGTTTCCCGCCGGGTTACAAAAAAACAACATCTATTAACCGAGCCGAAGGCTCAACAAAACAACAAACAATTATGAAAAAATTTTTCCTCTTTATCGCAGCTCTCTGCTGCGCAAGTATCTCTGCCGAAATCATCAACGGCACATCCGGTGATTTGACCTTCAATCTCAACACGGAAGCAGGTGTTATGAATTTTAATGGCAATGGCGCCATGGCAGATTATGCGAACCAGGCCGAAAGCCCTTGGGCTAGTTATATATACGAAATAAAATCCGTTCGTTTCTGGGGCAATCCTACCGCTATCGGTGATAATGCCTTTTGTGGGTGCCAAAATCTAACGACTTGTGATTTCCCCTCTACGCTCACCAGAATTGGAAAAAACGCTTTTAATGGTTGTACGAAATTCACAGGCTCTGTTTCGTTTGGTAACAGTCTCACAACGCTCGGAGATAGAGCATTCAAAAATTGCTATAAAATCACGGGTTTCTATATCCCTGCTACACTGACAGATATCGGTACTGAGGCCTTTGCGCACTGTACCAGCATAACATATTTCGCCGTTTCCTCCGATAATCCGAATTATACCGTTTCCGAAAATGTGTTGTTCAACAAAGATAAAACTGTTTTGATGTATTATCCGGCTGCTCATTCGCGTACCTCTTATACCGTGCCTCAGAGCGTCACAGAAATTGGAGATGGGGCATTCGTTGCTGCTTCTAATCTCACCGAACTTATCCTGCCCGACCAGTTGGAGACAATCGGTATTGAGGGGCTCGAAAATTGCAGCGCACTGATGGAAATTACATTCCCTGCTTCGCTCCAATCATTAGGCGATTTGGCTATGTTCGGTTGCACAGCGCTAACCCAAATCGTTACGCTGGCTACTACTCCGCCTACCGCTACTAAGTTTACCTTCCACGAAGTTCCGAAAACCATACCTGTGTATGTGCCGGACGGAACACTCGCAGCGTACAAGAAGGCCGAGGGTTGGAAGGCATTTACGAACATCCAATCCATCCCGGGGACCGAAGGCATAGAGCAGCCTACCTCCGACTCCTCCCTGAAGGGAAGAGCCAATAAGGTCATCAAAGACGGTCAACTCTATATTGAGCGCAACGGCAAGACCTATAACGCGCAGGGCGCGGAATTGAAATAAAGTACAAAGGGACAAAGTACAAAGTACAATGTACAAAGCTCGGCGGGATTGGTTTCCCGCCGGGTTACAAAAAACAAACAATATCTATTAACCGAGTCAAAGGCTCAACAAAAACAACAAACCATTATGAGAAAATTTTTCTTATTCATCGCAGCTCTCTGCTGCGCAGTAACTATCCATGCCACCGAAGGTGCGTTACCCGGTAAGTTTACCATTAATAAATATGGTGACCAGGTTGTTTTTTCAAAAGGCAATTTGCAATTTAATGCTGCTAAAGGCACTCACACGCGTATAGATGGTACGACCTCTTCGGGCACATGGCGGTTTGCTGAAAGACAATATGACTTTGTAGGAGACGCTACCATCGGAAGTGTATATGAGGGTGGCAATAAATGCAACAATTTACTCGTTGATGAGAACTATAATGGTTGGATTGACAATTTTGGTTGGGGAACCAGTGGTTATGACAACACTGCCAATGACCCTCGTGCCATCCATTTCCAGCCATGGGACACCTCTTCTGACACCATCAATATCGGCGACCCTACAGAGACCGCCAAATACAATCCCTTTGGTTATGGTCCGTCGGCTTACATTATGAGATACTCATCTCTTATCCGGCAGAGCCGAAACTACGACTGGGGAGTGTATAATTCCATCGAAAACGGTGGTAATGCGCCCGATTTGTGGCGTTCGCTATCAAGCTGGGAATGGGACTATATAATAGAAAAAAGGCCAAATGCAGATAAATTATGCAACCTGGCATATGTTTGTGGTGTAAACGGAGCATTATTATTCCCTGATAATTTCAAATTGCCTAACGGTCTTTCGTTTACGGAAGATAAAGATCAATGGGCGAACAATGTATATGATGAAGTTGCATGGCAAAAATTAGAGGCCGCAGGTGCTGTCTTTTTACCTGCTGCAGGAACAGCATATACAGGGTGCGACTATTGGACATCGGGCGATGAAGCCAATCATCGTGCTGAATTTGTTCATTTAGATGTAAAGAATTCCTATTATTATAGGATAAATACGTATGAGTCAAAAAACGAATCAAAACGCTATTTTGTTCGCTTAGCGCAAGATATTCCGCACGAGAAACCAGATATTGCTTCGGAAAAGACCTTAACGGGTGTATTTTCTGTAAGTG